>NZ_CP150193.1:0-7500 GCF_037966225.1 Bacillus sp. FSL E2-8900
TTGGAAAATATCTCTGATTTATGGAATAGTGCCTTAAAAGAATTAGAAAAAAAGGTAAGCAAGCCTAGTTATGAGACATGGTTAAAATCCACAACGGCTCATAACTTGAAGAAAGACGTATTAACGATTACAGCTCCGAATGAATTTGCTCGTGACTGGCTAGAATCTCATTACTCCGAACTAATTTCAGAAACACTATACGATTTAACAGGGGCAAAATTAGCAATTCGCTTTATTATTCCCCAAAGTCAAGCTGAAGAGGACATTGATCTGCCTCCAGTTAAGCCGAATCCAGCACAAGATGATTCAGCTCATTTACCACAGAGCATGTTAAATCCAAAATATACATTCGATACATTTGTTATTGGCTCTGGTAACCGTTTTGCCCATGCAGCTTCATTAGCTGTAGCTGAGGCGCCAGCTAAAGCGTATAATCCACTCTTTATTTACGGAGGAGTTGGACTTGGAAAGACACATTTAATGCACGCAATTGGTCATTATGTAATTGAACATAATCCAAATGCAAAAGTTGTATATTTATCATCAGAAAAATTTACAAATGAATTTATTAACTCTATTCGTGATAATAAAGCTGTTGATTTTCGTAATAAATATCGCAACGTAGATGTTTTATTGATAGATGATATTCAATTTCTTGCTGGAAAAGAACAGACTCAAGAAGAGTTTTTCCATACATTTAATGCATTACACGAAGAAAGTAAACAAATTGTAATTTCTAGTGACCGACCACCAAAAGAAATTCCAACTTTAGAAGATCGTCTTCGTTCCCGCTTTGAATGGGGACTTATTACAGACATTACGCCGCCAGATTTAGAGACACGAATTGCGATTTTACGCAAAAAAGCAAAAGCTGAAGGGCTTGATATACCAAATGAAGTTATGCTTTATATCGCAAATCAAATTGATTCAAATATTCGTGAATTAGAAGGTGCACTTATCCGAGTTGTAGCTTATTCATCTTTAATTAATAAAGATATTAATGCTGATTTAGCAGCTGAAGCACTTAAAGATATTATTCCAAATTCTAAGCCGAAAATTATCTCTATTTATGATATTCAAAAAGCTGTCGGGGACGTTTATCAAGTGAAATTAGAAGATTTTAAAGCGAAAAAACGTACAAAATCAGTTGCGTTTCCTCGCCAAATTGCAATGTATTTATCGCGCGAGCTTACAGATTCCTCTTTACCAAAAATAGGTGAAGAATTTGGTGGACGTGATCATACAACAGTTATCCATGCCCATGAAAAAATCTCTAAACTACTAAAAACCGATACGCAATTACAAAAGCAAGTTGAAGAAATTAATGGTATTTTAAAGTAGTAGCTGAATAGTGTGAATAACTTACCTTGTTTTACGCACAGTCTATCCACATGTAGATAGACTGTTTTTACATCCTTTAGCGGAGTTATCCACATATCCACAAGCCCTATTACTATTACTACTACTTTTTATCTTTATTAATTAAATAAAATCTTATACTTACCGGAGGTTTTTCTTTATGCGTTTTACAATACAAAAAGACTATCTTGTAAGAGGTGTACAAGATGTAATGAAGGCAGTTTCTTCTCGTACAACAATCCCAATTCTTACGGGAATTAAAGTTGTAGCAACTGAAGAAGGAGTTACATTAACAGGAAGCGATGCTGATATTTCTATTGAATCGTTTATTCCAGTCGAAGAAGATGGAAAAGAAATTGTAGAAATAGCTCAATCAGGAAGCATTGTTTTACAGGCAAAATATTTTAGTGAGATTGTAAAAAAACTACCTAAAGACACTGTCGAAATTTCTGTAGAAAATCATTTTATGACAAAAATAAAATCTGGAAAATCAGAGTTTAACTTAAATGGTTTAGATTCTGCAGAATATCCGTTATTGCCACAGATTGAAGAACATCATGTATTTAAGATACCAACAGATTTACTTAAACATATGATCAGACAAACTGTATTTGCAGTTTCTACTTCTGAAACAAGACCAATCTTGACAGGTGTAAACTGGAAGGTATATAACAGCGAGTTAACTTGTATTGCAACAGATAGTCATAGGCTGGCACTTCGAAAAGCAAAAATTGAAGGACATAATATTGCAGATGAATTCCAAGCTAATGTTGTTATTCCAGGTAAGAGCTTAAATGAATTAAGTAAAATTTTAGATGAGTCTGAAGAAATGGTAGATATCGTTATTACGGAGTATCAAGTATTATTCCGTACAAAACATTTATTATTCTTCTCAAGATTGTTAGAAGGGAATTATCCTGATACGACACGTTTAATTCCGGCAGAGAGTAAAACGGATATTTTTGTGAATACAAAAGAATTCCTACAAGCAATTGATCGCGCTTCACTATTAGCAAGAGATGGCCGCAATAACGTTGTTAAATTATCAACTTTAGAGCAAGAAATGCTAGAGATTTCTTCGAATTCACCAGAAATCGGAAAAGTTGTCGAAGAAGTACAATGCGAAAAAGTAGATGGAGAAGAGTTAAAAATATCTTTTAGTGCAAAATATATGATGGATGCATTGAAAGCTTTGGATAGTACAGAGATTAAAGTTAGCTTTACTGGGGCGATGAGACCGTTCTTAATTCGTACAGTAAATGATGATTCAATTATTCAATTAATTTTACCTGTTCGTACTTACTAGGTAAGGAATAAGGGTTGCTAGTTTAAAGATGCTAGTGGCCCTTATTTGATTTTTGGGTATTACTTTCCTAATGCTAGTTTATTTAGTACAATGAAAGAATGAACACTTTCAGAAAGTGAGCGATTTTATGAAACGTATTAAAATTTCAACAGAGTATATTACACTAGGACAATTTTTAAAGTTAGCTGATGTAATTGATACAGGTGGCGCTGTAAAATGGTTTTTACAAGAATATGAAGTGTACGTGAACAACGAACTTGAAAATAGAAGAGGTCGCAAACTATATGCGAATGATGTTATTGAAATTCCAGGAAGCGGAACTTTCCAAGTTCAGGCATAAAGGGGGAGCCCTTTGTTTATTTCAGAAATACAATTAAAAAACTATCGCAATTATGAAAAATTAGAGCTTTCCTTTGAAGATAAGGTAAATGTAATTATCGGCGAAAATGCGCAAGGGAAAACAAATTTGATGGAAGCTATTTATGTTTTAGCGATGGCGAAATCTCATAGAACCTCTAATGATCGCGAACTTATCCGCTGGGATGAAGATTTTGGTCAAATAAAAGGGAAATTACAAAAAAGAAACAGTTCTTTGTCTTTGGAATTAAATATTTCGAAAAAAGGTAAAAAGGCAAAATTAAATCAACTTGAACAACAAAAGTTAAGTCAATATATTGGCGTGATGAACGTTGTCATGTTTGCCCCAGAAGATTTAAATCTTGTAAAAGGAAGCCCTCAAGTAAGAAGACGCTTTTTAGATATGGAATTAGGACAAATAGCTCCTGTATATTTGTATGAATTAAGTCAATATCAAAAGGTGCTCACGCAACGAAATCACTTGTTGAAAAAAATGCAAGGGAATAGTAAGAATGAGGAAACGATGTTGGATGTATTTACACTTCAACTAATTGAGCATGGTGCGAAAATACTGCAAAAACGTTTTGAATTTTTGCATTTGCTACAGGAATGGGCAGCTCCAATTCATCGAGGTATAAGCCGTGGATTAGAAGAGTTAGAAATTGTCTATAAACCAAGTGTAGATGTATCAGAATCAATGGATTTGTCGAAAATAAAAGAAGTATACTATGAAAGTTTTCAATCTGTGAAACAACGTGAAATTTTCCGTGGTACGACTTTGATTGGTCCTCATCGTGACGATTTACAATTCTTCGTTAATAGTAAAAATGTTCAAGTCTTTGGTTCGCAAGGACAACAACGAACGACCGCACTATCCCTAAAATTAGCTGAAATTGAATTGATTTATTCAGAGGTTAAAGAATATCCAATCCTTTTGTTGGATGATGTTTTATCAGAATTAGATGATTATCGTCAATCACATCTTTTAAATACAATTCAAGGAAAAGTGCAAACATTTGTTACAACGACGAGTGTCGACGGAATTGAACACGAAACATTAAAAGAAGCGAAAACAATTCATGTAACGAACGGCACTGTAGATTGTGAAATAGATAGGGAATAACCCCTGTTTAAATGGAAAAGTAGGTGATCTTTGTGTCAATGGAACAAAAGCAAATGCAAGAAAATGCATATGATGAAAGTCAGATACAGGTGCTTGAAGGACTAGAGGCAGTTCGGAAACGCCCTGGTATGTATATTGGATCTACAAGTGGAAAAGGGCTTCACCATCTTGTTTGGGAAATCGTAGATAATAGTATTGATGAAGCACTTGCAGGTTATTGTGATGAAATTAATGTTAGTATCGAAGAAGATAATAGTATTCGTGTAACGGATAATGGGCGTGGTATTCCGGTTGGTATACAAGAAAAAATGGGACGTCCAGCTGTAGAAGTTATTATGACTGTTCTCCACGCCGGTGGTAAATTTGGCGGTGGCGGTTATAAAGTTTCTGGTGGTTTACATGGTGTTGGGGCATCGGTTGTAAATGCTCTATCAACAGAATTAGAAGTATTTGTACATCGTGAAGGTAAAATCCATTACCAAAAATATGAAAGAGGTATTCCGGTTGCGGATTTAAAAGTCATTGGTGACACAGATCAAACAGGAACAATAACTCGATTTAAACCAGATCCGGAAATTTTCCAAGAAACAACAGTATACGATTTTGATACGCTAGCAACTCGTATGCGTGAATTAGCGTTTTTAAATCGTAATATTAAATTAACAATTGAAGATAAACGTGAACATAAGCAAAAGAAAGAATTCCATTACGAAGGTGGAATTAAATCATACGTTGAGCATTTAAATCGCTCAAAACAACCGATTCATGAAGAGCCTGTGTACGTAGAAGGTTCAAAAGATGGTATTCAGGTTGAGGTTTCTCTTCAATATAACGAAGGATACACAAATAATATTTACTCATTTACGAATAACATCCATACGTATGAAGGTGGTACACATGAGGTAGGTTTTAAAACAGCTTTAACTCGTGTAATCAACGACTATGGTCGTAAAAATAGCATTTTAAAAGATGCGGACAGTAATTTAACTGGTGAGGATGTTCGTGAAGGTTTAACAGCAATTGTATCAATCAAGCATCCAAATCCACAATTTGAAGGACAAACGAAGACAAAACTTGGGAATAGTGAAGCGAGAACAATTACAGAGTCTGTATTCTCAGAGGCATTTGAAAAGTTCTTACTAGAAAATCCTAATGTAGCGCGAAAAATTGTAGAAAAAGGTACGATGGCTGCACGTGCACGTGTAGCTGCGAAAAAAGCGCGTGAATTGACACGTCGAAAGAGTGCGTTAGAAGTTTCAAGTTTACCTGGTAAATTAGCTGATTGCTCTTCGAAAGATCCAGCAATTAGTGAAATTTACATCGTAGAGGGTGACTCTGCGGGTGGATCTGCAAAACAAGGACGCGATCGTCATTTCCAAGCAATTTTACCGCTGAAGGGTAAAATTATTAATGTGGAAAAGGCGCGCTTAGATAAGATTTTATCAAATGATGAAGTTCGTACAATTATTACGGCAATCGGTACAAATATTGGTGGAGACTTCGATATTGAAAAAGCACGCTATCATAAAGTTATTATTATGACCGATGCCGATGTTGATGGTGCACATATTCGTACCCTATTATTAACGTTCTTCTATCGTTATATGCGTCAAATAATTGAGTGTGGTTATATCTATATTGCACAGCCGCCATTGTTTAAAATACAACAAGGTAAAAAAATTCAATATGCTTACAACGATAAGGAACTTGAAAAAATCTTAGCTGAGCTACCAGCCCAGCCGAAACCAGGAATTCAACGTTATAAAGGTCTTGGGGAGATGAATCCAACTCAGCTATGGGAGACGACAATGGATCCAGAAGTACGTTCGTTACTTCAAGTTTCTCTTCAAGATGCAATAGAAGCAGACGAAACGTTTGAAATTTTAATGGGTGATAAAGTAGAACCGCGTCGTAACTTTATCCAAGAGAATGCAAAATACGTGAAGAACCTTGATATTTAAATGAGTAATGACAGGAATCTAAGTATTCCTGTCTTCTACATATAAATCAATGTATGTGTAACGGAAATGTAAGAGGAGGTGCTCGTTGATGTCAGACAATCAACAACAAGCACGAATTCGAGAAATTAATATTAGTCATGAAATGCGTACCTCATTTTTAGATTACGCAATGAGTGTTATCGTATCTCGTGCATTACCAGATGTTCGTGATGGATTAAAACCTGTGCATCGTAGGGTTTTATATGCGATGAATGATTTAGGAATTACAGCTGATAAAGCGTATAAGAAATCAGCACGTATTGTCGGTGAAGTAATTGGTAAGTATCACCCTCATGGTGATTCAGCCGTTTATGAAACAATGGTACGTATGGCGCAAGATTTTAGTCAACGTTATATGCTTGTAGATGGGCATGGTAACTTCGGTTCTGTAGATGGAGATTCAGCAGCAGCAATGCGTTATACAGAGGCAAGAATGTCTAAGATTTCTATGGAATTAATACGTGATATTTCAAAAAATACAATTGATTATCAAGATAACTATGATGGTTCCGAAAGAGAACCGATAGTACTACCAGCGCGTTTCCCTAATTTATTAGTAAACGGTACAACAGGTATTGCTGTTGGTATGGCAACAAATATACCGCCGCATCAGCTTGGCGAAGTAATTGATGGTGTGCTGGCATTAAGTCATAATCCTGATATTACTATCGCAGAATTGATGGAATATATTCCTGGTCCAGACTTTCCGACGGCAGGTTTAATTTTAGGAAGAAGTGGAATTCGAAGAGCTTATGAAACAGGTCGCGGTTCCATTATGCTTCGTGCTAGGGTTGAAATTGAAGAGAAGTCAAACGGTAAACAATCTATTATCGTAACTGAACTACCTTATCAAGTTAATAAGGCGCGATTAATTGAAAAAATCGCAGAATTAGTTCGCGATAAGAAAATTGAAGGTATTACAGATTTACGTGATGAATCAGATCGTAATGGTATGCGTATTGTCATGGAAGTACGTCGTGATGCTAATGCAAATGTACTATTAAACAATCTATATAAACATACAGCGCTTCAAACAAGTTTCGGTATTAATATGTTGTCTCTTGTAAATGGGGAGCCACAAGTACTAAATTTAAAACAAAATCTATATCATTATTTAGAGCATCAGAAGGTAGTAATTCGTAGACGTACTGCTTATGAATTAGAAAAAGCAGAAGCACGTGCTCATATTTTAGAAGGATTACGAATTGCTTTAGATCATCTTGATGAAGTTATTACGTTAATTCGTAGTTCAAAAACGGCAGATATTGCAAAGCAAGGCTTAATGGAACGTTTTGGTTTAAGTGAGAAACAAGCGCAAGCGATTTTAGATATGCGTCTGCAACGCTTAACTGGAT
>NZ_CP150193.1:12500-27500 GCF_037966225.1 Bacillus sp. FSL E2-8900
AGGCGAGGAGAGAATCCTAAGGTGTGCGAGAGAACTCTGGTTAAGGAACTCGGCAAAATGACCCCGTAACTTCGGGAGAAGGGGTGCTTTCTTAACGGAAAGCCGCAGTGAATAGGCCCAAGCGACTGTTTAGCAAAAACACAGCTCTCTGCGAAGCCGTAAGGCGAAGTATAGGGGGTGACACCTGCCCGGTGCTGGAAGGTTAAGGAGAGGGGTTAGCGTAAGCGAAGCTCTGAACTGAAGCCCCAGTAAACGGCGGCCGTAACTATAACGGTCCTAAGGTAGCGAAATTCCTTGTCGGGTAAGTTCCGACCCGCACGAAAGGTGTAACGATTTGGGCACTGTCTCAACCAGAGACTCGGTGAAATTATAGTACCTGTGAAGATGCAGGTTACCCGCGACAGGACGGAAAGACCCCGTGGAGCTTTACTGTAGCCTGATATTGAATTTTGGTACAGTTTGTACAGGATAGGCGGGAGCCATTGAAACCGGAGCGCTAGCTTCGGTGGAGGCGCTGGTGGGATACCGCCCTGACTGTATTGAAATTCTAACCTACGGGTCTTATCGACCCGGGAGACAGTGTCAGGTGGGCAGTTTGACTGGGGCGGTCGCCTCCTAAAGTGTAACGGAGGCGCCCAAAGGTTCCCTCAGAATGGTTGGAAATCATTCGTAGAGTGCAAAGGCATAAGGGAGCTTGACTGCGAGACCTACAAGTCGAGCAGGGACGAAAGTCGGGCTTAGTGATCCGGTGGTTCCGCATGGAAGGGCCATCGCTCAACGGATAAAAGCTACCCCGGGGATAACAGGCTTATCTCCCCCAAGAGTCCACATCGACGGGGAGGTTTGGCACCTCGATGTCGGCTCATCGCATCCTGGGGCTGTAGTCGGTCCCAAGGGTTGGGCTGTTCGCCCATTAAAGCGGTACGCGAGCTGGGTTCAGAACGTCGTGAGACAGTTCGGTCCCTATCCGTCGTGGGCGTAGGAAATTTGAGAGGAGCTGTCCTTAGTACGAGAGGACCGGGATGGACGCACCGCTGGTGTACCAGTTGTTCTGCCAAGGGCATAGCTGGGTAGCTATGTGCGGAAGGGATAAGTGCTGAAAGCATCTAAGCATGAAGCCCCCCTCAAGATGAGATTTCCCATAGCGTAAGCTAGTAAGATCCCTGAAAGATGATCAGGTTGATAGGTTCGAGGTGGAAGCATGGTGACATGTGGAGCTGACGAATACTAATAGATCGAGGACTTAACCATATAATATGTAGCAAATGTTATCTAGTTTTGAAGGAATATGCCTTCATAGTTTGGTGATGATGGCAGAGAGGTCACACCCGTTCCCATACCGAACACGGAAGTTAAGCTCTCTAGCGCCGATGGTAGTTGGGACCTTGTCCCTGTGAGAGTAGGACGTCGCCAAGCAACTAAAAACACAAGTCATTTGACTTGTGTTTTTTTATTTCCCATGAAATAGATTTGGTTCCATTAATAAAAAATTTGAAATATAGTAAGGGATTTTTTGAGCAGAAATACTTAGAAATTGATAAATAAATGGATAATCTTCAGAACCATAACTTCCAAGTAAGTCATACCACCAATCTGTTTCATATCTAGAAATCATGCTTAAATTATAGAGCAATAAATAATGAATGAGGAGTTCAGGTAATATTGGCTTAGGATTTCTAGGGTCAGTCGTAAGTGGCAAATAATAAGTATTAGTAAGATGTTCATAGTATAAAGGAGTACTGTACATAGGATTCCATGATTGAATGGGCGCTGTAAAAAGTAAATTCGATTCATTAGTCTTCTCAGGTACGTGTTGTATTGATAAATGCTTACAAGATGTTTCAATGTAACGAGAAAATCTCTCTTTAGTCATATGTAATCGATCTAGTAGGTTGACTGAAAAGGAGAGCTCATTTTTAATTGTTGAATCAATTTTATATAAAGTTGATCCTTTTTGACTATAACGAAATAAATTTTGTAATTCTGGAATATTTCCCATTAGTTCTAACATGTTAAATTTTTCTGCTTCTAAGTGTTTCATGTGAAACAGTTGTTCTGCAACATGAGTAAACAATCCGTTTTTTTGTACCTTCACCTCATCTTCTAAAAATTGATACCCTTGTTTTTTTCGTTTGCGAGTTGTAACACCATGAGCTAAAACAGTAGTGGATTCAGGATAGTTAGGGTCAATAGTTAGTAGGCATGCTTTAAACAGTTGGCTAATTCCATAAAATAACAACATTGGTTGAATGGAAAATGGAGCTGTCTTATATAATTCATAATAATTTTTCCCGTGTTCTAAGTAATAAATAAAGGGATAACAATTTTCAAAACTTTTTTTTTCTGCATCCTGAATAGAGGATTTTTCATAACAACGGGCAAGATAACGTTGTACATTTTGAGATGAAAAAAAGAAACTTAACTGCTGCCAAGTACAAGATGTTTGATGCATATATTACGCTCCTTTTATTGTCTAAAAATTCTAACATATATATACGTCCTTGACAGTATTTTAACCAATTGATAAGCTACTAATAATAATTTCTGGTATCATAGGGGGAACAATTATGTGGGAATCTAAATTTGTTAAAGAAGGTTTGACTTTTGATGATGTATTACTTGTACCAGCTAGGTCAGATATATTACCAAGAGAAGTAAGTGTTAAAACAGTTTTATCTGAAAGCTTACAGCTAAACATCCCGTTAATTAGTGCAGGAATGGATACAGTAACAGAAGCTGACATGGCTATTGCAATGGCTCGCCAAGGTGGTTTAGGAATTATTCATAAGAATATGTCTATTGAGCAACAAGCAGAGCAAGTTGATAAAGTAAAGCGCTCTGAAAGCGGCGTTATTTCAGATCCTTTCTTCTTAACTCCAGAACATCAAGTATATGATGCAGAACATCTTATGGGAAAATATCGTATCTCAGGTGTACCGGTTGTAAATAATTTAGATGAGCGAAAGTTAGTTGGTATTATTACAAACCGTGATATGCGCTTCATCCAAGACTACTCAATCAAAATTTCTGACGTAATGACAAAAGAACAATTAATTACAGCTCCAGTTGGTACTACACTGGAAGAAGCTGAAAAGATCCTACAAAAGTATAAAATTGAAAAACTCCCTCTTGTTGATAATAACGGTGTATTACAAGGGCTTATTACAATAAAAGACATTGAAAAAGTAATTGAATTCCCAAACTCTGCTAAGGATAAGCAAGGACGCTTATTAGTTGGAGCAGCAGTTGGTGTAACAGCGGATGCTATGCTTCGCATTGATGCATTAGTAAAAGCTAGTGTAGATGCAATTGTACTTGATACAGCACATGGGCATTCTAAAGGTGTTATTGATAAGGTAAAAGAAGTTCGTGCTAAATACCCATCACTAAATATTATCGCTGGAAATGTTGCTACTGCTGAAGCAACGAAAGCATTAATTGAAGCTGGTGCAAACGTAGTTAAAGTTGGTATTGGACCAGGTTCTATTTGTACAACACGCGTTGTAGCCGGTGTTGGTGTACCACAATTAACTGCAGTTTATGATTGTGCAACAGAAGCTCGCAAACACGGTATTCCAGTTATTGCTGATGGCGGTATTAAGTACTCTGGTGATATGGTGAAAGCATTAGCGGCAGGAGCACATGTTGTTATGCTAGGTAGCATGTTTGCAGGTGTTGCAGAAAGTCCTGGAGAAACTGAAATTTACCAAGGTCGTCAATTTAAAGTGTATCGTGGTATGGGTTCTGTCGGTGCGATGGAAAAAGGAAGTAAAGATCGTTACTTCCAAGAAGGCAATAAAAAACTTGTCCCAGAAGGTATTGAAGGACGAGTGCCATATAAAGGACCTTTAGCAGATACAGTTCACCAATTAGTTGGTGGCTTACGTGCAGGTATGGGATATTGCGGAGCACAGGATTTAGAATTCTTACGCGAAAATGCACAATTCATTCGTATGTCAGGTGCCGGCTTACGTGAAAGTCATCCTCATCACGTACAAATTACAAAAGAGGCTCCAAACTACTCGTTATAATGTCTTATATACAAATAGACAGAGATTTGATATCTCTGTCTATTTTTTTTTGATTATGTTAGAATAACGGTTATGTGAGTACATAGATATTGGGGGTAGCAAAAGTGAAAGGTATGTTTTGCAAAAGATTCATTGCTTTGGTAACAGTGCTTACACTAGCTTGTAGCATCTTTATGCCATATAGCAATGCATCAGCTGAAACAGGAGCCGCTTTAAACATTGAAGCAGGTGCGGCAATTTTAGTAGAAGCGAATTCTGGGAAAATTTTATATCAAAAGAATGCAGATGAATTATTATCCATTGCTAGTATGACAAAGATGATGAGTGAATATTTAGTTCACGAAGCAGTGGATAAAGGAAAACTTAAGTGGGACCAGAAAATTAAGGTTTCTGAATATGCATATAAGGTTTCACAAGATGCTTCATTATCAAATGTTGCATTAGAAAATGGTGGCTCTTATACAGTAAAAGAGTTATACGAGGCAATGGCAATCTTTTCTGCAAATGGTGCAACAATTGCATTAGCAGAAGCAATTGCAGGTAAAGAAGTAGACTTCGTAAAAATGATGAATGATAAATCGAAAGAACTAGGGTTGAAAAATTATAAATTTGTCAATTCTACAGGTTTAACGAATAAAGATTTAAAGGGAATGCATCCTGAAGGAACAACAGCGGATGAAGAAAATAAAATGTCTGCAAAGGATGTTGCAACTTTAGCACAACATTTAATTAAAGATTATCCAAAAGTGTTAGATACAGCAAAAATCCCTAAAAAAGAATTCCGTCCAGAAAAAGAGAAGTTTGGAATGTCGAACTGGAACTGGATGTTAAAGGGCTTAGTTAAAGAATATGATGGTGTAGATGGCTTAAAAACAGGCTCAACTCCAGAAGCAGGAGATTGCTTCACTGGTACGGTTGAAAGAAACGGAATGCGTTTTATTTCTGTAGTTATTAAAACAAGTTCTCATACAGCACGTTTTGATGAAACAAAGAAGCTATATGATTATGGATTTGCTAACTTTGAAGTGAAACAAATGTATAAAAAAGGTTCTTCAGTAAAAGGACAAGAAACAGTACGAGTAGAAAATGCGAAAGATAAAGATGTAGCAGTTCAAACGAAACAAGCTATTTCACTTCCAGTGCCAAAAGGAAGTAAAGATGTTTATAAAACAGAATTAAAAGAATCAAGTAAGGGACAAGAAGCACCTATTAAAAAGGGAGCTGCGCTTGGTCAAATGGTAATTACACCAAAAGATCCAAACGACCCTGGATTTTTAACTGGTAAGTCACTGCAAGTGGATCTTGTAACGACATCTGAAGTAGAAGAAGCAAACTGGTTTACTCGTGCTATGCGCGGAATTGGTTCATTCTTTAGTGGTATGTGGAATAGTGCTGTTGATACAGTAAAAGGTTGGTTTTAAAAGCTCCTCACGATAGGAGCTTTTTTTTATTCCTATTTTTCATACCGACTTTATGAAAAAGTAGTAGACAAGCATCTGATAGTTAGTGGTAGAATGTAAGAGTATTCTTAATTTTCGCCTTTAACGGGGGAAAGCAATTCACCTAGGGGGGTTTTTGTACATGACAAATGTAACAGGGACAGAACGTGTAAAACGTGGAATGGCAGAAATGCAAAAAGGCGGCGTTATTATGGACGTAGTTAACGCTGAACAAGCAAAAATTGCAGAAGAGGCAGGCGCAGTTGCCGTTATGGCATTAGAGCGTGTACCAGCAGATATTCGTGCAGCAGGTGGCGTTTCTCGTATGGCAGACCCAACAATTGTTGAAGAAGTTATGGGTGCGGTGTCAATTCCGGTTATGGCAAAATGCCGTATCGGTCACCTTGTAGAAGCACGTGTATTAGAATCATTAGGGGTAGACTATATCGATGAGAGTGAAGTATTAACTCCTGCTGATGAAGTATACCATTTAAATAAACGTGATTACACAGTTCCATTTGTATGTGGTTGCCGTGATATCGGAGAAGCTGCACGTCGTATTGCAGAAGGTGCATCTATGCTTCGTACAAAAGGTGAACCAGGAACAGGAAACATTGTAGAGGCAGTGCGTCATATGCGCCAAGTCAATGCAGAAATCCGTCAAGTTGCGAGTCTACGTGAAGATGAGTTAATGACATATGCAAAAAATACTGGCGCTCCTTACGAAGTATTACTTGAAATTAAACGTCTTGGTCGCTTACCAGTTGTAAACTTTGCGGCAGGTGGTGTAGCAACACCAGCAGATGCAGCATTAATGATGCAACTTGGTGCTGATGGAGTATTTGTTGGATCTGGTATCTTCAAATCAGAAAACCCAGAGAAATTTGCACGTGCAATCGTTGAAGCAACGACTCATTATGAAGATTACGAACTAATTGCAAGCCTTTCTAAAGGATTAGGTAATGCAATGAAGGGTGTCGAAATTTCAACGTTATTACCAGAACAACGCATGCAAGAGCGTGGATGGTAATTAAAGGAGAACTTTAAAATGGTGAAAATCGGTGTACTAGGTCTTCAAGGTGCAGTTCGTGAGCATGTAAAATCAGTTGAAGCAAGTGGTGCAGAAGCTGTTGTTGTAAAGCGTATAGAGCAACTTGAAGAGATTGATGGTCTTATTTTACCGGGCGGTGAAAGTACAACAATGCGCCGTCTTATTGATAAGTATGCTTTCATGGAACCACTTCGTACATTTGCAAAGTCTGGTAAACCAATGTTTGGTACATGTGCAGGGATGATTCTTCTTGCGAAAACACTTATTGGCTATGAAGAAGCACATATTGGTGCTATGGATATTACAGTTGAGCGCAATGCGTTCGGACGCCAAAAGGATAGTTTTGAGGCTGCGCTTTCAATTGAAGGCGTGGGTGAAGACTTCGTTGGTGTATTTATCCGTGCGCCGTATGTTGTAGAAGTAGCTGATAATGTTGAAGTGCTTTCTAAGCATGGTGACCGAATGGTAGCGGTAAGACAAGATCAGTTTTTAGCTGCTTCATTCCATCCGGAATTAACAGATGATCATCGTGTGACAGCATACTTTGTTGAAATGGTAAAAGAAGCGAAAATGAAAAAAGTTGTATAAGTAACTTGCAACTTGTATAAGATTATAGTAAATTGATGGTAACAATTTTATAAAATAAGCGTGTTGATAGGAAATAGTAACAAATGTCGTTTCTTATAGAGAGTCGATGGTTGGTGGAAATCGATAGAAACAGTTTGTGAATCCATCCTGGAATGGAATGTGGAATATCTTTTGGATTAGTAAGCATTCCCGGTGAAGAGCCGTTATTTCTACTTGAGAGGAAAGCGGTAATGCTTTCAACTAGGGTGGCAACGCGGGTTAACTCCCGTCCCTTTACATAGGGACGGGAGTTTTTTGTGTTTTATAAAATAAAAGGAGGAGTATATAATGCTTGATATTAAATTTTTACGTACAAACTTTGAAGAAGTAAAAGCGAAATTACAGCATAGAGGCGAAGATTTAACTGATTTCGGACGTTTTGAAGAACTTGATACGAGAAGAAGAGAACTACTTGTTCAGACAGAAGAATTAAAAAGTAAACGTAACGAAGTATCTCAACAAATTTCTGTATTAAAGCGCGAAAAGAAAGATGCAGAAGCTCTAATTTTAGAAATGCGTGAAGTTGGAGAAAAAGTAAAGGATCTTGATAACGAACTTCGTACAGTTGAAGAAGACTTAGAAAGATTAATGTTATCTATTCCAAATATCCCTCATGAATCTGCTCCAGTTGGTGAAACAGAGGATGATAATGTAGTAGCACGTACTTGGGGAGAAGTGAAAGAATTTACTTATGAGCCAAAACCACATTGGGATCTTGCTACTGATTTAGGAATTTTAGATTTTGAACGCGCTGGGAAAGTAACAGGAAGCCGCTTCGTATTTTACAAAGGTGCTGGTGCAAGATTAGAGCGTGCTTTAATTAGCTTTATGCTTGATCTTCATACTGATGAGCATGGATATGAAGAAGTATTACCTCCATATATGGTAAACCGTGCAAGTATGACAGGAACAGGACAACTTCCAAAGTTTGAAGAAGATGCATTCCGTATTGAAAGTGAAGATTACTTCTTAATTCCAACAGCTGAAGTACCTGTAACGAATATGCATCGTGATGAGATTTTAAATAAAGAGCAATTGCCTATAAGATATGCTGCATTTAGCTCTTGCTTCCGTTCTGAAGCAGGTTCAGCTGGGCGTGATACACGTGGTTTAATTCGCCAGCATCAGTTCAATAAAGTAGAGCTTGTGAAGTTCGTAAAACCAGAAGATTCTTATGAAGAGTTAGAAAAGTTAACAAATGATGCAGAACGCGTGTTACAATTATTAGAGTTGCCATATCGCGTTATGAGCATGTGCACAGGCGATTTAGGATTTACAGCAGCGAAGAAATATGATATTGAAGTATGGATTCCAAGCTATGGCACATATCGTGAAATTTCTTCTTGTAGTAATTTTGAAGCTTTCCAAGCGAGACGTGCAAATATCCGTTTCCGCCGTGAACCAAATGGAAAACCAGAACATGTTCATACATTAAATGGATCTGGTCTTGCAATTGGACGTACGGTTGCAGCTATTTTAGAGAATTACCAACAAGAAGATGGTACAATTATAATTCCAGAAGTTCTTCGCCCTTATATGGGAGGAAAAACAGTTATTAAGTAAATTTAAACATTCATCGGTATGAGTGATTGGTAATTATGAGCGTTGTCAGTACTGTAATGTAGGAAGGGGAAAGTAAAATTTTCCTTTCCTCATAATTTATTTTAGTAGGGTTGACTAACTGTTTTTCTTTTGATATTATATTTGATGTCAATATGGAGGTATACCCAAGTCTGGCTGAAGGGATCGGTCTTGAAAACCGACAGGCGGCGAGAGTCGCGCGGGGGTTCGAATCCCTCTACCTCCTCCAGATATAATTGACAACAGCGCATATAAGTGGAGATTGGAGAACTCGTTACCAACACGTAACGAGTTTTTATTTTAAAACCAATCATAAAGTATGGTGTAAGGTAATTTTGTCCTTATTACACACTCATATTCCGATGATTATCTTCATAGATATGAAAGGAGTCAACATGGATCTTATTATACAAACGTTTCCTTTAGATGGAAAAACTTTATATTATGTACAATGTCCTGTCTGTAAGAACAATAGAATTTTAAACAGTGGTGCAAACGTATCACGCATTATTAGTGATGATACATTCCGTAAACTTTGTGGTTGTACTTGTGATGTAAAACCAGCTACGAGTAAAGTAGAGGCGCCAAAACAAGTTAAAAAAGCAGCTGTAAAGAAAGAAGCAGCTCCAAAACGTACAGGTAAAGTATTAACGGCAGTAATTAACGGGAAAGAAATGACTGTTAAAGAGATTGCTGAAGCATACGATATTAGTACAAGTACTGTTCGTCAGCGCATTAACGCAGGAAAACCTGAGAGTGAAATTATTGCTCCAACAAAGAAGAAGTAATTTAATAGGAAAACCCGTGCATATGCACGGGTTTTTTATTTTACAAGTTTACGTGTTTGTTTTAAAAAATGGCCAATTTTTTTTATGATTGGTTCGATTGAATCACCATCTTTTAAAATATCGTACTCATTAATATTTAAGCGTAATACAGGGCATGAATTAAAGTTGTTAATCCAGTTTTCATAACGTCCATGCATTTCTTTCCAGTACTCAATTGGTGTTTGCTGTTCCATTGGGCGCCCGCGTTCTTGAATACGATCGACAATATCATCGAAAGAACCTTCTAAGTAAATTAATAAGTCTGGATGAGGGAAGTAAGGAGTCATGACCATAGCGTCAAATAAACCTTTGTATGTTTCATAATCAGTTTCCGTCATTGTTCCTTTTTCATGATGCATCTTTGCGAAAATTCCAGTGTCTTCGTAAATGGAACGATCTTGAACAAAACCGCCACCATATTCAAAAATTCTTTTTTGTTCCTTAAATCGTTCTGCTAAAAAGTACACTTGTAGGTGGAAGCTCCAGCGAGTGAAGTCCGCATAGAACTTGTCCAAATATGGATTGGAATCTACTTTTTCAAATGATGTGCGATAACCTAAAGCATTAGCTAATGCAGTTGTCATAGTTGATTTACCCACACCTACTGTTCCGGCGATAGTGATTACCGCGTCATTGGGTATATCATATTTTTGCCTTAAATTCATTATTATTTCGACTCCTTTAAGAGAGTATTTTGAAGGGCAGATAGGATAACGTTTAAATCATCAGGATTTTTTACAAAATCCATATCGTCGCCATTAAATTTCAATACTGGTATTTCCGGATGATCTTTTTTAAAAGCATCCATTGCTGTTTCATAATCTTTTGTGAGCTGTAGTAAGTAATTTGGATCCATGTTTTTTTCAAATTCTCTTCCGCGCATGGCGATTCGTTTTTGCAATGTTTCTAGGCTAGCTGTTAAATAAACAATGACATTTGGCACAGGCATATCTTGTGTAAGGATACGATAAATTTGCATGTATTTGTCATATTGAGAGTCTTTTAATGTGCGGGATGCAAAAATTAAATTTTTAAAGATATGGTAATCCGCTACTACTGGTTTCCTTTGATTCAAGTACTTTATGTTAATGTCTTCTAATTGTTTGTATCTATTACAAAGAAAGAACATCTCTGTTTGAAAACTCCATTCGTCAATGTCTTCATAGAACTTTCCTAAAAAGGGATTTTCATCAACAATCTCTTTTAGTAAGTGGAGTTGCATGTGAGTTGAAATTTCCTTCGCAAGTGAAGTTTTTCCAACACCAATTGGTCCTTCAACCGTGATAAATGGTACTCCGGTCACGCTGTTTCCTCCTTTCAATCAGTGATTTACCGTGACTACTAAAAACACAAAACAGAATTATTGTAGCACAAGAGGGAAGCGAGCGGGTTAATTTGATATAAAAAGTTAGAAAATAGATATATGTATTAATTAAATTTTATTTTGGTTGATGATGTTATATTTGCTTTCAATGTAGTTTCCATTATTTTTAAAGCATGTATATTATCTTGGTCGTTGTTAGAGGCGATACAATCCTGTGGTACATACAATTTATAATTTCTCATATGAGCATCATTAGCTGTAAATAGGATACATATATTTCCGGCAACCCCTGTTAATATTAGATTTTCTATTTTTAAATAACCTAGTAATGAATTTAAAGGTGTTTCATAAAAAGCGGAATAATGTGGTTTAATAAAAATGTACTCATCAAAACTTGGAGCAATCTTATGGATTATATTTTCGCTATATTCATTTGTGCAATGAGTAATAAGTTGGTCGATATCAGATCTCCAAAGTTGATAATGGTCATTAACGTAAATTATAGGATAGCCGAAGGATTTCATTTTTTTCTTTAATTGTAAAATAGGGTTTGTTATAGTTTCGCATTTTTTAGCTAGAATGGGTCCGTGGGAAAATTGAAAGTTATTAATCATATCGATAATGAGCAAGGCGGTATTTTTCATATGTAATCCCCTCTCTTTTTTCTTTTAGGGTGGATTGAATTTGTAAAAGTTATCCCCTGTGTAGTAAATGGAAATAAGTGTACTTTATTTGTAATGAAAGGACTATGTTATGGAACAAGATCAAGATATTTATTTTATGCAATTAGCGATAGAAGAAGCTAAAAAGGCAGAGGAAATACAGGAAGTACCAATTGGAGCAGTTATAGTGTTAGATGGTGAGGTAATTAGTGTTGCCCATAATTTAAGGGAAACTGAGCAAAGATCAATAGCTCATGCTGAGTTGCTAGCGATAGATGATGCATGTAAAAAATTAGGGACATGGCGTTTAGAAGATGCAACATTGTATGTAACATTAGAACCTTGTCCAATGTGTGCGGGTGGAATTGTTTTATCACGAGTGAAGCGAGTTGTATATGGTGCAAGTGATCCGAAGGGCGGATGTGCAGGGACATTGATGAATCTTTTAACGGATGAACGCTTCAATCATCAATGTGAAGTAGTATCTGGTGTACTAGAGGAAGAATGCGGTACGTTGTTAACAAACTTTTTTAGAGAGCTTCGTAAAAAAAGAAAAGCAATAAAAAAATTAGAGAAGAATACTGGGAACTAACGTATTTGCATTTTCTAAAGAAACAAGTTATACTGATAATGCCTTTAATGAAGGCAACCGAATATTGGTTTTAACTTTGCCGTGCTAAGCGGGGAGGTAGCGGTGCCCTATACTCGCAATCCGCTCTAGCGAGGCCGAATCCCCTCTCGAGGTTATGTTGCTGTAAGGTCTGCCTTAAGTAAGTGGTGTTGACGTTTGGGTCCTGCGCAACGGGACCCCGTGAACCTTGTCAGGTCCGGAAGGAAGCAGCAATAAGCGGGTCTTCTCGTGTGCCGCAGGAGTGCCTGAACCGAGCTAACTGCTTGAGTAACGCTTATGGTACGTAATCGACGGAGGGTGCACGGCAGTTATATATGTATACAAAACTCACCTTAATACAAAGGTGAGTTTTTTGTATAGAAAATAACTTTTGGAATCTATAAACAGAATGGGTTATAATAAATGAGATAATAACCTTTGAGGGAGGCCGTATTTTCGTGTCATACCAAGCGTTATACCGAACATGGAGACCGCAAAAGTTCGAAGATGTAGTCGGTCAAAAGCACGTGACAAAAACGTTGCAAAATGCCCTTCTTCAAGAGAAAGTTTCACATGCTTATTTATTTTCTGGCCCGAGGGGAACAGGAAAAACGACAATTGCAAAAGTATTTGCAAAAGCAATTAACTGTGAACATGCTCCGGTAGCTGAACCTTGTAATGAATGTCCTTCTTGTTTAGGAATCACACAAGGATCCATTTCAGATGTATTAGAAATTGATGCGGCTTCAAATAACGGTGTAGATGAAATTCGAGATATTAGAGATAAAGTAAAATACGCTCCAAGTGCTGTAGAATATAAAGTATACATTATTGATGAAGTTCACATGCTTTCTATGGGTGCATTCAATGCGCTTTTAAAAACCTTAGAAGAGCCGCCAGGACATGTTATCTTTATTTTGGCGACAACAGAACCTCATAAGATCCCACCTACAATCATTTCACGTTGTCAGCGCTTTGAATTCCGAAAAATATCAGTGAATGATATTGTTGAGAGATTATCAACGGTCGTGACAAATGAAGGTACGCAAGTGGAAGGTGAAGCATTACAAATTGTTGCGCGTGCTGCCGAAGGTGGTATGCGTGACGCGCTTAGTCTTATTGATCAGGCTATATCTTATAGTGATGAGATTGTTACGACAGAAGATGTATTGGCCGTAACAGGATCTGTTTCTCAGCAATACTTAGGCAATTTAGTAGAGTGCATACGTGAAAATGATGTATCAAGAGCATTGCAAATCATAGATGAAATGATGAGTAAAGGGAAGGATCCAGTTCGTTTTATGGAGGATTTCATTTACTATTATCGTGATATGCTTTTATATCAAACTTCACCACAACTAGAGCATATGTTGGAACGAGTAATTGTAGATGATCAATTCCGTAAGTTGAGTGAAGAAATGCAACCGGAAGTGATCTACGAGATTATTCATACCCTTAGTAAGGGACAACAGGAAATGAAGTGGACAAATCATCCGCGTATTTTCTTAGAAGTTGTTATGGTGCAATTGTGTCAACAGTTTATGATGCAAGCAAATGGTACAGATCGTTTGCAAGCAATTATGAACAGGATGCAGCAACTGGAGAAAGAGTTAGAGCAAGTCAAAAAGAACGGTGTGCCAGCTGGTGTACAACAGGAAGTAAGAGAGACACGTGCAACACCAAAACCGGTACGAACAGGAAGTATGAAAATTCCTGTCGGACGTGTAAATGAAGTATTAAAACAAGCGAAGCGTCAAGATTTAGAACAATTAAAAGCTGTATGGGGTGAGTTGTTAGGAAGACTCAAATCATATAACAAAGTAGCGTTTGCCGTTTTACTTGAAAATAGTGAACCAGTGGCAGCTTCAGATGACACTTACGTTTTAGCATTTCAATATGAGATTCACTGTAAGATGGCGAGCGAAAATCGAGAAGCTATGGATACAGTAGAACAAGCTTTATTTGAATTGCTAAGTAAAAGGTTAAATATGATTGCCATTCCAAAAAGTGAATGGGGTAAAATCCGTGAAGACTTTTTACAACGTGAAGGTGGAGAGTCTGAAGAAAGCCCGGAGAAAAAGGAAGACCCTCTTATAGAAGAGGCAGTGAAGTTAGTAGGGCAAGAACTCATTGAAATAAAAGAGTAATAATAATTAGGAGGAATTAATTATGATGCGTGGCGGAATGGGAAATATGAATAACATGATGAAACAAATGCAAAAGATGCAAAAGGACATGGCGAAAGCACAAGAAGAGCTTGGTGAAAAAACAGTTGAAGGTACAGCTGGCGGCGGAATGATTACAGTTATTGCAAATGGTCACAAGCAAATTCTTGAAGTGAAGATTAAAGAGGAAGTTGTAGATCCAGAAGATATCGAAATGTTACAAGACTTAGTATTAGCTGCAACAAATGATGCACTTAAAAAGGCTGATGAGCTTTCAAACTCTACAATGGGTAAATTTACAAAAGGCTTAAACTTACCAGGTGGAATGTTCTAGGAGGATATTGATACATGCATTATCCAGAACCAATATCAAAACTAATCGATAGTTTTATGAAGTTGCCAGGTATCGGACCGAAAACAGCGGTTCGATTGGCATTTTTCGTATTAGATATGAAAGAAGATGATGTGTTAGGTTTCGCGAAAGCACTTGTAAATGCGAAGCGAGATTTAGCGTACTGTTCTGTATGCGGACATATTACTGATCGTGATCCTTGTTATATTTGTAATGATTCACATCGAGATCAATCAGTTGTTTGTGTCGTGCAAGAACCGAAAGATGTAATCGCGATGGAAAAAATGAAAGAGTATCAAGGTGTATATCATGTGTTACGTGGTGCGATTTC
>NZ_CP150193.1:32500-80000 GCF_037966225.1 Bacillus sp. FSL E2-8900
CCGTAACTATAACGGTCCTAAGGTAGCGAAATTCCTTGTCGGGTAAGTTCCGACCCGCACGAAAGGTGTAACGATTTGGGCACTGTCTCAACCAGAGACTCGGTGAAATTATAGTACCTGTGAAGATGCAGGTTACCCGCGACAGGACGGAAAGACCCCGTGGAGCTTTACTGTAGCCTGATATTGAATTTTGGTACAGTTTGTACAGGATAGGCGGGAGCCATTGAAACCGGAGCGCTAGCTTCGGTGGAGGCGCTGGTGGGATACCGCCCTGACTGTATTGAAATTCTAACCTACGGGTCTTATCGACCCGGGAGACAGTGTCAGGTGGGCAGTTTGACTGGGGCGGTCGCCTCCTAAAGTGTAACGGAGGCGCCCAAAGGTTCCCTCAGAATGGTTGGAAATCATTCGTAGAGTGCAAAGGCATAAGGGAGCTTGACTGCGAGACCTACAAGTCGAGCAGGGACGAAAGTCGGGCTTAGTGATCCGGTGGTTCCGCATGGAAGGGCCATCGCTCAACGGATAAAAGCTACCCCGGGGATAACAGGCTTATCTCCCCCAAGAGTCCACATCGACGGGGAGGTTTGGCACCTCGATGTCGGCTCATCGCATCCTGGGGCTGTAGTCGGTCCCAAGGGTTGGGCTGTTCGCCCATTAAAGCGGTACGCGAGCTGGGTTCAGAACGTCGTGAGACAGTTCGGTCCCTATCCGTCGTGGGCGTAGGAAATTTGAGAGGAGCTGTCCTTAGTACGAGAGGACCGGGATGGACGCACCGCTGGTGTACCAGTTGTTCTGCCAAGGGCATAGCTGGGTAGCTATGTGCGGAAGGGATAAGTGCTGAAAGCATCTAAGCATGAAGCCCCCCTCAAGATGAGATTTCCCATAGCGTAAGCTAGTAAGATCCCTGAAAGATGATCAGGTTGATAGGTTCGAGGTGGAAGCATGGTGACATGTGGAGCTGACGAATACTAATAGATCGAGGACTTAACCATATAATATGTAGCAAATGTTATCTAGTTTTGAAGGAATATGCCTTCATAGTTTGGTGATGATGGCAGAGAGGTCACACCCGTTCCCATACCGAACACGGAAGTTAAGCTCTCTAGCGCCGATGGTAGTTGGGACCTTGTCCCTGTGAGAGTAGGACGTCGCCAAGCAACTAAAAACACAAGTCATTTGACTTGTGTTTTTTTGTATTGTTAAAAAGAATGGGAAAGAAGTAATGGAAATACAAACACGTTGCCCAAGAGTTAATCATATTATATAAAAGATGGGTGTATATTTTTCTGTAAATTGTTAAGGATTAGAAGTATAAAATAGGTTCACTTAAATAGGGAGGGAAGATTATGACATTACAAAGTGAAGTTTGTATTGTTTGTGAGACAAAAAGAAAAGAAGGTATATATGTTTATAATAATTTAATATGCCATGAATGTGAAAAGGATATGGTGAATACAGAGACAGATGATCCGAAATATATATATTATTTAAAGCAGCTTCGAAAATTAGAAGTATCATATTTTTAAATAGGCATATGCCTATTATTTTTTTTGTTCTGTATAATAGATAGAGAATGAATAATAAGGAAGAGATGTAGATGAATCAAAATCGTATGCCTTTATATGAGGCGTTAATAGAGTTTAAAGAAAGAGGGCCGTTATCCTTTCATGTTCCTGGTCATAAGAATGGTTTAAACTTCCCTCAGGAGGCAATAAGAGAGTTTAAAGGTATTCTATCTATTGATGTAACTGAATTAGCAGGACTAGATGATTTGCATAGTCCGTTTGAATGTATAGATGAGGCACAACAATTATTGGCTGAAGTTTATAATACAAAGAGAAGTTATTTTTTAATTAATGGTTCAACAGTCGGGAACTTAGCAATGATTTTGTCTTGTTGCGGGGAACATGATATTGTTCTTGTACAAAGAAATTGTCATAAATCAATTATTAATGGTTTAAAACTTGCGGGAGCAAATCCCATTTTTTTAGATCCATGGATTGATGAAGCTTACAACGTACCAGTGGGAGTTCGTAATGAAATTATTAAGAACGCAATTAGAAAGTATCCAAATGCGAAAGCACTTATTTTAACGCATCCTAATTATTATGGTATGGGGATGGATTTAGAGGCAAGCATCGCTTTTGCACATGCACATAAAATCCCTGTTTTGGTAGATGAGGCACATGGGGCACATCTATGTTTGGGAGAACCATTTCCGAAGTCAGCATTAACATATGGTGCAGATATTGTAGTTCATTCTGCACATAAAACATTACCCGCAATGACAATGGGTTCCTATTTACATATAAATAGTCATTTAGTAGACGAAGATAAGGTTACTACTTATTTAAGTATGCTACAATCTAGTAGTCCATCGTATCCAATTATGGCTTCCTTGGATATAGCACGCTTTACAATGGCGCGTATAAAAGAAGAAGGTCACAGTGAAATTGTTGAGTTTTTACGAAGATTTAAGGAACAATTACGTTCTATTCCCCAAATCGCCATTTTAGAATATCCGTTGCAAGATGAGTTAAAGGTCACCGTACAAACTCGTTGTCAGTTATCAGGGTACGAATTACAGTCTGTATTTGAAAAGGTCGGTATATATACAGAGATGGCTGATCCGTACAATGTCCTATTTATTTTACCCTTACAAGTAAATGAGGGATATATGAAGGTTATAGAGATGATCCGAGTAGCATTGCAACATTATGAGGTGAAAGACAAGAGGGAATCTATTCGTTATACTTATAATGGTGAATTCTCTCTTTTACCGTATACGTATAAACAACTAGACGGATATGAAACAAAGATAGTATCTATAGAAGATGCTGTTGGAATGATAGCGGCGGAAATGGTGATTCCGTATCCACCTGGAATTCCATTAATTATGTATGGAGAGAGAATTACTTCAGAGCATAAAGAGCAAATTATGTATTTAGAAAGAGCAGGAGCTCGTTTTCAAGGTAATACGAAATATATGAAAGTGTATGATATAGAAAGTAGGTTTTAGGATGAAGGGATTATTTGTAACAATTGAGGGCCCAGAAGGTTCAGGTAAAACAACGTTAATTAAAAGCTTATTGCCATATTTTGAACAAAAAGCACAAAAGGTAATGGCGACAAGGGAACCAGGCGGTATTGCAATTTCTGAGGACATTAGGACGATTTTACATAAACAAGAATATACGATGATGGAAGCACGTACAGAAGCGCTTCTTTATGCTGCTGCGCGCAGACAACATTTAGTAGAAAAAGTTATGCCAGCACTTAATGAGAACTACCTCGTGTTATGTGATCGTTTTATAGATAGCTCTTTAGCATACCAAGGCTATGCAAGAGGATTGGGTATGGATAAGGTATTTGAAATAAATCGTTTCGCAACAGAGGACTGTATGCCTAGTTTAACAATTTATCTAGACATTGAGCCTGAGGTTGGTTTGGCTCGGATTGAAAAAGATGCAGGACGTGAAGTAAATCGACTAGATATGGAAGATATCTCTTTCCATAAACGTGTGCGCGAAGGGTATTTACAAGTTGTAGAACGTTTCTCGGATCGTATTGTATTGGTAAATGCTGATCAACCGATGGAAAAACTTATAGAAGAAGTTGTTCAGATTATAGAAGATAAATTGTTATAATAGAAGGAAAGAATGAAATAAGTGAGGTATGCATTATGACGAAGACGTGGGAGCAGCTTTCTGCTATACAACCCATCGGTGTAAAAATGTTGATGAATAGCATTGCAAAAGAGCGTATATCCCACGCTTACTTGTTAGAGGGAGGGAAAGGGACAGGAAAGTTTGCGACAGCAATTCAAATGGCAAAGAGTTTCCTCTGTTCTGAGCGGAATGGAGTAGAGCCCTGCCATGTATGTACAAACTGTAAGCGAATTGATTCAGGTAACCACCCTAACTTACATATTGTAAAACCAGACGGATTATCTATTAAGAAGCAGCAAATTCATGATTTACAAGAAGAGTTTTCCAAAACAGGATTAGAGGCAAATAAAAAAATATATATTATTGAGCACGCAGATCGTATGACAGCAAATGCGGCAAATACACTTTTGAAATTTTTAGAAGAACCAAGTAGTGATACAACTGCTATTTTACTTACTGAACAAAGTCATCAAATTTTAAATACGATTTTATCTCGCTGCCAAGTTGTTACGTTTAGACCGTTACCTACGGAATCTTTAATTAGAAGATTACAGGATGAAGGGATTACAGCATCTTTATCGACACTTGCTGCTCAACTTACAAATAGTTTTGATGAAGCTTTAGCTTTATGTAGTGATGAATGGTTTGCACAAGCACGAGCTTTAGTGATAAAATTATGTGAAGCGCTCGAAAAAGATAAAACCTCTATTTTTTTTGTACAAGAAAAATGGGGAAAACACTTTGGAGAGAAAGAACAATTACAGCAAGGTTTAGATATGTTACTCCTTATTTATAAGGATTTATTATATGTTCAACTTGGAGAAGAAGATCGTCTTGTTTTTCATGAGCAGAAAGAGATGTTTGAATCGTTTTCCTATGCTCAGAAGCGCATTGTATCAGCTCTCTTTAATATATTAGAGGCAAAAAATAGAATCAACGCTAATGTAAATGCGCAGCTTGTGTTCGAACAGTTAGTGTTGCGGTTGCAGGAGGGATGACCGTTTTGTATGATGTAGTAGGTGTTCGCTTTAAGAAGGCCGGAAAGGTATATTACTTTGATCCAAACCAGTTCGATATCTCTGAAAATGAGTTTGTCATTGTAGAAACGGTAAGAGGTATTGAATACGGAAAAGTAGTTATTACCAAAAAACAAGTTGATGAAAACGACGTTGTATTACCGCTAAAAAAGGTTATTCGTATTGCAAATGAAAATGATCGTACCATTGTTGAAGAGAACAAACATGCTGCCAAAGAAGCATATCAAGTTTGTCAACAAAAGGTAGTAGAGCATAATCTTGATATGAAACTTGTAGATGTAGAGTATACATTCGATCGTAATAAGATTATTTTCTATTTTACTGCGGATGGTCGGATCGATTTCCGCGAACTAGTGAAGGACTTAGCCGCAATTTTTAGAACAAGAATTGAACTAAGACAAATTGGTGTTCGTGATGAAGCGAAGATGCTAGGTGGTATTGGTCCATGTGGTCGTATGCTTTGTTGTTCTACTTTTTTAGGGGATTTTGAACCTGTATCCATTAAAATGGCAAAGGATCAAAATTTATCATTAAATCCTGCAAAAATCTCTGGTTTATGTGGTCGCTTAATGTGTTGCTTAAAATATGAGAATGATGAATATGAGGCAGCAAAGGAACAACTTCCTGATTTAGATCAACGTATACAAACCCCGCATGGTACTGGCCGTGTTATCGGATTAAATATTTTAGAAAGATTAATTCAAGTGGAACTAGTAGACAAGGAACGGATAGTAGAATATACGTTAGATGAGTTAGTGAATAAAGGGGTCGTTTCGAGTCAAACCACAGATTAATGAGGTGGGTGCTTGTGGAGAAAAAAGATATTTTTGAATCGGTTTCTAGTATGGAAGAGCAAATTGGACATTTATATAAACAGTTGGGAGAGTTAAAACAGCATCTTGCAGAGTTGTTGGAAGAAAACCAACATATAAAAATGGAAAATAACAATTTGCGACACCGTTTTGAAGAAGTGCAGAATAAAGAAAAACAAAAAACTCAAAAACGTAAAGAAGTGAAGCCGAAAACAGATATTGGTGAAGGCTATGACAATTTAGCGAGACTATATCAAGAAGGTTTTCATATTTGCAATCTACATTATGGAAGTGTACGTAAAGAGGGAGATTGTTTGTTCTGTCTTTCATTCTTAAATAAAAAGTGAAATTACCTTTCCAATTATAATTGGAAAGGTAATTTTTTATACATGAAATAGGGTAGGTTAAGGGTAAGAAAAGGAGCAGTATATGAATTTATATGAAGATGAACGTTTAGATTACTTATTAGCACAAGACATGAAGATTATACAAAGCCCATCAGTATTTAATTTTTCTTTAGATGCCGTTTTACTTGCAGATTTTGCATGGGTACCAATTCAAAAGGGGAATTTACTTGATTTGTGTACAGGTAACGCGGTTGTTCCCCTTCTATTAAGTACAAGAACAAAAGGAAATATTACTGGTGTGGAAATTCAAGAACGCTTATATGATATGGGAGTAAGAAGTGTTCAATACAATGGGTTAGAAGAAAGAATTCACCTCATACATGGAGATTTGAAAGATATGCCAGAGAAACTTGGGCGTCATCAATATGATGTTGTTACATGTAATCCACCATATTTTCAAACACCTCAAACTTCAGAGAAAAATATGAATGAACATTTAGCGATAGCTCGTCATGAAATTATGTGTACATTAGAAGATGTTGTATCTGCAAGTAGTCAGTTAGTAAAACAAGGTGGGAAAGTAGCGTTTGTACATCGTCCAGGGCGATTACTAGACATTGTCACATTAATGCGTAAATATAAAATTGAACCAAAGCGTGTGCAATTTGTTTATCCTAAGGTTGGAAAAGAAGCAAATACATTGTTAATTGAAGGAATTAAGGATGGAAATGCAGATTTGAAAATTTTACCGCCTCTCGTTGTATATGAGAACAATAACGAATATACAAAGGAGCTACGTTCAATTTTATATGGAGAAGAATAAGCACTTTTTTTATGTGGTAGAGTGCTCTGATGGAAGTTATTATGCTGGATATACAAACCATATAGAAAAGAGAATTCAGACTCATAATAGCGGCAAAGGGGCTAAGTATACACGCGTCAGGCTTCCTGTCGTTTTAAAATATGTAGAGACCCACGATGATAAGCGTACAGCTATGCAAGCGGAGTATTACTTTAAGCAATTAACGAGAAAACAAAAAGAGGCATATATGCAAAAAGGAGAACGCTATGTGGCAACAAAAAAGCTTTCAACAAAATGAAAAGGGAGTTTTATATTTAGTACCAACTCCTATTGGAAATCTAGAAGATATGACATTTCGTGCAATCCGAATTTTAAAAGAAGTTGATTTAATTGCTGCTGAAGATACGAGACAAACGAAAAAACTTTGTAATTATTTTGAAATTGAAACACCTGTCACGAGTTATCATGAGCACAATAAAGAAGTAAGTGGGAAGAAACTATTAGAGAAATTAGAGGATGGAAAGAATGTAGCACTTGTTAGTGACGCTGGTATGCCGTGTATTTCTGATCCAGGTTACGATATTGTCGTTGAGGCAGTAGCTGAGCAATATCATGTAATTCCGCTTCCTGGAGCAAATGCAGCCCTTACAGCATTAATTGCATCCGGTCTTGAAACAAAGCAGTTTTATTTCTATGGTTTCTTGCAGAGAAACAAAAAGGAACGGAAGATGGAGTTAGAAAAGCTTCGTTATGTACAAACTACAATGATGTTTTATGAAGCACCTCATCGTTTAGATGATACTTTAATTTCGATGCAGGAAGTGTTGGGAAATAGAGAGATTGTATTATGTCGAGAGTTAACGAAAAAATTTGAGGAATTTATTCGAGGAACAATCGAAGAAGCAATTGAGTGGACGAAGCAAAATGAAGTACGTGGTGAATTTTGTATTTTAGTAGCTGGTTCAACAGAAGAACCTGCTCCAGAAGAACAATGGTGGGAATCTCTTTCGGTATATGATCATATTGAATATTATATAAATGAAAAAAGTATGAATTCAAAAGAAGCGATTAAAACAGTCGCTAAAGATCGAGATTTGTCGAAAAGAGATGTATATCAAATCTATCATGTCGATAAAAAATAAGCTTCTCATAATTGAGAAGCTTATTTTGCTGTTTCGATATAATCTTGAAGTTCGTTTAAGATTTGCTCAGCGCCTTCTTTGCTTAAGATGATTTTACCTTCAGCTAAAGAAAGGTTACCGTCAGATACTTCACCAGTTACTTGGCAAGTCATGTTTGGTTTATATTTCTTTAAGATGATTTTTTCGTCATCAACATAGATTTCAAGAGCGTCCTTTTCTGCAATACCTAAAGTACGGCGTAATTCGATTGGAATTACTACACGACCTAATTCATCAACTTTACGAAAAATACCAGTAGATTTCATAATTTTTTTCCTCCTAAATAAATAGTTTATAAGTTTCGAGTCTATTTTTAGATTCGTCATTTTTCAACAAAATACCCTATGGACATATGATACCAATAATTTACATTTCCGTCAATTCTTAAATTCTATATTTTTTAAAAAGATTTATAGATTTCTTATTTCTTATATATAATAGATTGAGAGGAAATTCCACAATTATTTACATTATTTTCTGAAAAAATAATAAATTTAAAGTGGATATTGTATATTTTTTTGAAATATGAGCAATAGATGATAAAGATATCGAGCATTAAGACCTAAATTGAAAATTAGGTTGGCGTAAAGAAGATAAGTTAGATTTGGGCTGCTCGTAAAAGCCCAATTAACGTGGGCTAATAATTAGTGGGGAGGAACAAAAACCCTACTGATTAAAGTTTCACTTTATATATGAGTTTTTGATATACTGTTTATAAATACATATGAGGTTATTCGGGAGGTCCAAAACAATGACAGAGGAAAATAAGTCCTTTTATATTACTACCCCAATTTATTATCCAAGTGGAAAATTACACATTGGACATGCTTATACGACAGTAGCAGGAGATGCGATGGCACGATATAAGCGTATGCAAGGTTATAATGTGCATTATTTAACAGGAACTGATGAGCATGGACAGAAGATCCAAAAGAAAGCAGAAGAGTTAAATATTACGCCACAGGCATATGTTGATAACATTGTTGCAGGAATTAAAGAGCTTTGGGAGAAGATGGATATTTCTTATGATGATTTTATTCGTACAACTGAAGATCGTCATAAAGATGTTGTCGAAAAAATCTTTAAACAATTAGTAGATCAAGGTGACATTTATCTTGATGAATATGAAGGTTGGTATTCTGTACAAGATGAGACGTTCTATACAGAGCATCAATTAGTAGATCCAATTATGGAAGGCGACAAAGTAGTTGGAGGAAAAAGCCCAGATAGTGGTCATGATGTAGAACTTGTTCGTGAAGAATCTTATTTCTTTAGAATGGGTAAATATGTCGACAGACTATTAAAGTTCTATGAAGATAATCCACATTTCATTCAGCCGGAGTCTCGTAAAAATGAAATGATTAATAATTTTATTAAACCAGGATTAGAAGATTTAGCAGTTTCTCGTACTTCATTTGACTGGGGAGTTCGTGTTCCTGGTAACCCAAAACACGTTATTTATGTATGGGTTGACGCATTATCTAACTATATTACGGCGTTAGGTTATGGAACAGCAAATGAAGAGAAATATAAAAAATTCTGGCCTGCAGATGTGCATTTAGTTGGGAAAGAAATTGTTCGTTTCCATACAATTTATTGGCCGATAATTTTAATGGCATTAGATTTACCTCTTCCGAAGAAAGTCTTTGCTCATGGCTGGATTTTAATGAAGGATGGAAAGATGAGTAAGTCAAAAGGAAACGTAGTAGATCCAGTTACATTAATCGATCGTTACGGATTAGATGCATTACGTTATTACCTACTTCGTGAAGTTCCATTTGGATCTGATGGCGTATTTACACCAGAAGGATTTGTGGAGCGTATTAATTTCGACTTAGCAAATGACTTAGGTAATTTATTAAATCGTACAGTAGCTATGATTGATAAGTACTTTAACGGAGAAATCCCTGCATTTAAAGCAAATGTGACGGAATTTGATGAAACGTTAGTAGCGTTTGCACAAGATACTTTGAAAAAAGTAGAAGAAGCAATGGAGAATATGGAGTTCTCTGTAGCGTTAGGATCTATTTGGCAACTAGTTAGTCGTACGAATAAATATATTGATGAAACACAACCATGGGTATTAGCAAAAGATGAGAATGATCGTGAAAAGTTAGCCTCTGTAATGGCTCATTTAGCAGAAGTACTTCGTCAAACAGGTATTATGCTTATGCCATTCTTAACAGTAGCACCAAGCAAGATGTTTGCTCAGCTTGGCCTTACTGATGAAGCTCATAAATCTTGGGAAAGTCTCTCTACAATTGGCTGCATTCCAGCTGGAACAAAAGTAGAAAAAGGAAACCCAATTTTCCCTCGTTTAGAAATGGAAGTGGAAGTAGAGTACATTAAAGAACAAATGAAAAGCTCTGCTCCTAAAGTAGAAGAGAAAAAAGAAGAAGAACCGAAGGCAGAAGAAATTACAATTGATGATTTCTTTAAAGTAGAATTACGCGTAGCTGAAGTACTATCTGCTGAACCTGTGAAAAAAGCAGACAAGCTGTTAAAAATTCAACTAGACTTAGGTACAGAAAAGCGTCAAGTTGTTTCTGGAATTGCAAAATTCTATTCGCCGGAAGACTTAAAAGGTAAAAAGGTTATTTGTGTAACAAACTTAAAACCTGTAAAATTACGCGGTGAATTATCGCAAGGTATGATTTTAGCGGGTGAAGAGAATGGCGTATTGTCATTAGCATCAATTGACCAAAATCTACCAAATGGTACAAAAATCAAGTAATTAAGACAAGAAAAGAGATGTTTCACGTGTAACATGTGTGAAGCGTCTTTTTTCTTTTTACACTCTCTATTTTTGCATTAAGATTGTAGTATTGTTATCGTTAAGTCATTAAAGAACTTATTTTTGTAGAATAAACTTGATTTCAATATAAAAGGAGTTATGTATTATGTTGTTTGATACACATTCACATTTGAATGCAGAGCAATTCGAAGGAGATTTGCAAGAGGTTATTGCCCGAATGAAAGAAGCGGGAGTTACTTATACAGTTGTTGTTGGTTTTGATGAAGTAACGATAAAAAAGGCGATGGAATTAGCTGAAGCCTATGATTTTATTTACGCTGCGGTTGGGTGGCACCCAGTTGATGCAATCGACATGACAGAAGAACATTTAGCTTGGTTAGAAGAACTTGCTTCTCATCCTAAAGTCGTTGCACTTGGAGAAATGGGCTTAGATTATCACTGGGATAAGTCTCCAAAAGAAATACAGAAAGAAGTATTCCGTAAACAAATTGCATTAGCGAAAAAAGTAAAATTGCCGATTATTATACATAACCGCGATGCAACTCAAGATATTGTTGATATTCTAGAAGAAGAGAATGCAGCTGAAGTAGGAGGCATTATGCATTGCTTTAGCGGCAGCGTAGAGGTAGCAGAGCGATGTGTTGATATGAACTTTTTAATTTCGTTGGGTGGACCAGTTACATTTAAAAACGCTAAGAAGCCGAAAGAGGTTGCTACGGAGATTCCATTAGAGAAATTGTTAATAGAGACGGATTGTCCGTATTTAACACCGCACCCATTTCGAGGGAAACGAAATGAACCGAGTTATGTAAAACTCGTAGCAGAAGAAATTGCGAATTTAAAAGGAATTTCTTATGAGGAAGTAGCAGAAATGACAACTAAAAATGCAAAAGTTTTATTTGGTGTTGAATAAAAAAGAATGGGGAAACCTGTTCTTTTTTATTTTGAGAAAAACTAGTAGAAGTGATGAAGAAAATAAATGTGAATGATGAAGTGTTACAATAAGGACAGAGAACAAAGATTTTTCTATTCTATTTTTTAAAATATAAGAATGGGGAAAATAATAATGGAAAAGTCGTCATTTTTTTGTTTTACTAAGTAGAGACGAAATGAGTGTGGAGGCAAGCATGAAAATAAAAGAGATTATCGTTGTAGAAGGTAAAGATGATACAGTTGCGATTAAGCGTGCTGTTGATGCGGATACAATTGAAACGAACGGTTCAGCAATCGGTGATCATGTTATTGAGCAAGTTAAATTAGCGCAGCAAAAAAGGGGAGTTATTATTTTCACAGATCCGGATTATCCTGGAGAGCGTATTCGAAAAATTATTTCTGACAAGGTTCCTGGCTGTAAGCATGCCTTTTTACCGAAGGAAGAAGCGCTTGCTAAAAGGAAAAAGGGTGTTGGAATCGAACACGCTTCTAATGAGTCGATTCGCCGCGCTCTAGAGAATATACATGAAGAAATGGAAGCTTACACAAGTGAAATTAGTTGGAGTGATTTAGTCGATGCAGGCTTAGTGGGCGGAGAAATGGCAAAGAGCCGCAGAGAAAGAATGGGTAAGCTATTAAAGATTGGTTATACAAATGCAAAACAGTTACATAAACGATTACAGATGTTTCAAGTTTCAAAGGAATCATTTGCAGAAGCTTATAAGCAAGTAATACAGGAGGAAAAAAGATGAAGGATATCGCAACGCCAAATCGTACAAAAGACATTGTTGAAAAGTATGGATTTTCATTCAAAAAAAGTTTAGGACAAAACTTTTTAATTGATACAAATGTATTAAATCGTATTGTCGATCATGCAGAAATTGGTTCAGAAAGTGGTGCAATTGAAATTGGACCAGGTATTGGTGCATTAACAGAGCAATTAGCAAAGCGTGCTAAAAAAGTAGTGGCTTTTGAAATTGATCAAAGACTATTACCAATTTTAGATGAGACGTTAGCGCCATATGGTAACGTTACAGTTATTAATAAAGACGTACTAAAAGCAGATGTACATGAAGTATTTAATGAGCAATTTGAAGAAGGGCAAGATGTAATGGTAGTAGCTAACTTACCATACTATATTACAACGCCAATTTTATTTAAATTGCTTGAAGAAAAGTTACCAGTTCGTGGATTTGTTGTTATGATGCAAAAAGAAGTTGGAGATCGTTTAGCTGCTAAACCTGGAACGAAAGAGTATGGTTCTTTATCGATTGCCATTCAGTATTATACAGAGGTTGAAACAGTTATGACTGTACCGCGTACAGTGTTTGTACCACAGCCAAACGTTGATTCTGCAATTATCCGCCTTCTAAAGCGTCCTAAACCGGTTGTAGAGGTGACAGATGAAACGTTCTTCTTTGAAGTAGTACGAGCAAGTTTCGCACAGCGCCGTAAAACTTTAATGAATAATTTATCAAATAATTTAAATGGTTTCCCGAAAGATAAGGAGTTATTGGATCGAATTTTAACAGAAGTAGGAATTGATCCAAAGCGAAGAGGCGAAACGCTATCTATTGAAGAGTTTGCAACATTAAGTAATGCATTAGTTCTTCATAAATTATCATAAGAATATGAAAGGGACAGTTCAACTTGAACTGTCCCTTTTGTCACCTTTCTCTCTCTAAATTCATACTTTAAAAACAGGTAAGATGGCCTAATGAGTTTGGAGGTAGGAGAATGGTTTTACATGTTGGAGAATTAGTGGAACGATATTCTCATAAGAGGGATATTCTTTTTCGTATTATAGAAATAAAAGGTGAGATAGCTATATTGTTTGGAGAGGAAATTAGACTGGTGGCGGATGCGCCACTTGAAGATTTAATTAGTATAGATCAAAGAGAACATAAAAAAAGGGTGAAGCGTGAGAAAGAAACAATGGAGCGCACGTATCGTTTGTTTCAACAAGATTATGTACTGATGAAACAAAGGCATGAACATACTTCAACTGGTGGATACACAAGTGAGGTGAATTATTTTCAAATGCCGGGACGTGTATTGCATATAGATGGAGACCCTTTATATTTGCGCAAGTGCTTAGACTTATATAACAAAATTGGCGTTCCTGTTCAAGGTATTCATTGTAAAGAAACGGAGATGCATGAAAAAGTAGTAGACTTAATAGATCACTTTCGCCCAGACATTCTCGTTATTACAGGGCATGATGCATATACAAAATCAAAAGGAGTGAAGGGAGATTTAGCGGCATATAGGCATTCAAGGCATTTTGTACAGGCTGTTCGTGAAGTACGAAAAAAATATCCATCACTGGATCAACTTGTTATTTTTGCTGGGGCATGTCAATCACATTTTGAGGCACTAATTCGTGCAGGGGCCAATTTCGCTAGTTCACCATCTAGAATTAATATTCATGCACTAGATCCTGTATATGTAGTTGGTAAAATTAGTTTTACTTCATTTATGGAGAGAGTCAATGTATGGGATGTCGTACGTAATACAATTACTGGTGAAAAGGGACTAGGTGGAATTGAAACGAGAGGGATTTTACGAACGGGATTACCTTTTCAACATTACGAAGAGTAAGCAGGATACATATGTATCTTGCTTTTTTGTATGGAAGGATTTAAATGAATTTGGATAAAAAGAGGTAAGAACGTACAGACTACGTAATGATACTTTTACAATATAGTATTTCTTCTATCTATTCAAACGCAGGATGATATTAGCTGTGAATCGCGGTTAATAATTAGGATAGATATATCGTGCTTTAAGTGTTCAATCTAAATTACAGCGAGGTGTAGCGAAGTATATGTCAAAACGTTTAGATGAAATTAAAAGCGAATTAGATCACCATCTTGGACAACGACTTATGTTAAAAGCAAATAGTGGAAGAAGAAAAACTGTGGAGCAATCAGGTGTACTAGCAGAAACATACCGTTCCGTTTTTGTTGTACAATTGGATCAACAAGAAGATGCGTTGCAACGTGTATCTTATAGTTATGCAGATGTTTTAACAGAGACAGTAGAGTTAACATTTTATGGAGACCCTCATAATGAGGTCATTTTATAATCCGTATATCATTACATATATTCCCATAAATGAAAAGCTATATTATTTTGCATACTAACTATACCGTAGCAAAATAAGGAGGGACTCTGCATTGAGTAGACGAAGAGGTGTCATGTCAAACCAATTTAAAGAAGAGCTAGCAAAAGAGCTTGGCTTTTATGATGTTGTTCAGAAAGAAGGATGGGGCGGAATTCGTGCGAAAGATGCTGGTAACATGGTGAAACGTGCTATAGAAATTGCAGAACAGCAATTAATGAAACGAAACCAGTAGTTGTAAGATACTTTCTATGCTACGGTAGCCGAGGAGACATTCCTCGGCTTTTTGTACTCTAAAAGGTGCCATCATTTTACATAAGTAGTTTCATTCTGAATGCTTTTCGTTATAATTAGGGAAGTGTCATCGTCTTACTATAAATTTATGGTAAAATAAACGATAAAAGATTGAGTACATAGAGTGGGTGAATAGATTGAAGCTACTAGTGAAAGCACCAGCAAAGATTAATCTGTCGTTAGATGTACTGGGAAAAAGACAAGACGGATATCATGAAGTGAAAATGATTATGACAACCATTGATTTAGCAGATCGTCTAGAACTAACGGAATTAGCAGAAGACCGTATTGAAATTTTATCCCATAATCGGTATGTCCCAGACGACCAACGAAATTTAGCTTATCAGGCAGCGAAATTATTAAAAGAGAAGTTTAATGTAAAAAAAGGTGTATCTATTACTATTGAAAAAACGATTCCAGTAGCAGCTGGATTAGCAGGTGGAAGTAGTGATGCAGCAGCGACATTACGTGGTCTTAATAAATTATGGAATTTAGGGCTTACAATTGATGAGTTAGCAGAGCTTGGCGCAGAAATTGGATCAGATGTATCGTTCTGTGTATACGGAGGCACAGCAATTGCCACTGGAAGAGGAGAGAAAATTGAGCATATAAAGACTCCGCCTTCTTGTTGGGTTATTTTAGCGAAACCACATATAGGTGTATCTACTGCTGATGTGTATGGAAATTTAAAGTTAAATCGAGTTACACATCCAAATGTAGATAAAATGGTTGATGTCATAAATTCTGGTGATTATAAAGGAATTTGTGATACTGTTGGTAACGTTTTAGAAGATGTAACATTTGGAATGCATCCTGAAGTTGCCCGTATTAAATCACAGATGAAGCGATTTGGAGCGGATGCTGTATTAATGAGTGGAAGTGGTCCAACTGTATTCGGACTTGTACACCATGATTCACGAATGCATCGCATTTATAACGGATTAAAAGGATTTTGTGAACAAGTCTATGCGGTACGTTTATTAGGAGAGCGAGAAACGCTTGAATAAAGACGTATAATACGTTATGATTTGTTTAGAATATTCGTGATTTGAGGTGAGAGTATGAAAATTAGAAGAAGTACAAGGTTAGTCGATATGACTTATTACTTGCTACAAAACCCTCGTCAGCTAGTATCTCTCACTTTTTTTGCTGAAAGGTATCAATCGGCTAAGTCTTCCATTAGTGAAGATTTAGTTATTATTAAGCAAACGTTTGAACAACAAGGGGTCGGCACATTGCAAACGATACCAGGAGCAGCAGGAGGAGTGAAATATATACCGTATATAAGTGAAGAAGAGGCAGATCTAATTATTGATGAGCTTTGTGGCTTATTTGAAAACCCAGATCGTATTTTGCCTGGCGGTTACTTATACATGACAGATTTATTGAGTAATCCTCGCCATATTAATGGCGCAGGTCGTTTGTTTGCTTCTGTTTTTGCTAGGCAACCAATTGATGCAGTTATGACGGTGGCAACGAAAGGGATTCCACTTGCTTATGCAGTGGCAAATTACTTAGATGTACCAGTTGTAATTGCAAGGAAAGATAATAAGGTAACAGAAGGTCCGACTGTTAGTATTAACTATGTGTCGGGTTCTTCTAAACGAATTCAAACAATGACGTTAGCAAAACGCAGTCTTCCAGAAGGGTCGAATGTTTTAATTATTGATGACTTCATGAAAGCTGGCGGAACAATTCAAGGTATGATGAGTATGTTAGAAGAGTTCAAGGCTAATGTTGTTGGTATTGGTGTATTAGTAGAATCCACAGATATTGAAGAACGACTAATTAATAATTTTGTATCATTAATTCGTCTATCGGAAGTTGATGTGAAAGAAAAAACGATTCAAGTGGAAAAAGGGAATTATTCTCTTGCGCCATTTGATGAAGGGCTTGTAGAGGCGGAATAAAAGATAGAGCAGATAGCTCTATCTTTTTTTATTTTATTTATAGATTATAAAATAGGTGGACAAACTGCCTTTCGTACACTATTTTTAAAGAGTAAAATAAATAATAAAAGGGTGAAAAGTATGAAAGTTGTTCAAACAAGCAAGGCACCACAAGCAATTGGACCTTATTCACAGGGGATTATTGTAAATAACATGTTCTATAGCTCAGGACAAATTCCATTGACGGCAAATGGGGAGCTTGTAACAGGAGATGTAACAGTACAAACAGAACAAGTATTTCAAAATTTACAAGCGGTATTAGAGGAAGCAGGTGCTTCATTTGATACAGTCGTAAAAACAACAGTATTTTTAAAGGACATGGATGATTTTAATGCTGTGAATGAAGTGTATAGCTCTTATTTCTCTACTCATAAACCAGCTCGATCTTGTGTGCAAGTAGCAAAATTACCGAAAGATGTTTCCGTTGAAATTGAAGTAATCGCCCTAGTTAAGTAACCTTTTGTAAGCGATAACCTCCACTAATCTCTATATTCAACTACTTTAAAAATTTTTAAAAAATTAAAGGGAAAATAGAAAATTTGTGGAATTTATACAAATATATCGCTTATTTAGAAAAGGGTGGTGAACACAAGATGGAAGTGACTGACGTAAGATTACGCCGCGTAAACACAGAAGGCCGCATGAGAGCAATTGCCTCTATTACTCTAGACCATGAATTTGTTGTTCATGATATTCGTGTAATTGATGGTAATAATGGATTATTTGTAGCAATGCCAAGTAAACGTACTCCAGATGGAGAGTTCCGTGACATTGCACATCCAATTAATTCTGGTACACGCTCTAAAATTCAAGATGCGGTTTTAACAGAGTATCATCGTTTAGGCGAGTTAGAAGAGGTTGAGTTTGAAGAAGCAGGTGCTTCGTAAAATTCGAATGAAAAGGGCTTTTGACAAAAAGCCTTATAATTTTGTAGCAAACTCCTGTAAGCATTTACAGGAGTTTGTTTTTTTTGCTTTATATTTGGAAACTGCATAATTTATTAACATAAAAAGAATAAACTACTAATTTTTTCAAAATCATTTTAAATAGTATAGCTTATTTCTTAAAAAAGATACTAAAGAGTAAAACATCTTATAAGAATTATGGTAAAATTTAATAGTTAAAATGTGTTTCTTGAAATATATGATGATTTAGGATAATATCTTTAATGGATAAATAGGTTGCGATGGAGGGTCTATATGTCAAACAGATTTGCAGTGATTCTAGCTGCAGGTAAAGGCACACGTATGAAGTCTAAGCTATACAAAGTGCTGCATCCTGTATGTGGAAAACCTATGGTACAACACGTAGTCGATCAAGTATCTCAATTAGGATTGCAGAAACTTGTAACGGTTGTTGGACATGGTGCTGAAATGGTACAAGAACAGCTAGGGAACGTAAGTGAATTTGCATTACAAGCAGAACAACTTGGTACAGCACATGCTGTAGATCAAGCTGCAAGTGTACTTGCAAATGAAGAAGGAACAACTTTAGTTATTTGTGGTGATACGCCTCTAATAACTGCTGAAACAATGGAAGCATTACTTCAGCAACATAAAGAAGCAGGAGCAATGGCGACGGTGCTAACAGCATACATAGAAGAGCCTGCTGGATATGGCCGTATTGTTCGTAATGAGAATGGTCATGTTGAAAAGATTGTTGAGCATAAAGATGCAAATGAGAAAGAATTAGCTATTAAAGAAATCAATACAGGTACGTATTGTTTTGATAATAAGGCTTTATTTGCTTCACTTTCTAAAGTTTCAAATGATAACGTGCAAGGTGAATATTACCTTCCAGATGTTATTGAGATTTTAAAAAATGAAGGTCATATCGTATCAGCTTATCAAACAGAGCAGTTCGACGAAACGTTAGGTGTTAACGACAGAGTCGCTCTATCGCAAGCGGAAATTATTATGAAAAACCGTATCAACCGAAAGAACATGGTAAACGGTGTTACAATTATTGATCCAAGTAACACTTATATTTCTGCTGATGCAGTTATCGGTAGTGATACAGTTCTTCATCCAGGAACAATTATTGAGGGGAACACTGTAATTGGCTCTGATTGTGAAATTGGACCGCATACAGTAATTCGCGATAGTGAAATTGGAGATCGTACGACAATTCGACAATCTACTGTACATGATAGTAAGCTTGGTACAGAAGTATCGGTTGGTCCATTTGCACATATTCGCCCAGATTCAGTTATTGGAGACGAAGTACGCGTTGGAAACTTCGTGGAAATCAAAAAAACTGTCTTTGGTAATAGAAGTAAAGCTTCACACTTGAGTTATATCGGGGATGCACAAGTTGGAGAAGACGTGAATCTTGGTTGTGGTTCAATTACGGTGAACTATGACGGTAAGAATAAATTCAAAACTGTGATTGGTAATGGGGTATTTATTGGATGTAATTCAAACCTTGTTGCTCCAGTAACAGTTGAAGATGGTGCTTATGTGGCAGCAGGCTCTACAATTACAGAGAATGTTCCATCAAAAGCATTATCGGTAGCACGTGCACGTCAAGTTAACAAAGAAGACTATGTTGATCAATTGCTGAATAAGAAAAAATCATAATGTGGAGGGTTAATCTAGATGTCGACTCAATATCTAAATTCTAATTTGAAAGTATTCTCTTTAAACTCTAATAAGGAACTTGCTGAGCAGATTGCAAAGCATATTGGAGTAGGGCTAGGAAAATGTTCTGTTGATCGTTTTAGTGATGGAGAAGTTCAAATTAACATTGAAGAAAGTATCCGTGGTTGCGATGTATTCATTATTCAATCTACAAGCTTCCCAGTAAACGAACATATCATGGAATTACTTATTATGATTGATGCATTAAAACGTGCATCTGCGAAAACAATTAATATTGTTATTCCTTACTATGGTTATGCGCGTCAAGACCGTAAAGCGCGTTCTCGTGAACCAATTACATCGAAACTTGTAGCAAACTTGCTTGAAACAGCAGGTGCAACTCGTGTAATCACTCTAGATTTACATGCTCCACAAATTCAAGGGTTCTTTGATATCCCAATCGACCACTTAATGGGTGTACCGATTCTTTCAGATTACTTTGAAACAAAAGGTCTTAAAGATATCGTAATCGTGTCTCCTGACCATGGTGGTGTAACTCGTGCAAGAAAAATGGCAGATCGTCTAAAAGCGCCAATCGCTATTATTGATAAGCGTCGTCCTCGCCCGAATGTATCAGAGGTAATGAACATTATCGGTAATATTGAAGGTAAAACAGCGATTTTAATTGATGACATCATTGATACAGCTGGTACAATTACATTAGCAGCAAACGCTCTTGTTGAGAACGGTGCTTCTGAAGTATATGCTTGCTGTACACACCCAGTATTATCTGGTCCAGCAATTGAGCGTATTCAAAATTCAAATATTAAAGAGTTAGTTGTAACGAACTCTATCGTATTACCAGAAGAGAAGAAAATCGACAAAGTACATGAACTTTCAGTTGCTCCATTAATCGGAGAAGCAATCATTCGTGTATACGAAGAAGAATCTGTGAGTGTATTATTCAATTAATTGGATAGAATGAGACGTAACCAAAATTGGTTACGTCTTTTCGTATCGAAAAAAGAAAGTAGTGGTACAAGAATGAAATTGATAGTAGGACTTGGGAACCCAGGTAGAGAATATGAATTAACAAGGCATAATATTGGATTTATGGCCATTGATGAACTTGCGAAGCGTTGGAACATTTCTTTGAATGAACAAAAATTTAAAGGTGTATTTGGTGCAGGGTTTGTTAATGGAGAAAAGGTAATCTTATTAAAGCCGCTAACATACATGAACTTATCTGGGGAAAGTATTCGTCCACTCATGGATTATTATAAAATTGATGTTGAGGACTTCGTTGTTATGTACGACGATTTGGACATTCCTGTAGGTAAATTGCGTCTTCGCATGAAAGGTAGTGCTGGTGGACATAATGGTGTAAAGTCAACGATTTCGCACCTAGGAACACAAGAATTTCAACGTATCCGTATGGGAATCGATCGCCCGAAAAATGGAATGAAGGTAGTCGATTATGTATTAGGACGCTTTACATCTGAAGAGATTCCGGATGTTAACCATTCTATTGAAAAAGCAGCGGATGCATGTGAAGAGTGGCTAAATAAGCCTTTTCTCCAAATCATGAATACTTTCAATAGTTAAAAATGAGATTGGGAATATTTCTCTTTTGTTTTACCCATACTAGTAGTAATTGAATTTTTAGGAGGCTAGTATGGAAGGGTATTATTATTGCAGACACTGCGGAGGTAATGTAGGCTCCATTAACGCAGAAAAAGTATATAGCGACGTTTTATTTCAACTAACAGAGCAAGAAGTAGTAGAAATGATTCATTTTCATGAGAATGGAAATATATATATAAAAACGATTTGTGAATCGTGTCAAGAAACGCTCGCATCTTATCCTGAGTATTATGAGTATGAAAAATTTCTGCAATAAAATGTTGTCGCTTTGGCATGTCCAAAGCATTTTTCTGTTTTCCTTTTCCGAAATATTTGCATAAAATAGAATGACTTGCTCTTTATGTTGAGAGGAGTTTTAAAAATGATAGGTTTATTAGAGCAATTTTATAAAAATGAAGAGATACAATCGGTTATTAATGGATTAGAAGATGGGTTAAAAGAACAACTTATATCAGGGATGGCAACGTCTTCTCGTTCATTATTAATGGCGGCTTTATATAAAAAAACAAAAAAATCACAATTAATCGTGACGCATAACTTATACCAAGCACAAAAAGTACATGAAGATTTAGTGGCGTTACTTGGTGAAAAAGATGTGTGGTTATATCCAGTGAATGAACTGATAGCATCGGAAATTGGAGTTGCAAGTCCAGAATTGAAGGCGCAACGTATAGAAGTGTTAAATCGCTTGGCTGCGGGAGAGAATGGAATCATTGTAGCGCCAGTGGCAGGATTGCGTAGATTTTTACCAATAAAAGAATTGTGGAAGCAAAAGCAAGTTGAAATCAATCTAGGGCAAGAGATTGATTTAGATGCGCTCTTGCATACTTTACATCATATTGGCTATGAACGTAAGTCGATGGTAGAAGCTCCAGGGGAGTTCAGTTTGCGTGGGGGAATATTAGATATTTATCCTTTAACTGAAGAACTACCATTTCGTATTGAATTCTTTGATACAGAAGTCGATTCTATTCGATTATTTGATGTGGATGAACAGCGTTCTCAAGGTAAAAAAGAAAGCGTTAGGTTTGGTCCAGCAACAGAGTTTTTATTTTCACAGGAAGAATTAAAATCAGGAATTCAGCATCTTGAAGAAGGTTTGACTAAGACGATGCAAAAACTTTCTGATGATAAACTAAAGACTACAGTGCTTGAGACGGTAAGTCATGAAATTGAGATGTTGAAAAACGGGCAAAGTATAGAACAGATGTTTAAATACTTATCTATTTTCTATAAAGAACCTGCTAGTCTGATAGATTATTTACCAGAAGACGGTGTTGTAATTTTAGACGAGATTTCCCGTATTCAAGAAACAGCATCGCATCTTGAAACAGAAGAGGCGGAATGGTATATATCACTTCTTGGTGAAGGAACAATTATTCAAGATTTATCTTTCTCTCACCCATTCGAGGGGTTTCTTCATCATAAAAAAAGAAGTTTTGTATATTTAACGTTATTCTTGCGTCATATCGCACACACACATCCGCAAAATATTGTTAATGTAACATGTAAAACAATGCAAGATTTCCATGGACAGATGAATTTGTTAAAAACAGAAATTGATAGATGGAATGAAGGGCATTTTACGACTGTTGTACTTGGAACAGATGATGAACGTGTGAAAAAATTACAACATATTTTAAGTGATTATGATATTGAGGCAGATATTGTAGAAGGTACAGATATTTTATTGCCTGGAAGGTTACAAATTGCTGTAGGTGATTTACATGCAGGTTTTGAAATGCCGATGCAAAAGCTTGTTGTCATTACTGAAAAGGAGCTTTTTCATAAGAAAGTTAAAAAATCACAACGTAAACAAAAGTTATCGAATGCTGAACGTATTAAAAGTTATTCGGAATTAAAAGTTGGAGATTATGTAGTTCATGTAAATCATGGTATAGGTAAATTTTTAGGTATTGAGACATTAGAGATTAATGGTGTTCATAAAGATTATTTAAATATTAAATATCAAGGTAATGATAAGCTATACGTTCCAATTGAACAAATTGATCAAGTTCAAAAATATGTAGGATCTGAAGGTAAGGATCCGAAAGTTTATAAATTAGGTGGTAATGATTGGAAGAAGGTTAAAACGAAAGTTGAAAAATCTGTACAAGACATTGCGGATGACCTAATTAAACTATATGCTGAGCGCGAAGCTTCAAAAGGCTATGCATATACGCCAGATACGGCAGAACAACAAGAGTTCGAATCATCTTTCCCGTATCAAGAGACAGAGGATCAGTTACGTTCTATTGACGAGATTAAAAAAGATATGGAACGCGGACGCCCAATGGATAGGCTCCTTTGTGGTGACGTAGGATATGGAAAGACTGAAGTGGCTATTCGTGCGGCATTTAAAGCAATTATGGATGAAAAACAAGTTGCAATTTTAGTACCGACAACGATTCTTGCGCAGCAACACTATGAAACAATTCGAGAGCGTTTTCAAGATTATCCGATCAATATAGGCTTATTAAGTAGATTCCGTACGAGAAAACAACAAAATGAAACAATTAAGGGCTTAAAGGATGGAACAGTAGATATTGTAATCGGAACACATCGTATTTTATCTAAAGATGTTACGTATAAAGATTTAGGGCTTCTTATTATTGATGAAGAACAAAGATTTGGTGTAACACATAAAGAAAAAATTAAACAATTGAAGGCGAATGTTGACGTATTAACATTAACGGCAACTCCGATTCCGCGGACGCTTCATATGTCTATGCTTGGTGTGCGCGACTTATCTGTTATTGAGACACCACCAGAAAATCGTTTCCCAGTCCAAACGTATGTAGTAGAGTATAATCCAGCATTAATACGAGAGGCGATAGAGCGAGAGCTTGCAAGAGGTGGTCAAGTTTACTTCCTATATAACCGTGTAGAGGATATTGAAAGAAAAGCGGATGAAATTTCGATGTTAGTTCCAGATGCCCGCGTAACGTACGCACATGGGAAAATGAACGAAAGCGAATTAGAGTCTGTTATGCTATCATTTTTAGAAGGACAGCATGATGTTCTTGTAAGTACAACAATTATTGAGACGGGTGTAGATATTCCGAATGTAAATACGTTAATTGTATTTGATGCAGATCGTATGGGATTATCACAGTTGTATCAGCTTCGTGGGCGTGTTGGACGTTCTAATCGTGTTGCATATGCATACTTTGCATATAAACGTGACAAAGTGCTGTCAGAGGTTGCAGAGAAGCGTCTACAAGCAATTAAAGAGTTCACGGAACTTGGATCTGGTTTCAAAATTGCTATGAGAGATTTATCTATTCGTGGAGCAGGTAATTTGTTAGGGGCAGAACAGCATGGATTTATTGATTCTGTCGGATTTGATTTATATTCTCAAATGTTAAAAGATGCAATTGAACAGCGTAGAGGAACAGATGGGGCTGAAAATATAGTTAATGTTGAAATTGACTTAGAGGTAGATGCATATCTACCAGATGCTTATATTTCAGATAGTAAGCAAAAAATTATGATGTATAAACAATTTAGAGGTGTTTCTGCAATTGAGGATATTGAAGAATTGCAGGAAGAAATGATCGATAGATTTGGCGATTATCCACAAGAAGTTGGTTATTTATTACAAATTGCAAATATTAAAGTGTTGGCAATGAAAGAACAAATTGAATTAATTAAGCAGAATAAATTTGAAGTAACATTCCTGTTTTCTGAACAAGCAAGCCAAAATATTGATGGTGGAAAATTATTCATGCTCGGAAATAGTTTTGGACGTATGATCGGTTTAGGAATGGAAGGATCACAATTGAAAATTGTTATGAAAACAAATGGCTTAGAGACATCGAAGTGGTTAACAATTGCTGAAAATTTATTAAAAGGCTTACCAGACGTAAAAAAAGAAGTAATAAATGCCTAAAATAAGATAAAAAAATACAATTCGACGTGCATAGAAGAACTAATGTGTAAAATACTATGTCTAACAGTTGGTGATTTTTACATGAACAGGTAAATTCACCACTTTGATCATCAGTAGAAAGTGAGGCAGCATTAGAATGAAAGCAACTGGAATCGTACGTCGAATTGATGATTTAGGCAGGGTAGTAATCCCGAAGGAAATTCGTAGAACCTTACGTATTCGAGAAGGAGACCCACTAGAAATATTTGTTGATCGCGATGGAGAGGTAATTTTAAAGAAGTATTCTCCAATTAGTGAGCTAGGTGATTTTGCAAAAGAATATGCTGATGCTTTATATGACAGCTTAGGACATAATGTGCTTGTGTGTGATCGAGATTCTATCATCGCAGTATCAGGCGTATCGAAAAAAGAATACTTAAATAAAAGTGTTGGCGATCTAATTGAAAAAACGATGGAAGAACGAAAGTCTGTTATTATGACGGATGAAAGTGATATTTCCATTATTGATGGTGTAACAGAAAAGGTTCATTCTTATACAGTTGGACCGATTGTTGCAAACGGAGATCCGATTGGAGCCGTCATTATTTTCTCAAAAGAAGCCATTATAAGCGAGATCGAGCATAAAGCGGTTAATACTGCTGCCAGTTTCTTAGCGAAACAAATGGAACAGTAAGGGTATATTGATTTTAGAAGTAGCAATCTTTCCTAATTATGATCTTTCTTTTTGAGAAATCAATTATTTGGAGATATATGTATATTGAATGAAGGTAGCACTTTGCTACCTTTTTTCGTTGAATATTTTTAACATGTAGGAACTCATTATTACCCGTGTTGGTAAGGGAGTTTGTTCTTTTCTTTATGATATAATACGAGAGGTGAGAATAGAAAAAGGAGTTTTCTTGTATGGAAGCGAAGAAGTATCAAGCCTTTTGGCGTGGGGCTATTATATTAACGATTGCAAGTTTTGTTACAAAAGTATTAAGCGCTTTTTACCGTATTCCATATCAAAATATAGCGGGGGATATTGGGTTTTATATTTACCAACAAATTTACCCGTTTTATGGATTTTGTTTAATTTTAGCTACTTATGGATTTCCTGTTATCATTTCGAAAATGGTTGCAGAACGACTAGAGCGGGGAAAACAAAAAGAAGCAGAAGAAATTATTTGTGTATCTTTTTGGTTCTTATTAGGAATTGGTTTTATAGGCTTCTTTACATTGTTTTTTGGGGCCGAAACAATTGCGGCAGCTATGGGCGATATACACTTAGATAAGTTACTACGTGTTATTTCATTTTCATTCTTATTGATGCCATTTTTGTCTGTAGCAAGAGGGTATTTTCAAGGATTTAATAATATGATGCCAACGGCTGTTTCGCAAGTAATAGAACAAACAATTCGAGTTTCTATTATTGTGTTTTTATCGCTATTCCTAATTGCTCACGGATTTGATTTATATACAGTTGGTGCAGGGGCTATGTTAGGCTCAATTGCGGGTGGACTTATTGGGATTATTGTACTTATATTGTATATGCGTCAAGATTTTCGTTCTATATTCTTCAAAAGTGCAGCGAGAATTAAGGGTAAAAGGAAGATAGTTAAAATCCTTTTTTGGCAGGGGTTAGCGATTTGTGTTAGTAATTTAGTGCTTATTTTTATACAGATGGCTGATTCAGTGTCCTTTTACAGCTTACTTATTGGTGCGGGAGAACAGGCTGAAAATGCAAAGGTATTAAAGGGTGTTTATGATAGAAGTATTCCGCTAATGCAATTAGGTACTGTTGTGACGACTTCTTTCTCGTTGTCACTTATTCCGATTATTACAGCGGCGAAGGAAAGAGGAGATCTTTCCTTTATTCAAGAAAAGGTAAAGTTAGCAATGAAAATAACATTTGTTATTGGACTTGCAGCAGCTATTGGACTAACTTGTATTATTCAACCTACCAATATTATGTTGTTTGAAAACAGTGATGGATCAGATGTTTTATCTATTTTATCGTTATCTATTTTATTTAGTTCATTGTCAATTACGACAGCTTCTATTTTACAAGGATTAGGGCAAACGTTTAAGCCAGCATTATTTGTTGTATTTGGAGGTTGCTTAAAGTTAGCGTTAAATTATATATTCATGCCTTATTTTGGTGTGAAAGGTGCAGCTTTTGCGACTTTATGTGCGTTAATTATAATCTCTGGATTAAATAGTTTGTTGCTTACGAGAGCTGTATCAGGGTCACTTATCAATAAGCGAAATATGTTAGGGATAGTAATTAGTGGTATTTGTATGGGATTTGTATTAATGGTGTTCACACGTGTGTTACAGATGTCTGGATTAGTAATTAATACGGAACATAGAGGAAGCGCGACGCTTGAAGCGTTGTTAGGTGTAGCCATCGGCGGATTGACATATATGTTTTTTATTTTGAAATTACGTGTATTTACAAAAAAAGAATTAGGAACCGTTATGAAACAAGAGAAAAAAGAAGGTTCATTGAAGAAGAGTGGATAGAGGTGACTGGTTGTGAGTGGAATCATTACTATTTTAGGTTTAGGAGCTGGTGAATTAGATCAGCTAACGATGGGTGTATATCGAAAAATAAAAGAAGCAGACCATCTGTTTGTTAGAACGAAAGAACATCCAGTTATAGAAGAATTGGAGAAAGAAGGCGTACAATATACGTCTTTTGATGCTGTATATGAAGCACATGATACGTTTGAAATTGTATATGAAACAATTGCGAATAAATTGCTAAAACAAGCTGAAGGTACAGAAATTATCTATGCTGTTCCCGGGCATCCACTTGTAGCAGAAAGAACAGTTCAGCTGCTGTTAGAAAAAGGAGAAGTTTCAAATGTTGAAGTGCGAATTGAGGGTGGACAAAGTTTCCTTGATCCTATGTTTGCAAGTCTAAAGATTGATCCGATTGAAGGATTCCAATTACTTGATGCTACATCATTTGAAAGAGGGCAATTAGAACTGCGTCAACATTTAATCTTTTGCCAAGTATATGATGCATTCGTTGCATCTGATGTGAAATTAACATTAATGGAGATGTTACCAGATGATTATGAAGTGTATATCGTAACAGCTGCAGGAACTTCATTTGAACAAGTAAAGAAGGTACCGTTGTACATGTTAGATCATGAAACGGAATTGAATAATTTAACGAGTGTGTACGTGCCGCCAGTTCAGGAGCGTGCGTCCTTGTATCAACAGTTTGATGTTCTTAGAGAAATTATTGCGGAACTTCGTGGTCCAAATGGTTGTCCGTGGGATAAAAAGCAAACACATCAATCATTAAAGAAATATTTAATTGAGGAAGCTTATGAAGTGTTGGAAGCAATCGATGAAGAGGATGATGATCACTTAGTAGAAGAATTAGGAGATATATTATTACAAGTTATGCTTCATGCTCAAATCGGAGAAGATGAAGGTTGGTTCTCTATAGATGATATCATTCGAACTCTATCTGAGAAAATGGTTCGTCGCCATCCGCATGTGTTTGGAAATACGGATGTAAACAGCGCTGATGAAGTGATTGCAAATTGGGAAGAAATTAAAAAACAAGAAAAAGGATTCGTGAAAGAATCTGTTTTAAATGGCGTTCCCAAAAGTTTGCCACAGTTACTACGCGCCTATGAAATTCAGAAGAAAGCTGGTAAGGTTGGATTTGATTGGGTTGATGTGCAACCGATGATAGAGAAAGCTTTGGAAGAATGGCAAGAGTTCCAACAAGAGGTTACAAATATGGATGAGGAAAAGATGCTGGGTGAGTTTGGTGATTTACTATTTGCATTTGTTAATATAGCTCGTCATTACAAAATAGATCCAGAAGAGGCGTTACGTTCAACTAATGAGAAATTTACTGGTCGTTTTTTATACATGGAGGCAAAAGTAGCTGAAATGAATAAAGAGATGAAAGATTTATCATTAGAACAGTTAGATGTTTTATGGGAAGAAGCGAAACAAACAGAGCGTTAATAGGGGGATTTGATATGCGTCTAGATAAGTTTTTAAAAGTATCACGTTTAATTAAAAGAAGAACATTAGCGAAAGAAGTAGCTGATCAAGGAAGAATATCTATTAATGGTCAAGTGGCAAAAGCGAGTTCTGATGTGAAAGTAGCTGATGAATTAACAATTCGTTTTGGTCAAAAAATAGTGACTGTGAAAATAAATGAATTAAAAGAAACAACTAAAAAAGAAGATGCAGCAAATATGTATAGCTTAGTTCGTGAAGAAAAAGTAAAAGCGGAAGAAGGCTTGTTCTAAAATCATTTATCCCCTCATACATTACTATTAGCTAGTAAAAACCTATGGGGGGATTTACGTGAATAATGGTTACTCACCTACGTCTTCTAATCAACAAAATGTTTCTGTAGAGCATGACATTATTATGCGTGGCAGGCGTATAATTGATATTACCGGTGTGAAGCAGGTAGAGAGTTTTGATAGCGAAGAGTTTTTACTAGAGACCGTAATGGGTTTTTTAACGATTCGTGGTCAAAATTTACAAATGAAAAATTTAGATGTGGAAAAAGGTATTGTGTCGATTAAAGGGAAAGTTAATGAGATGCTGTATATTGATGAAAATCAAGGGGAAAAAACTAAAGGTTTCTTTAGTAAGTTGTTTAAATGAGCTTAACAATTCAGTTGTATACAATGCTTTCAATGATTGGAATGGGTGCTTGGATTGGAGCGTCTTTAGATACATATCAACGTTTTTTAAAGCGCCAAGAACGTAAACGTTGGCTTGTATTTATACATGATATATTATTTTGGATTGTCCAAGCATTATTCGTCTTTTATGTATTGCTTCTCGTAAATGAAGCTGAGCTACGTATATATGTGTTTTTGGCATTATTATGTGGTTTTGCGGCATATCAAAGCTTATTGAAGGCACTATACATGAAGCTGTTAAATTTTCTCATCTATATTTTTATGCAAACAACATATTTTTTTGTTCGAATTATACAGCTACTCATGATAAAACCTGTTATTATTATAGCGCAGCTATTTATTGCATTTATATTATTCTTATTTCGTATACTGCTTTCAATTGGACATGTGTTATGGAAAATGGTGATTTGGATATTACTTTTCATATGGAAAGTTTTTTTCTGGCCTGTTCGATTTATTGCTTCGCTCATATGGAAACTTCTCCCTAATCGTGTTAAACTTTTTATAGTGAAACATATAGGGTTCCTGCAATATATAGCAAAATTGAAGGGACATATCTTCCAACTATGGGAGCATATAAAAAAGAAGTTAGGGGGACCTCGGAAATGAGGGAACTGAGACAAAGAACAATCGAAAAACAGAGTCCAAATCCTGTTAAAGAGCATATAATACAAACGGATGAGAACAGGAAGCGACTTTATCGCCGTTTAGCGGTTTTTCTTGTCTTTACTTTTACAATTATTGCGAGTATTAGTGTAACGTTTTATCAACAAAACAGTTCCATTAAAGCAAAAGAAGCAAAAGTTAAGGACATGAAAAAAGAACTGGATTCATTAACGAATAAAGAAAAAAGTCTAAAAGACGAAGTTCAAAAGTTAAATGATGAAGAGTACGTATTAAAGATTGCTAGAAGGGATTATTTCTTCTCTGGTAAAGGGGAGATAATTTTTCCTGTTTCTAAGTAGAGTATGTCTTATTGACACTATATTTTAGGATTATATATAATAAAGTAAAATTTGACTTTTTAACCACTAAGGAGGAGCATTTTTTTTATGTCAATCGAGGTAGGCAGCAAGTTACAGGGTAAAGTAACAGGTATTACAAATTTTGGGGCTTTTGTGGAGCTGCCAGAGGGCTTAACGGGTCTTGTTCATATTAGTGAAGTTGCTGATAACTATGTAAAAGATATTAACGATCACTTAAAAGTGGGCGACCAAGTAGAAGTAAAAGTTATTAATGTTGAAAAAGATGGAAAGATTGGTTTATCTATCAAAAAAGCGAAAGAACGTGAAAAAACAGAAGGAGATCGTCCACGTGGTGAATACCAACGCGGTGGTGATCAACAACGTTCTGGACGTCCACAACGTAATAATCGCTCTTTCAACAGAGATAATCGCGGTGGCGGTAACGACCGAGCTCCGAAAGAAACATTTGAGCAAAAGATGGCACGCTTCTTAAAAGATAGCGAAGATCGTTTAACTTCTTTAAAGCGTAACACAGAGTCTAAACGTGGTGGCCGTGGCGCGCGTCGCGGATAATAAGGACGTTTAGTTTTTAACATATAGAGAGGTACCCAGAGTGATGGCTCAGGGTGCTTTTTTATATGTAAAAAATATTTTCAAAAAAGTTTTTGAGATGTGTTGACTTTAATCAGTATCTGATGTAAGATACTAATTGTCCGTTAAATAAGACGACATGGCGGTGTAGCTCAGCTGGCTAGAGCGTACGGTTCATACCCGTGAGGTCGGGGGTTCGATCCCCTCCGCCGCTATATTTAATTTAACGGCCCGTTGGTCAAGTGGTTAAGACACCGCCCTTTCACGGCGGTAACACGGGTTCGAATCCCGTACGGGTCATCTAAAAAGATCATGCAAATTTGCATGATCTTTTTTTGTTAAATAAATTAAGATATACAACACTTCTACAAAATCACCCTATATTTTCTGAATATTTAATTAAAATATCGAAAATAACTTACATACCCTGTATATCTGTAGAGTTATTTCGAATAAAAAGTCGAACGATTATAAAAGTGAAAACTGTTGTTTTGACAAAAAAACCAACAATCATCTTTTATAATGACAGTAATTAAACTATGCAGGTGGTGTTAAAAATATGCCTAAAGCAGGAAGGAATACTATGAATACAAGTGCATTGGCAATGAATGAGAGTCAGCTTGGTGGAATAAAGTGGACGAGTAAGTTGCGAATGAAATTTGAGCAAGTTTTCTTTAGATGGGGATTTATTATTGTTGTTATTGGTTTTCTTTTGGGACGAGCATATATATTAACAAATATTTTACCGTTTGCACTGCCATTTTTTGCTGCTGTTTATGTTATGAAGCGGGATAAGATGCCGCTAGCATTTTTAGCTCTAATGGGAGGAGCTCTTTCAGTATCGATAGATAATTTGTTTTTTACCTTTGCATCTATCTTTACCTTCTTCATTTATAATATCTTCTTTAGTCGATTTACACGTAAAACTGTTGGACTTGTTCCATTTCAAGTATTTATCTCCGCATTAACCGCACACTTAGTTGTTGTATATTTTGCGCAACAAACTGTCACCATGTACGATTTACTCGTTAGTACCATTGAGGCTGGACTTAGTTTTGTATTAACTATGATATTTTTACAAAGTGTCCCGCTTTTAGTGGAAAGGAAAGGAAAACAACAGGCATTAGAGACGGAAGAAATTGTTTGTTTGATTATATTACTAGCATCTGTTTTAACGGGTACAACAGATTGGTTTGTATATGATGCTTCTATTCAACATATTTTTACAAGGTATTTAGTGCTAGTATTTGCATTTATTGCGGGTGCTGCAACAGGGTCTACAGTGGGGGTTGTAACAGGACTAATATTAAGTTTAGCAAATGTGTCTAGCTTGTCTCAGCTTAGCCTTCTTGCTTTTTCTGGATTGCTTGGTGGATTGTTAAAAGAAGGAAAGCGTTTAGGTGTTAGTTTAGGTTTATTAATTGGGACAAGCTTAATTACATTATATGTAGACAAACAGACAAATATTGTAACAACTTTAATTGAGTCAGGTGTAGCGATTGTTATCTTCTTATTAACACCGAAGCTTGTTTTGGATCGTATTGCTAAATTTATGCCAGGTACACAAGAGCATTCGCAAGATCAACAACAATATTTAAGAAGGATGCGTGATGTTACAGCAAATAAAATCAACCAATTTGCAAATGTATTTGCTGCTTTATCTAATAGCTTTTCTGTATATGGGTATGTAGAGGAAGAAGATAAAGAGACAGAAGCAGATTTGTTTTTGAGTACAATTACTGCGAAAACATGTCAAACATGCTTTAAAAAGGATCAATGCTGGGTAGTGAATTTTGATAAAACGTACGATTATATGAAACAAATAATGAATGAAACGGAAGAAGGAACCCTGCAACATAATCGTAAATTAGTTCGTGAGTGGGACAAGCATTGTGTGAGAGGGAAAAAAGTGACGGATTTAGTAGCCGGTGAATTAGATCACTTCTATGAGGGACAAAAATTACGAAAACAAATGAAGGAAAATCGTAGAATAGTAGCGGAGCAACTATTAGGTGTATCAAAGGTTATGGAGGATTTTGCTAAGGAGATACAACGAGAGCGTGAAAATCATCAAGTGCAGGAAGAACAGATTATGCAAGCGTTCCGAGATTTTGGTGTTGAAGTAGAGCATGTTGATATTTATTGTTTAGATAGAGGAAGTATTGATATTGAAATGTTAATTCCAGTTGCATCTAATGAACATGGTGAGTGTGAAAAGTTAGTTGCACCGATGCTTTCAGATATCCTTAAAGAAAATATTGTCGTTAAACATGAAGAAAAGTCGTCTTATCCAAATGGCCATAGTTTAATATCATTTGGTTCGGCGAAGACGTATTCTCTTGATACAGGATTGGCTACAGCTGCAAAAGGCGGTGGATTTGTTTCGGGTGACTCTTATGCGATGATGGATTTAAGTGTTGGTAAATATGCACTTGCGATTAGTGATGGTATGGGTAATGGGCAAAGAGCTCATATGGAAAGTAAGGAAACGGTGAAATTATTACAAAAAATACTCCAATCAGGCATTGATGAAGAAATAGCAATTAAGTCTATCAATTCAATTCTTTCTTTGAGAACGACAGAAGAAATGTTTACGACATTAGATTTAGCTATGGTAGATTTGCGGGATGCGAGTGCAAGGTTTTTAAAGATTGGATCGACGCCGAGTTTTGTTAAACGCGCAAATAATATTTTGAAAATTGAAGCAAGTAATTTGCCGATGGGAATCATCGAAGATGTTGAAGTTGATGTGGTGGGTGAACAATTAAAAACGGGCGATATTCTTATTATGATGAGCGATGGGATTTTTGAAGGAGCACAGCATGTGGAGAATCATGAATTGTGGATGAAACGAAAAATTAAAGAATTGCAAACCGAAGACCCGCAAGAAATTGCTGATATCATTATGGAAGAAGTGATTCGCTCTTGTGATGGTTATATAAATGATGATATGACTATTGTAGTGGCAAAAGTGAAGAAAAATATGCCGAAGTGGGCTACGATTCCGATTGTAGGAATGCAGGCGCAGTAAAATGTAAGTGGAATGTTTATCTATAATTTGATTTTAAAAACCTAGGTGAATACCTAGGTTTTTTTGTGGGAAAAGGTAATGTTATTAATTTTGTGAATATACACGGAGGATGTAAGATAAAAATGTAATTTTTGTATATCTTTTTTTTGCACAATGTTTGTAAAAGTTGTACCATTGTAGACAAGGTGACTAAGGTTGCTGTTCTTGTTTAATGAAAGGTGATTGCGAAGTTGAAAGATACATTTGTTGAAAAAGTAGATGACTTTGTAAAGCAGCATGATGTATTAAAGAATGATTCAACAATTGTTGTGGGAGTTTCTGGTGGTCCTGACTCGTTAGCGCTTTTATATTATTTATTAGAAAAAAGAGCGGAAAAACAGTTGGAAATTGTAGTTGCTCATGTGGATCATATGTTTAGAGGTGATGAATCTTATGAGGATTTACAGTTTGTGCAGGGCCTTTGTGAAGAACTGGGAATTATTTGTGAAACGATAAGGATTAATGTATCACAATATCAACAGCAATACGGAATGAATGCACAGGTTGCTGCGAGAGAATGCAGATATGCATTTTTGGAAAGAATAATGAAGAAATATGATGCGAGATATGTTGCTCTTGGACATCATGGAGATGATCAAGTCGAGACAATTTTAATGCGTCTTGTAAGAGGGAGTACTCCGAAAGGATATGCAGGAATTGCAGTGAAGCGTCCTTTTCATAATGGATATTTAATTAGGCCGTTACTTGGCGTAACGAAGGAAGAAATTGTTGATTACTGTAATAAGCTAAATTTAATGCCACGTATAGATCCGAGTAATAAAAAGGAAGTATATACAAGGAATCGATTACGTAAATATGTCCTTCCTCATTTGAAAGAAGAAAATCCACAAATGCATGAGAAATTCCAAAAATTTAGCGTGCAGATGCAAGAGGATGAGGCTTATTTGCAGGAATTAGCTTTTGAGAAAATGAATAAAGTAATTACAAAAAAAAGTGATAAACAAATTAGCTTATCAATTCCTGCCTTTGAATCCATGTCTATGCCTTTACAAAGAAGAGGGATTCAACTAATATTAAACTATCTTTATGAATATAAGATTCCATCTTCTCTTTCTTCTATACATATTGACAAGTTGATTGAGTTTTTTAAGCGGACACAACCTTCAGGTTCACTTGATTTTCCGGGTGATTTGAAAATTGTTCGTTCATACGAGGAGTGTAGCTTTAGATTTAAACAAGAAATTGTCTCTCCTTTTTCACAAGATTTATTAGTACCCGGGACCATTACGCTATTGAACGGGGATGAATTTGTAACAGAGGTGAGCGAAGATATACCAAGTAACATGAATGAAACAGTATTTGTTGCTAAGTATAATGATATATCATATCCACTTCGTATTCGTTCTAGAGAAAATGGAGATCGCATGTCAATACAAGGTATGAATGGTACGAAAAAGATAAAAGCTATTTTTATCGAAGCGAAAGTACCGAAAGAAAAAAGAGAAGAATGGCCGGTCGTTTGTGATGCAAGTGGGACTATTATTTGGGTACCCTTGTTGAAACGATCTGCATTTGCAATTTCGAAAGAGATGGCAAAGAAGGATAAATATATGATTATTCACTACAAAAGCAAGGAGTCTTCCGGGAGGATAATGAAATGATGAATCAAGATATCGAAAAAGTATTAATTTCTGAAGAGCAAATACAAGAAAAGGTGCGCGAACTAGGTGCAATTATTGCAGAGGATTATAAAAACACAGTACCTCTTGCAATTGGTGTATTAAAAGGCGCAATGCCATTCATGGCAGATTTATTAAAGAGAACAGATACATATCTTGAAATGGATTTTATGGCTGTATCTAGTTACGGTCACTCTACAGTTTCAACAGGCGAAGTGAAAATTTTAAAAGATCTTGATACTTCTGTAGAAGGTCGCGATATTTTAATCGTCGAAGATATTATTGATAGTGGTCTTACACTAAGCTACTTAGTAGACTTATTCAAATATCGTAAAGCGAAGTCTGTAAAAATTGTTACATTATTAGATAAGCCAACAGGCCGTAAGGTTGATCTGAAAGCGGATTATGTTGGATTTACTGTTCCACATGAATTTGTAGTAGGATATGGATTAGATTATAAAGAGCAGTACCGTAATCTTCCTTATGTAGGCGTATTAAAACCAAGCGTTTACTCAAATTAATTAAATATAGGCTTCACAATTGTATAGGAAAGTTTTTCTATGTTACGATTTACTATAGTGTTTATGCCGTGAGAGGAGGTTAGGAATGAATCGTATCTTCCGTAATACCATCTTTTATTTACTGATATTCTTAGTAGTAATTGGAATCGTGAGCTATTTTAATGGTTCGACACAAAAAACGACATCAGTTAGCTACGACAAATTCATTACTAAACTGGAAAGCGGTGAAGTGCGTAATGTGCAACTTCAACCGAAAAATGGTGTATTTGAGGTAAAAGGACAATTTAATAACTCTAGCCAAGGAGAACAATTTGTTACTTATGCACCAAATACTGAGGAATTACAAAAGAAAATTAATGATAAAGCGAAAGGTGCCGAAGTTAAGTATCAACCAGCAGAAGAAACAAGTGCTTGGGTAACATTCTTTACTTCAATCATTCCATTTGTCATCATCTTCATTTTATTCTTCTTCTTATTAAACCAAGCTCAAGGCGGCGGTAGCCGTGTTATGAACTTCGGGAAAAGTAAGGCGAAGTTATATAATGATGAAAAGAAAAAAGTTCGTTTCAGAGATGTTGCTGGTGCGGATGAAGAGAAACAAGAACTTGTTGAGGTAGTTGAATTCTTGAAAGACCCTCGTAAGTTCTCTGAAGTTGGTGCTCGTATTCCAAAGGGTGTCCTATTAGTTGGACCTCCAGGTACAGGTAAAACTTTATTAGCACGTGCTGTTGCAGGTGAGGCTGGCGTTCCATTCTTCTCTATCAGTGGTTCTGACTTCGTAGAGATGTTTGTCGGTGTCGGTGCATCACGTGTACGTGATTTATTTGAAAATGCAAAGAAAAATGCTCCTTGTATCATTTTCATTGATGAAATTGATGCAGTAGGTCGTCAACGTGGCGCAGGTCTTGGTGGTGGTCATGATGAGCGTGAGCAAACATTGAACCAATTACTTGTTGAAATGGATGGATTCGGTGCAAACGAAGGTATTATTATCATTGCTGCGACAAACCGTCCAGACATTCTTGACCCAGCGTTATTACGTCCAGGTCGTTTTGACCGTCAAATTACAGTAGATCGTCCAGATGTAAATGGCCGTGAAGCTGTACTGAAAGTACATGCGCGTAATAAACCACTTGATGAGCATATTAATTTAAGAGCGATTGCGACTCGTACACCAGGATTCTCTGGTGCGGATCTTGAAAACTTATTAAACGAAGCTGCTTTAGTAGCTGCACGTCAAGATAAGAAGAAAATTGATATGAGTGATATCGATGAAGCGACGGATCGTGTTATTGCAGGTCCAGCTAAGAAAAGTCGTGTTATCTCTGAAAAAGAACGTAATATCGTTGCTTTCCATGAAGCAGGTCATACTGTAATTGGTGTTGTTCTCGATGAAGCAGATGTCGTTCATAAAGTAACAATTGTCCCTCGTGGTCAGGCTGGTGGATATGCGGTAATGCTTCCGAAAGAAGATCGTTACTTCATGACGAAACCAGAGTTACTTGATAAAATCACTGGTTTACTTGGTGGCCGAGTAGCTGAGGAGATTGTATTTGGTGAAGTGAGTACAGGTGCTCATAATGACTTCCAACGTGCGACTGGTATTGCAAGACGTATGGTTACGGAATTTGGTATGAGTGACAAACTTGGACCGATGCAATTTGGTAGCTCGCAAGGTGGTCAAGTGTTCTTAGGAAGAGACTTCCACTCAGAACAAAACTATAGTGATGCGATTGCACATGAAATCGATATGGAAATGCAATCAATTATGAAAGAATGTTATGCTCGTGCAAAACAAATTCTTACTGAAAACCGTGATAAACTAGATATTATCGCACAAACGTTACTTGAAGTAGAAACATTAGATGCAGAGCAAATCAATCATTTATGTGATTACGGCAGATTGCCAGAACGTCCAACATCTTCAGATGATGTGAAAGTAAACATCAACATGAAGAAAGACGATGAAGATAAAGAAGATAAGTAAGAAGTGAAGGAGTGACTATCGTCACTCCTTTTTTGTTTGTTAAAATCTTTGTTAATTACTATTGAGAACTTAGTGGATAAAGTAATTTAAGTAAAACTAGTATTAAAAATTGAAATAGAGAGCAATCTTTTTGTAAAATGATGAGGGTAGGAAAGCTGATTATATAAGTATGTGTGATATGATGTTTTTATAAGTTTTATACATACTGCACAAATATAGATTAAATAAGATAAGTGGTGAGAATATGATTTTTGTATTGGATGTAGGGAACACAAATGCTGTACTAGGTGTATTTGAAGAGGGGGAACTTCGTCAGCATTGGCGCATGGAAACAGATCGTCATAAGACAGAAGATGAATATGGAATGCTTGTAAAGCAATTGCTTGAGCATGAGGGTCTTTCGTTTGAAGATGTGAAAGGTATTATTGTGTCTTCAGTCGTACCACCAATTATGTTTGCTTTAGAGCGCATGTGTGAAAAATATTTTAAAATTAAACCGCTTGTAGTAGGGCCTGGGATAAAAACAGGACTAAATATTAAATATGAAAATCCGCGTGAAGTAGGCGCAGACCGAATTGTAAATGCAGTAGCAGGAATCCACTTATATGGAAGTCCGCTCATTATTGTTGATTTTGGTACGGCTACTACATATTGTTATATTAACGAAGAAAAACATTATATGGGTGGAGTTATTACGCCAGGAATTATGATTTCAGCAGAGGCTTTATATAGCAGAGCAGCAAAACTTCCTCGTATCGAAATTACAAAACCAAGCAGTGTTGTTGGGAAAAATACAGTAAGTGCGATGCAATCTGGTATTCTTTATGGTTATGTTGGACAAGTGGAAGGTATTGTTAAGCGTATGAAAGAAGAAGCTAGACAAGAACCTAAAGTTATTGCAACAGGTGGATTGGCAAAATTAATTTCCGAAGAATCGAATGTAATTGATATTGTAGATCCGTTTTTAACGTTAAAAGGTTTGTATATGTTATATGAACGTAATGCAAATTTACAGCATGAGAAAGGTGAATAAATACGTATGAAAGATTATTTAGTAAAAGCGTTAGCATTTGATGGAGAAGTGCGTGCGTATAGTGTGCGTACAACAAATACAGTAAGTGAGGCGCAAAGACGTCATGATACATGGAGAACAGCTTCAGCGGCACTAGGGCGTTCTTTGACTGCGGGTACAATGATGGGCGCAATGTTAAAGGGCGAGCAAAAGTTAACGATTAAGGTAGAAGGTAACGGTCCAATTGGCCCTATCTTAGTAGATGCTCATGCAAATGGAGATGTACGTGGTTATGTAACGAATCCGCATGTTGATTTTGAAGGAACAGAACAAGGGAAGTTACGTGTATATCAAGCGGTAGGTACAGAGGGGTTTGTAACTGTAATTAAAGATATTGGAATGCGTGAGCCGTTTATTGGTCAATCTCCAATCGTTTCAGGAGAATTAGGAGAAGACTTTACGTATTATTTTGCAGTTTCTGAACAAACGCCTTCTTCTGTAGGTGTTGGTGTTCTTGTAAATGGAGATGATAGCATATTAGCGGCAGGTGGATTCATCCTTCAAATTATGCCGGGTGCGCAAGATGAAACGATTTCATTTATTGAAGACCGTTTACAAAAGATTCCACCTGTATCAACGTTGATTGAACAAGGTCTTTCTCCGGAAGAGCTACTATATGCAGTTCTTGGAGAAGATAAAGTAAAAGTATTAGAAACAATGGATGTTCAATTTAATTGCACATGCTCACGCGAGCGTATTGAGAGTGTATTAATTAGTTTAGGTAAAACAGAGTTAGAGCAAGTTCGTGAAGAAGAGGAAGAGACAGAAGTTCACTGTCATTTCTGTAATGAACGATACAAGTTCTCTAAAGAAGATATTACAAATTTAATCGAGAATTTGTAATAAGGGAATTAAGAGGAGCAACCCTCCAAATGAATTGACAAACAGGGAATTTTCTGACAAAATCTAAATATAGATAAAACCAATAAAAATACTCGGTGTTAGGAGTGACAGGAATGCGAGTGGCACAATCAGTTTCAGAATTAATCGGGAAAACGCCGATCGTTAAGTTGAACCGCATCGTAGAATCAGACAGCGCAGATATATACTTAAAATTAGAATTTATGAATCCGGGGAGTAGTGTTAAAGATCGTATCGCATTAGCTATGATTGAAGATGCTGAAAAAAAGGGATTATTAAAAGAGGGCGATACAATCATTGAGCCGACAAGTGGTAACACAGGAATTGGTTTAGCGATGGTAGCGGCTGCTAAAGGATATAATGCAATCTTAGTAATGCCAGAAACAATGAGTATTGAGCGTCGTAATTTATTACGTGCTTACGGTGCGGAATTAGTATTGACTCCAGGGCCTGAAGGAATGGGTGGAGCAATTCGTAAAGCGACTGAATTAGCAAAAGAACATGGCTACTTTATACCACAACAGTTCAAAAACCAATCGAATCCAGAAATTCACCGTTTAACAACAGGTCCAGAAATTATTGAACAAATGGGCGACCAATTAGATGCGTTTATTGCAGGTATTGGTACAGGTGGAACGATTACTGGTGCTGGTGAAGTACTGAAGGAAGCGTATAAAGATATTAAAATTTATGCAGTAGAACCTGCAGATTCACCAGTATTATCTGGTGGGAAGCCAGGTCCACATAAAATCCAAGGAATTGGGGCGGGATTTGTTCCGGAGACGTTGGATGTAGAAGTATATGATGAAATTATTCAAGTGAAAACAGAGCAAGCATTTGAATATGCGAGAAGAGTGGCTAAAGAGGAAGGTATTTTAGTTGGTATCTCTTCAGGCGCAGTTATTTATGCAGCAACAGAAGTTGCGAAAAAGTTAGGTAAAGGGAAAAAGGTACTTGTTATTATCCCAAGTAACGGTGAACGTTATTTAAGTACACCACTTTATCAATTTGAATCCTAATTAAACGCGATTGAAAAAGCATCCTTGAAAAAGGGTGCTTTTTCTTTTGGGATTGGAAATAGGAAAAGAGTGAATGACTAGAAAACTTCATGTAAAATAAGAGGTAGTATAATTAAATTATTTTCACTAGCCTTCGAGTATAATCAATCTCTATATAAATAACTTATGTAGTTTGAGCTGGTTTATCTAAGAGGGTGGGATAAAAGAAGACGGGGTGTTGATATGCAACGAAGAAAATCTTTAGCGCTTTCTATTCCATATCAGTTAGATTTCTTTAAGCAATATAAATTTCTTTCTCAGGGTAAATCGCAACATATTTTGTTAGAAAGCGGCCGTGGCGGTCGTTATAACATTGTAGGGCTGAACCCAGTAGCGGTAATTCGAGGGAAGGATGAAACGTTACATATAAGTGAAAGTGGTAAGGAAACAATAAAACGAGGGAATCCGTTAGATTTAATGCAAGAATATATGGAACAATGGAAGACGGACTATAACCCAGAGTATCCGCCTTTTCAAGGTGGTGCAATTGGCTATTTCAGTTATGACTGTATCCGTTATATTGAAAAGCTGCCTTCTCTTGCGGAAGATGATATTAATATACCTGACATCTTCTTTTTATTATTTGATGACGTATTTGTCTATGATCAAAAAGAACAAGTGTTATGGGTTATTACGCATTATGTAGATAAATATGAAGAGGCGAATGAACGGCTAAATGAGTGGAAGAGTCTTTGGATGACAGAAGCGCCTGAAGTGACCGTGCCTTTTGAAAGTCCTGAAAAGAAAAGTGAAGCAGTTGCTTTTACTGAAGCCAGCTTTATGAAGGCAGTTGAATGTATTCAAGAATATATTGGGGCGGGTGATGTGTTCCAAGTAAACTTGTCGACGAGACAAGAAAGAACGTTACAGACACACCCACTAGAAATTTATACAAGTCTTCGTGAGATTAATCCATCTCCATATATGGGTTACCTGGAGCTTGGGGATTTTCAAATTGTTAGTGGATCACCAGAGTTGTTAATTAAGAAACAAGGAACTGAAGTAAGTACAAGACCGATTGCTGGAACGAGATCTAGAGGCGCGGATGAGCAAGAGGATGAAGAATTAGCAAGAGAATTAATTGAGAACGAAAAAGAAAGAGCAGAGCATGTAATGCTTGTGGATTTAGAAAGAAATGATTTAGGACGTGTTTGTAAATATGGAACTGTAGAAGTAGATGAATTTATGGTAATTGAGAAATACTCACATGTTATGCATATTGTTTCTAATGTGCGTGGTGAGGTGGAAGAAGATAAGGATGCTTTTGATTTAGTGAAGGCTGTATTCCCTGGGGGAACAATTACTGGTGCCCCAAAAATACGTACGATGGAAATTATTGAGGAATTAGAACCTGTTCGAAGAGGGATTTATACAGGTTCAATCGGTTGGATTGGTTATTCTGGAGATACAGAATTGAATATTGTAATTAGAACACTTCTTGCTAAAGATGGAAAAGCTCATGTACAAGCAGGGGCGGGAATTGTAATTGATTCAAATCCGGAAAATGAATATAAAGAGTCGTTAAAAAAGGCGATTGCTTTATGGCGTGCAAAAGAACGTAGCGAAGAAACGGTTAGGTGAGAGAAATGATATTAATGATTGATAATTATGATTCTTTTACATTTAATTTAGTGCAGTTTCTTGGAGAACTTGGACAAGAGCTCGTTGTTAAACGTAATGATGAAGTGACCATTTCAGATATTGAGAATATGAAACCAGATTTTCTAATGATTTCTCCAGGCCCATGTAGTCCTAATGAAGCTGGGATTAGTATGGAAGCTATTAAATACTTTGCTGGAAAGACTCCGATTTTTGGTGTTTGTCTAGGGCATCAATCTATTGCACAAGTGTTTGGGGGAGAGGTTGTCCGTGCAGAGCGATTAATGCATGGAAAAACCTCGCTTATGCATCATGATGGAAAGACGATTTTTTCGGATATTCCTAATCCGTTTACTGCGACGCGCTATCATTCCCTTATTGTTAAGAAAGAGACGTTACCCGATTGCTTAGAGGTAACATCTTGGACAGAGGAAGGGGAAATTATGGCACTTCGTCATAAGACATTGCCGATAGAGGGTGTGCAATTCCATCCAGAATCTATTATGACTTCTCATGGGAAAGAGCTGTTGCAGAATTTCATTCGTAAATACAGTCCAAGTGCGACATTATGTTAATTTACGTAAATGGTCAGTATGTAGAAGCAAGTGAAGCGAGAATTTCTCCTTATGATCATGGTTATTTATATGGTCTTGGAGTTTTTGAAACGTTTCGTATTTATAATGGTCATCCTTTCTTATTGGATGATCATTATAACCGTTTAATAGAGGCGCTGGATACATTGCAAATTAAATGGACAATGACAAAAAATGATGTGATGCTTATTTTGAAAGATTTACTCGCTAAGAATGAATTGAAGCATGCATATGTACGTTTTAATGTATCGGCGGGTATAGATGAAATAGGATTACAAACGGAAATGTATGAAGAGCCTTCTGTTATTGTTTTTATAAAACCTTTAACAGCTCCAGGGGATGTAGTGGAAAAAGAAGGTGTTATTCTAAAACAAGTGCGAAATACACCGGAAGGGACATTTCGCCTGAAGTCTCATCACTATTTAAATAATATTTTAGGGAAGCGTGAAATTGGAAATGTTGTGAGTAAGGAAGGTATTTTCCTCACTGAAGCAGGTTATGTTGCAGAGGGTATTGTTTCGAATCTATTTTTTGTGAAAGGTGATGTTTTATATACACCTTCGTTAGAGACAGGGATTTTAAATGGTATCACTCGTGCGTTTATTATAAAGAGTGCTGAAGAATTAAATATAGAAGTAAAGGAAGGTTTCTTTACAAAAGATGAGCTACTTTCAGCGGATGAAGTCTTCGTAACAAACTCCATTCAAGAAATTGTTCCGCTTTATCGTATAGAAGCGCAGGATTTCCCGGGTAAAGTAGGAGTGGTTACAAAAAGTTTAATGTACCTTTATGGAATGCAAAGAGAGAAATTATGGAGCAGAAATGAATTACGAAGAGGAGATGTGTAGTTTGAAGTGGGATTATGATTTGCGCTGCGGCGAATATACATTGAATTTAAATGAAAAAACATTAATTATGGGGATTTTAAATGTAACACCAGATTCGTTTTCTGATGGTGGGAGTTACAACGAGGTAGATGCTGCGGTACGTCACGCAAAAGAAATGCAAGGTCAAGGTGCTCATATTATTGATATTGGTGGCGAATCTACTCGCCCAGGTTTTGCTAAAGTATCAGTAGAAGAAGAAATAAAGCGAGTTGTCCCGATGATTCAAGCAGTTTCAAAAGAAGTAAAATTGCCTATATCTATCGATACATATAAAGCTGAAGTTGCAAAGCAAGCAATTGAGGCTGGTGCTCATATTATTAATGATATTTGGGGAGCGAAGGCGGAGCCAAAAATTGCTGAAGTCGCAGCTCATTATGATGTACCCATCATTTTAATGCATAACCGCGATAATATGAATTATCGTAATTTAATGGCGGATATGATTGCTGATTTGTATGACAGTATTAAAATTGCTAAAAATGCTGGTGTGCCAGATGAGAATATTATTTTAGATCCAGGTATCGGTTTTGCTAAAACACCTGAGCAGAACTTAGAGGCGATGCGTAATTTAGAACAGTTAAATGTGCTAGGTTATCCGGTTCTCTTAGGTACTTCGAGAAAGTCCTTTATTGGGCACGTATTAGATTTGCCAGTGGAGGAACGTCTTGAGGGAACAGGAGCTACCGTTTGTCTTGGTATTGAAAAGGGCTGTGAGTTTGTTCGTGTCCATGATGTGAAAGAAATGGCGCGTATGGCTAAAATGATGGATGCGATGATTGGTAAGGGGGTAAGGTAATTGGATAAAATTTATATCCATGATATGGAGTTTTATGGTTATCATGGTGTGTTCCCAGAGGAGAATAAATTAGGTCAGAGATTTAAAGTTGACTTAACGGTGGAGTTGGATTTAAAGCGTGCAGGGGAAAGTGATGACTTAGAGCATTCGGTCAATTATGGAGAGCTTTTCGAATTATGTAGAAAAGTTGTTGAGGATAGAAAGTATAAGCTTGTGGAGAGTATCGCTGAAAATATTGCTGCAGATATATTAAAACAATATGAAAGTATTTCACGCTGTACAATTAAGGTAATTAAGCCGGATCCACCGATACCGGGTCATTATCGTGCTGTAGCAGTAGAAATTACGAGAGAACGTCCATGAGCAATATAGCTTACATTGCATTAGGGTCAAATATTGGAGAGCGTTATACGTATCTAACTGAAGCGATTCAGTTTTTAAATAAAAATCCTTATATTCAGGTTGATGATATTTCATCTGTATATGAAACTGAGCCAGTTGGCTATACTGACCAAAGTTGCTTTTTAAATTTAGTTATAAAAATTTCTACCAATTTATCACCACAAGAGTTATTGAAAGTAACACAAAAAGTAGAAAATGACCTAGGAAGAAAAAGGGAAATTAGGTGGGGGCCGAGGACTATCGACCTTGACATTTTACTTTATAATCAAGAGAATATTGAAGCAGAGAATCTTATTGTTCCGCATCCGCGGATGTTTGAAAGAGCTTTTGTTATCGTTCCGTTGTTAGAGATTAATCAAGACATAAAACAAAACATTTCACGTTCACAAGTAGAAGAAATGAAAAGGCGAGAGGGAGTAACGGTATGGAAGCAGAAAAATGGGGAAGACGCATTCGTGCTTTTCGAAAGCTAAAAGGCTATACACAAGAAGGTTTTGCTAAAGAACTAGGGGTATCTGTATCTGTTTTAGGTGAGGTTGAGAGAGGGAATAGATCGCCTTCTCAAGATTTTGTAGTAGAAGTTGCTAAGGCATTAAATGTTTCGATAGAGGAATTAATGCCAAAGTGATTGTACAGGAAGGAGTAGGTTGATTGTTAAAGATTGCAAATATCGAGATGAAAAATCCGGTTGTACTAGCACCGATGGCGGGAGTGTGTAACTCTGCATTCCGTTTAACAGTAAAAGAATTTGGTGCCGGCTTAGTTTGTGCTGAAATGGTAAGTGATAAGGCAATATTACTTAATAATAAAAGAACATTAGATATGTTATATATCGACGAGAGAGAAAAGCCATTAAGTTTACAAATTTTTGGTGGAGAGAAAGAAACTCTTGTAGATGCTGCGAAATATGTAGATAAATATACGACAGCAGACATAATTGATATTAATATGGGTTGTCCAGTGCCGAAAATCGTTAAATGTGATGCGGGGGCAAGGTGGCTTTTAGATCCGAATAAAATATATGAAATGGTAGCAGCGGTTGTAGATGCTGTTGAAAAGCCGGTTACAGTTAAAATGCGTATCGGTTGGGATGAAGAACATATTTTCGCAATAGAAAATGCTAGGGCTGTTGAGCGTGCTGGTGGCCAAGCTGTGGCGGTTCACGGACGTACACGAGTGCAAATGTATGAAGGAAAAGCGGATTGGGATATTATTAAACAAGTAAAACAATCTGTAAATATCCCGGTTATCGGAAATGGTGATGTCGCAACGCCGCAAGATGCAAAGCGTATGCTTGATGAAATTGGTGTAGATGGTGTTATGATTGGTCGTGCGGCTCTTGGAGATCCGTGGATGATTTATCGTACGGTAAAGTATTTGGAGACGGGTGAATTAATGCCGGAACCAACAGTGCGCGAGAAAATTGATGTATGTATGTTACATCTAGATCGTCTTATTGACTTAAAGAACGAAAGTGTCGCTGTAAGAGAGATGAGAAAACATGCAGCTTGGTATTTAAAAGGTGTTCGTGGTAATGCGAGTGTACGTAATGGTATTAATGCTTGTAACACACGGGAAGACCTTGCGAATGTGTTAGGTACATTTGTAGAAGAAGTGGAAGCGAAACAACAAACAATTTACGTTGGTTAATAATGGACATAGGAGATTGACATTCTTCTATACACTTCCTATAATTACGTGAAAGAAAGAAGAGCTGCCAGTTAGTTGCTGGCAGTTTTTCTAGTTGAGTAGAAAATGCTATACT
>NZ_CP150193.1:85000-145000 GCF_037966225.1 Bacillus sp. FSL E2-8900
GTCAGGACCTAAGCCGAGGCCGACAGGCGTAGGCGATGGACAACAGGTTGATATTCCTGTACCACCTCTTTATCGTTTGAGCAATGGAGGGACGCAGAAGGATAGAAGAAGCGTGCGATTGGTTGTGCACGTCCAAGCAGTTAGGCTGATAAGTAGGCAAATCCGCTTATCGTGAAGGCTGAGCTGTGATGGGGAAGCTCCTTATGGAGCGAAGTCTTTGATTCCCCGCTGCCAAGAAAAGCTTCTAGCGAGATAAAAGGTGCCTGTACCGCAAACCGACACAGGTAGGCGAGGAGAGAATCCTAAGGTGTGCGAGAGAACTCTGGTTAAGGAACTCGGCAAAATGACCCCGTAACTTCGGGAGAAGGGGTGCTTTCTTAACGGAAAGCCGCAGTGAATAGGCCCAAGCGACTGTTTAGCAAAAACACAGCTCTCTGCGAAGCCGTAAGGCGAAGTATAGGGGGTGACACCTGCCCGGTGCTGGAAGGTTAAGGAGAGGGGTTAGCGTAAGCGAAGCTCTGAACTGAAGCCCCAGTAAACGGCGGCCGTAACTATAACGGTCCTAAGGTAGCGAAATTCCTTGTCGGGTAAGTTCCGACCCGCACGAAAGGTGTAACGATTTGGGCACTGTCTCAACCAGAGACTCGGTGAAATTATAGTACCTGTGAAGATGCAGGTTACCCGCGACAGGACGGAAAGACCCCGTGGAGCTTTACTGTAGCCTGATATTGAATTTTGGTACAGTTTGTACAGGATAGGCGGGAGCCATTGAAACCGGAGCGCTAGCTTCGGTGGAGGCGCTGGTGGGATACCGCCCTGACTGTATTGAAATTCTAACCTACGGGTCTTATCGACCCGGGAGACAGTGTCAGGTGGGCAGTTTGACTGGGGCGGTCGCCTCCTAAAGTGTAACGGAGGCGCCCAAAGGTTCCCTCAGAATGGTTGGAAATCATTCGTAGAGTGCAAAGGCATAAGGGAGCTTGACTGCGAGACCTACAAGTCGAGCAGGGACGAAAGTCGGGCTTAGTGATCCGGTGGTTCCGCATGGAAGGGCCATCGCTCAACGGATAAAAGCTACCCCGGGGATAACAGGCTTATCTCCCCCAAGAGTCCACATCGACGGGGAGGTTTGGCACCTCGATGTCGGCTCATCGCATCCTGGGGCTGTAGTCGGTCCCAAGGGTTGGGCTGTTCGCCCATTAAAGCGGTACGCGAGCTGGGTTCAGAACGTCGTGAGACAGTTCGGTCCCTATCCGTCGTGGGCGTAGGAAATTTGAGAGGAGCTGTCCTTAGTACGAGAGGACCGGGATGGACGCACCGCTGGTGTACCAGTTGTTCTGCCAAGGGCATAGCTGGGTAGCTATGTGCGGAAGGGATAAGTGCTGAAAGCATCTAAGCATGAAGCCCCCCTCAAGATGAGATTTCCCATAGCGTAAGCTAGTAAGATCCCTGAAAGATGATCAGGTTGATAGGTTCGAGGTGGAAGCATGGTGACATGTGGAGCTGACGAATACTAATAGATCGAGGACTTAACCATATAATATGTAGCAATGTTATCTAGTTTTGAAGGAATATGCCTTCATAGTTTGGTGATGATGGCAGAGAGGTCACACCCGTTCCCATACCGAACACGGAAGTTAAGCTCTCTAGCGCCGATGGTAGTTGGGACCTTGTCCCTGTGAGAGTAGGACGTCGCCAAGCAACTAAACACGAGTCAAATGACTCGTGTTTTTTCGTGTTTTCTTTTATAATCCATAGTAATTAAAAAAATGTGCTTAAATAATTACTATTTTGATTAAATGCAGGGGAATGTGGCTAGGATAGTGAATAAGCAAAAGAGTTGCAAATTTTATTAATACGTATATAATTAAAGTCAAAGATAGTCAAAGTCAATAAAGGTGGCGGATAAATGAGAAATATATCTGATATCATTGAGCAATATCTAAAGCAAGTTATTGACTTAAGTAATAATAATGTGATTGAAATCAAAAGAAATGAGATTGCGGATCGATTCGAGTGCGTACCATCTCAAATCAATTATGTAATCAATACCCGTTTTACATTAGAAAGAGGATTTATAGTAGAAAGTAAACGTGGTGGAGGAGGTTACATTCGCATTATAAAAGTCAAACTGCATGATGATATAGACATTATTGATCAAATGCTTCATATGATTGATCATAGCGTTGCACAAGGGAATGCAGAGAGTATGATTATACGTTTATTAGAAGAGGGAATTATAACAGGCCGTGAAGCAAAACTAATGTTAAGTGTACTAGATCGTTCTGTATTATCAATGGATATTCCTTCTCGAGATGAACTTAGGGCTCGAATATTATGCGCAATGTTAAGAACACTGAAATATAAATAAATACAGCTTTTGTAAAAGAATGATAATTAAGATAGGGCAGTTAAATATTGTAGAAGTTTTGAAAAAGAGCATGTACTTTTATCTAAATGGATTAAGGAAAGAGGACAATCTAGTAATGTATGAAAAGTATCATGAGGTAGATCGTTCCTATTGTAAAGGTGGGGATATTGATGACTTGTCAAAACTGTAATATAAGACCAGCAACTTTACATTATACAAAAGTAATCAACGAGAAGAAGGCGGAAGTTCATCTTTGTGAGCAATGTGCGGAGCAAAGTGGCTATACGTCTTTCTTTCAATCATCACAGTCTAACTTTTCATTTCATGATGTATTTGCTGGTTTATTACACGGTGAATCAACAATGTTTGGAGAAGGAAAAAACGGGTTTTCAAATACAAATACAGTAAGATGTCCAGATTGTAAGATGACATATGAACATTTTACAAAAGTGGGACGCTTTGGTTGTGCTTCTTGTTACGATACATTTAAAGGACACTTAAACCCATTGTTAAAGCGACTTCATGGTGGACATACAGAACATTGTGGAAAAATTCCGGAACGAATGGAAGGAAATATCCACTTAAAGAAAGAATTAGATGAACTAAAACTTATTCTGAAACAATATGTACAGAATGAGGAGTTTGAGAAAGCTGCTGAGGTAAGAGATGAAATTCGAGGGCTTGAAACTCAGCTTAGTGAGCATAGAGAGGGGGAGTAGTTCTATGTCACTGGACAAAATTATGAATGAAGCGATTAGTCCATGGATGAAGGGGGATGGCCCTGATTCTGATATTGTTTTAAGTAGTCGAATTCGTTTGGCTCGTAATTTTAAGCAATATCAATTTTCTACTATGCAAAACGAAGAGGAAGCTCAACAGGTTCAAGAATTATTTAAAAAGAAATTTATAAATAAATCGGTAGAGCCCTTTGGGAAGTTTGGATTATTAAAAATGAATGAATTAACGCCTCTTCAAAGGAGAGTTTTAGTCGAAAAGCATTTAATTAGTCCAAATCTCGCAGGGACCGAATATGGAGCATGTCTGTTATCAGAAAGCGAACACATTAGTGTGATGCTTAATGAGGAAGACCACATTAGGATTCAGTGCCTATTTCCAGGGCTACAGTTATCAAAGGCGCTTCAAAGCGCTAATCAAATAGATAATTGGATTGAGAAAGAGGTTGAATATGCTTTTGATGAATCACTTGGATATATTACGAGTTGTCCTACTAACGTTGGTACAGGATTAAGAGCTTCTGTAATGATTCATTTACCAGGGCTGGTTTTAACAAAAAGAATTAGCCGTATTATACAAGTAATTCAAAAATTAGGGTTAGTAGTAAGAGGAATATACGGTGAAGGTAGCGAAGCGTTAGGTAATATATTTCAAGTATCAAATCAAATGACGCTAGGGAAATCCGAAGTAGATATTATTGCAGATTTAAAGAGTGTCATGCAGCAAATTATACAACAAGAAAAATTGGCCAGAGAATTAATTGTACAAAATTCGAGTATTGAGCTTGAAGATAAGGTTTATCGTTCTTACGGTATACTAGCAAACAGTCGTTTAATTCAATCTGCAGAAGCGGCAACTTGCTTATCGGATGTACGACTTGGTATTGATCTAGGATATATAAAAGGTATATCGAGAAATATTTTGACTGAGCTAATGGTTCTTACGCAACCAGGTATTTTACAACAATATGCAGGAGGACCTTTAGGACCAGAAGAAAGAGATTATCGAAGAGCAACCTTAATCCGTGAGCGATTACGTATTGAAAAAAACTAAGCGCAAGTAGGAGGCGATTTCTATGATGTTTGGAAGATTTACAGAAAGAGCACAGAAAGTATTAGCTTTATCTCAAGAGGAAGCAATTCGCATTGGGCATAATAATATTGGAACAGAACATATTTTACTTGGGCTTGTACGCGAAGGTGAAGGAATTGCAGCAAAAGCGTTAATTGCTCTTGGATTGAGCCCGGAAAAAGTGCAAAAAGAGGTAGAAGCGTTAATTGGACGTGGAACAGAAGCTTCTCAAACTGTACATTATACACCTCGTGCTAAAAAAGTTATTGAATTGTCTATGGATGAAGCGCGTAAGCTAGGACATTCTTACGTTGGAACAGAACATATTTTACTTGGCTTAATCCGTGAAGGTGAAGGTGTAGCGGCACGTGTTTTAAATAATTTAGGCGTAAGCCTCAACAAAGCAAGACAACAAGTATTACAACTTCTTGGAAGTAACGAAGCAAGTTCAGGTCACCAAGGTGGTTCATCGACAAATGCCAATACACCGACACTAGACAGTTTAGCACGCGACTTAACAGTTGTTGCACGTGAGAATCGTTTGGATCCTGTTATTGGACGTAGTAAAGAAATTCAACGTGTAATTGAAGTGTTAAGCCGTAGAACAAAAAACAATCCAGTGTTAATTGGAGAACCTGGTGTAGGTAAAACAGCAATTGCTGAAGGGTTAGCACAGCAAATCGTAAATAATGAAGTTCCTGAAACGTTAAGAGATAAGCGTGTTATGACACTAGATATGGGAACAGTGGTAGCTGGGACGAAATATCGTGGTGAGTTTGAAGATCGTTTAAAGAAAGTAATGGATGAAATACGTCAAGCAGGGAATATTATTCTATTTATTGATGAACTTCATACATTAATCGGTGCAGGTGGAGCAGAAGGTGCAATCGATGCATCAAATATTTTAAAACCATCTTTAGCACGCGGAGAATTACAATGTATTGGTGCGACAACTTTAGATGAGTATCGTAAATATATTGAAAAGGATGCAGCTTTAGAGAGACGTTTCCAGCCAATTCATGTTGATGAGCCGAGTCTAGAAGAATCAACTCAAATCTTGAAAGGTTTACGCGATCGTTATGAGGCGCATCACCGTGTGTCTATTACAGATGATGCAATTGATGCAGCTGTAAAACTTTCTGATCGTTATATTACGGATCGTTTCTTACCGGATAAAGCAATTGATTTAATTGATGAAGCTGCTTCAAAGGTTCGCTTACGCTCTTATACAACACCACCAAACTTAAAAGAGCTTGAAGTGAAGCTTGAGGAAATTCGAAAAGAAAAAGATGCGGCTGTACAAAGTCAAGAGTTTGAAAAGGCTGCTTCCTTACGTGATATGGAACAACGCTTACGTGAGAAATTGGAAGATACAAAGCGTCAGTGGAAAGAGCAACAAGGAAAAGAAAATTCAGAGGTTACGGTAGAAGATATTGCAAATGTCGTTTCTACATGGACACGTATCCCTGTTTCTAAACTTGCACAAACAGAGACTGATAAATTATTAAACTTAGAATCCATTCTTCATGATCGTGTCATTGGCCAGGATGAAGCGGTAGTGGCTGTAGCGAAAGCTGTTCGTCGTGCAAGAGCAGGATTGAAAGATCCGAAACGTCCAATTGGTTCATTTATTTTCTTAGGGCCAACAGGTGTAGGTAAAACAGAATTAGCAAGAGCATTGGCAGAATCTATGTTCGGTGATGAGGATGCAATGATTCGCATTGATATGTCTGAGTATATGGAGAAACATTCAACTTCTCGCTTAGTTGGTTCTCCTCCAGGATATGTTGGGTATGAAGAAGGCGGACAATTAACAGAGAAGGTTCGTCGTAAGCCGTATTCAGTTGTCCTATTAGATGAAGTAGAGAAGGCGCATCCCGATGTATTTAATATTTTACTACAGGTATTGGAAGATGGTCGTTTAACTGATTCTAAAGGACGTACAGTTGACTTCCGTAATACGATTGTTATTATGACGTCTAACGTTGGTGCTGAGGCGTTAAAACGTAACAAACATCTTGGATTTAACGTACAAGATGAAAGCCGTGATTATTCGGATATGAAAGGTAAAGTAATGGATGAGCTGAAAAAGGCATTTCGTCCAGAATTCTTAAACCGTATTGATGAAATTATCGTATTCCATATGCTTGAGAAAAAACATATTCAAGAAATTGTGACTCTTATGGTAAATCAGTTAGTGAATCGCTTAAAAGAACAAGAAATTGAATTGCAATTAACAGAAGGGGCGATTGCAGCTATTGCTGATAAAGGGTTTGATCGTGAATATGGTGCTCGTCCACTACGTAGAGCAATTCAGAAGCATGTAGAAGATAGACTATCGGAAGAACTTTTAAAAGGTGCTATTGAGAAAGGGCAAAAAGTTATCTTTGATGTAGAAGGGGAAACATTTGTCATTCATAGTGCTGAAAAGGTAAAATAAGTATAGACAAACTAAGAGGGCTACGAGATAGCCCTCTTTCTTGTACGAGAAGGTCAAATGTTTATAGATGAAAGCGAAGTGAAATATAAAAAGATATGGCTAAAAAGAAAACAAAATTCACATGTCAAGAGTGTGGTTATCAATCACCAAAATATATGGGTAAATGTCCAGGGTGTGGTCAATGGAATTCGCTTGTTGAAGAGATGGAACCCGTTGTATCATCCAGACGCCTAAATTATGCAAATGCAATTCAAACAGAAGTAACAAAACCAAGACGTCTTACAGAAGTAGAAACAAAGTCTGAGGCACGTATTGAAACAAAATTTCAGGAGTTTAACCGTGTACTAGGTGGCGGAATTGTAGATGGATCTTTAGTACTTATTGGTGGGGACCCTGGGATTGGAAAATCAACGTTATTATTACAGATTTCCTCGCAATTAGCAGATGCTTCATATGATGTATTGTATATATCAGGTGAGGAGTCAGCAAAGCAGATTAAACTTCGTGCAGATCGTTTACATGTAAATGGTAGTAATCTATTTGTTGTATCAGAGACAGATTTACAGCGTATTGCAGCACATATTGAAGAGATGAATCCTGCTTTTGTTGTTATTGATTCTATTCAAACGATACATTTACCTGAAGTGACATCAGCTCCTGGTAGTGTGGCGCAAGTACGTGAATGTACAGCAGAATTAATGAAACTTGCAAAAACAAAGGGAATCCCAATTTTTATCGTAGGGCATGTGACAAAAGAAGGTGCAATTGCGGGACCGCGTATGCTAGAACATATGGTCGATGCAGTTCTTTACTTTGAAGGAGATCGACACCATACATATCGTATTTTACGAGCTGTAAAGAATCGTTTTGGTTCTACGAATGAAATGGGTATCTTTGAAATGAAAGAACTTGGCCTTGCAGAAGTCTTAAATCCTTCTGAAATTTTTCTTGAGGAAAGACCAGTTGGAGTTGCAGGTTCAACAGTAGTTGCCTCAATGGAAGGAACAAGACCAGTTTTAGTAGAAATACAGGCATTAATTTCCCCTACTAGTTTTGGAAATCCTCGAAGAATGGCGACAGGAATTGATCATAATCGTGTCTCGCTTATTATGGCGGTACTAGAGAAAAGAACAGGTTTACTATTACAAAATCAAGATGCGTATTTAAAAGTAGCTGGTGGTTTGAAATTAGATGAACCGGCAATTGATTTAGCTGTTGCCTTAAGTATAGCTTCAAGTTTTAGAGATAAATCTACGGCACCAACTGATGCGGTAATAGGAGAAGTTGGATTAACTGGAGAAATAAGAAGAGTATCAAGAATCGAACAACGTGTACAAGAAGCAGCTAAATTAGGATTTCAACGTGCTATCATTCCTAGAAAAAATTTAGGGGGGTGGACAATTCCAGAGGGGATTGAGGTTGTAGGTGTTTCTAATTTAGGAGAAGCGCTTCGTTTGACATTAGGAGGCTAGGCTATGGAAGAAAATAAGCAACGTGTCAAAAGTATAATTAATATTTTACAGCTCGTGGCCCCGGGAACACCACTGCGCGAAGGGATAGATAATGTACTTCGCGCACAAACAGGGGGACTAATTGTTCTTGGGTATAATGAGCAGATTAAAAGCATTGTTGATGGTGGTTTTCATATTAATTGCGCATTCTCTCCTGCTAGTTTATATGAATTAGCAAAAATGGATGGAGCACTTATTTTAAATGAAACTGGAAGTAAAATTTTAATTGCAAACGCACAGTTAGTTCCGGATTCATCTATTGATTCTATTGAAACAGGTATGCGTCACCGAACAGCAGAGCGTGTAGCAAAGCAGACGGGCAGCCTTGTTGTGGCCATTTCACAAAGACGTAATGTAATTACGCTATATCAAGGGAACTTACGTTATACATTAAAAGATATAGGTGTCATTTTAACGAAGGCAAATCAAGCAATTCAAACGCTAGAAAAATATAAGGCTGTATGGAATGACGGCATTACGAATTTGGGTATTCTAGAATTTGAAGAGGTCGTTACAATGTCCGAGGTGGTTCACGTTTTACATAGTGTTGAAATGGTGCTGCGTATTAAAAATGAAATATTGAGCTATATTCATGAGTTAGGAACAGAAGGTAGGTTAATTCGTTTACAGCTTACAGAATTACTAGCTGATTTAGAGGCAGAGGCAGCATTGTTAATTAAAGATTATCACCAGGAGAAAACACAAGACCATCATCAAATATTGAAAAAGTTACAAGATCTTGCAAATACACAACTTTTAGAGGATAGTGATTTAGTTAAATTGCTTGGCTATCCAGGACAAACAAGTTTAGAAGAAAGTGTGACACCTAGAGGGTACCGAATCACAAGCAAGATTTCTCGTGTTCCGCCACTTATTATCGAGAATTTAATTAATCGATTTAAAACATTGCAAGGTGTTTGCCGAGCAACTATTAATGAATTGGATGATGTGGAAGGAATTGGAGAAGTGAGAGCGAAGAAAATACGAGAAGGTCTAAAAAGAATTCAAGAGCATCTCTATATGAGTAGACACAATTAAGAATATTACATTGATTCTATAATATAACGACACTAGAACATTTTTGGTATATGATATGATATATTGGTAAATAAAACTATTTACAAAAAAACACGTCCGCTTTTGCATTCGGCGTTTTGATTAGCGAAACAATGGTTAATAATGAGTAGGAGGTGGTTGGATGTTAAAACGGATTGTACAGCTCTTCTTTTTAGTGATCGGGGGAGCGTTAGGGATTTACTTAATCCCAAAAATTATTAATGTATTAGATATCGGTGCGGTTCCTTTGTTGGAAGGATCGTATGTTCGTGCAATTATTGGTGCAATTATTTTATTTTTAACAACATTTTGGCTTGTAGATTATATTGTTCAACTTATTAAGCATATTGAAGAGGCTCTTGTAAAGGCGCCTGTAGCAGATGTTTTATTTGGTACATTAGGATTAATCTCTGGTCTTATTGTTGCATATTTAATTTTGATACCAATTCGTGAATTTACAATTCCAGTTATTAGTACGGTGTTGCAAGTGTTCTTCACCCTTTTACTTGGATATTTAGGATTCCAAGTAGGATTTAAAAAGAGGAATGAATTGCTAGGATTATTTACATTACCCCAACGCGGAGGTAAGAAGAAAAACAATAGTGAGAATGAAGAGGTAGAGGTCGAAGCAGAAAAATCTACGACTCATTGGAAAATTCTCGATACGAGTGTAATTATTGACGGACGTATTGCAGATATTTGCCAAACAAAGTTTTTAGAAGGAACAATTGTCATTCCGCAATTCGTATTAGAAGAGCTTCAGCATATTGCCGATTCTTCAGATGCTTTAAAGCGTAATCGTGGCCGCAGAGGGCTAGACATTTTAAATCGTATTCAAAAGGAGATGCCAATTCCGGTAGAAATTTATGAAGGCGATTTCGATGATATCCAAGAAGTAGATAGCAAGCTTGTAAAGTTGGCAAAAATCACTGGTGGAACTGTAGTAACAAACGATTTCAATTTAAACAAAGTTTCTGAATTACAAGGGGTTACGGTGTTAAACATTAATGATTTAGCTAATGCGATTAAACCAGTCGTACTCCCTGGTGAAGAATTAAGTGTTTATGTTGTGAAAGATGGTAAAGAACAAAATCAAGGTGTTGCATACTTAGATGATGGTACGATGATTGTAGTAGAAGATGGTAGAGAGTATGTGGGTTCACAACTTGACGTACTTGTTACTAGCGTATTACAAACATCGGCTGGTCGTATGATTTTCGCAAAACGTAAATTGCTAGAAAAAGCATTATAAGTAGAGGATTATTAATATGTATACATTAATTATTCCGGCAGCGGGCCAAGGAAAACGAATGGGTGCTGGTAAAAATAAGTTATTTTTACTTATAGATGAAGTACCAATTATTGTGCACACATTGCGTGCTTTTGAAAAAGATAAAGCGTGCAAAAGTATTATTATGGCAATTAACGAAGAAGAACGCCCGTATTTTGAAGAGTTAATGCAGAAGTACCAGATTGAAAAGCACGTACAATTCATTCAGGGTGGAGCCGAAAGACAAGATAGCGTCTATAACGCACTTCAGTATGCGAGTGGTGTCGAATATGTTCTTGTGCATGACGGGGCGCGCCCGTTCGTAACGAATAAAGTGATTCGCGATGTATTAACTGCAGCAGAAAAATATGGAGCTTCCATTTGTGCAGTGCCAGTAAAAGATACTGTTAAGAAAGTAGAGAAGGGTGTTGTTGTAGAAACGGTAGAGCGATCTCAACTTAACGCTGTACAAACACCACAAGGATTCTCTGTTTCTCTTTTGCTAGAAGCTCATAGAAGCGCAAAGCAAAGTTGTTTTCTTGGCACAGATGATGCAAGTCTCGTAGAACGTGTGGGGAAGCAAGTAGGTGTAGTAGAGGGGAGTTACTATAATATTAAAGTGACGACTCCGGAAGATCTATTAATTGCTGAAAGTTTCCTACGTGTTCAGAAGAAATAACATTGATGACGTGTTAATAAAGAAAAGCTCGGCAACAGCCGGGCTTTTCTTTATAAGGATAGCGATATAATATAGAGTCATAAAGCTCAGTAGTTTAGCTTAAGGAGGAAGTAAGGATGTTTCGAATTGGACAAGGTTTTGATGTACATGAATTTGCGGAAGGGCGCCCGTTGATTATCGGTGGAATTACAATTCCACACGAGAAAGGATTAATCGGTCATTCAGATGCAGATGTATTGTTACATACGATTGCTGATGCATGTTTAGGTGCGATTGCAGCAGGAGATATCGGAAAGCATTTTCCTGATACAGACCCAGCTTTTAAAGATGCAGATTCAGCTGTATTGTTACAAAAAGTTTGGGAATTTGTGCGTGAACAAGGTTACGAGTTAGGAAATTTAGATTGTACAATTATTGCTCAAAAACCAAAAATGGCACCACATATTGAGAGTATGCGTAAGCGCATTAGTGAACTGTTAGAAACGTCTATCGATAACATTAATGTAAAGGCAACAACAACAGAAAAATTAGGATTTACAGGTAGAGAAGAAGGGATTGCTTCTCAAGCGGTTGTTTTATTACAGAAAAAATAATGGTTTTTAATTCGTAAGATGGATAATCACATTTTTTTGGTGTACAATTATAGAATGTGTTGACATTAAGAATGGAAGGTGTACCAATTATGGAAAAGCAAGTGAGAGTGCGCTACGCGCCAAGTCCAACAGGACACTTACATATCGGAAATGCGCGTACGGCATTATTTAATTATTTATTTGCTCGTCATTTAGATGGCAAATTTATTATTCGTATTGAAGATACTGATGTAAAACGTAACGTGGCTGGTGGAGAAGAAAGCCAATTAAAATACTTGAAATGGCTCGGTATGGACTGGGATGAAGGTGTTGATGTTGGTGGTGAATTTGGACCATATCGCCAAACAGAGCGTTTAGATATTTATAAAAAATTATATGAAGATTTATTAGAGCGTGGTCTAGCTTATAAATGTTATATGACAGAAGAAGAGCTAGAAGCAGAGCGTGAAGGACAAATCGCTCGTGGTGAAACACCTCGTTACGCAGGTAACCACCGTGAATTAACTGAAGAACAAGTGAAAGAATTTGAAGCTGAGGGACGTATTCCAAGTATTCGTTTCCGTGTACCAGCTGATCGTGACTACACATTCAAAGATATTGTAAAAGATGAAGTTGCGTTCCATTCAAATGATTTCGGTGATTTTGTTATTGTGAAAAAGGATGGAATTCCAACTTATAACTTTGCAGTAGCAGTAGATGATCATCTAATGGAAATTACACATGTACTTCGTGGTGATGATCATATTTCAAATACACCGAAACAAATGATGATTTATGAAGCTTTCGGCTGGGATATTCCACAATTCGGTCATATGACTCTAATTGTTAATGAAAGTCGTAAAAAGTTAAGTAAGCGTGATGAATCTATTATTCAATTTATTGAACAATATAAAGAGCTTGGGTATCTTCCAGAAGCAATCTTTAACTTTATTGCACTACTAGGTTGGTCTCCGGTAGGAGAAGAAGAAATCTTCTCTAAAGATGAGTTTATCAAAATGTTCGATGCAGCTCGTTTATCAAAATCACCTGCATTATTTGATTCTCAAAAACTAAAATGGATGAACAACCAGTATATGAAAAAGCAAGATTTAGATACGGTTGTAGAGTTAAGCTTACCGCATTTAGTGAAAGCTGGACGTGTGGGAGAAACTTTAAGCGAACAAGACCAAGCTTGGATTCGTGATGTAATTGCTTTATACCATGAACAAATGAGTTTTGGAGCTGAAATTGTAGAGCTTTCTGAAATGTTCTTTAAAGATCATGTTGATTATGAAGAAGAAGGACAAGAAGTATTAAATGGTGAACAAGTACCTGAAGTACTTCGTGCATTTGCTGGTCAAATAGAAGCTCTAGAAGCAATGGAGCCAGCAGCAATTAAGGCAGCGATTAAAGCAGTTCAAAAGGAAACAGGACATAAAGGTAAAAATTTATTTATGCCAATCCGTGTTGCAACTACAGGACAAACGCATGGTCCAGAGCTTCCGAATGCTATTGCACTTCTTGGAAAAGAAAAAGTTTTAAATCGTCTTCAAAAAGTAATTGGTTAACATTTTCTAGGTTTAGAAATATAATAAGTATACCTAAAACCTAATAAGGAAAAGCGACGAGAAGGAGAAGTAGAAAATCAGGCTTTTTACAGAGAGAACCACCTTTAGGCTGGGAGTGGTTTATAAGCGGATTTTTGAAATGCCCCTTCGAGTCTTCTGCTGAACAGCGAATTGCTTCGTGGGATGTCTTAGGCCGCAAAGTAAGCAGAAGCGGTGTACACCGTTATCATGGATGAGTTTGAGGCTTTTTTAAGCCTAAACAGAGTGGAACCGCGCTTAAAAGGCGTCTCTGTCAATATGACAGAGACGCCTTTTTTTTATACCGTGTAAATAGGTATGAATATAGAATTTATCTCCTTATATAAAGAATTAGGGGAGAAGTGATGAGTTAGGGGAGTTAGTTCGCTCGACAAAAAAGCAGCCCATAAAGGGGAGGGAACACCGATGTTTAAGAGGCTTCGGGAAGATATTGAAGTCGTTTTTGAACAGGATCCAGCGGCAAGAGGTTATTTCGAAGTCATTTTAACTTACTCTGGATTACATGCAGTTTGGGCCCATCGAATTGCACATGCTTTTTATAAAAGAAATTTTTTCTTTCTTGCACGTTTTGTTTCACAAGTGAGCCGCTTTTTTACTGGCATTGAGATCCATCCAGGAGCAACTATTGGTCGACGTTTTTTTATAGATCATGGAATGGGAGTTGTAATCGGAGAAACTTGTGAAATTGGTGATAATGTAACGATTTATCAAGGGGTTACATTAGGTGGTACAGGAAAAGAAAAAGGAAAGAGGCATCCAACAATTCAGGATAATGTATTAATTGCGACGGGTGCTAAAGTTCTTGGTTCTATTACTGTGGGAGAGAATTCTAAAATCGGAGCAGGGTCTGTCGTATTAAAAGAAGTTCCTGCACATTCTACAGTTGTAGGTATACCTGGCCGTGTCGTTATTCAAAATGGAGTAAAGATTGGTCAAGAATTAAATCACTCTGACCTTCCGGATCCGATTTTTGATAAATTAAAGGCTATGGAAGTAGAACTTGATAAATTGAAGAAACAATTGGAATTAAAGGTAGAAAGGAAGGATAAAAATGACTATTCACATTTATAATACGTTAACACGTCAAAAAGAAGAGTTTGTTCCATTAGAAGAAAATAAGGTAAAGATGTATGTATGCGGACCTACAGTTTATAACTACATTCATATTGGGAATGCAAGGCCTCCTATGGTATTCGATACAGTGCGTCGTTATTTAGAATACAAAGGATACGATGTGCAATATGTATCTAACTTTACGGATGTAGATGATAAATTAATTAAAGCGGCAAATGAATTAGGTGAAGATGTACCGACAATTGCTGATCGCTTTGTTGAAGCGTACTTTGAAGATGTAACAGCACTAGGTTGCAAACACGCAACAGTTCATCCTCGTGTAACAGAAAATATGGATATCATTATTGAATTTATTCAAGAACTTGTGAATAAAGGGTATGCATATGAATCAGAGGGTGATGTGTACTTTAAGACGAAGGAATTCGAAGGTTACGGTAAATTATCACATCAACCAATCGCAGATTTACGTCACGGTGCTCGTATTGAGGTAGGGGAAAAGAAACAAGACCCTCTTGATTTTGCTTTATGGAAAGCTGCGAAAGAAGGAGAAATCTTCTGGGAAAGCCCTTGGGGGCAAGGACGTCCAGGATGGCATATTGAATGCTCAGCAATGGCGCGTAAGTACTTAGGGGATACAATTGACATTCATGCTGGTGGTCAAGACTTGGCATTCCCACATCATGAAAATGAAATTGCGCAGTCAGAAGCATTGACTGGAAAAACGTTTGCACGTTACTGGATGCATAATGGATATATTAATATTAACAATGAGAAGATGTCTAAATCGCTGGGTAACTTTATTTTAGTTCACGATATTATTAAGCAATACGACCCGCAGTTAATTAGATTCTTTATGTTATCAGTACACTATCGTCACCCGATTAACTTTAGTGAAGAGTTATTACAAAGTACGAATAATGGACTGGAAAGAATTAAAACAGCTTATGGAAACTTAAAGCATCGTATGGAGAGTAGTACGGATTTAACGGACCATAATGAGAAATGGTTAGCTGAAATAGAGAAATTCCAGACTGCATTTGAAGAGGCAATGAATGATGACTTTAACACTGCAAATGCAATTACCGAATTATACAACGTAGCAAATCATGCAAATCAATATTTACTTGAAGAGCATACATCTAAAGTTGTGATTGAAGCATACGTAAAACAACTGGAAACGTTATTTGATATTTTAGGATTAGAATTATCAAAAGAAGAATTACTGGATGAAGAAATTGAAGAGCTTATCCAAAAGCGCATTGAAGCTCGTAAAAATCGTGATTTTGCATTGTCTGATCAAATTCGTGACGATTTAAAAGAACGTAATATTATTTTAGAAGATACCGCTCAAGGTACAAGATGGAAAAGAGGATAAGGATGATCGATGCAAAGCAATTAAACAGCTTGGCGTTAGCGTATATGGGTGATGCGGTATATGAACAATATATCCGCTATCACCTCCTTCAAAAAGGAAAAGTTCGACCTAATCAATTACACCGCTTAGGGACGAGCTTTGTTTCAGCAAAAGCACAGGCGAAAGTTGTTTATCATTTATTAGAGACGGCATTTTTGACAGAGGAAGAAGAGGCGGTATTAAGAAGAGGGCGTAATGCAAATTCAGGTACAGTTCCGAAAAATACGGATGTACAAACATATCGACATAGTACAGCCTTTGAAGCGCTAATTGGTTACCATCATTTATTAAATAATCGTGAAAGATTAGACGAAATTGTATATAAGGCAATAGCAGTTTTAGAAGAAAAGGAAGGGGGCACATCATCATGACTAGTGAATATATTATCGGACGTAACCCTGTAATTGAAGCGTTAAGATCAGGGAGAGATATTAATAAAATTTGGATCGCAGAAGGTGCTGCCAAAGGACAAGTACAAATTGTACTAGCATTAGCGAAAGAAAATAAGATTATTTTACAACATGCACCAAAGAAAAAGTTAGATCAATTAGTTGAGGGTAATCATCAAGGTGTAATTGCTCAAGTAGCTGCATATCAGTATGCAGAGTTAGAAGATTTATTCAAAGTGGCAGAAAAACGTAATGAAGATCCGTTCTTCTTGATTTTAGATGAGATTGAAGATCCGCATAACCTAGGTTCTATTATGCGTACTGCTGATGCAACAGGAGCTCATGGAATTATTATTCCGAAGAGAAGAGCTGTGGGACTTACCGCATCAGTTGCGAAAGCATCAACAGGAGCGATTGAATACATTCCTGTTGCGCGCGTAACAAACTTATCTCGTACAATTGATGAATTAAAAGAGCGTGGACTTTGGATTGCTGGTACAGATGCCAAAGGAAAAACGGATTACCGTAATTTAGATGGTACAATGCCGATTGGATTAGTAATTGGTAGTGAAGGAAAAGGTATGAGTCGTATTATTGGTGAAAAGTGTGATTTCTTAATCACTCTACCGATGGTTGGTAAAGTTACATCCTTAAATGCTTCAGTAGCCGCAAGTTTGTTAATGTATGAGGTATATCGTAAACGTCACGAAATTGGTAAATAAAAAATGAACGATATTTTAATCGTTGACGGCTACAACATTATCGGAGCTTGGGGAGATTTGAAGAAACTGCGGGATGTAGATTTACAATCATCAAGAGATGCGCTTATTGATAAGATGGCGGATTATCAAGGTTATACAGGCACAAAAGTGATGATAGTCTTTGATGCCTATACAGTCCATGGTATTGAAAAAAAGATGAAACAATCTCGTGTAGAAGTAATATTCACACGAAAGAATCAAACTGCAGACGAAAAGATAGAGCAACTTGCGATAGAGCTTAGAAATATAAATACACAAATATATGTTGCGACTTCTGATTATACAGAACAATGGGTTATATTTGCGCAAGGTGCCCTTCGAAAATCTGCGCGTGAATTAGAGTTGGAAGTACAAGCAATGGAACAACAAGTAAGAAGGCGTACAAAAGACGCGAAAGAACAGCAGCCCGCCATGCGAAAGATATTTAGTAAGGATATTACAGAAAAATTAGAAAAATTAAGAAGAGGAGAGCGTTGAAGCATTGACGCTCTTTATCTTTTTACTGTATAATATTGCTAAATAAATAGCGGTCGGAGGGATCAAGGTGGAAGCAGGCTTCGTAAGTATAGGCGACGTTACATTTCGTGATTTAGAGGATGAGGCAATCGTTGAGTTAGTTCGAAAAGGTAATACTGACGCTCTAGAATATTTAATTCACAAGTATAAGAACTTTGTTCGTGCGAAATCAAGATCTTACTTTTTAGTGGGTGCCGATCGAGAAGACATTGTTCAAGAAGGTATGATAGGGTTGTTTAAAGCAATTCGTGATTATAAAGAGGACAAGCTGTCTTCATTCAAAGCATTTGCTGAACTATGTATCACTCGACAAATTATTACCGCTATTAAAACGGCAACAAGACAAAAACATATTCCTTTAAATTCGTATGTGTCTTTAGATAAGCCGATTTACGATGAGGAATCTGATCGAACGTTATTGGATGTTATTTCTGAAGCGAAGGTGACTGATCCTGAAGAGATGATCATTAGCCAGGAAGAATATACAGACATAGAATCAAAAATATCTGAATTATTAAGCGATTTAGAAAGAAAAGTGCTTTCTTTATATTTAGATGGTCGTTCTTATCAAGAGATTTCAGAACAGTTAAACAGGCATGTGAAATCTATTGATAACGCTTTACAAAGAGTAAAGAGGAAATTGGAACGATATATGGAAATGAGAGAAAGTACAACTTTAAATTCATAAGAAGTAACAAGTGCTGCAGGTGTAAAATAAATCACCTGTTTTCTTTTGTAGAGAGTACAAAATGCATGTCATTGACATTGTCTTTTATTGTATGATACATTTTTAGGGACATAATGTTACAAGGTTGGTGTAACTAATGAGGAAAAAAGTTGTACTCTCATGTGAAGAGTGTAAAAATCGAAACTACTCTACTATGAAAGATACGAGCTCAATAGAGCGACTTGAAATAAAAAAGTTTTGTAAAACATGCAATCAGCATACAGTTCACAAGGAAACAAAATAAATAATTGAAATAATACACTGGAGGTCCCGCAGATGCGTTTAACGAACTTTTTCGGCGATGTAGGTCGCGAAATGAAAAAAGTAAGTTGGCCTAAAAAAGATGAATTACTCCGCTCAACAGCGACTGTTGTTGCTACAGTTGTGTTCTTTGCGATTTTCTTCGCAGTAGTTGATATGGGCATTTCTTCTTTAATTCGGTTAATTCTTGGTTAATTCTTGAATAAGAAGCACTTATCCATGATATAATGTTATTTATAAGAACTGTGTAAAAGCCCGGTGAACGGGTTTTTTCATTTGCGCAAAAAAATGTACGTCAGGGAGGGAAGGACGCTCGTCCTAAATGAATGGAAAAAAGTTGGTATGTTGTCCATACTTATTCTGGATATGAAAATAAAGTAAAAGCAAACCTAGAGAAACGTGTAGAATCAATGGGTATGCAAGATAAAATTTTCCGTGTTGTTGTCCCGGAAGAAGTAGAAGTAGAAATGAAAAACGGAAAAGAAAAATTAATGAAAAGAAAAGTGTTCCCAGGTTATGTATTAGTAGAATTAATCATGACTGATGACTCTTGGTATGTTGTACGTAACACGCCGGGTGTAACTGGGTTCGTTGGTTCTTCTGGTTCTGGATCTAAACCATCACCTCTATTAGAAGAGGAAGTTGTTACCATTATGAAACATATGGGAATGGACAACGAAGTGGTTGATTTCGACTTTGAACTTCATGAGACAGTACGTGTAAATGAGGGGCCATTCGCAGATTATACAGGTGCTATTGAAGAAATTGATGTGGAGAAGAAAAAGGTTAGCGTGCTTGTGGACATGTTTGGTCGCGAGACTCCAGTTGAACTTGACTTCCATCAAATTGAAAAATTATAAAATGAAACTTGAAATGAATTGTAAAAAGTGATAATATCTTTTAAGTCAGTACGTCTTCGTTATCGGAGACGTTTTTTGAAAGATTTTATCCTTACAGATAAAATATGACGTGGGAGGGCAAATCACTGTCCAATTGACCACATCACGGACTTAAGGAGGTGTGTCTCGTGGCTAAAAAGGTAATTAAAATGGTAAAGCTTCAAATTCCTGCAGGTAAAGCTAACCCAGCTCCACCAGTTGGTCCAGCATTAGGACAAGCAGGTGTTAACATCATGGGCTTCTGTAAAGAGTTTAACGCTCGTACAGCAGATCAAGCTGGTCTTATCATCCCTGTTGAAATTACGGTATTTGAGGACCGTTCATTCACTTTCATTACTAAAACTCCTCCTGCTGCTGTTCTTCTTAAGAAAGTAGCTGGTATTGAGTCTGGTTCTGGTGAACCAAACCGTAATAAAGTGGCAACTGTTAAGCGTGATAAAGTACGCGAAATCGCTGAAACTAAAATGCCTGACCTAAACGCTGCTAGCGTAGAAGCTGCAATGCGTATGGTTGAAGGTACTGCACGCAGTATGGGCATCGTTATCGAAGACTAATTCGATTTGTTTTTAAAAAAGGTTGCGGGTCTGGAATTCCAATTCGCAACCTTTATTATCGTAAATGATTATCGTTTTTAAATAAATGGATGGCGCTCATCCTCAGGTTATACCTGAAAACAGGCGTAAACGTGGGAGGTTATTCCGCTAAAACCACATTCGAGGAGGAAATAAAAATGGCTAAAAGAGGTAAAAAGTACGTAGAAGCTGCAAAGCTTGTTGATCGTGCAGCTGCTTACTCTGCAACAGAAGCAGTAGAATTAGTAAAGAAAACAAACACAGCTAAATTTGATGCAACTGTAGAAGCTGCATTCCGTTTAGGTGTTGACCCTAAGAAAGCTGACCAACAAATCCGTGGTGCAGTTGTTCTTCCACACGGTACTGGTAAAGTACAACGTGTATTAGTATTTGCTAAAGGTGAAAAAGCTAAAGAAGCTGAAGCTGCTGGAGCTGACTTCGTAGGCGATACTGATTACATCGGTAAAATCCAACAAGGTTGGTTCGATTTCGATGTAGTAGTAGCAACTCCTGACATGATGGGTGAAGTTGGTAAACTTGGTCGCGTATTAGGACCTAAAGGTTTAATGCCAAACCCTAAAACTGGAACAGTTACTTTCGATGTAACTAAAGCTGTTAACGAAATCAAAGCTGGTAAAGTTGAATACCGCGTTGATAAAGCTGGTAACATCCACGTTCCAATCGGTAAAGTATCTTTCGAAGATGCTAAATTAGTAGAAAACTTCAAAACAATTGCTGACACTTTACAAAAAGTTAAGCCAGCTGCTGCAAAAGGTACTTACATGAAGAACGTAACAGTTGCTTCTACAATGGGACCTGGCGTACGTGTAGACGTTTCTACATTAGCGTAAATTTTGGAAGTTGACTTCATAAAGAAGTTTTAATATAATCATTTATGTTGTGAATTTAATTAGTGTACCGTAGACAGTAGGTGTCAATAGACTTAATTTCCTACCTAGGTGTTAATATACGAAGCGGAATCTTTTTTCTGTGACTATATGCCTCCATGTCTACAAGTTGGGCATGGAGGTTTTTAGTGCACTTTCGGTACATCTTCTATATAATCTACAGGAGGTGTAATAACATGAGCAAAGTAATCGAAACTAAACAACAAGTTGTAACTGAAATCGCGGACAAACTTCGCGCTAGTAAATCTACAATCGTTGTTGACTACCGTGGTTTAACAGTTTCTGAAGCAACAGAATTACGTAAGCAATTACGTGAAGCTGGCGTTGAGTTCAAAGTTTACAAAAACTCTCTAACTCGTCGTGCTGCAGAATCTGCTGAAATGGCTGAGTTAAATGAATTCTTAACAGGACCAAACGCAATCGCGTTCAGTAACGAGGATGTAGTTGCTCCTGCGAAAGTATTAAACGACTTCGCTAAAGATCATGAAGCTTTAGAAATTAAAGCGGGCGTAATCGAAGGTAAACTTGTAACACTTGATGAGGTTAAAGCAATTGCTACTCTTCCATCACGTGAAGGCTTACTTTCTATGCTTCTTAGCGTTCTTCAAGCTCCAATCCGTAACCTTGCACTTGCTACTAAAGCAGTTGCAGACCAAAAGGAAGAGCAAGGCGCTTAATTTTTTAAAAGATAATTACGTATTATCGATAAAACAATACAAACCTATTTAAGGGAGGATATTTACAATGACTAAAGAACAAATCATTGAAGCAGTTAAATCTATGACTGTATTAGAACTTAACGACTTAGTAAAAGCTATCGAGGAAGAATTCGGCGTAACTGCTGCTGCTCCTGTAGCTGTTGCTGGTGGCGCTGGAGAAGCTGCTGCTGAGAAAACTGAATTTGATGTGGAACTAACTAGCGCTGGTGCACAAAAAATCAAAGTTATCAAAGTTGTTCGTGAAATCACTGGTCTTGGCTTAAAAGAAGCTAAAGAATTAGTTGACAACACTCCAAAAGTAATCAAAGAAGCTGCTGCTAAAGAAGAAGCTGAAGAAATCAAAGCTAAACTTGAAGAAGTTGGCGCTGCTGTAGAAGTTAAGTAATTAACTTTTGATGCTTTAAAAAAAGCTCGCTCTCATGCGAGCTTTTTTTTTAACTGTAAAGAAAAGAGGTGGCCATATGGCAGACCATTATTTTTCTAACGACCCTTCTAGTAAAAGTGATCGTAAGCGATGGGAGTTTGCCCTTCGTGGATCTCGATTTACTTTCTTATCTGATCATGGGGTGTTCTCGAAAAACGAAGTGGACTTTGGTTCCCGTCTTTTAATTGAAGCGTTTCAAATGCCAGATATTAAAGGTAATATATTAGACGTAGGTTGCGGATACGGTCCTATTGGTTTGTCGTTAGCGAAAGAGTTTCAAGGTCGTGAAGTTCACATGGTGGATGTGAACGAGAGGGCACTTGGGCTTGCGAAAGAAAACGCCGCTAATAACAAAATCGAGAATATACGTATTTTTCAAAGTAGCGTCTATGAAAATGTAGATGGTAAGTATGCTGCTATTCTATCTAACCCTCCGATTCGTGCGGGTAAAGATATCGTACATGAGATTTTAGAAAAAGCTGTGGAGTATTTAGTTCCAGATGGAGAGCTTTGGATTGTTATTCAAAAGAAACAAGGTGCACCGTCTGCGCTAAAAAAACTAGAAGAAGCATTTTCTGAAGTTGAGGTTGTAGAAAAGAAAAAAGGATATTATATCATAAAATCAAAAAAACGTTGACGGTTATTTTTGGCTATGTTAACATTATACAATGCCAATATATGATTTTCTGCGTTGAGAAAGATGTATATTTTTGTTTCTCTTGGAAAAGATAGTAAAATCAGCAGATTATGAAACAGAATGATGGTTTTCTTATAGAAGCCATTTTTCTTTTTTGAGCAGGTAGAAAGACTCAACGTATTTATCTTTAAGAGAAAGAGACTACGCTAATAGCAGTAGTTGTATTTATTTGTGATTTTGCACAAATTTTTTTGTGCATTTATAATACTCATGATTTGAGGGGTGAAGCAGTTGACAGGTCAACTAGTTCAATACGGACGCCACCGCCAACGAAGAAGTTATGCCCGTATTAGTGAAGTATTAGAGTTACCAAATCTTATCGAAATTCAAACCTCTTCTTATCAGTGGTTTCTTGATGAGGGTTTGCGAGAAATGTTCCAAGACATTTCTCCGATTGAAGACTTTACGGGAAATCTATCGCTTGAATTTATCGACTACAGCTTAGGTGAACCTAAATACTCTGTAGACGAATGCAAAGAGCGTGATGTGACGTATGCAGCACCACTTCGTGTAAAAGTGCGTCTAATCAACAAGGAAACTGGTGAAGTAAAAGAACAAGATGTGTTCATGGGAGATTTCCCACTCATGACAGAGACTGGAACATTCGTAATTAACGGTGCAGAACGTGTTATCGTTTCCCAGTTAGTTCGCTCTCCAAGCGTATACTATAGTGGCAAAGTGGATAAAAACGGAAAACGTGGTTTTACTGCTACTGTAATTCCAAACCGCGGAGCTTGGTTAGAGTATGAGACAGATGCTAAGGATGTTGTATATGTGCGTATTGACCGTACGCGTAAACTTCCTGTAACTGTTTTGTTACGCGCATTAGGGTTTGGCTCTGATCAAGAAATCACCGAGCTTTTAGGTGATAACGAATACTTAAGCAACACATTAGAAAAAGACAACACAGATAGCACAGAAAAAGCATTGCTTGAAATTTATGAGCGTCTACGTCCTGGTGAACCACCAACAGTAGAAAATGCTAAGAGCTTACTTGTGTCTCGTTTCTTTGATCCAAAGCGCTACGATTTAGCAAATGTAGGTCGCTATAAGATCAACAAGAAGTTACACATTAAAAACAGATTGTTTAATCAACGTTTAGCTGAAACATTAGTGGATCCAGAAACTGGTGAAATTTTAGCGGCAGAAGGAACAATCTTAGATCGTCGTACACTTGATCGCATTTTACCTTACTTAGAGAAAAACATTGGATTCAAAACAGCGAAACCAATGGGTGGAGTGGTAGAAGGCGATGTTGAGCTGCAATCTATTAAGATTTATGCTCCTGAGTCGGAAGGCGAACGCGTAATTAATGTAATTGGTAATGCAAACATTACTCGTGATGTGAAACACATCACACCAGGTGATATCCTTGCTTCTATCAGTTACTTCTTCAACCTACTATACAAAGTAGGGGATACAGATGATATTGACCATTTAGGAAACCGTCGTCTGCGTTCTGTTGGAGAACTGTTACAAAATCAATTCCGTATCGGTCTTTCTCGTATGGAACGTGTTGTTCGTGAGAGAATGTCGATCCAAGATACAAATGCAATTACACCACAGGCACTAATTAATATTCGTCCTGTTATTGCATCTATTAAAGAGTTCTTCGGAAGTTCTCAGTTATCTCAGTTTATGGACCAAACAAACCCATTAGCAGAGTTAACTCACAAACGAAGACTATCTGCATTAGGACCTGGTGGTTTAACGCGTGAGCGCGCAGGCTTTGAAGTGCGTGACGTTCATTACTCTCACTACGGTCGTATGTGTCCGATTGAAACACCAGAGGGACCAAACATCGGTTTGATTAACTCATTATCTTCGTTCGCGAAAGTAAATGAGTTTGGTTTCATTGAAACACCATACCGTCGTGTTGACCCAGAAACTGGTCTTGTAACAGGGCATGTTGATTACTTAACAGCAGATGAAGAAGATAACTATGTTGTAGCCCAAGCGAATATGAAATTATCTGACGAAGGTGAATTCCTAAGTGAAGATATCGTAGCTCGTTTCCGTGGTGAAAACATTGTCACAAATAGAGAACGCATCGACTACATGGATGTATCTCCAAAACAAGTAGTGTCGGCAGCGACAGCTTGTATTCCGTTCTTAGAAAACGATGACTCTAACCGCGCACTTATGGGAGCGAACATGCAACGTCAGGCGGTTCCGTTAATGAATCCGGAATCTCCGATTGTAGGTACAGGTATGGAGTACGTATCAGCAAAAGACTCAGGTGCTGCAGTAATCTGTAAACATCCTGGTGTTGTTGAGCGCGTAGAAGCACGTGAAGTTTGGGTACGTCGCTATGTAGAAGTTGACGGTCAAACAGTAAAAGGCGACTTAGATCGCTACAAAATGCAAAAATTCATTCGTTCTAACCAAGGAACTTGTTACAACCAACGTCCAATCGTAAGTGTTGGAAATGAAGTTGTAAAAGGTGAAATCCTTGCGGATGGTCCTTCTATGGAATTAGGTGAACTAGCACTTGGACGTAACGTGCTTGTTGGCTTCATGACTTGGGATGGTTATAACTACGAGGATGCGATCATCATGAGTGAGCGCCTTGTAAAAGATGATGTGTACACTTCTATTCATATTGAAGAATATGAATCAGAAGCTCGTGATACGAAGCTTGGACCAGAAGAAATTACACGTGACATTCCAAACGTTGGGGAAGACGCATTACGTAACCTTGACGAGCGCGGTATCATTCGCGTTGGTGCTGAAGTAAAAGATGGAGATTTACTTGTTGGTAAAGTAACACCTAAAGGTGTAACAGAATTAACAGCTGAAGAACGTCTATTACATGCTATCTTTGGAGAAAAAGCGCGTGAAGTACGTGATACATCACTACGTGTACCACACGGTGGTGGCGGTATTATCTTAGACGTAAAAGTATTCAACCGTGAAGATGGCGATGAATTGCCACCAGGCGTGAATCAACTTGTACGTGCATATATCGTTCAAAAACGTAAAATTTCTGAAGGTGACAAGATGGCCGGACGTCACGGTAACAAAGGTGTTATTTCTCGTATTTTACCAGAAGAAGATATGCCTTACCTACCAGACGGTACGCCAATCGATATCATGTTAAACCCATTAGGGGTACCATCTCGTATGAATATCGGTCAGGTATTAGAGCTTCATCTTGGTATGGCAGCAAGATACCTTGGCATTCACATTGCAACACCAGTATTCGATGGTGCTCGTGAGGAAGATGTTTGGGGCACAATTGAAGAAGCTGGTATGGCAAATGACGCGAAAACAATCCTGTATGACGGACGTACTGGTGAACCATTCGATAACCGCGTATCTGTTGGTGTCATGTATATGATCAAACTTGCGCACATGGTTGACGATAAACTTCATGCTCGTTCTACTGGACCATACTCACTTGTAACGCAGCAACCTCTTGGAGGTAAAGCTCAGTTCGGTGGACAGCGTTTCGGTGAGATGGAGGTTTGGGCACTTGAAGCTTACGGTGCTGCTTATACTCTTCAAGAAATCTTAACAGTGAAGTCTGATGATGTTGTTGGACGTGTTAAGACTTATGAAGCAATTGTTAAAGGCGAAAATGTTCCAGAACCAGGCGTTCCTGAATCATTCAAAGTATTGATTAAAGAGCTGCAAAGTTTAGGTATGGACGTTAAAATGATGTCTAGCGACGATACAGAAATTGAAATGCGTGATACAGAAGATGACGATGATCATCAATCAGCAGATAAATTGAATGTCGAAGTTGAGACAACTAAGGAATAATTGGGATAACCTGTAGACTAAAAGGGAGGTAGGCCCCTTGATAGATGTAAATAACTTTGAATATATGAAGATTGGACTTGCTTCACCTGACAAGATTCGTTCTTGGTCATACGGTGAAGTTAAGAAACCAGAAACTATTAACTATCGTACGTTAAAGCCTGAAAAAGATGGCTTGTTCTGTGAGCGTATTTTCGGACCACAAAAGGACTGGGAATGTCATTGCGGAAAATACAAACGTGTACGTTATAAAGGTGTAGTTTGTGATCGATGTGGCGTTGAAGTAACGCGTGCAAAAGTACGTCGTGAACGTATGGGTCATATCGAATTAGCTGCTCCTGTATCTCATATTTGGTATTTCAAAGGTATCCCGAGCCGCATGGGACTTGTCTTAGACATGTCCCCTCGCGCGCTTGAAGAAGTAATTTATTTCGCTTCTTATGTTGTAACAGAAAGTGGAGATACACCACTTGATAAGAAGCAATTACTTTCTGAAAAAGAATACCGTGCATATCGTGATCGATATGGTAGCACATTCCAAGCTGCTATGGGTGCAGAAGCAATTAAAAAGCTACTACAAGACATCGATTTAGATAAAGAAGTAGACTTCTTAAAAGAAGAATTAAAAACAGCACAAGGACAACGCCGTACTCGTGCTATTAAACGTCTAGAAGTATTAGAAGCATTCCGTAACTCTGGAAATGAACCGTCTTGGATGATCTTAGATGTTCTACCAGTAATCCCACCAGAACTACGCCCAATGGTACAGTTAGACGGTGGACGTTTTGCTACTTCTGACTTAAACGACTTATACCGTCGTGTAATTAACCGTAACAACCGTTTAAAACGTCTATTGGACTTAGGTGCACCAAGCATCATCGTTCAAAACGAAAAACGTATGTTACAAGAAGCTGTAGACGCATTAATCGATAATGGTCGTCGTGGCCGTCCAGTTACTGGGCCAGGTAACCGTCCATTAAAATCACTATCTCACATGCTTAAAGGTAAACAAGGACGTTTCCGTCAAAACTTATTAGGTAAACGTGTTGACTACTCTGGTCGTTCTGTAATCGTTGTAGGACCGAACTTAAAGATGTATCAATGTGGATTACCAAAAGAAATGGCGCTTGAACTGTTCAAACCTTTCGTAATGAAAGAGTTAGTTGAAAAAGGATTAGCACATAACATTAAGAGTGCGAAACGTAAAATCGAGCGTGTACAACCTGAAGTTTGGGACGTTTTAGAGTCTGTGATTAAAGAACATCCAGTACTTCTAAACCGCGCACCAACACTTCACCGTCTTGGTATCCAGGCGTTTGAACCTACATTAGTAGAAGGTCGCGCAATCCGTCTTCACCCACTTGTATGTACTGCATACAACGCGGACTTTGACGGTGACCAAATGGCCGTTCACGTACCTTTATCATCAGAAGCTCAAGCTGAAGCTCGTCTTCTTATGTTAGCGGCACAAAACATCTTGAACCCGAAAGACGGTAAACCAGTTGTTACTCCATCTCAGGATATGGTATTAGGTAACTATTACTTAACACTTGAGCGTGAAGGTGCAATCGGTGAAGGTATGGTCTTCAAAGATGCAAATGAAGCATTGCTTGCATATCAAAATGGATATGTTCATCTTCATACACGTGTTGCAGTAGCTGCAAGTGCAGTAAACAACGCAACATTTACTGAAGAGCAAAAGAGTATGCTTCTATTAACAACAGTTGGTAAATTAATATTTAACGAAATCTTACCAGAGTCGTTCCCTTATATTAATGAACCAACAAATTCAAACCTTGAAAAAGAAACACCAGCGAAATATTTCGTTGAAAAAGGTGCGAACATTAAAGAAATTATTGCTAGTCGCGAAGAAGTGGCGCCATTTAGCAAGAAGATCCTTGGTAACATCATTGCGGAAGTGTTCAAACGTTTCCAAATTACAGAAACGTCTCGCATGCTTGACCGTATGAAAAACTTAGGATTCAAGTACTCTACAAAAGCTGGTATTACAGTTGGGGTATCTGACATTCTTGTATTAGGCGAAAAAGATGAAATTCTCCACGAAGCACAAGCAAAAGTAGATAATGTAATTAAACAATTCCGTCGCGGTTTAATCACGGAAGAAGAACGTTACGATCGCGTTATCTCTATTTGGAGTAATGCAAAAGATGTTATCCAAGGAAAACTGATGAAATCCTTGAATAAACGCAACCCAATCTTCATGATGAGTGACTCAGGTGCCCGTGGTAACGCATCTAACTTTACTCAGCTTGCTGGTATGCGTGGTCTTATGGCCAATCCATCTGGTCGTATCATCGAACTTCCAATCAAATCGAGTTTCCGTGAAGGTTTAACAGTACTTGAGTACTTCATCTCTACGCATGGTGCGCGTAAAGGTCTTGCCGATACAGCACTTAAAACTGCCGATTCTGGTTACTTAACACGTCGTCTTGTTGACGTTGCACAAGATGTAATCGTTCGTGAAGATGATTGTGGAACAGATCGCGGTTTATTAATTGGTGCGATTAAAGAGGGTAATGAAGTTATCGAGTCATTATATGATCGTCTTGTTGGACGTTTTGCAAGAAAAACTGTAAAACATCCTGAAACAGGTGAAGTATTAGTTGCTGAAAATCAATTAATTACTGAAGATATCGCTCATATCGTTGAAAATTCGGGTGTTGAAACTGTAAACATTCGTTCAGCGTTTACGTGTAATACTCGCCACGGTGTATGTAAGAAGTGTTACGGTCGTAACTTAGCAACTGGAACAGACGTAGAAGTAGGAGAAGCGGTAGGTATTATCGCAGCTCAATCTATCGGTGAGCCAGGTACACAGTTAACGATGCGTACATTCCATACAGGTGGGGTTGCCGGAGATGATATTACTCAAGGTTTACCTCGTATCCAAGAGATCTTCGAAGCTCGTAATCCGAAAGGTCAGGCAGTTATCAGTGAAATCGACGGTGTTATCGCAGCGATCAACGACGTTAAAGATCGCCAAGAAGTAGTTGTACAGGGTGAAGTTGAAGCTCGTACGTATGCTATTCCTTACGGTGCTCGTCTGAAAGTAACTCCAGGACAGCCAATTAGCCACGGTAAAGAGTTAACAGAAGGTTCTATTGATCCGAAAGAATTACTAAAAGTAACGGACATTACGGCGGTTCAAGAATACTTATTACGTGAAGTTCAAAAAGTATACCGTATGCAAGGGGTAGAAATTGGTGACAAACACGTAGAAGTAATGGTACGTCAAATGTTACGTAAAGTTCGTGTAAGTGATGCAGGTGAAACAGATGTATTACCAGGAACATTACTAGATATCCATCAGTTCACTGATGCGAATGCTAAGGTCTTACTGCAAGGTAAGCAACCAGCAACAGCTAGACCTGTTCTACTTGGTATTACAAAAGCTTCACTTGAAACAGATTCATTCTTATCTGCAGCATCGTTCCAAGAAACAACTCGTGTCTTAACTGATGCAGCAATTAAGGGTAAACGCGATGAACTTCTAGGATTAAAAGAAAATGTTATTATCGGTAAACTTGTTCCTGCTGGAACAGGTATGAATCGTTATCGCAAAGTGGATCTTGTAAAAACAACACAAGATGACATGAATGTAGAAAACGATGAGGTTTATGTGGAACAGTAAAATTTTCCGGCATAAATTTTGTATAAAAACAATTAATCTTAGTTGACATTGTATGAGTCAAAATGTTACTATAATCAAGGTTGCTCCTGAACGATGCTTTGGAGGATATTTATATGTCTTATCAAAAAGTATCAACTGCTGAAAATGTAGTCGTTGGTCATAAACGTACATTGGAGGCAATCAAAAATGGTACAGTTAAAGAAGTTGTCATCGCAGAGGATGCTGACATGCGGTTAACCCATGCTATCATTCGTGTTGCAATGCAATATAACGTGCCCATAACAAAAGTTGAATCAGTTCGTAAGCTTGGTAAAGCTTCGGGGATTCAAGTGGGAGCTTCAGCAATAGGAATAATAAGTTAAAACTGTTTTTGTGAGGAGAGAGCATTTGCTCTTCCTTGCAAAAACTTTGTTTTCAACTAATAATGAACCACCTGGATATGTGGTCATACAAACATGCGAAGGGAGGATAATCAAATGCCTACTATTAACCAATTAGTGAGAAATGGTCGTACTGATAAAGTATGGAAATCTAAATCACCTGCGTTAAACAAAGGTTTTAACTCTTTAAAGAAAAAATCAACTGATATCTCTGCACCTCAAAAACGTGGTGTATGTACTCGTGTTGGTACAATGACTCCAAAGAAACCTAACTCAGCGTTACGTAAATACGCTCGTGTACGTTTAACAAACGGTATCGAGGTTACAGCTTACATCCCAGGTATCGGTCATAACCTACAAGAGCATAGCGTAGTATTAATTCGCGGTGGTCGTGTAAAGGATTTACCGGGGGTACGTTACCACATCGTTCGTGGTGCGCTTGACACAGCTGGTGTTGACAAACGTATGCAAGGACGTTCTAAATATGGTACTAAGAGACCAAAACCTGCTAAAAAATAATAACTTTAAAATGAAAGGAGGAACTCAATATGCCTCGTAAAGGACCTGTTGCGAAACGTGACGTGTTACCAGATCCAATGTACAATTCGAAGCTAGTAACACGCCTTATCAACAAAATGATGGTTGACGGTAAAAAAGGTAAATCTCAAACAATTCTTTATAATGCGTTCGATATCGTAAACGAACGTACTGGTAAAGAGCCAATGGAAGTATTCGAGCAAGCTCTTAAGAACATCATGCCTGTTCTTGAAGTACGCGCTCGTCGTGTTGGTGGTGCTAACTACCAAGTTCCAGTTGAGGTTCGTCCAGAACGCCGTACAACTTTAGGTCTTCGTTGGTTAGTAAACTACGCTCGTCTTCGTGGTGAAAAAACTATGGAAGAGCGTCTTGCTAACGAAATCTTAGATGCAGCTAACAACGCTGGTGCATCTGTTAAGAAACGTGAAGACACTCATAAAATGGCAGAAGCTAACAAAGCATTTGCTCATTACCGTTGGTAGGATTCAACGTAAAATAAATGTAAGCATAAACCGCTTTATTTGTCGCTTATGGAAGTGTGGAGAGGGAGAATGCCTCTCCCTTTCATCGGGCGCTCGTTTTACATAATGAGAGTACTGGACATACTGACATGTGTAACAATATAAAGTGGCTTTTTTGCTACTTAAAATAAAAAAATCCAATCCATATATGGAAGGAGCAAGACACCAAATGGCAAGAGAGTTCTCTTTAGAAAACACTCGTAATATTGGTATCATGGCTCACATCGATGCTGGTAAAACAACAGCAACTGAGCGTATTCTGTACTACACAGGACGTATTCATAAAATCGGTGAAACTCACGAAGGTGCATCTCAGATGGACTGGATGGAGCAAGAGCAAGAGCGTGGTATCACAATTACTTCTGCTGCAACTACAGCACAATGGAAAGGTCATCGTGTAAACATCATTGATACTCCAGGACACGTAGATTTCACAGTAGAAGTAGAACGTTCTTTACGCGTACTTGATGGCGCTGTAGCGGTACTTGATGCGCAATCTGGTGTAGAACCACAAACAGAAACTGTTTGGCGTCAGGCTACTACTTACGGCGTACCTCGTATCGTATTCGTTAACAAAATGGATAAGATCGGTGCAGATTTCTTATACTCTGTAGGAACAATCCACGATCGTTTACAAGCAAACGCACATCCAATTCAGTTACCAATCGGTGCTGAAGATGAGTTCAATGGTATCATTGACCTTGTTGAAGAGTGTGCTTACATGTACGGTAACGATTTAGGAACAGACATTCAACGTGTTGAAATTCCTGAAGAGCACAAAGAATTAGCTGAAGAATACCGTGGAAAACTTATTGAAGCGGTAGCTGAGCTTGATGAAGAAATGATGATGAAGTACCTAGAAGGTGAAGAAATCACTGTAGAAGAGCTTAAAGCTGGTATCCGTAAGGCTACAACTTCTGTAGAATTCTTCCCAGTAATCTGTGGTTCTGCATTCAAAAACAAAGGTGTTCAAATTCTGTTAGACGCAGTTATCGACTACCTTCCATCACCACTAGATGTACCTGCTATTAAAGGTACTCTACCGGATACAGATGAAGAAGTAGAACGTAAGTCTAGCGATGAAGAACCATTCGCAGCTTTAGCATTCAAAATCATGACTGACCCTTATGTTGGTAAGTTAACGTTCTTCCGTGTGTACTCTGGTGTGTTAAACTCTGGATCATACGTGAAAAACTCAACTAAAGGTAAGCGTGAGCGTGTAGGTCGTATCCTACAAATGCACGCTAACAGCCGTGAAGAGATTTCAACAGTTTACGCTGGTGATATCGCTGCTGCTGTAGGTTTAAAAGATACTACTACTGGTGATACTCTTTGTGACGAGAAGAGCCTTGTTATCCTTGAGTCTATGGAATTCCCAGAGCCAGTTATCTCTGTAGCTATCGAACCAAAATCTAAAGCTGACCAAGATAAAATGGGTACAGCATTATCTAAGCTTTCTGAAGAAGATCCAACATTCCGTGCTCACACTGACCAAGAAACTGGCCAAACTATCATCGCTGGTATGGGTGAACTTCACCTTGATATCATCGTTGACCGTATGCGTCGTGAATTCAAAGTGGAAGCAAACGTTGGTGCTCCTCAGGTAGCATACCGTGAGACTTTCCGCGCTGCTGCGAAAGTTGAAGGTAAGTTCGCTCGTCAATCTGGTGGTCGTGGACAATTCGGTCACGTTTGGATTGAGTTTGAACCTAACGAAGAAGGTAAAGGATTCGAATTCGAAAACAAGATCGTCGGTGGTGTAGTTCCTCGTGAATACATCCCAGCTGTTGGAGCAGGTCTTGAAGATGCACTTAAAAATGGTGTACTAGCTGGTTATCCACTAGTTGACATTAAAGCTGCATTAGTTGACGGATCTTACCATGATGTCGATTCATCTGAGATGGCGTTCAAAATCGCTGCATCTATGGCACTTAAAGCTGCGGTTTCTAAATGTAGCCCAGTAATTCTTGAGCCAATGATGAAAGTTGAAGTTGTAATTCCTGAAGAGTACATGGGTGACATTATGGGTGACGTAACATCTCGTCGTGGACGTGTAGAAGGTATGGAAGCTCGCGGTAACGCACAAGTTGTTCGCGCTATGGTTCCACTTTCTGAAATGTTCGGTTATGCAACGTCATTACGTTCTAACACTCAAGGACGCGGAACATTCTCTATGGTGTTTGACCACTATGAAGAAGTACCAAAGTCTGTTTCTGAAGAAATTATCAAAAAAAATAAAGGTGAATAATTGATTTTTATCGATTGTTCAAGTATAACTACTTATGTAAGCTTAGAAAGTGGGACGTAAGTTTCACTTTCTAGTCTAAATATAAAATAACCTATATAAACTAAGGAGGAATTTAGAATGGCTAAAGCTAAATTCGAACGTTCTAAACCCCATGTTAACATCGGTACAATCGGCCACGTTGACCATGGTAAAACTACATTAACTGCTGCGATCACTACAGTTCTTGCAAAAGCTGGTGGTGCTGAAGCACGCGGATACGATCAAATCGATGCTGCTCCAGAAGAAAGAGAGCGCGGTATCACAATCTCAACTGCACACGTTGAGTACGAAACTGAAACTCGTCACTATGCACACGTTGACTGCCCAGGTCACGCTGACTATGTTAAAAACATGATCACTGGTGCTGCTCAAATGGACGGCGGTATCTTAGTAGTATCTGCTGCTGATGGCCCAATGCCTCAAACACGTGAGCACATCCTTCTTTCTCGTCAAGTAGGTGTTCCTTACATCGTTGTATTCTTAAACAAATGCGACATGGTAGATGACGAAGAATTATTAGAATTAGTAGAAATGGAAGTTCGCGACCTATTATCTGAATACGGATTCCCAGGCGACGACATTCCTGTAATCAAAGGTTCTGCTCTTAAAGCTCTTCAAGGAGAAGCTGATTGGGAAGCAAAAATCATTGAATTAATGGCTGAAGTTGATGCTTACATCCCAACTCCAGAACGTGAAACTGACAAACCATTCTTAATGCCTGTAGAGGACGTATTCTCTATCACAGGTCGTGGTACAGTTGCTACTGGTCGTGTTGAGCGCGGTATCGTTAAAGTTGGTGACGTAGTAGAAATCATCGGTCTTGCTGAAGAAAATGCTTCTACAACTGTAACTGGTGTAGAGATGTTCCGTAAACTTCTTGACCAAGCTCAAGCTGGAGACAACATCGGTGCTTTACTTCGTGGGGTTGCTCGTGAAGACATCCAACGTGGACAAGTACTTGCAAAAAGCGGTTCTGTAAAAGCTCACGCTAAATTCAAAGCTGAAGTTTTCGTATTATCTAAAGAAGAAGGTGGACGTCACACTCCATTCTTCGCTAACTACCGTCCTCAGTTCTACTTCCGTACAACTGACGTAACTGGTATCATCCAATTACCAGAAGGTACTGAAATGGTAATGCCTGGTGACAACATCGAAATGACTATCGAACTTATCGCTCCAATCGCTATCGAAGAGGGAACTAAATTCTCTATTCGTGAAGGTGGACGTACAGTAGGTTACGGTGTAGTTGCTACTATCGTTGAGTAATCTTAACTGATATAAAAAAACCTAAGGGATTTTCCCTTAGGTTTTTTGTTTGCGTTTATATAAGGAAGAAGAGGGTGTTTTTTGTTTTGACGAGTTTCTTCTATAGTAATATAAAAACGACAAAAGATAATCCAGAAACTGTAAAATGAATTCTGTTAGATGAAAACTTGAAATTCTTTAAAGTGCCATGTATAATAGCAAAAGTAGAGAAAAGCAGATGCAAACAAAAAGATGCTTGCATCTAGACGAATAACATTGTATAATAGACAATGTTGGTCTTTGACTGCGATGAAGTGGAAGGTTGCTGACACACCCGGCCGCTTTGCCATGGCATGGTGTGGGGAAATTTCCATGGAGAAGGTCTATTTTAGAAATAGGCGAACGAAGGAGGGAAAATAATGGCAAAAGAAAAAATTCGTATCCGTTTAAAAGCTTACGATCACCGTATTCTTGATCAGTCAGCTGAGAAAATTGTAGAAACAGCTAAGCGTTCTGGGGCAACAGTTTCTGGTCCGATCCCATTACCAACTGAAAAAACTGTTTACACAATTCTTCGTGCTGTTCATAAGTACAAAGATTCTCGTGAGCAATTCGAAATGCGCACGCACAAACGTCTAATCGACATCGTGAGTCCTACTCCACAAACAGTAGATTCATTAATGCGTTTAGACTTACCATCTGGTGTAGATATCGAAATCAAACTATAATTTATATAACTTAAAAATGTAGGAGGTGTAACTCATGACCAAAGGAATCTTAGGAAGAAAGATCGGTATGACTCAAGTATTTGCTGAGAACGGTGAGTTAATCCCAGTAACAGTTATCGCTGCTAATCCAAACGTTGTTCTTCAAAAGAAAACAACTGAAACTGATGGCTACAATGCAATCCAGTTAGGATTTGAAGATAAACGTGAAAAGTTAACTAACAAACCTGAACAAGGCCACACTGCTAAAGCATCTACAACTCCTAAGCGCTTCATTCGCGAAATCCGCGATGCAGACGTGGACGGATTAGAGGTTGGTCAAGAGGTAAAAGTTGACGTATTCGCTACAGGTGAAATCGTTGATGTAACAGGAATTTCTAAAGGTAAAGGTTTCCAAGGTGTTATCAAACGCCACGGACAATCTCGCGGACCTATGTCTCATGGTTCTCGCTATCACCGTCGTCCAGGTTCAATGGGCCCAGTTGCTCCGAACCGTGTATTCAAAGGCAAAAAACTTGCTGGACGTATGGGTGGAGACCAAGTTACTATCCAAAACTTAGAAATCGTTCAAGTTGACACTGAGCGCAACTTATTACTAGTAAAAGGTAACGTTCCAGGTGCTAAGAAATCTCTTGTAGTTGTTCAAGGCGCTGTGAAGGTTAGCAAATAATTCACAATAGGAAGGAGGAATTCCAATGCCAAAAGTTACTGTATATAACCAAACTGGTTCACAGGTTGGTGAAATCGAATTAGCTGAAGCTATTTTCGGTATCGAACCAAATGAAGCTGTACTTTTCGAAGCTGTAATGATGCAACGTGCATCTTTACGTCAAGGTACACACAAAGTAAAAACTCGCTCTGAAGTTCGCGGTGGTGGTCGTAAACCATGGCGTCAAAAAGGAACTGGACGTGCTCGTCAAGGGTCTATCCGCTCTCCTCAATGGCGTGGTGGTGGTACGGTATTCGGACCTACACCAAGAAGCTATGCGTACAAACTTCCTAAGAAAGTTCGTCGTTTAGCAATCAAATCTGCATTAGCTACTAAAGTAGTTGAGAACAACATTGTAGTTCTTGAAGACCTAGTGTTAAATGCACCAAAAACAAAAGATATGCTAGCAGTACTTAAAGGATTAACTGTTGAGAAGAAAGCTCTTATCGTAACTGCTGATGCAAACGAATCTGTAGAGTTATCTGCTCGCAATATCCCTGGAGTAACAGTAATCACTGCTGATGGCGTAAACGTTTTAGACGTGCTTCATCATGATAAGCTAATCATGACAAAAGCGGCAGTGGAAAAAGTAGAGGAGGTGCTTGCATAATGAGAGATCCTCGTGATATCATTAAGCGCCCAGTTATCACTGAACGTTCTATGGAAATGATGGCTGAAAAAAAATACACGTTCGATGTGGACGTTAAATCTAATAAAACAGAAGTTAAAGATGCTCTTGAAGCGATCTTTGGTGTTAAAGTAGAAAAAGTGAACATCATGAACTACAAGCCGAAAGCAAAACGCGTTGGTCGTCACGCTGGTTTTACTAGCCGTCGTCGTAAAGCAATCGTTAAGCTAACTGCTGACAGCAAAGAAATCGAAATCTTCCAAGGCGTTTAATTCTTACTAAAGAAGGAGGGAAATTGAGATGGGAATCAAAAAGTATAATCCAACTACTAACGGTCGTCGTAATATGACTACGAATGATTTCGCTGAAATCACGACTGATAGACCCGAAAAGTCATTACTTGCTCCTTTAAGCAAGAAGGCTGGTCGTAATAACCAAGGTAAAATCACTGTACGTCATCAAGGTGGCGGACATAAGCGTCAATACCGTATCATCGACTTTAAGCGTAACAAAGATGGAATTCCAGGACGCGTTGCTACGATCGAATACGATCCAAACCGCTCTGCGAATATCGCATTAATTAACTACGTTGACGGTGAAAAACGTTACATTCTTGCTCCTAAATCTTTAGAAGTAGGTATGGAAGTTATGTCTGGCCCAGAAGCTGACATTAAAATCGGTAACGCATTACCATTAATCAACATTCCAGTAGGTACTGTTGTTCATAACATCGAGCTTAAGCCTGGTCGTGGCGGACAATTAGTTCGTTCTGCTGGTACATCTGCTCAAGTACTTGGTAAAGAAGGTAAATACGTACTTGTACGTTTAACTTCTGGTGAAGTACGTCTTGTATTATCTGCTTGTCGCGCTTCAATCGGTCAAGTAGGTAACGAACAACACGAACTTATCAAAATCGGTAAAGCAGGTCGCTCTCGCTGGTTAGGTAAACGCCCAACAGTTCGTGGTTCTGTAATGAACCCTGTTGATCACCCACACGGTGGTGGTGAAGGACGTTCTCCAATCGGACGTAAGTCTCCAATGTCTCCATGGGGTAAACCAACTCTTGGATTCAAGACTCGTAAGAAAAACAAAGCGTCTGACAAATTTATCGTTCGTCGTCGTAAAAAATAATGGGATTGTAGTACGGTTCATTTCTAGAACCGTACGCCAATCACGAAGGGAGGCACCAAAATGGCTCGTAGCTTAAAAAAAGGACCATTTGTCGATGATCACTTAATGAGCAAAATGGAAAAATTAGTTGCATCTGAGCAAAAACAAGTTGTTAAAACTTGGTCTCGCCGTTCAACAATCTTCCCTCAGTTCATCGGACACACAATCGCTGTATATGATGGTCGTAAACACGTACCTGTGTACATCACTGAGGATATGGTTGGCCATAAGTTAGGTGAATTCGCACCAACTCGTACGTACAAAGGTCACCTTGCTGACGATAAGAAAACTAGAAGATAATGAGAGGAGGCACTTCAATGCAAGCTAAAGCAGTAGCGAGAACAGTTCGTATTGCTCCTCGTAAAGTTCGTTTAGTAGTAGACTTAATCCGAGGTAAGCAAGTGGGTGAAGCGATTGCTATCCTTAACCACACACCAAAAACTGCTTCTCCAGTTGTAGAAAAAGTTTTAAAATCTGCAATCGCAAATGCAGAGCACAATTATGAGATGGACATTAACAACCTAGTTGTAGAAAAAGTTTTCGTTGACGAAGGTCCGACGTTAAAACGTTTCCGTCCACGTGCAATGGGTCGTGCAAGCCAAATTAACAAACGCACAAGCCACATCACAGTTGTGGTATCAGAAAAGAAGGAGGGATAATCGATGGGTCAAAAGGTTAATCCAATTGGTCTTCGTGTCGGCGTTATCCGTGACTGGGAATCTCGTTGGTTCGCTGAGAAAGATTACGCTACATTATTACATGAAGACATCAAAATCCGTGAGTACATTAATGTACGCTTAAAAGATTCTGCTGTTGCTAAAGTAGAAATCGAACGTGCAGCAAATCGTGTAAATGTTACAATTCACACTGCAAAACCTGGTATGGTAATTGGTAAAGGTGGTACTGAAGTTGAAGCACTTCGTAAAGCTCTTAACCAATTAACAGGCAAGCGTGTACACATCAACATTTTAGAAGTTAAGAGAGCTGATCTTAACGCTAAATTAGTAGGCGAAAACATCGCTCGTCAATTAGAAAACCGTGTATCATTCCGTCGTGCACAAAAGCAAGTTATTCAACGTGCTATGCGTGCAGGTGCTAAAGGTATTAAAACACAGGTTTCTGGTCGTCTTGGCGGAGCTGATATCGCTCGTGCAGAATCTTACAGTGAAGGAACTGTTCCACTTCATACACTTCGCGCTGATATTGACTATGCAGCAGTTGAAGCTGATACAACATACGGTAAATTAGGCGTAAAAGTATGGATCTACCGTGGAGAAGTCCTTCCTACAAAAAAGAAAGCTTCTGAGGAAGGAGGAAAATAATATGTTAATGCCAAAACGCGTAAAATATCGTAGAGAGCATCGTGGTAAAATGCGTGGTCGTGCTAAAGGTGGAACTGAAATTGCTTTCGGTGAATTCGGTTTACAAGCACAAGCTGCTTCATGGATTACAAACCGTCAAATCGAAGCTGCTCGTCGTGCAATGACTCGTTACATGAAACGTGGCGGTAAAGTATGGATTAAAATTTTCCCTTCTAAACCTTACACTGCAAAACCTCTAGAAGTACGTATGGGTTCCGGTAAAGGGGCACCAGAAGGCTGGGTAGCAGTAGTAAAACCTGGGAAAATTATGTTCGAAATCGCGGGTGTATCTGAAGAGGTAGCACGCGAAGCATTACGTCTTGCAGCTCACAAGTTACCTGTGAAATGTAAATTCGTAAAACGTGAAGAAAATGGTGGTGAATCTAATGAAAACTAATGATATTCGTGAATTAACCACTGCCGAAATCGAAACAAAAGTTAAAGCTTTAAAGGAAGAGTTGTTTAATCTTCGCTTCCAACTTGCTACAGGACAATTAGAGAATCCAACTCGCATTCGTGAAGTGCGTAAAGCAATTGCTCGTATGAAAACTGTAGTTCGTGAAAGAGAGATCGGAATTAATCGATAAATTGAGGGGAGGTTTGCATAGTGAGCGAACGTAACCAACGCAAAGTTTATACTGGTCGTGTAGTGTCTGACAAAATGGACAAAACGATTACAGTTTTAGTTGAAACTTACAAAACTCATTCCTTGTACGGAAAACGTGTTAAGTATTCTAAGAAGTACAAAGCCCATGATGAGCAAAACCAAGCGAAACTTGGCGATATCGTTAAAATCATGGAAACTCGCCCGCTTTCTGCTACTAAGCGTTTCCGTTTAGTTGAAATCGTTGAAGAAGCGGTTATTATCTAAATAGACGAATCGGAATTTTTAGTCCGAAGGGAGGTTTCATAACATGATCCAACAAGAATCTCGTTTGAAAGTTGCTGACAACTCTGGTGCACGTGAACTTTTAACAATTAAAGTATTAGGCGGCTCTGGTCGTAAATATGCTAACATTGGTGACATTATCGTTGCTACGGTAAAACAAGCAACACCAGGTGGCGTTGTTAAAAAAGGTGACGTTGTTAAAGCAGTAGTAGTACGTACGAAGAGCGGAGCTCGTCGTCCGGACGGTTCTTACATCAAATTTGATGAAAACGCAGCGGTTATCATTAAAGACGATAAGAGCCCACGTGGTACTCGTATCTTCGGACCAGTAGCTCGTGAATTACGTGATAGCAACTTCATGAAGATCGTTTCTTTAGCTCCAGAAGTTCTATAATTTAAGGTATTGCCTTGCTAAGGAGGTGCAGAATTAAGATGCATGTAAAAAAAGGTGATAAAGTACAGGTAATCACTGGTAAAGACAAAGGAAAACAAGGCGTTATCCTTGTGGCTTTCCCAAAGCAAAACCGTGTTATCGTTGAGGGTGTCAATATCGTTAAGAAGCACTCTAAGCCATCTCAATTAAATCCACAAGGTGGAATTATTACTAAAGAAGCACCTATTCACGTTTCTAACGTTATGATTTTAGATCCGAAAACAGGTGAACCTACTCGCGTAGGCTTCAAAGTAGAAGATGGTAAAAAAGTTCGTATTGCAAAAAAATCTGGTGAATTATTAGATAAATAATTTTCTTAAGAAAGGAGGTCACTTCATTGAATCGCCTTAAAGAGAAGTTCCAAAAGGAAATTACTCCTGCTCTAGTGAGCAAGTTTAACTATAAATCTGTAATGCAGGTACCAAAAATCGAAAAGATCGTAATCAACACTGGTGTTGGTGACGCGGTATCTAACTCAAAAGCGTTAGACAACGCAGTAGAAGAATTAACACAAATCACAGGTCAAAAACCTGTTGTAACTCGTGCTAAAAAATCAATCGCTGGTTTCCGTCTTCGTGAAGGTATGCCAATCGGTGCGAAAGTAACTTTACGCGGCGAGCAAATGTATGAGTTCTTCGACAAATTAGTATCAGTTTCTTTACCACGTGTACGTGATTTCCGTGGTGTTTCTAAGAAATCATTCGATGGTCGTGGAAACTATACATTAGGTGTTAAAGAGCAACTTATTTTCCCTGAGATTGATTATGATAAAGTAAGCAAAGTCCGCGGTATGGACATCGTAATCGTTACTACAGCGAAAACTGATGAAGAAGCTCGTGAACTGTTAACACAATTCGGTATGCCATTCCAAAAATAATGGAAGCCAACGCTAAGTAGAGGAGGCGAAAACGTGGCTAAAAAATCTATGATAGCGAAACAAAAGCGTACTCCTAAGTTTAAAGTACAAGAGTATACACGTTGCGAACGCTGCGGTCGTCCGCATTCTGTATACCGCAAATTTAAACTTTGCCGTATTTGTTTCCGTGAACTTGCATATAAAGGTCAAATTCCTGGTGTTAAAAAAGCTAGTTGGTAAAACCCACAAATGGGAAGGAGGTAAAACACATGGTGATGACAGATCCAATTGCAGACATGCTTACTCGCATCCGTAATGCGAACATGGTACGTCATGAGAAATTAGAGGTTCCTGCTTCTAAAATCAAAAAAGAGATCGCTGAACTTTTAAAACGTGAAGGTTTCATTCGTGATGTAGAATACATCGAGGATAACAAACAAGGTATCCTTCGTATTTTCCTGAAATATGGTGCAAACAATGAACGTGTAATCACTGGATTAAAACGTATCAGTAAACCTGGCTTACGCGTTTACGCTAAAGCTGACGAAGTACCACGTGTACTTAACGGATTAGGTATCGCTCTTGTTTCTACATCTAAGGGAGTAATGACAGACAAAGACGCTCGTCAATTACAAACTGGTGGAGAAGTAGTAGCATACGTTTGGTAATATATATTTAAAACGAACGGAGGTGTGACCACATGTCTCGTATTGGTAAAAAGATTCTTGAAATCCCTGCAGGTGTTACTATTACAGTTGCAGAAGACAATACTGTAACAGTAAAAGGCCCTAAAGGTGAATTAACTCGTACTTTCAATGCTGATATGCTTATCAAAATTGAAGAGAATACATTAACAGTTGAGCGTCCATCTGAACAGAAGGAACACCGTGCATTACACGGTACAACTCGTGCTTTAATCGGAAACATGGTTGAAGGTGTAACTGAAGGTTTCGCACGCGGACTTGAATTAGTCGGTGTTGGTTACCGTGCTCAAAAACAAGGTGATAAACTTGTATTAAGCGTAGGTTATTCTCATCCAGTAGAAATGACTCCGGAAGCAGGTCTTGAAGTTGAAGTACCTGCACCAACTAAGATCGTAATTAAAGGTATCGACAAGCAACGTGTTGGCGAATTCGCTGCTAACATCCGTGCTGTACGTGCTCCTGAGCCTTACAAAGGTAAAGGTATTCGTTACGAAGGCGAAGTTGTTCGTCGTAAAGAAGGTAAAACTGCTAAGTAAACCCGTTAGGTGAGAGAAAGGAGTGACAAGAATGATCACTAAAGCTGATAAAAATGCGACTCGTAAGAAAAGACATGCACGTGTACGTGCTAAACTTACTGGTACTGCAGAGCGTCCACGTTTAAACGTGTTCCGTTCTAACCAACATATTTACGCTCAAGTTATTGATGATGTGAATGGTGTAACGTTAGTAAGTGCATCTACTCTTGATAAAGACCTTGCTCTTAACGGTACTAGCAATATTGAAGCTGCTACGAAAGTTGGAGAATCAGTTGCTAAGCGTGCTGTAGAGAAAGGCGTTAAAGAAGTAGTATTTGATCGCGGTGGTTACTTATACCATGGCCGTGTTAAAGCTCTAGCTGAAGCTGCTCGTGAGGCTGGATTACAATTTTAATGGTCAAAGGAGGGAAAATTGATGCATCGCATTGACCCAAGTAAATTAGAACTTGAAGAACGTGTAGTTACGATAAATCGTGTCGCGAAAGTTGTTAAGGGTGGTCGTCGTTTCCGCTTTGCTGCACTAGTTGTAGTTGGCGATAAAAACGGTCATGTTGGATTCGGTACTGGTAAAGCACAAGAGGTACCAGACGCAATCCGTAAAGCTATCGAAGACGCTAAGAAAAACTTAATCGCTGTACCATTAGTTGGTACAACAATTCCACACACAATCAACGGTCATTTTGGCGCTGGTGAAGTATTCTTAAAACCTGCTGCTGAGGGTACTGGTGTTATTGCTGGTGGACCTGTTCGTGCGGTCCTTGAATTAGCTGGTGTACAAGATATTCTTTCGAAATCTCTTGGTTCTAACACACCAATCAACATGATTCGCGCTACTGTGAACGGATTAAGCGAACTTAAGCGCGCTGAAGATGTTGCAAAATTACGCGGTAAATCTGTAGAAGAGCTACTAGGTTAAGGAGGGAAAACAAATGGCGAAAAAGTTAGAAATTACCCTCACTCGTAGTGTAATTGGTCGTCCACAAGATCAACGTGCGACGGTAGAAGCTTTAGGTCTTAAAAAGTTGAATTCAACTGTAGTTAAGGAAGAAACTCCTGCTATTCTTGGTATGATCAACAAAGTTTCTCACCTTGTAACTGTAAAAGAAGCTTAAGGATAACTCATTAATATAAGGAGGTGCCTGGGAATGAAACTTCATGAATTAAAACCTGCAGAAGGTTCTCGTAAAGTACGTAACCGTGTCGGTCGTGGTATCGGTTCTGGTAACGGTAAAACTGCTGGTAAAGGTCATAAAGGACAAAACGCACGTTCTGGCGGCGGTGTTCGTCTTGGCTTCGAAGGTGGTCAAACTCCATTATTCCGTCGTTTACCAAAACGCGGCTTCACAAACATTAACCGTAAAGAGTTTGCTATTGTAAACTTATCAACGTTAAATCGTTTTGAAGATGGTACAGAAGTAACACCTGAATTATTGCTGGAAACTGGCGTTATCAGCAAGTTAAACGACGGTGTTAAAGTTCTTGCAAGCGGAGCAGTAGAGAAAAAACTAACTGTTAAAGCGCACAAGTTCTCTTCAAGTGCTAAAGAAGCAATTGAAGCAGCTGGCGGATCAGTTGAGGTGATCTAATGTTTCGTACAATCTCCAACTTTATGCGCGTTGCTGAGATAAGACGTAAAATATTATTCACTTTAGCGATGTTAATCGTATTCAGGATTGGCACGTTTATCCCCGTGCCATTTACAAATGGAGACGTACTGAAGGCACAAGATCAATTAAATGCTTTAGGTATTCTAAATACATTTGGCGGTGGAGCCTTGAAAAACTTCTCCATCTTTGCGATGGGAATCATGCCGTATATTACAGCATCCATCATCGTGCAATTATTGCAGATGGATGTTGTTCCTAAATTTTCGGAATGGTCGAAGCAAGGTGAAATGGGCCGTCGTAAATTAACGCAATTCACGCGTTACTTTACAATTGTTCTTGCGTTTATTCAGGGGTTTGGTATGTCAATCGGTTTTAACGGTATGGTAGGTGGACAATTAATTTTGAATCCAGGTTGGAGCACTTATTTATACATTGCTACGGTACTGACTGCTGGTACTGCATTTTTAATGTGGTTAGGTGAACAGATTACAGCTAAAGGTGTAGGTAATGGTATTTCCATCCTTATTTTTGGCGGTATTGCCGCAGCGATCCCAAGTGTTATATCTCAAGTGTATCAGCAACAGTTTCAAAATATCGGAGATCAATTGTTCATGAGTATCGTTAAAGTTGCATTGATTTTACTAGCTGTGCTAGCAGTTATTGTGGGTGTTATTTTCATTCAACAGGCTGTTAGAAAGATCCCAATTCAATATGCGAAGCGTGTAACAGGAGGAAATGGTGGTTATGCTGGAGCACAAAACACACATTTACCGCTTAAGGTAAATAGTGCTGGTGTTATTCCAGTAATTTTTGCTGTTTCATTCTTAATTACGCCTCCGACTATTGCACAGTTCTTCCCGAAACATGATGTATCGCAGTGGATTATTGCAAACTTTAACTATTCTCACCCAGTGGGAATGATCATATATGTTGCGCTCATTGTAGCCTTCACATATTTCTATGCATTTGTTCAGGTTAATCCAGAGCAAATGTCAGAGAATCTAAACAAGCAAGGTGGATATGTTCCAGGTATTCGTCCGGGTAAGAATACGGAACAATATCTAACAAAAATCTTGTATCGTTTGACCTTTGTAGGATCAATTTTCCTAGCAGCGATTGCAATCTTACCAGTTATCTTTACGAAATTGGGAAATCTTCCTCCATCTGCACAGATCGGTGGAACGAGTATGTTAATCGTTGTCGGCGTTGCTTTAGAAACAATGAAGCAGCTAGAAAGCCAACTGGTAAAACGCCATTACAAAGGGTTTATCAAGCAGTGAGTAAGTGGGAAGAATTGTCTTCCCTACATGCTCATGTACTCTGAGGGGGAACAAGGATGAACTTAATTTTAATGGGGCTTCCTGGTGCTGGTAAAGGTACACAAGCCGAACAGATTGTTGCCAAGTATAACATCCCTCACATTTCAACAGGAGACATGTTCCGTGCAGCTATGAAGGCTGAAACTGAAATGGGTCTACAAGCAAAATCTTTTATTGATAAAGGTGCACTTGTTCCAGATGAAGTTACAATCGGAATCGTTCGTGAACGTTTAAGTCAAGACGACTGCGTAAGAGGTTTCTTACTAGACGGTTTCCCACGAACTGTTGCACAAGCATCAGCTCTTGAAGAAATTATGAAAGATCTTGGCAAAAAAATCGACTATGTTTTAAACATTAATGTGGATTCAGGGTTGTTATTAAAACGCCTTACAGGCCGTCGCATTTGTAAAGAGTGCGGTGCGACTTACCACTTAGAATTCAATCCACCAGCAAAAGCTGATGTGTGCGATAAATGTGGTGGCGAATTATATCAACGCTCTGATGACAATGAAGAAACTGTAGCAAATCGTTTAGATGTAAATATTAAGCAAACAAAACCTTTGCTTGATTTCTACGAAGAGCTTGGTTACTTACAAAGCATTAATGGTGAGCAAGATATCAATAAAGTATTTGCTGATATCGATGTTCTCATCGGAGGCTTAGCGTAATGATAATCTGCAAAACTCCTCGCGAGATAGAAATCATGCGAGAAGCTGGCAGGATCGTTGCTTTGACTCATCAAGAGTTGAAACAGCACATTACTCCAGGAATTACAACGAAAGAGCTCGATCAAATAGCGGAAAAGACGATTCAAAAATATGGTGCTACGCCATCTTTTAAAGGATACAACGGATTTCTGGGGAGCATATGTGCTTCTGTAAATGAAGAGCTTGTACACGGAATTCCAGGGAAGCGCAAGCTCAAAGAGGGCGATATCATCAGTATCGATATTGGTGCGAAATACAATGGGTACCATGGAGATTCTGCATGGACGTATCCAGTTGGAAACATTTCTGAATCTGTTCAAAAGCTACTTGATGTCACAGAAAAATCGTTGTATCTTGGTCTAGAACAAGTAAAACCAGGCGAGAGATTATCAAATATCTCACATGCGGTTCAAACCCATGCTGAAGAGAATGGATTCTCGATCGTTAGGGAGTATGTTGGTCACGGAATCGGGCAAGACTTACATGAGGACCCTCAAATCCCGCACTATGGTCCACCAAATAGAGGCCCTAGATTAAAGCCGGGAATGGTCATCTGTGTTGAGCCGATGGTGAATCAAGGAAGACGATATGTAAAAACACTATCTGATGACTGGACAGTGGTAACGGTAGATGGTAAATGGTGTGCCCATTTTGAGCACACGATTGCTCTTACAGAAGCAGGATACGAAATCCTTACCACTTTATAAGTAGCTGGCTCTCCGGGATTTCAGAGCAGTGTAAAATGTTACTGATTTGAAGAAGGGAGAACTATTGAATGGCTAAAGATGATGTAATTGAAGTCGAAGGTACCGTTCTTGAAACGTTGCCAAATGCTATGTTCAAAGTAGAATTAGAGAATGGGCATGTCGTATTGGCTCACGTTTCTGGTAAAATCCGTATGAACTTCATTCGTATTTTACCAGGAGACAAAGTTACGGTAGAATTATCTCCGTACGATTTAAATCGTGGTCGTATTACGTACCGTTTTAAATAATATAGCACTCCGTAATCTTTAAGGAGGTTCGAGACATGAAAGTAAGACCGTCAGTTAAACCAATCTGCGAAAAATGTAAAGTTATTCGTAGACGTGGAAAAGTAATGGTTATTTGTGAAAACCCTAAACATAAACAAAAACAAGGTTAATCAGAAGGAGGTGCATTCGTAATGGCACGTATCGCAGGTGTAGATATTCCTCGAGACAAACGCGTTGTTATTTCTTTAACTTACGTATTCGGCATTGGTCGCACAACTGCTGAAAAAATTCTTGCTGAAGCAGGTATTTCTGAAGAAACACGAGTTCGTGATTTAACGGAAGACGAATTAGGACGTATCCGTGATATCATCGATCGTATTAAAGTTGAGGGAGACCTTCGTCGTGAAGTATCTCTTAACATCAAACGTCTAATGGAGATCGGTTCTTACCGTGGTCTTCGTCACCGTCGTGGTTTACCAGTTCGTGGTCAAAACTCTAAAAACAATGCTCGTACACGTAAAGGTCCACGTCGTACAGTAGCAAATAAAAAGAAATAATAAGTAAAGGAGGTTGAACTAACAATGGCACGTAAAACAAACACTCGTAAAAAACGTGTGAAAAAGAATATTGAAGCTGGTATAGCTCATATTCGTTCTACTTTCAACAACACAATCGTAACACTTACAGATACTCACGGTAACGCACTTTCTTGGTCTAGTGCTGGTGCACTTGGTTTCCGTGGATCTCGTAAATCTACTCCATTCGCTGCGCAAATGGCTGCTGAAACTGCTGCTAAAGCTGCAATGGAACACGGTTTAAAAACTTTAGAGGTTACTGTTAAAGGTCCTGGTGCTGGTCGTGAAGCTGCAATTCGTGCTCTTCAAGCTGCAGGTCTAGAAGTAACAGCAATTAGAGATGTTACTCCAGTTCCTCATAATGGATGTCGTCCACCAAAACGTCGTCGTGTGTAATTTTTCTGTATAGAATTTTCCCTTTTGTCTATAATGGATATGATGCATTATCGAGAAATTTCGTACAGAAACATCGCTTGTTGTGCACAATCGGGAACTGCCTAAGGGGGACTTTCGGTTAGACAGGGGTTATACCTTTGTTTAACCGGGGTTTCGACGTTTTGAAGGAGGGTTTAGTTAATGATTGAAATCGAAAAGCCGAAAATCGAAACGGTTGAACTTAACGAAGATGCTAAATATGGTAAATTCGTAATTGAACCGCTTGAGCGTGGATATGGTACTACTTTGGGTAACTCCTTACGTCGTATTCTTTTATCCTCACTCCCTGGTGCCGCTGTTACTGCTATCCAAATCGATGGCGTATTACATGAATTTTCAACAGTTGAGGGCGTAGTAGAAGACGTTACGACGATCATCTTAAACTTGAAAAAGTTAGCTCTTAAAATCTACTCTGAAGAAGAGAAGACGTTGGAAATTGATGTACAGGGCGAAGGTATTGTCACAGCTGCTGATATTACTCACGATAGTGATGTAGAAATCTTAAATCCAGATTTACACATTGCAACGTTAGCAAAAGATGCGCATTTCCGCGTGCGTTTAACTGCAAAGCGTGGCCGTGGGTATACGCCAGCTGATGCAAATAAAAGCGAAGATCAACCAATAGGAGTAATTCCTATTGATTCTATTTATACTCCAGTATCACGTGTGACTTACCAAGTGGAAAAGACACGTGTCGGACAAGTGGCTAATTATGATAAGCTTACGCTTGATGTATGGACGGATGGAAGCATCGGGCCAAAAGAAGCTATCTCTTTAGGTGCCAAAATCTTAACTGAGCATTTAAATATCTTTGTTGGTTTAACTGATGAAGCACAAAATGCTGAGATTATGGTCGAGAAGGAAGAAGATCAAAAAGAGAAAGTTCTTGAGATGACTATCGAAGAACTAGACCTTTCTGTTCGTTCTTATAATTGCCTAAAACGTGCAGGAATTAATACTGTACAAGAGCTTGCGAACAAAACAGAAGAAGATATGATGAAAGTTCGTAACTTAGGACGTAAATCCTTAGAAGAAGTTAAACATAAACTTGAGGAATTAGGTTTAGGTTTACGTAAAGACGACTGAGGATTTAAACCCATCAACAAAGGAGGGAACTACGAATGGCATACAGAAAATTAGGCCGTACAAGTGCGCAACGTAAAGCTATGTTACGTGATTTAGCTACTGATTTAATTATCAACGAGCGCATCCAAACGACAGAAACTCGTGCAAAAGAACTTCGTTCTGTAGTGGAAAAAATGATCACTTTAGGTAAACGCGGAGATCTTCATGCTCGTCGTCAAGCAGCAGCTTTCATTCGCAATGAAGTAGCTAACGCTGAGACTGGTCAAGATGCACTTCAAAAACTATTCGCTGATGTAGCTCCACGCTATGCTGAGCGCCAAGGCGGATACACTCGTATTGCAAAAATTGGTCCACGTCGCGGAGACGCAGCACCAATGGTAATTATCGAGTTAGTATAATGATAATTAAAAGGGCAGGACAGTTCTTTTCAAGAAACTGGTCATGGCCCTTTTTTTTAAATATAAAAATAGGCTAACTTGGCGAAGGAAAGGGTGCCTTCTATTGAAAAAAGAGAAACTTCGGATAGAAAATATATTATTTCAATATCCTGGGGCAGCCACTTATGCATTAAAAGATGTTTCATTTTCCTTATATGAGGGAGAATGGGTATCTATTATTGGTCAAAACGGTTCAGGAAAGTCTACACTTGCAAAATTATTGAATGGTTTGTTTTTGCCAGAAGCAGGGACTATTACAGTAAATGATACAATGGTTTTATCAGAGGAAACGGTATGGGATGTTCGAAAACAAATTGGAATGGTATTTCAAAATCCGGATAATCAATTTGTTGGAACGACAGTGCAAGATGATGTTGTATTTGGCTTGGAGAATATCGGAATGCCAAGAGAACAAATGATTGAAAGATTAGAACAGGCCTTGCAACTTGTCCGTATGGAAGATTTTCTTAATGATGAGCCTCATTCCTTATCTGGTGGGCAAAAGCAGCGAGTGGCAATAGCAGGCGTTTTAGCACTTCAACCATCTATTTTAATATTAGATGAAGCAACGTCAATGTTAGACCCTCAAGGGAGACGTGAAGTAGTAGAAACGGTTAGACAACTTGTTACTCAAAAAGGTATTACCGTGTTATCAATTACGCACGATTTAGAAGAAGCAGCACAGTCAGATCGTGTCATTATTTTAAATAAGGGAGAAATATTAGAGGAAGGGACTCCAGAAAAAATTTTCAAATCCTCTCATATGCTCCAAGAAATTGGCTTAGATGTACCGTTTTCGGTGAAAATAGCAGAATTATTAAAAAGAAATGAAATTCTCTTGCAAAATACGCATCTTACAATGGAAAGCTTGGTGAACGAACTTTGGAGATTACATTCCAAAAAGTAGAACATCGTTATCAATATAAAACTCCATTTGAAAGACGCGCACTTTATGATGTAGACGTGTCGTTTCCAAGTGGGGGCTATTATGCCATTATCGGTCATACTGGTTCAGGAAAGTCGACGATGATTCAACATTTAAATGGTTTATTGCAGCCGACAAATGGTACAGTTCAAATTGGTGAACATTTGATTTCGGCAGGAAAGAAAGAAAAAAAGCTAAAGCCACTACGTAAGAAAGTAGGGGTTGTCTTTCAATTCCCAGAACATCAGTTGTTTGAAGAGACTGTGGAGAAAGATATTTGTTTCGGCCCTACTAATTTTGGAGTATCTGTAGACGAAGCAAGGCAAAAGGCTAGAAAGGCAATTGAACTTGTAGGGCTAGAACCAGAACTGTTAGCACGTTCTCCGTTCGAATTAAGTGGTGGACAAATGAGACGTGTTGCTATAGCGGGTGTACTGGCAATGGAACCTGAAGTGCTTGTATTAGATGAACCTACAGCAGGACTAGATCCAAAAGGGCAGAACGAACTTATGGAGATGTTTTATAAGCTGCACAAGGAGAAGGGTCTTACAGTCATCCTTGTAACGCATAATATGGAGGATGCTGCTCAGTATGCGGAGCAGATTGTAGTTATGCATAAAGGAACGGTCTTTTTGCAAGGAAGTGCAGAGGAAGTATTTTCACATGCTGATGAACTAGAGAAAATTGGTGTGGATCTTCCTATGTCATTAAAGTATAAACGTGCAATTGAAGAGAAGTTTGGTATTTCAATTCCAAAGGCTACCTTATCTTTAGAGGATCTTACTCATGAAGTTGTGCAGGTGTTACGAAAAGGTGGTCATGAATCATGCAGCAGTTGATTATTGGGAGATATATCCCGGGGAATTCACTTATTCATCAACTTGATCCACGTACGAAGCTGCTGATTGTCTTTTTATATGTATTTGTTGTTTTCTTAGCAAATAATGCGATTTCATATGGATTTTTATTTTTATATGCACTCATTGCTTTATTTTTTGCAAAAGTGCCGATTCGTTATGTACTTTCGGGCTTAAAACCAATTTTATGGATTTTTCTTTTTACATTTTTCCTGCATATTTTTACAAATAAAGAGGGGGATGTACTATTCCAGCTTGGTTGGTTTTCGATATATGAAAAAGGATTAGAGCAAGGGATATACATTTCTGTACGATTCTTCGTTATTATTTTAATGACGACATTATTAACGTTAACGACGACACCTATTGAAATTACAGATGGTTTGGAGACGTTATTAAAGCCGTTGAAGCGTATAAAGGTTCCTGTTCATGAAATCGCATTAATGATGTCAATTTCTCTTCGTTTTATCCCGACATTAATGGATGAAACGAGTAAAATAATGAAAGCACAAGCGTCACGTGGTATTGATTTTGCCGGGGGACCGATAAAAGATAGAATGAAAGCTATTATTTCACTGCTCGTTCCTCTGTTTATCAGTGCTTTTAAGCGTGCAGAGGACTTAGCCATTGCGATGGAAGCTCGTGGATATCAAAGTGGTGAAGGACGTACTAAATTTAGGCAACTACGCTGGAAAACAAGCGATACAGTAACGATTGTCAGCTTATTTTGTTTAGCTTGTATTTTGGCATGGGTGCGATCGTAATGGAGAATAGAGAAATGGATAGAATAAAATGTACGGTTGCATATGATGGCATGCATTTTTGTGGTTATCAAATTCAGCCGAACCATCGTACTGTTCAACAGGAGATAGAAAAAGCATTGCAGAAATTGCATAAGGGAGAACTTGTTCGTGTTCAGGCATCTGGTAGAACAGATTCTACAGTTCATGCAAAAGGACAAGTAATACACTTTGATACTCCTTTGTCTCTTGAAGAATGGCAATGGATTAATGCTTTAAACACAATGTTGCCAGATGATATTGTTATTAGGCAAGTAGAGAAAAAAACAGAAGAATTTCATGCACGTTACGGTGTTGAGAAAAAAGAATATCGTTATCGTGTATTATTATCAAAGACTGCGGATGTATTCCGTAGAAATTACGTATATCAATATCCATACCCGCTCGAAATCAACTCTATAAGAAAAGCAATTCCTTATTTTATTGGAACACATGATTTCACTTCTTTTTGTTCGGCAAAAACTGACAAAAAAGATAAAGTGCGAACAATTTATGAAATCGAGTTAATTGAACAAAATGATGAAATAATTTTTCGTTTTGTAGGTAATGGATTTTTATATAATATGGTCAGAATTATTGTTGGTACGTTACTTAGCGTAGGGCAAGGAAAGCTTGATCCTGATAGCATTCCAGAGATTTTAGCGAAACAAAATCGTCAGTTTGCTGGAAAGATGGCTCCAGGTCATGGGCTTTACTTATGGGAGGTAAACTATAACAACTAATCCTGGTGTAACATTTGCTTGACATTAGAAACTCAAAAGTATATCATAACATATGGTATTGTTTCTAAAACCACGATTAGCCCCGGAAGGAAATCGTGTTTAAGATAAACAATAGATTTTTTCTATGGAAAAGATAACGAGGAGGGAAACACATGCGTACGACTTTTATGGCAAAAGCTAACGAAGTTGAGCGTAAATGGTATGTGGTTGATGCTGAAGGTCAAACTTTAGGTCGCCTTGCTAGTGAAGTAGCATCCATTTTACGTGGTAAAAACAAACCTACATTTACACCACACGTTGACACGGGTGATCATGTAATTATTATTAACGCTGAGAAAATTCATTTAACAGGTAATAAATTAAACGATAAAATTTACTACCGTCACACTAACCACCCAGGTGGACTTAAGCAAAGAACAGCTCTTGAAATGCGTACAAACTACCCTGTACAAATGTTAGAGCTTGCAATTAAAGGCATGCTTCCAAAAGGACGCTTAGGCCGTCAAGTTTCTAAGAAACTTAACGTGTATGCTGGAGCAGAGCATCCACACCAAGCACAAAAACCAGAAGTTTACGAACTTCGCGGATAATTAATTAAAGGAGGGCTTACTTTGGCACAGGTTCAATACTATGGCACTGGACGTCGTAAGAGTTCAGTAGCGCGCGTACGCCTAGTTCCAGGCGAAGGACGCGTTATCATTAACGGTCGTGATTTTGAAAACTATATCCCATTTGCTGCATTACGTGAAGTAGTGAAACAACCTCTAGTTGCAACAGAAACTTTAGGTAACTACGATGTACTTGTAAACGTAAATGGTGGTGGATACACTGGTCAAGCTGGTGCTATTCGTCACGGTATTTCTCGCGCTTTATTAAAAGCTGATCCAGAATACCGTCTAACATTAAAACGTGCAGGTCTATTAACTCGTGACGCACGTATGAAAGAGCGTAAAAAATACGGTCTTAAAGGCGCACGTCGTGCACCTCAGTTCTCAAAACGTTAATTTTTGCGAACTACAAACCCCAACCATTTTGGTTGGGGTTTTTTATGTTTCATTCCTCTTTTGCAATTTTTATAGCTTGGAATATTTTAGTGCTCCCGCCACGCGTATGCTTCTTCTTTAGAAGTTTAGACTAATACGTATTAGGGAGGTTTATATGTACTATGAATGTCATTGTCAGCTTACAAGAAAAACAAAAAGAAAAGCAGTTAAAATACGAGCGGAAGATGTTGCGGGAATTATCATTAAAAACATTGCGTTCAAATATTCGTGATGCCTTTCAAATGCAAGAGCTTCATCGTCAGTATGAAGATTACTGTATTGAATTAGGGATAGAATCTTATTTATTAGGAGCGAGATACAGTAAATTTGGTTATTATGGTGAATCGTTTTTTGATGTGAAATATAGAGCTTTAGAAGAAGAACAACAATTAACTGAAACGCTATTTCAATTTTTAACGAGTATGACTATGCGAGAAATAAAGTTGAAAGATGAGGAGTTACTTTTTGAATCTTGTCAGCAGTTTATAGGATTGTGGTGGCAAGAAGGGTATGAAAAAGGTGAAAGAAGATATCGATTAAAGCTTCATTAAGACAAGCATAAACTTTCCTCTTGTCCCATATAAGTAATTAGAGGGACTAGCTGGAGGAGGAAAGGTATGAAGAGAATTCGAATTATCTCTTTTGCACTCGCTGCGGTTGTATTGTTTTTTTTAGTCAAGCAAGAATTTCAAATTACAAAATCGTGGCGAGCTTGGAATTTACCCTTATCAGGGAAAGTAATTGTGTTAGATGCTGGGCATGGTGGACCAGATGGAGGGGCTGTTGGTGGAAAGGATATTATAGAAAAGGATATTACGCTTGAAATTACAAAAAAGGTACAAGACTATTTACAAGAACAAGGTGCACTAGTTATTTTAACGCGTGAGGGAGATTATGATTTAGCTAACAAAGATACAAAGTCATATAGTAGACGTAAAGCAGAGGATTTAAAAAAACGTGTAGAAATCATCAATAAACCTGATGTAGACTTTTTTGCAAGTATTCATTTAAATGCTTTAACTAGTAGTGGATCGAAAGGCGCACAAACGTTCTATTACCGCTCTTCGATTGAAAATGAACGTGCTGCAAAATTTATACAGGCTGAATTGAGAACAAGTTTAGAGAACACGAATCGTTCTGCTAAGACAATTTCGCATGTATATTTATTAAAGTATTCTAAAACACCAGGTGCTTTAATTGAAGCTGGCTTTTTATCGAATGTGAACGAAAGGTATATGTTAAATTCGGAGAAATATCAGCAAAAGGTAGCAGCTGCAATATACCGTGGTATATTACGTTATTTCACGGAAAAAGGAAATCCTCCAGAATAAGGAGGATTTTTTTGAGCTTCTCTCGTTAACGAAGTTTTCGGAAAATATGTTATACTGGAAATGTAAACGCATTTATTTCAAGGATAAGCAGAGATAAATTCAATTAACATTACGTTATTTTTCATACAGGGGGCTGGGCTAATTATGGTAACGAAAGAGCAAGTGGTTGAAGCGTTAGAAGGGATTGTAGATCCGTTTTTACATAAAACATTAAAAGAAACAAGTGCAATTAAAGAGGTAACAGTCAAGCCAGAGAAGGAACATGTGAGTGTCAAAATTGCAATCGTAAAAACCGGTACAGCGGAACAAATGCAGTTGCAGTCTGGAATTGTAAAGTTAGTAAAAGAACTTGGGGCAGCAACAGTTGGACTTCGTTTTGCAGAATTTACAGAAGAGGAATTAGCTCAGTTTGCACCGGAACAAGAAGAAGAGCAAAGTGAATCTTTATTGTCACCTAATTCAAAAACAACATTCTTAGCAGTAGCGAGTGGAAAAGGTGGCGTGGGAAAATCAACTGTTTCCGTTAACCTTGCAGTTGCTTTAGCTCGTTTAGGAAAAAAAGTTGGTATTATTGATGCGGACATTTACGGTTTTAGTGTGCCAGACATGATGGGGATAGAAAAACGTCCTATCGTAAGAGGTGACAAGATAATTCCGGTGGAACGTTTAGGTGTAAAGGTAATCTCAATGGGCTTCTTTGTAGAGGATAATGCACCAGTTATTTGGAGAGGACCTATGCTTGGGAAAATGTTAAACCACTTCTTCACAGAAGTAGAATGGGGCGATTTAGATTATTTAGTACTAGATTTGCCACCAGGCACAGGTGATGTTGCGTTAGATGTGCACTCAATGTTGCCATCTTGCAAAGAGATTATTGTAACGACGCCTCATCCAACAGCTGCGTTTGTAGCAGCGCGTGCTGGAGCGATGGCATTGCGCACTGAACATAGTATTCTTGGTGTTGTTGAGAATATGGCATATTTTGAAAGTAAGGTAACTGGTGAGAAAGAATATGTATTTGGAAAAGGCGGGGGAGATAAGTTAGCTACCGAATTACAAACGAATGTTCTTGGTCGTATTCCACTGCAACAACCCGATTGGAATAAAGAAGACTTTGCTCCTTCAGTATATGAAGATACACATACAACGGGCATTATTTATAGTAAAATAGCTGAAACAGTAATTGATAAAACAGCTGTTACACAAAAATAAAGTGAAACTTTAATCAGTGGGGTTCACCTGTTACTGACAACAATAAGGCTTTTGTTGCTAGTAAACCTTTCGCTTAATTAGAGGGGTCCATTTCGTCTGTTAATAGCAAGATAAAGTAATAACGAGTGAACAATATATAAATTGTCCACTCGTTATTATAGTTGTTATTTTTTACTGTTCTTCCTTCTTCTCGCCTTGAGAACCACCGTCACCGCCTGCTTCTTTCTTGCCAGATCCGCCTTTTTCAGCTTTTTGCACACCTTTACTAATGATATCAATCATCTTGGCTTGGAAGAGTGGACTTTCAGCAGTTTCTGTTAGTACTTGTTGTAGATATTGACGGTATTCTTTACTCTTCATTGTTTGTAACATCATTTTTTCTACTTCAGGATTTTTCATAATTTCTATAACGCCTGCTTGGTATTCAGGGTCTTTTAATAAGGTTTTCATTAATTGAGTTTGTTCTTTCCCCATACTTTTAGCAAATTTTGATGAGAACTCAGGATCTTTAAAGAGCTTTTCCCAGAATTGTTGCCCTTTATCGGATACCATGGCATCTTCAATCGTTTTCTTTACTACTGTTTCATCTAGTATGAGTGCTTGTTTCATTTTTTCATCAGTTAATACATCTTGAATAGCTTTCTTACCTTGATCTGTTTTTAAAATATCAACAATCATTTTCTTTGTTTGATCGTAATCTAGTTCGGATTTCGTTTCTTTTCCTTGTGCGCATGCTGCAAGTGCGATAAGTAGAAAAGAAGAAACGAAAATGAATAGCATCCGTTTCATAAGTTGGAACTCCTTTCAGCACAGTTCTCTCTTTTTAATATAAATATCTTTAAGGAATTTATACATGAACATGGCTAGCTTTTTGAAATTGTCATTGATACAATTTAATTAGAAATATAAGGATAATGGGGGATGTGTTGTGAATAGCCGCAAGTGGGTACGACTATTTTTAACGACGTTGTTTCTTGGTGGGATTAGCACAGTTATTATTGGTTTTGTTTTGGAGTGGGACAAGTACAATAAATTTTTTCAAAATTTCGACGGTAAGGAGATTTTAGCAGTATCTTTCTGGCTGATGGGTGTAGGATTTATTTTTAGTGTTATAAGTCAAATGGGATTCTTTGCATATTTAACAATCCACCGTTTTGGACTAGGGATGTTTCGCTCATCTTCTTTATGGAATGCAGTCCAGCTCTTCTTTATTGCATTCGTATTATTTGATTTTGTGTATTTAAGATCTGTACTTATTGCAAATGGGGAAGTCTCGTTAGGGAATAATATACTTGTTGCTGGAATGTTATTTGTGTTTGGAGCAATTGTTGCTTATGTAAAAAGTAAAGAAACAAATAAAAAAGCATTTGTGCCAGCTCTGTTCTTTATGGTTGTTGTAACGATCCTTGAATGGGTACCGGCGCTTCGGATTAATGATACAGATTGGTTATATTTAATGGTTATACCGCTATTGTTATGTAATGCATATCAATTACTTGTATTACATCGTTTAATCGGAAAAACAAGTAAATCAGCTTAATAGAGAGGTTTTATACAACAGCAGTTATAATGTTGTAAATGGTATGATTAAAAAAGCTCTACCACCTTCTTGAAAGGTAGTAGAGCTTTTTATGCGTGAAGAGTAGTAGGGAAGAAGCTACTTCACATCCTCACTTTTCGTACTTGTGTTGGAAATAAGTTGTGAAACGGATATTTGCTCATATCCATCACTTTTTATTTTTTGCAGGAGCAGCGGTAAAGCTCTATTTGTTTGAAGGGCAGAATCGGATGCGTGTAATAAGACGATATCTCCACCTTTCAAATTATTAGAGACAGTGGAAACGATGTTATTTACACCTGGGTTTTTCCAATCGTTTGAATTATTACTCCAATGCACGACGGTGTATCCAAGTGATTCTGCGATTTTAAGGGTTGCTTTGTTAAATTCGCCACTAGGTGGACGTAACAGCTTGACTTGTTTTACACCAAGTTTCGTAAAAACATCTTGTGCTCGTAAAAGGTCTCGTCTTATTTCATTTGTCTCTAGAGAAGTATAGGATGTGTAATTGTACCCCATACTACCGATTTCGTGTCCATCTTTCATGATTCGCTCTACAATATCGGGGTGTCTTTCGGCCCATGCAGCAGAAAGGAAGAAGGTTGCATTCTTAATTTCTTTTTCTTTAAGAGTATCTAGGATTGGAATTGCTTTTTTGTCTCCCCAACTAATATCAAACGTAAATGCAACTTGCTTTTTAGCGGTGTCTCCTTTGTAAATTACTTTAGGGCCTGTAGCAGTTGAAAAAGCAGATTCATGTGAATATGTTTTTAAAAAGAGTAGCCATGCTGTAAATAAGGACAGTATCACTATTAAGCTAATGTGTTTAAAATTTCTCTTACTCGTAATAAAAAAGAAAAACATAATATTACGCCCCTTTGTCCAATCCTTTTCAGTTACATATATGCTGGAAATATAAAAAAGAGAACAAAGGATTAATATCGTAAGTAGTGGATATAATGGATGATAGGATTGTGATAATTGAAAATGAGCGGAACGTTTATTGTTGCGTAAGGAATTATTGAGGTGATTGTTTGCTTGGGCTGATGTTGACAAAAGAAGAGAGAAAAGAAATGGAATACATATTGAAGAGAGAATTAGAGGAACTTTTATTTGATTTTGAAGATGAGCGTATTCATGAAGTTGTAAAAAAAGCCATGGAAGAAAGATATAAAATCATTTTCTGTTTATTCCGGAGAGTAGCTAACACAGAAGAATGTATTCGTTATGTAAGAAAAAGAATTTTTTATTAAAAAGTGTTGACGTTAATAGTTTGTATATGTTAAATTAATAACCGTCGCTGATGCGGAAACGCAGAAAACGACAAAAAGAAATTGAAAAACTT
>NZ_CP150193.1:147500-240000 GCF_037966225.1 Bacillus sp. FSL E2-8900
AGCGAAAGCGAGTCTGAATAGGGCGTTTAGTACGTGGTCGTAGACCCGAAACCAGGTGATCTACCCATGTCCAGGGTGAAGTTCAGGTAACACTGAATGGAGGCCCGAACCCACGCACGTTGAAAAGTGCGGGGATGAGGTGTGGGTAGCGGAGAAATTCCAATCGAACCTGGAGATAGCTGGTTCTCCCCGAAATAGCTTTAGGGCTAGCCTTAAGTGTAAGAGTCTTGGAGGTAGAGCACTGATTGGACTAGGGGTCCTCATCGGATTACCGAATTCAGTCAAACTCCGAATGCCAATGACTTATCCTTAGGAGTCAGACTGCGAGTGATAAGATCCGTAGTCAAAAGGGAAACAGCCCAGACCGCCAGCTAAGGTCCCAAAGTGTGTATTAAGTGGAAAAGGATGTGGAGTTGCTTAGACAACTAGGATGTTGGCTTAGAAGCAGCCACCATTTAAAGAGTGCGTAATAGCTCACTAGTCGAGTGACTCTGCGCCGAAAATGTACCGGGGCTAAATACACCACCGAAGCTGCGGATTGATACCGATGGTATCAGTGGTAGGGGAGCGTTCTAAGGACAGTGAAGTCAGACCGGAAGGACTGGTGGAGTGCTTAGAAGTGAGAATGCCGGTATGAGTAGCGAAAGACGGGTGAGAATCCCGTCCACCGAATGCCTAAGGTTTCCTGAGGAAGGCTCGTCCGCTCAGGGTTAGTCAGGACCTAAGCCGAGGCCGACAGGCGTAGGCGATGGACAACAGGTTGATATTCCTGTACCACCTCTTTATCGTTTGAGCAATGGAGGGACGCAGAAGGATAGAAGAAGCGTGCGATTGGTTGTGCACGTCCAAGCAGTTAGGCTGATAAGTAGGCAAATCCGCTTATCGTGAAGGCTGAGCTGTGATGGGGAAGCTCCTTATGGAGCGAAGTCTTTGATTCCCCGCTGCCAAGAAAAGCTTCTAGCGAGATAAAAGGTGCCTGTACCGCAAACCGACACAGGTAGGCGAGGAGAGAATCCTAAGGTGTGCGAGAGAACTCTGGTTAAGGAACTCGGCAAAATGACCCCGTAACTTCGGGAGAAGGGGTGCTTTCTTAACGGAAAGCCGCAGTGAATAGGCCCAAGCGACTGTTTAGCAAAAACACAGCTCTCTGCGAAGCCGTAAGGCGAAGTATAGGGGGTGACACCTGCCCGGTGCTGGAAGGTTAAGGAGAGGGGTTAGCGTAAGCGAAGCTCTGAACTGAAGCCCCAGTAAACGGCGGCCGTAACTATAACGGTCCTAAGGTAGCGAAATTCCTTGTCGGGTAAGTTCCGACCCGCACGAAAGGTGTAACGATTTGGGCACTGTCTCAACCAGAGACTCGGTGAAATTATAGTACCTGTGAAGATGCAGGTTACCCGCGACAGGACGGAAAGACCCCGTGGAGCTTTACTGTAGCCTGATATTGAATTTTGGTACAGTTTGTACAGGATAGGCGGGAGCCATTGAAACCGGAGCGCTAGCTTCGGTGGAGGCGCTGGTGGGATACCGCCCTGACTGTATTGAAATTCTAACCTACGGGTCTTATCGACCCGGGAGACAGTGTCAGGTGGGCAGTTTGACTGGGGCGGTCGCCTCCTAAAGTGTAACGGAGGCGCCCAAAGGTTCCCTCAGAATGGTTGGAAATCATTCGTAGAGTGCAAAGGCATAAGGGAGCTTGACTGCGAGACCTACAAGTCGAGCAGGGACGAAAGTCGGGCTTAGTGATCCGGTGGTTCCGCATGGAAGGGCCATCGCTCAACGGATAAAAGCTACCCCGGGGATAACAGGCTTATCTCCCCCAAGAGTCCACATCGACGGGGAGGTTTGGCACCTCGATGTCGGCTCATCGCATCCTGGGGCTGTAGTCGGTCCCAAGGGTTGGGCTGTTCGCCCATTAAAGCGGTACGCGAGCTGGGTTCAGAACGTCGTGAGACAGTTCGGTCCCTATCCGTCGTGGGCGTAGGAAATTTGAGAGGAGCTGTCCTTAGTACGAGAGGACCGGGATGGACGCACCGCTGGTGTACCAGTTGTTCTGCCAAGGGCATAGCTGGGTAGCTATGTGCGGAAGGGATAAGTGCTGAAAGCATCTAAGCATGAAGCCCCCCTCAAGATGAGATTTCCCATAGCGTAAGCTAGTAAGATCCCTGAAAGATGATCAGGTTGATAGGTTCGAGGTGGAAGCATGGTGACATGTGGAGCTGACGAATACTAATAGATCGAGGACTTAACCATATAATATGTAGCAAATGTTATCTAGTTTTGAAGGAATATATATTAAAATTTCTTCTTGACATTTCGAAAGAAATGTTTATAATGATAAAAGTCTGGTAATGATGGCAGAGAGGTCACACCCGTTCCCATACCGAACACGGAAGTTAAGCTCTCTAGCGCCGATGGTAGTTGGGACCTTGTCCCTGTGAGAGTAGGACGTTGCCAGGCTAATATTATTCCGCAGTAGCTCAGTGGTAGAGCTATCGGCTGTTAACCGATCGGTCGTAGGTTCGAGTCCTACCTGCGGAGCCATTATGCTTCCATAGCTCAGCTGGTAGAGCACTTCCATGGTAAGGAAGAGGTCACCGGTTCAAGCCCGGTTGGAAGCTTGGGAATAGGTTTAAAACTTTTTTGGCCCGTTGGTCAAGTGGTTAAGACACCGCCCTTTCACGGCGGTAACACGGGTTCGAATCCCGTACGGGTCACCACTTTTGGAGGATTAGCTCAGCTGGGAGAGCACCTGCCTTACAAGCAGGGGGTCGGCGGTTCGATCCCGTCATCCTCCACCATATATATTTAAAATGTCGGAGGGGTAGCGAAGTGGCTAAACGCGGCGGACTGTAAATCCGCTCCTTCGGGTTCGGCAGTTCGAATCTGCCCCCCTCCACCATTTTCTTTAAAATAACCTGAGAGGGTTTATTTTTTTGAAAAGATAACCATACTAGTAAATATTAATGGGCTATAGCCAAGCGGTAAGGCAACGGACTTTGACTCCGTCATGCGCTGGTTCGAATCCAGCTAGCCCAGCCATTTACGAGCCATTAGCTCAGTTGGTAGAGCATCTGACTTTTAATCAGAGGGTCGAAGGTTCGAGTCCTTCATGGCTCATCATTTTTGCGGAAGTAGTTCAGTGGTAGAATACAACCTTGCCAAGGTTGGGGTCGCGGGTTCGAATCCCGTCTTCCGCTTAATTAATAAGGGGCCTTAGCTCAGCTGGGAGAGCGCCTGCCTTGCACGCAGGAGGTCAGCGGTTCGATCCCGCTAGGCTCCATCTAAATAAAAAAGCTTACATCATACGATGTAAGCTTTTTTTGTGTTTAAAAAGACAACTTTTATACTTGTCGTTTAAAATGAAGAAAACGTAAAAATAAGGGATGGGGAGATAATTGTGAAAGTTGTTATTGCATCTGATTCATATAAAGAAAGCCTAAAAGCTATAGAAGTATGTGGAGCTATTGAAAGAGGTTTTAGAGCAATTTTTCCTAATGCAGAGTATGTGAAAATACCAATTGGAGATGGAGGAGAAGGGACGGTTGAATCGCTTGTTGATGCTACAGGGGGGAGAATTATATCAATTAGTGTGACAGGACCGCTTAGAGAAGGTATACAAGCTTTTTATGGCATTTCTAAAGATAAAAAGACAGCGTTTATTGAAATGGCAGCAGCATCAGGATTACAGCACGTTCCAGTTGAAAAGCGCAACCCACTTATTACAACGACAAAAGGAACAGGAGAACTTATATTACATGCGCTAAATCAAGGAGTGGAGTACATAATTTTAGGACTTGGAGGAAGTGCTACAAATGATGGCGGGGCAGGTATGTTAGCGGCTTTAGGAGTAAGGTTTATAAATGGCAAGGGTGAAGTAATAGATCCATCTGGAGGCACATTACACTCGATTGTTACTATTGATTTTTCACGAATGGACCCACGCTTAAAGGGGGTAAAGATAGAAGCGGCATGTGATGTGGATAATCCATTAGTCGGAATGCAGGGAGCATCTTTCGTATTTGGGAGACAAAAGGGTGCAAATATAGAGATGATGAAAGAGCTAGATGAAAATTTACAACATTATGCGAATATGCTTAAACGATATGTATCTTTTGATGTATCTGAAATACCTGGTGCAGGGGCAGCGGGAGGAATGGGAGCGGCTGTTATTTCAGTGTTAAAGGGAGACTTGCGTAGGGGCATTGAAATTGTATTAGATTATACAAATTTCGATAAACATATAGAAGATGCAAATCTTATTATAACTGGTGAAGGTAGAATAGATAAACAAACTGCATATGGAAAGGCTCCTGTGGGTGTTGCGGGGCGTGCAAAACGTTTTTCTGTGCCTGTAATTGCTATTGGAGGGTCTGTATCATCTGATTATTCAGCTGTGTACGAGAAAGGAATAGATGCGGTATTTAGTATTACAACGAGACCGATGACACTAGAAGAAGCATATAAAGTAGCAGAAGAAAATATTGAAATGACAACGAAGAATATTGCAACAGTATGGAAAATAGCATCAGAAAAACACTTCTAAATATAGGAGTGTTTTATTATTATTATTTAATAATAGTGATTGCGATTGTTTCATTAAGTTAACTTTATACATAGAATAGTCTTAAAATTTGGTTTTCAACGTGAATATAAGTGAATAAATTGTATATCCATACAGAAAAATGTCGAGTTGAGTCAGACTATATAAAAGATTTAAAATATTTAGTGAAGGCATAAAAGGGGGATACTATCTATGAAAAAAGAAATCTCAGTTATTGGAGTTCCAATGGATTTAGGACAGATGCGTCGTGGAGTTGATATGGGACCGAGCGCGATCCGTTATGCAGGGGTAATTGAAAGAATTGAAGAAATTGGATATGACGTTAAAGATATGGGAGATATATGTATAGAGAGAGAAAAAGAGATAGATGAAAATACAAAATTAAGAAACCTTACACAAGTTGCAACTGTATGTAATGAATTAGCAAGTAAGGTGGATCATATTATAGAAGAAGGTCGTTTTCCACTTGTATTAGGTGGTGACCATAGTATTGCTATCGGTACATTAGCTGGTGTAGCAAAACATTATAAAAACTTAGGCGTTATTTGGTATGATGCACACGGTGATTTAAATACAGAGGAAACTTCACCATCTGGAAATATTCATGGTATGTCACTTGCAGCAAGTTTAGGTTATGGACATTCTTCACTTGTAGATTTATACGGAGCATATCCAAAGGTGAAAAAAGAGAATGTCGTAATTATCGGTGCGCGTGCATTGGATGAAGGAGAAAAAGATTTCATTCGCAATGAAGGTATTAAAGTGTTCTCAATGCATGAAATTGATCGTATGGGGATGACGGCTGTGATGGAAGAAACAATCGCATATTTATCTCATACCGATGGTGTACACTTATCATTAGATTTAGATGGTCTTGATCCTCATGATGCACCAGGTGTTGGAACACCTGTAATTGGCGGTCTATCTTATCGTGAAAGTCATTTGGCGATGGAAATGTTAGCAGAAGCTGATATTATCACATCTGCTGAATTTGTTGAGGTAAATACGATTTTAGATGAGAGAAATAGAACGGCAACAACAGCAGTTGCTTTAATGGGTTCTTTATTCGGTGAAAAACTAAAATAAATGTAAGAAAAGCAACTGAGAAGTTGCTTTTTTTATTTGAAAATAAGCGTATAATAATGATTTATATTATACTGTACAATAAAAATGTTTGACATCTTACCAATTTGAGCTAAAGGGGGTTGTTTGTAATTGTCGTTTGTTTCATGTATGGTATAATTAACTAGTTGTTGGAAATACATACAGATAGAGCATAAAACAATATTTCAATATATGGATAGAATTGCTCGTAAGTAGGAGGAAGGGATAGCATGCCTTTTGAAGATACGACCATTTTGAAATATCTTAGTACGGCATTAGATATTGCCATTGTATGGTTTATTATATATAAGCTAATTCTTATAATCCGAGGGACGAAAGCTGTTCAACTTTTAAAAGGGATTACAGTTATTATCGTCGTTAAGATGATCAGTATTTTCCTTGAATTGCGTACGCTATCTTGGCTAACTGAACAAGTATTAACGTGGGGATTTTTAGCCGTTATTATTATCTTTCAGCCAGAATTGCGAAGAGCACTTGAGCAGCTAGGGCGCGGGAGTTTATTTTCGCGTGTTGGAACGCATGAGGATGATGAACCTGAAATGGTTGCAACAGCGATAGCAAAAGCAACCGAATATATGGGGAAACGTAGAATTGGTGCATTAATTACTTTGTCAAAAGAGACCGGTATGGGTGATTATGTGGAAACGGGTATTCCGCTTAATGCAAACGTATCATCGGAATTACTTATTAATATTTTTATTCCAAATACACCTCTTCATGACGGAGCGGTAATTATGCAAGGAAGTACAATTAAAGCAGCAGCATGCTATCTTCCATTATCAGAAAGTCCGTTTATTTCTAAAGAATTAGGAACTAGACATCGTGCTGCAATGGGAGTTAGTGAAGTTACTGATAGTATTACAGTAGTTGTGTCTGAAGAAACTGGTCAAATTTCTTTAACGAAAAATGGTAAGTTGCATCGTGATTTGAAGACAGAACAGCTGAAAGATATGTTATTAGCTGAATTTAGTGGAAACGAAAAAACGACTTCTTCGTCTTTATGGAATTGGAGGAGAAAGCGTCATGGATAAGTTAATGGAGAATCATTGGTTTTTAAAAGGGATCTCATTACTATTGGCGTGTATGCTTTTTATGTCAGCGACGTTAACTGAAAAAAATACGACATCAGGTATATTACCTTTTGCAAATGATACGAAAGAAACATTAACTAATTATGCTATTAATCTTAAGTATGATGAGGAAAAATATATTGTAAGTGGTATTCCGGCAGAGGGCGTTAAAGTAAAATTAGAAGGCCCAAAAGCATCAGTTGCTACAGCAAAAGCAAAAAAACAATTTGACATACCGGTTGATTTGCGAGATAGTCCAAAAGGAACTTATGAGATTTCTTTAAAAACGAACGGGCTTCCAGATGATGTGAAAGGAACAGTTCAGCCATCAACAATTAAAGTTACTCTTCATGAAAAGGCGAGAAAATATGTTCATGTAGATCTGAAATTATCAAATGAGGATCAGATGCCAGCGGGGGCTACTCTAGAAAAATCAAGCCTTAAACCGGATACTGTTGAGGTAGTTGGGACGAAAGAAGAAATTGAAAGCATTTCATCTGCCAAAGCGTATGTTGATTTAAAAGGTGTTAATAAAACTGTTACAAAAACTCCCGAAGTTACATTATACAATAAAGAAGGAAAACGTTTAAATGTAAGAACAAGTCCATCTAAGATTAGTGTAACGTTGAATGTGGCAACGCAAACTACAGCCAATAATACTGAAAAAACTGTTCCTGTAACGTATACGAAGAAGGGGAGTTTAGCAGAAGGATTGGCGGTTACAAATATCAGTGTTGAACCGAGAGAAGTAACGATAGCTGGTCCAAAAGATATTTTGGATAATATACAATCTCTAGAGGGGGTCGAAGTAGATCTTAGTCAATTGACAGAGTCTACAACATTCGATGCCTCTGTTTTATTACCCAAGGGTGTAACAAGTGCAAAACCGAATCAAGTGAAGGTTTCGGTGGGAGTGCAAAAAACAAAACAAACGAAAACAAAAACGATTGATGGTATCCCAATCCAGAAAAATGGACTGTCTAAAGATGTTACTGCTCAGCTACTTTCGCCGCAAGATGGAAAGATAAGTGTTGATATTTCAGGAGAAGCAAGTATAGTAGATAAAATAACAGCTGCTCAAATAACAGCGGTAATTAATCTGCAAAATGTATCCTCAGGGACGAAAGATATTTCAATTCAAGTGAGCGGTCCTGGTAATATTTCAATAGAGCCAAAACAAAAAAGTGCTAAAGTTACTATTGTGAAGAAAGAAAAACCAGATAAAGAAGTACAGGGTAACGGTCAACAACCCGATTCAAATACGGATCAAGAAAATCAAAATGAGAAACCAAAAAATCCTGAACCTGATTCAGAAAAAGAACAGGAAAAGAATCAAAACCAAAATCAAAATCAAGATAAAGATAAAGAAACGAGTCAAGAACCAACAGTAGATAATCAAAAAGAGCAAGAAAAAGGAGCGAATCATAATGGGTAAATATTTTGGTACAGATGGAGTACGCGGAGTTGCAAATAAGGAGTTAACACCTGAATTAGCTTTCAAAATTGGACGTTTTGGTGGTTATGTATTAACAAAAGATACAGATCGTCCAAAAGTAATTATCGGTCGTGATACACGTGTATCTGGTCATATGTTAGAAGGAGCTTTAGTAGCAGGCCTATTATCAACTGGAGCAGAAGTAATGCGCCTTGGCGTTATTTCTACACCGGGCGTTGCTTATTTAACAAAAGCACTAGATGCACAAGCGGGTGTTATGATTTCTGCATCTCATAATCCAGTACAAGATAACGGTATTAAATTCTTTGGTTCAGACGGCTTTAAATTAACAGATGAGCAAGAAGCTGAGATTGAAGCTTTATTAGACAAAGAAGTTGATGAACTACCACGTCCGACAGGTACTAATCTTGGACAAGTGAGCGATTACTTTGAAGGTGGACAAAAATATTTACAGTACATTAAACAAACTGTTGAAGAAGATTTCTCTGGCCTACATATCGCTTTAGATTGTGCACATGGTGCAACTTCTTCTCTAGCTCCATACTTATTTGCAGACCTAGAAGCTGATATTTCAACAATGGGAACTTCTCCAAACGGTATGAATATTAATGAGGGTGTAGGATCTACACATCCAGAAGGCTTAGCTGAATTGGTAAAAGAAAAAGGTGCGGATATCGGACTTGCTTTTGATGGCGATGGCGACCGTTTAATTGCTGTAGACGAAAAAGGAAACATCGTTGACGGTGATCAAATTATGTTCATTTGTGCGAAATATATGAAAGAAACTGGTCAATTAAAACATAATACAGTTGTTTCAACTGTTATGAGTAACTTAGGTTTCTACAAGGCACTTGAAGCAAATAATATTACAAGTGATAAAACAGCAGTTGGTGACCGCTACGTAATGGAAGAAATGAAGCGTGGAGGTTACAACCTAGGTGGAGAACAATCAGGCCACATTATCTTACTTGATTACATTACAACTGGTGATGGAATGTTAAGTGCACTTCAACTTGTAAACATCATGAAAATGACGAAAAAGCCATTATCTGAGCTTGCAGGAGAAATGACGAAATTCCCACAATTGTTAGTAAACGTTCGTGTAACAGATAAAAAATTAGCATTAGAAAATGAAAAAATTAAAGAAATTATTCGTGTTGTAGAGGAAGAAATGAACGGTGATGGCCGTATTCTTGTTCGTCCATCTGGAACAGAGCCACTTATTCGTGTAATGGCAGAAGCACCAACACAAGAAGTTTGTGATGCATATGTACATCGCATTGTAGAAGTTGTGAAAGCCGAAGTTGGCGCTGAATAATTAGCTGAATTTATATGAAAAAGGAGCACAAAAAGTGCTCCTTTTTCATATGTTTTATAGACGATGAAAAAAATTTCATTGACGGTTTATCCATGTTTGTTATAAGATGGTCTTGTTCTTTTTCTCAAAGGAAATATTGTAAATTATAAAAGCGCCAGAACTACAAATAGTGTAGTTGACGAGGTGGGGTTTATCGAGATTTCGGCGGATGACTCCCGGTTGTTCATCACAACCGCAAACTTTTACTTAAATCATTAAGGTGACTTAGTGGACAAAGGTGAAAGTGTGATGAGAGAAGAGGAACGGATGAAAACTAGCTGTATAAGTATATACGGACTTAAACCCAATCGAGAGGAAGGTGAAAGCCGTTACAAGCTTACAGGGCTAGCAATATGTAATCCGTTTTTTAGTATAAATAAAAATGGTATCGGACTATGTCGTTACATGTTCGCAGAGCAGTGTAAGCATTTGTAACGGCGACTAAACATGTGTGGAATCGTAGGATTTATTGGAGAGCAAGATGCAAAGGAAATTTTATTAAAAGGTTTAGAAAAGCTAGAATATCGTGGATATGATTCAGCAGGTATTGCAGTACAAGCAGAGAACGGTGTTGTTGTATACAAAGAAAAAGGCCGTATCGCAAAACTTCGTGAAATCGTAGATGAGAACGTAGCAGCAAGCGTGGGTATCGGACACACACGCTGGGCTACACACGGTGTTCCAAGTAAGGTAAACGCGCATCCGCATCAAAGTACATCAAAACGCTTTACATTAGTTCATAACGGTGTAATTGAAAACTATGAATTAGTGAAAAAGGAATATTTACAAGATGTAACGTTCGTAAGTGAAACAGATACAGAGGTTATCGTACAGCTTATGGAACAACAAGTGAGCACAGGATTAAGTGTAGAAGAAGCGTTCCGTAATACGCTATCTCTTTTACATGGCTCTTATGCAATCGGATTACTTGATGCTGAAAATCCAAACATGATTTATGTTGCTAAAAACAAAAGCCCGCTATTAGTAGGTGTTGGTGACAACTTTAATGTTGTGGCAAGCGACGCTATGGCGATGTTACAAGTTACAGATCAATTTATTGAGCTAATGGATAAAGAAATCGTAATCGTAACGAAAGAAAGTATTACAATTAAAAACTTACAAGGTGAAACGATTGAACGTGCACCGTTTACAGCGGAATTAGACGCAAGTGATATTGAAAAGGGAACATATCCTCATTTCATGCTTAAAGAAATCGATGAGCAACCACTTGTAATCCGTAATATAATTCAAAAGTATCAAGATGAAAATGGCGAAATTGAATTAAATCAAGACATCCGCAATGCGATTTTAGATAGCGATCGTATTTACATCATTGCATGTGGAACGAGTTATCATGCAGGTCTTGTTGGAAAACAATTTATCGAGAAGTTTGCAAAAATGCCAGTTGAAGTACACGTGGCAAGTGAATTCTCTTACAACATGCCATTATTAACAGAAAGACCATTCTTCATTTACATTTCACAAAGTGGTGAAACAGCTGATAGCCGTGCAGTACTTGTGCAAACAAATGAAATGGGCCATAAAGCATTAACAATTACAAACGTGCCTGGTTCTACGCTTTCTCGTGAAGCTGATTATACACTTCCGTTATACGCTGGACCAGAAATTGCAGTTGCATCAACGAAAGCTTACACAGCACAGCTTGCAGTACTTTCAATTTTAGCGGCTGATATTGCTAAAGCAAAAGGTGAAGTTCTTGATTTCGATTTAACACACGAACTAGGACTTGTAGCAAATGCAATGATAGAACTTTGTGATCAAAAAGAAGAAATGGACGCATTAGCAAAACAATTTTTAGCGACAACGCGTAACTGTTTCTTCATCGGACGTAGCGTAGACTTCTACGTAGGATTAGAAGGTGCGTTAAAACTAAAAGAAATCTCTTACATCCAAGCAGAAGGATTCGCTGGAGGAGAGTTAAAACACGGTACAATCGCTTTAATCGAAAATGGTACACCAGTTATCGCACTTGCTACACAAGAGCACGTAAACCTTGGAATTCGTGGTAACGTGAAAGAAGTAGTAGCACGCGGAGCTAACCCATGTATCATCTCAATGAAAGGCTTAGAAATGGAAGGTGACAGCTTCGTATTACCAGCTGTACACGAAGCACTAGCACCGCTAGTAGCAGTTATTCCATTACAACTTATCTCATACTACGCAGCGCTTCACCGCGAGTGTGACGTTGATAAGCCACGTAACTTAGCTAAGTCTGTTACTGTTGAGTAGGAGATTGGTAGGTTAATAAATATAGTTATACGTTTGAAATAAATTAAAACTAAGAAAAAACTCTGTAAAAATCATTTTACAGAGTTTTTTTAGTTATTTATTGTTTTACATAACAAATTGTTACTTGTTCGTCTATGTGGAAAATCTGTAACGCTTTACCATCTAAATTTTTAACCTCATATGATGAATAAATAGGTCTTTCCAATTTCACTTCTTGACCATTTTGAGTTCCTTTTTCCACCATTAGCGTTAACTGATGGGAAGAAACGTCTGCTTGGTATGTTCCTGTTAAGTAATTATCTTTATTTGGATAAGAACCATTTGCATATGTTTCAAATGTCTTATCTGCTTTTAGGACTAACGTAGTATTGACTCCGTCTCCGTAATCAATACCCCAATTACCTACAAGCTCTGTACCGTCTTTATAGTTGTTCTGTACATTCTTAAACTTAGCGGAATCCTCGTCTGGTGTATCAATTTTTCCTTTGAATATACCAGTTTTATCTTGGGTACTGTATGTTTTAACTGTATTACCACTAGATAAACTCGGTGAGTTAGAAGAACTAGTACCACTTGTTGTAGAAGTAGTTGTTGAACCACCCTTAGCTTCCGCTTTTAACTTATCAAATACAGGTTTCCAAATGCGTTTTGCTTCATCTAATTTATTGTTTGCTTTATCTATGATTGCATCATCCGTATCTTTAAGTGTTTTAGAGTAATCAAATAACTTCGATACTTCTTTGAAAGATTCTTTTAACTTTTGAACAGCTTTTACAATTTCCTTATGATCTTCCTTGTATTTTCCTGGTGCATCTATACGCTCTATTTTATTAAATACTTTATCTAAGTCTTTAATACTATCTCGTACCTCTTCATTTGACTTACTTCCCTTTTTATTATCCCTCACAGAAGCATCATAGTAATCTAGACGTCTTAATAAGTCTTCTTCAATGTCTACCATAAGTTGTGGGTAATCCTCAGGTAAAACCATAATCATCTTAACATCTTTACTTTCTTCTTTTGAGTTAGTTGATTTTTCCTTTGTTTCAGATGATTTACCTTCTGACTTAGTTGAATTTGTTCCTTCTGTCTTAGTTTCTTTACTTTCTTGTTTACCAGATTCAGCATTTGTTTTTTCTTTTTCTCCAAATAAATTTGTTACACTACAAGCTGACATAGAAACTACTAATCCGGATGCTAGTAAAATTTTACCTGTACTCTTTTTGAAATTCTTCATATGATTTTTCAATTCTCCCTTTGAAAACATAAAATAGATGTGCTTTAGCCCCTTTAAAACTAAAAAACATACCCCTTCTATATTTATTTTATAATACCTTTCTACGTATAATATTTTACAATTAATTACAGATACGGTCAAAATTTATCTTAGTTTAACGATGTTCACAAAAAAGATGCGAAGCTTTATTCCTTCAAGTAAAGATTCTAAGTGAGTTTTGATTAAAATTTTTTTATAAAAATCTCATACTTAGTTAAAAAGAGTAATTCTATTTTGATCAATCGTTTTTTCAAAATGAATTTTTTTGTTGTTAAATAAAGATTTGTGACTTCATTTCTATCAAATTTTATTCCAAACCAACATATAGTTATAGCTTTAAAATAAATTTACAAATTTGTATCTAAAAGGGGTGTTTTTGTGTCGAAAAAGAACATCTAGAATTGGTAAGTGGATAGAACCCCATAAATTAAAGTTTTACTTTATCGACTTCACTTTTATTTATCTGAATTTTCCGTTACCATTTTAAGTATTCGTGAACAATTTCCTTTATTACGACAAAAAGAGACGAGAGATTTATGGACATTTCAAGGGGGTATATTGATGAAAGTGAATGAAAAAACATATCTAAGTATAGAAGAGATTATTTCATTACCAACCGTATCAAGTACAAACATAAGTGATGATGGTAAAAACGTAGCATTTGTTAAGAAGACGGCTGATTGGAAAGACAATATATATAGGAATCATGTATGGATATATGAAAAAGATAAGAAGCAGAGTTACCCATTATCAAATAGTGATATAGATAGTACACACCCATTATGGTCTCCAGATGCTAGGTGCATCGCATATCTTAGTCCAGTTGGTGATGGGGAAAATCAGATATTTGTTAAGTCACTAGATGGTTATAGAGATGTTCAAATTACTGATGAGAAAGAAGGAGTCAGTACATTCAAATGGGGTCCTACTGGAAAGGGTCTTTATTATGTTACGCAGTCAAAAGAATGTGAGGAGATAAAGAAACGTAAGGACCTATATGGAGATTTTCAACATATAGGTAAGGAACACCAGAATAATGGTTTATATTACATTGAAATAGAGAAGGTGATACAAAGTGATACAGATGAACACGAGAACAGAGTTGTTTATCAATTAACGGATGGTAAGGATTTTCATATCCATGAATTTGATATTTCAAAGGATGGTAAAAAGGTTGTATTTATGGCGACACCAAGCTCAAATATGGCAGATTATATAAATGGAGATCTATACATACTCCATATTAAAGCTGGAGAGCTACAAAAGCTGAATGTGGATAAGTTGTTGGGAGGGAGTGTTTGCTTTTCTCCTGACGGCAGTAAAATATGTTACACAGCAAGCATAAGAGAGAAGGATTACTATAGAAACCATATACAAGATAGTACGTTAGAGATATATGATATGAATACTGGAGAGGTAATTCAGCCTCTAACAAACTTTGATAGTACAGTTATGCCATTACAGTGGACAGCTAAAGGAATTTTAATTAGATGGCAGGATAAAACGAATTATCGTATTGGATTACTAGCTGAAGATGGCACTGTGGAAGCATTAAGCGACAAGGTAGATGGCTTTATAATGGATGCCTCTATAACAAAGGATGGAAATCATATAACCTATAATAAGGCTATAACAAATGAAACCTTTGAAATCTATTTAGACGATAAAAAAATAACGGATGAAAATAGCTTTTTCAAAGGGAAACTTAAAAGTAACAGGGAAATCATCTCATGGAAAAGTAGTGATGGTCTTGAAATAGAAGGTGTTTTATCAACGCCAGTAGAGTTTGACACTAATAAAAAATATCCTTTATTAGTAGTAATTCACGGTGGTCCGGCTTGGGCATCTTTTCCGATATTTTCAGACTGCTTCAATGAGAAATATCCGATTGAACAGTTTGTTGAAAAAGGCTTTATCGTTTTAGAGCCAAATTACAGAGGAAGTTCAGGTTATGGTAATGAATTTTTAAAAGCTAACTATAGAAAACAGGGGATTGCTGACTACGACGATGTTATATCAGGAGTTGATAAACTAGTTGATCAAGGGATAGTAGATAAAGATAGAGTAGGAGTTATGGGATGGAGCAATGGTGGATATGTATCAGCTTTTTGTTCTACATTTAGTAGCAGGTTTAAAGCTATTTCAGTTGGCGGTGGAATAACTAACTGGAGTACCCATTATGTAAATACAGATATACCTTACTTTATTAGAATGTATTTAGGAAATACTCCATGGAATGATCCAGATATATATACGAAGACATCACCTATGACGTATATTAAATCAGCTTGTACGCCTACCTTAATTCAACATGGGGAAAAGGATGCAAGAATTCCGATTACAAATGCATATGATCTATATCAAGGATTAATGGATATGGAAGTTGATACAGAATTAATTATATTTAAAGGAATGGCATATAGTTCTGACCAACCAGGAGTTCATGTGGCTATTATGAAGCAGAACTTGATGTGGTTTTCACACTATATGCTTGAAGAGAGTATGGAGGGTTTTAGGACTTTGTAATAGATGTTTGTACAAGATATATGATTGAAACGGTCTTCATATTGAGATGATTTATTATAAAATATATACTTAAACTACTATCAGTACATATATCAGGGAGGACTAATATGACAGGAAATAAAAATGACTTATTAGTAGAAAAACGTGAAGAGTTATTGAAAGTATTGCAAGCTCGTTTTGAGAAAAACATGAACCGCCATGAAGGTCTTGAATGGGCTAAAGTTGAAGCGAAGATAGAAGCTAATGCTGAAAAATTATGGTCACTTAACGAAATGGAAGTAACTGGTGGTGAGCCGGATGTTATTGGTTATGATGAAGAAAAGGACGAATATATTTTCTATGATTGTTCAAAGGAGAGTCCTAAAGGCCGCAGAAGTCTTTGTTATGATCTTGAAGCGTTAGAATCAAGAAAAAAGCATAAACCAGAAAATAACGCTATTGATGTGGCGGCCGCTATGGGTATTGAGTTATTAACGGAAGAACAATATCGAGAGTTACAACAACTTGGAGATTTTGATATGAAATCATCGAGTTGGGTACAAACACCTTCAGATATTAGAGAGCTTGGTGGTGCTCTATTTTGCGATTATCGCTTTGGACATGTTTTCGTGTACCACAATGGAGCAGACTCTTACTATGCTGCCAGAGGTTTTCGTGGTTCGTTAAAAGTTTAAATTAGGATAAATAAGAAAAAGAGCCTATATTCAGGCTCTTTTTCTTATTTATATTTTAAAAGTAAATTGTTACTACGCAGTTTTACTTAATTTATATATTCCGTGGTTGTTTTTACGGAAAAGTTTAGGGAAAACATAGCCATCTAATCCAATACGTCCAGCGTTCTGCCCTGCAACTAAAATGAACATAGTCAAAATAAGCAGGTTTGGGTTTACACTAACAGTTCCGCTTAATAAAAATGAAAGATTCATTATGATTCCGAAAAATGCAGCTGTTTTTGTTAATCCGCCTAAAATCAAACCTAGACCTACTAAAATTTCTCCCCATTGAACTAAAAAGCTAAATAGGTCTGCGTTTGGAAGGACAAAATGTTGAAGAAAATCTGCCCACCAACTTTGTACTGCAGGATGGTCACCTGATGCTTGAGCAATAGCACCCTTTAGAAAACCGCTTGCGTCAAAAGATTGTCCGAAGACTTTGCCTATCCCAGCAGCGAGCCATGTATATCCTATGTAAAGCCGTAAAAGTAATAATATGAAAGTAGCACGTTTATCAGTTCTTAAAAAATTGATAACCATTGAAATCCCTCCAATATTGTATTTACACGTTTATTATATATCTAATGTGAACAAATTTATGATTTTTCATTTGTGAAATTGTACAAAGCATTTTGAAGTTTATTTTTGGAAGGTGAAGAATAAATGTGGTCTGGGAGCTATCTATTGTAGTAGAGAGCTCCCAGAGTAAATAGATTCATTTAGTTTTTTTAGTGTATCTGCGCATTACGTATTATTTCTCTGGCTTTATATAAGGAACAATTTGCGCAGTCACCCCTACAGAAGCACCACGAATAAAGTCTTGGTTTTCTAACGCCTTAAAGTTTTCCGTTCTCCCAGTTAGCATAACCCCTAAAATTTTCACTTGATCAAATGGTTTGTCCTTGTTTGATTTTAAAAACTTCTGGATATCTTTATCATGACCATCGTCATCGTATTGGTTAAGTGAATCAACGAACTCTTTATAGGCTTCTCCAGGTGACTTGTCTGGATTAAATCCATAAACGGGCATACCAGCAGGCCCTTTGCTTTCATCTCTAATTGGTGAGGTCATGTATAACCATACAATGTTTAAGTTGTCTGGAATCTTCTCTTTAATTTCTTGTAGTGTGTAGGGCTGGTTGAAAGAAATAGCAACTTCGGCAACATAGTTATTCATTTGTGAAACTTCCCCTAATTCATTTTGGACACCATCAAAATATTCCTTAATAGCGGGATTATAAAATGTTGCAAATTTTTTCTTTGTTTGTTTATCATACTCATAGAACTCTGTATCGGACCAATAAAATCCGGGTGTTAATTCATTGGTATCAATGTTGATACGGAGCCAACCATAGGAACTTGTTAAAGTGTTCCATGGGACTACATAACCATTAATATTTTTAGATCGATTTGATATAATATTGCCGCCAAACATAGTTGAATTACTTGTAACTTGAGAATCGATTTGCACATTAGGTTCGGCAATTGCATTATGTAAAAAGAGACTTTCGTGAAGCTTTGTCGAACTTTTCGCCGCAAAGTAATTGCCAACTTTATAAATTATAGGTATAAGCATGATTACAACGATAATTGAGGTAATGATGATTTTAAGTAACTGTTTTCTTTGAGCTTTTTTTAATGCATCTTTTAAAGAAGTATCCATTAAGGTTTTCCTCCTACTGTAGAATGAATTGTTTTACGTGCACGATGTAATTTTTGTTTTACGCTGTTCACTTGAATATCTAGTATTAGAGCGATTTCTTCATATGAAAAGTTGTAATAGTATTTTAAAAAGAAGGCTTCTTTATATTCTGGTTTTATATCTTTTAATAAATAGAAAATCTCATCTTTATTTAAAACAGCGTCTAATTCTCGGTCTGTATATTGTAATTTTGAATAAATATCTTCAGTTAAATAGATGTTCTGTTGCTCTTTTTTTCTCTTTAAGTCAATGTATTCATTTAATGCGACCCTAAAAAACCATGGTCGTATGTTACTCTCGGTTAGGTGATCTAGCAACGTATATACTTTATAGAAAGTATTTTGGATGATGTCTTCTGCATCTTCTTTTATAGCCCCTTTCGCTAGTAGTAGTTTGAACACTTCCTCCCCTAGATTGATAAGATAGGAGGTAAATATATTTTCTTTTCCCATCACTTTTCCTCCCTACACTTATACAACGAATAGGTAATGATAAATGTATACACTTAAATTTAAATTAGTTATTAACTATGGTTTATAGTACACGATACTTTATAAATAGGAGTGGTTATTTTATTTTTTGAAATATTAAATCTTTAGTGCTAAAATAAAATTTGGAGATATATGGAGAGGAGACAAAGACTCAATATGTGGATGAACTTGTAATGATTAGAAACTACTAGATAGATAAATTTTGCTCTCATAAGCGAGGGTTTATTTAGTTATCTGTAAATCATTCAAGGAATGCATATTTGGCTTGTACATCCCTTTTATAAGGATAGGTGCCTATTTTATGTATCTGTCTTTTTTGTGGGAAAGTTTATATCTCTTATATAAAATATGCGTCCTTTAAACTTGGAGGAGTATATGATGAACCAATTAAAAAATAAAGTAGCAGTTATTACAGGGGTAAGTCGTCTAGATGGTATAGGGGCAGCGATTTGTAAAGAATTAGCTGAATCAGGATACGATATATTTTTTACGTATTGGACAGCTTACGATAAAGAGATGCCTTGGGGCGTTGATAAAAATGAACAAATACAATTAAAAGAAGAGTTACTAAAAAACGGTGTTAAAGTATCAAGTATGGAGTTAGATTTAACTCAGAATGATGCACCAAAAGAGCTTATAAATAAAGTTACTGAACAATTAGGGTACCCTCATATATTAATTAATAATGCAGCATATTCTACGAATAATGATTTCTCTACGTTGACTGCTGAAGAATTAGATAAGCATTATATGGTAAATGTTCGTGCGACTACATTGCTCAGTAGTCAATTTTCCCGGGGATTTGATAAGAAATCTGGTGGTAGAATTGTTAATATTACTTCGGGGCAATTTCAAGGTCCTATGGCAGGAGAACTAGCTTATGCGACAACGAAGGGAGCTATTGATGCTCTTACTAGTACGTTGTCAGCAGAGGTAGCTCATTTAGGAATAACAGTGAATGCAATTAATCCAGGACCAACCGATACAGGATGGATGACTGAAGAGATAAAACAAGGGTTAAAGCCGATGTTTCCTTTTGGCAGAATTGGTGAGCCAAGGGATGCAGCTAGACTCATTAAATTTTTAGTAAGTGAAGAGGCCGAGTGGATTACTGGGCAAGTTATTCATTCAGAAGGTGGATTTAAAAGATAAAAAAGAAGGCATCTCACCAGGGTGAGATGCCTTCTTTTTTAATCTTTCTTCAATCTTCGTGCAACACCATTCCCTAAAGACTGTAATCCTTGAACGAGGATAATTAAAATAAAGACGGTTGCATACATTACTTCAGGCTCGTAGCGTAAATGTCCGAACCGGTATGCTAAATCCCCTAGCCCGCCAGCACCTACAAGGCCAGCCATTGCTGTTGCGCCGATTAAGCCAATCGTTGCAATTGTTAATCCGAGTACAAGGGAGGGACGAGCTTCTTTCACCATAACGTGCCAAATAATTTTTATAGTAGAAACGCCCATCGCTTGATAGGCTTCAATGACACCACGATCGACTTCTAGTAAAGCTGTCTCCATTAAACGTGCGATATAAGGGGCTGTGAAGACGACAAGCGGTACGATAACACCTTGCACGCCAATGGACGTTCCCATTAGAAACTTTGTAAAAGGTAAAATAAAGAATAATAGAATGATAAATGGAAGAGAGCGAATGATATTAATAATTGTATTAAGAATAGGATAGATGATTTTATTTTCACGCTGCCCACCAGGTCTCGTTAAAACAAGTGTAACACCAAGTGGCAGTGCAATAAGGATCGAGATGAGTAATGAAATAGATGTCATTTGAAAGGTTTGGATCGTAGCTTCCCATATGACTTTACCCCATTCATCCAAAAAGGACTTGTTTCCCATAGTCTGTTCTACCTCCTTCTACGATGATTCCTTGCTCTTGTAAAAATGATAAAGCACGGTGGATTTCATTTTGTTCCCCTTGCATATGAACGACTAGTTTCCCATATGCTTCATGTTTTAACTGCGTAATATTACCGGATAAAATATTCGGATACACTTGGAAACGTTTTGTGGCAACGGCTAAGGCAGGTTCCCCTGAAGTAGTGCCAATAAATGAAAGTGTTACAATTTCTCCAGTACTTTGTAGTTCTTTCTGTACCTCTTCTGGAATTTTCGCTGCAAATGCGCTATTTACAAATTTCTTCGTTGTTACATGTTGTGGGTTTGTGAAAATATCTTTTACAGTCCCACTTTCGACTACAGATCCATGTTCCATAACAGCAACGCGGTCACATATACGCTGGATGACATTCATTTCATGTGTAATGAGTAAAATCGTAATTCCGATTTCTTCGTTAATCTTTAATAGCAAATCAAGGATAGAATCGGTTGTTTCGGGATCTAATGCGCTCGTTGCTTCATCACTTAATAACACTTCAGGTTCATGTGATAGCGCACGAGCAATTGCAACACGCTGTTTTTGACCACCAGAAAGTTCGCTTGGATACGCATCTTTTCGATTAAAAAGATCGACAATGCGTAAATACTTTTCTACTCTTTTTTCAATTTCTGCTTTTGTAATGCCAGCAAGCCGTAACGGTAATGCGATATTTTCATAAACGGTAACAGTTTTAAGTAAATTGAATCCTTGAAAGATCATTCCGATTCTTTGTCTCGCTTTTGCTAGTTCTTTTGTCGATAACGTTGTTAAGTCTTGTTCGTTTACAATGATATTTCCTGTCGTTGGTTTTTCTAATAAATTTACACATCGAATCAATGTACTTTTACCAGCGCCACTATACCCAATGATTCCAAATACCTCGCCTTTTTCTACTTTAAGGGAAGTAGACTTAAGAGCCTCAACATTCCCTTTTTTTGTTGTAAATACTTTGGATATGTTTTTTAATTCAATCATTATCGTCAGCTCCTACCAAGATGGTAAAACTGAACCATCAAATTTTTTCTCGATAAACTCTTTTACTTCTTTAGATTGATAAGCTTTCTTTAATTTATTTACAACGGCATCATCTTTATTTTCAGTACGAACAACAACCCAGTTCACATAGGGTGAATCTTTTCCTTCGCGGAAAATAGAATCTTTCGCTGGACTTAATTTTGCACCTAATGCAAAGTTTGTGTTAATTGCAGCTGCTTTCACTTCACTTAGTTGCGTTGGTAATTGAGATGCCTCTAATTCGACAATCTTTAATTTTTTTGGATTTTCAATTACATCTTTTGCAGTCGCTTTTTCTGTAGCCTTTGGATCAACTTTTAAAACCCCTGCTTTTTCAAATAATTTTAAAGCTCGAAGTTCATTCGTTGGGTCATTTGGTACAGCAATTGCATCGCCCTCTTTCAAGTCTTTTACATCTTTTATATCTTTAGAATATACGCCCATAGGGAATGTTACTGTTGAAAATACTTCAGCTAATTTCATATTGCGTTCAGCTTTAAATACATCTAAATACGATTTCGTTTGGTAGCTATTTACATCAAGGCTTTTTTCATCTAATGATACGTTTGGCGCTACATAATCATTAAATACTTTTATATCAATTTCGAGACCATCTTTTGCTGCAACTTCTTTTACCTTTTCAAAAATTTGTTCATGTGGTCCACCTGTTACACCGACAGTAATCTTTTTCTCGTCTAATGCTTTTACCTCTTTATTTGAACTCACGCTACATGCGCCTAATAATAATACTGCTCCGCTTACAATGCTTAATAATACCTTTTTCATCTATAAATCCCCCTTCATATACGTTCCAAAATAAAAAGCACCTCTCAAAAATAAGAGAGGTGCCGAATAGACGAAATAGATTCCTCTCTTATCTTCCAAAACGAAAACTCGTTTTGCAGGAATTAGCACCTTAGCTTATACGTCATAAGCTCGGTTGCCGGGCATCATCGGGCCAGTCCCTCCGCCACTCTTGATAAGAGTATGTGTATGTAGTTTTGAATATGGTACTAATAGTAAATCGTACAAAAAGAATTGTCAATGATATTTTCAGAATATATTTTATTTTAAGGTAATCGAAACGTTCCCCTTTTTATGTCCTTTTTCTACATATATATGAGCTTCAGCAATTTCTTCTAATCGGTAAGTTCTATCAATAACAGGCTTTAGCTTTTCTGTTTCAGCTAGTTGTTTTAGTAGGTTCATATCTTCTTTACTGACCTTTGCCATCATTCCGTTCACAGATACATATTTTCCATTAGGCATTAATGCATCTGTACAAAGAGACTTTTTATATTTTCCAACTGCATCAAATATAATATCATAGTGCTCGCCCCGCTTAGTAAAATCTTCTTTCATATAATCAATTACGTTGTCTGCCCCTAAAGCTGTTACTAAATCGAAATTCGAACTACTACAAATGGCTGTGACAGTCGCCCCGAAGTATTTCGCAAGTTGTACGGCAGCTGTCCCTACTGACCCAGAGGCGCCGTATATAAGTACTCGTTGCCCTTTTTTTATCTGTCCTTTTCTAAGGAAGTGCAATGCTGAAGTTCCGCCAAAAGGAATAACGGCAGCTTCTTCATATGTCACATTGGTAGGTTTTAATGCTATTAATCCACTTTCATGCACGCATGTGTATTCCGCATAACCACCAAGGTTTAGTTCTGTTAATGCAAAAACTGGATCTCCTTTTTTAAATTGTGTTACATCTGTTCCAATGTCTTCGATTTCACCGGATAATTCTACGCCAAGTATAGGTTTTCTCGGTTTTCTGAAACCTAATATGATCCGCATAGGAATCCAAAATAAGAGGGGGCTATTAAAGCCACGTATTCTACAATCTCCAGTTGATACACTTGTTGCGTGAATTTTAACTAATACTTCATTTTTTTTAGGTTTAGGCTTTTCTACATTTTGAAGCTGGAGAACATTAGGTGGTCCATACTTTGTGCAAATAATCGCTTTCATCCTGACCTCCTGAAATGAGTTGTTATTATTTACATCATATTTAAACTTTTTCTCAAACATGTTGTTATATAGGAAATAAATTTAAAGATAAATATTACGAATTATATAGATTTCATAGGAAAAGAGATGATATTATTTTTGGGAAGGAGGGGACGTTATGAAAAAATTTATTTTAATTTCAAGTTTAGTACTTGCAGTCGGTCTAGGAGTAGGGTGTAGTAATGAGAAAACAAAAAAGACTGATGAACCGAAAAAAGAAGCTGTGCAGAAAGAAAAGGAATTAACAGCGAAGGATGTTTTTAATAAAGCGAATGAAGCTTTTAAAAACGAAGAAAATGTAACGATGACATATGATGTGGGAATAAAGGCTGAAGGAACAGAGATGAATGTAATAAAGGCCAAAATGCAACTAGAGCCGAAGAAAAAAAATTCTCGTTCTGAAATGAATGTTTCTGGTACAGAGGTTGTTGTTTATGATGTGGGTGGCAAAATTGCTGGTCAGTTGAAAAATCCTAATACGGGTGAAGTTATGTCTGTACCAGAGGAACAATTAAATGCTAACGGAATGAACGCGACTCAAGGAATGGTAGATAATTTAGAGATTCCATCGGAAATTTTAAATAAAGTGAAGATGGAGAAAAGTGGAGATAATTATAAGCTGAAGTTTGCATTAAAAGGGCAAGAGACAGAGAGTATGTTAGCTAGTATGGATGAAAAGCAGAAACAAATGCTACAAGGCCAAAATGCAAAGATAGAAGAAATAGATGGGGAATATATTATTACAAAAGATTTTAAATATGAATCAGCAAAGATAGATATGGTTATGAGTAGCAATGGTGAGGATAAAGCGCATATTATTACGGATGCAAAGTTTACATCGTATGATAAATTTGATCCAATACAATTGCCAGCAGCAAAGTAATCACTGTCAAGAGAGGTACCTGAAAGAACGGGTATCTCTTTTTGTTGCTAATAAGGAGAGTGTCCTTTGAAAAAAAGAAAGATAGCAGTGGTCATTGTCGCATATACGGTTTTGCTTGCAACGTCTGTACATACGTATAAAAAACAAATTGATCATCCTATTATGAGTGATGTAGGTAAATTGCTTCCGACGAAAATAAAACGTGTTGAAAGTGCTACGGAAGAGCACTCGTTAATAAAATTAGTGCGAGATGCAAAAGTTTCAGGAGAGAAAATTTCCATTGCAGGCATGCAACATAGCCAAGGAGGACAGACATATTATCCGAATGGCACGATGCTCGATATGAAAGGATATAATAAAATATTAGAATTTGATCCAGAGAAGAAGCGGATTACAGTTCAAAGTGGTGTCACCTGGAATGATATTCAGAAGAAAATAAATCCTTATGGCCTTGCGGTACAGGTCATGCAGTCTCAAAATATTTTTACTGTTGGCGGTTCATTAAGTGTAAATGTACACGGGCGTGATATTCGTCATGAGGCACTGATTGATACAGTAGATTCATTTAGATTGTTAATGGCAGATGGCACGGTACGTAATGTAAGTAGAGAAGAAAATGCAGAGTTATTTCCATATGTCATTGGGGGTTACGGTTTATTTGGAGTTATTTTAGATATGACGCTGAAGTTAACAGAAGATGAATTATATGAAATGCACACGAGAATGATAGATTATAAAGAATACGCATCTTATTTCAAAGAGAAAGTGAAAAGAGATGAGAATGTTCGTATGCACTTAGCACGTATTTCTGTTGCTCCAAATTCATTTTTAAAAGAGATGTATGTGACGGATTATACTTTGGCACAAAATCAAAATATGAGAGAAGAGTACAGTGAATTAAAGGAAGAAAATATTATAGCTGCACCGAAATTTTTACTTGGGTTATCACGTTATAGTGATTGGGGAAAGAATACATTTTGGGATATACAAAGAGGTTATTTTGAACGTACAGATGGAAAGTATGAGACGCGTAATAATGTTATGAGATCAGATAGTGCTTTTATGGAATATGAAAATCCAAATAGGACCGAAGTGTTACAAGAATACTTTGTGCCTATAGATGCTTTCACAGAGTATATAGATGATTTACGTAACGTATTAAATGAAGAAGAGTTTAATTTACTCAACATTACGATTCGTTACGTGGAAAAGAATGAAAATGCAGTTTTGTCCTATGCGAAAGATGATATGTTTGCGCTGGTTCTTTTGATTAACCAGGGACGCTCAGAGAGTGAGATAAAGAGAACAGAGGATGTCATTCGGAAGATGATTGATGTTACTTTAAAGCATAACGGTAGTTACTATTTGCCGTACTATTCTTATCCAACGAAAGAGCAGTTAAAGAGGGCATATCCTCGTATTGAAGAATTTCTCAAGAAAAAGAAGGAAGTAGATTCAGAAGAGCGATTTGTGAATTTATTTTATAGGGAGTATACGAAATGACATATAGAAGATTTGTGGCTTCGCAAAGTATTATCATGATGGCAGGAAGTATGGTATTTCCTTTTTATATATTATTACTTCGAAACGTTGGAAATAGCTTCTCGCAATTTGGCTGGGCGTATGGCTTATTTGCTTTAACATCAGCGCTTGTATATCCACTAGTGGGAAAGGTATCTGATCAAGTAGGTGATAAAAAATTATTAATCATATACGCTTGGTCCATGGCAATTTTAATGCTTTGCTTTCCAATTGCCACGGAAGTTTGGCATGTGTATATTCTTCAAATTGTAATGGGCGTTTTAGGTGCTGTGCAGCGTAATACTGAGAAGACTTCGTTAGCACGAAAGGTTGCGCAGGAAAAGGCTGGTTATGAGATTGGAAAGTACCATGTGTGGACATCCATTGGCGGAGCAGTAGCGGTTATTGCCACGGGATATTTAGTAGATTTCTTTACGATTGGTACAATTTTTTATATTGCATCTATTCTATATGTAGTGAGCGGGATTGTATTAAGTAGTAAAAAAATATAACTATTCCTATTTTTACCTTAATACCCTTTATTTGTTATACTAAAAGGGAATACAAAAGAAAAGGGGACAGTGCCTTTGATGAAATTTGTAGTTTTAGCTATTCTTACTTTGTTTTTGATTCCATGGACAAGAAGTAGTAGTAAGCTTCGAGCAGTGGATAAGAAGGGAGATAAGAAGGTTGTAAAGGGTAAGAAATCATCTATTTTAGTTATTCCTGTTTTATTTTGGATAGGTATTGCAATCTATGAATACTTTTGGCTAATTGATGATCGAGTAGACTCGATTCTTACTCATTATTCTGTTGCAGTAGCAATTTTAATTGGGCTTGTTTTATTTTCACAAGATCAAATAGGGAAATTAGAAGGTACATTAAAAGGACTTCTAATGTTTATTTTACTCGCAAGTTACGGCTACTTTGGTTATTTGCACGATATAGTAATCTCGCAAAAGAAATATGATTCTGTTGTTAAGGTAGAGAAAGATATTTCAGAGCCATTTACTGAAAATGACCAGCCGTTTACAGTGCCGCCAAAGACAGCGGAGAATAAGATGAAAAAAGTATTTGGTGATATTCCAAAAGTAGCTTATTTTGAGCTAGGAGAATTAACGCCACAAATGGTAAACGGCGAGGCTTTATATGTAGCGCCGATTGAAGTTTCAGGATTTTTTAAAGCGCGTAAAGCTGAGACAATTCCAGGGTATGTAACGATGTCAGGTACGAATCCTGATGCGGAAGCGAAACTGCACCTCGGTTATAAAATGAAATATGTGCCAAGCATGTTTTTTGGTAATAATTTAGAGCGTGTGGTAAGGCAAGCAGAACCAAATTTAATCTTTAAAGGAAAACCTAAATTTGAGGTTGATGATAAAGGAAAACCATATTATACAATGACGTATGGTGAATTTATTTCAGGAAGATCTGGATTTGAGGTAGAAGGTGTTGTCGTAGTAGATGCACAAACAGGTGAAGTGAAAAGATATGATAAAGGAAAGGCACCTAAATTTGTTGATGGTGTATTAAATCATGAGACTGCATCTACGTTAAATACGTACTTTGGTAAATATATTCACGGATTTTGGAATACGAAATTCTCGCAAACAGATATGAAAATTCCGACTGAGTGGGGAACGAAAGAAGGGGTGACCCCGATCTTTGGTAAAGATGGAACACTGTATTATTTTACAGACTTTACTTCTCCAAAAGAAGGAGTAGATTCAGCCCTAGGCTATTCATTAGTAGATGCACGTACAGGCAAGCTATATTACTATAATGGAAAAGAAGTAAAGGGGATTATGGATGGTTCAGCAGCTACAGAAGTAGTGGATAATTCCTTTAAGAGAGAGAAATGGCATGGGACAATGCCTGTCATTTATAACGTATACGGTAAACCAGCTTGGATTATTCCGGTTGTTGATGATGGAGGCCTAGTACGTGCACATACAGTTGTATATGCTGCTAATGCAAAAATATTTGCGACAGGTTCTTCGCAGAAAGAAGCGCTTGAGAATTATAAAAACGTAATGAGCGGTAATGGTGATACATTTAGACCAACCTCAACAGGAAAAGAAGCGCAAAAAGAAGGTATTGTACAACGTGTATATAAAGAGAAATCAGGTGAAAATACAATCGTGTACGTACTTTTAGAGAATGAACAAAAGGTATTTATGATACCGGTGAAGAAATTCCCATATGCTATGTTTACAGAAGTAGGAGACCCAATTCAAATTACATATTTAGATACGGGAGAGACGATGGCCTCAGTATCTAAATTTACGAATAGCAATGTAAAAAAGTAAAGCGATAGAATTTCTATCGCTTTTTTTACATTATGAAAGAGGAAAATGCACTGTACTTGACGTATGTTTATGATGTAACTATAATTGTTACGATTTGGTTTGTATAGGAAAGGGTGAATTGAAAAAGTGAATGAAGTTAATCATGAAATATATAAACCTGTAAAGGCAAACAGGTTATGGATGATTCTTGTATTAGGAACACTTACGGCGATTGGGCCATTATCTATTGATATGTATTTGCCTTCATTACCGAAGTTAACGGATGACTTGCAAACAGGTGCATCCCTAGCGCAGCTTACATTAACAGCTTGTTTGCTTGGGCTGTCAGTAGGACAATTATTTGTTGGCTCAATTAGTGATATTTACGGAAGACGCAAACCGCTTATTATTGCTCTTATTATTTATGTTGCTTCTTCTTTACTTTGTGCTGTCGCGCCATCTATTTGGACATTAGTGTTATTGCGCTTTCTACAAGGAGCTTCAGGATCAGCCGGTATTGTTATATCACGTGCCATGGTACGTGATATGTACTCAGGTTCTGAAATGACGAAGTTTTTCTCACTGCTTATGTTAGTAAACGGAGCAGCACCTATTTTGGCACCGATTATTGGGGGGCAATTATTACAGTTTACAACGTGGCGCGGTGTTTTCATCGTCCTTGGGGCAATTAGCGTATTTATGTTAATCTCAGCTACTTTCGTATTGCGCGAAACATTACCTCCTGAAGAAAGAGAAACGGGTGGTTTGTCAGGGACTTTGGCGACGTACGGGAAACTATTAAAGGACCGTCTGTTTATGGGATATGCATTGTCACAAGGATTAGTAACAGCGGCAATGTTTGCATACATTTCGGGCTCACCATTTGTGTTGCAGAACATATACGGAGCATCACCACAGCAATTTAGTTTATTCTTTGCGATTAACGGCATCGGTATTATTATTGCTAGTCAGGTAACGGGTCGTTTAGCGGGGAAAGTGAATGAGAAGACATTATTTGTTGCTGGTATTATTATCGCAGCTGTTGGTGGCCTATCTTTACTACTTACAATCGTACTAGGAATAGGTTTAATCGGTGTTTTATGTTCGTTATTCCTTGTCGTATCAAGTGTCGGGGTTGTATCAACAACTGGGTTTTCATTAGCGATGAGAAATCAGAAACAAGCTGCAGGAACAGCATCAGCTTTATTAGGCTTATTACAGTTCATTTCAGGAGCTCTTGTTGCGCCGCTAGTAGGTATCGGTGGAAGTAATACAGCATTACCGATGGGTATTGTTATTGCGCTTTGTGAAGTAGGAGCAGTATTATGTTATCTATTTATGGCCAGAAGAAGTGAGAAGCAGTTTGAACTGCAACAAAGACAAAATTTAGAGGCTTAATAAAAAAGAACTGATTCAAAGGGAATGTTTGAATCAGTTCTTTTTTCATTTCTTTGAAATACCTCATACAGTTTTGTAAGGTGATGTAGTAAAGCATTGCAAAAGTTATTTGTATAAAGTGACGATACTGTGACAAACATGTTGGTATATATATTACGATGTCGTCTTAAGTGTAAAAAGTAGGGCGTTCTCGGTATAATAACAAGTGGAGATAAAAGAAACTATAATGAGTAATAGCTGTAGATAAAAGGAGAAGAAGAGATGAAGAAGGTTTTGGGTATTGCTGTAATGGGAAGTATGCTCCTTCTAGCAGGGTGTAATGGAAATAAAGAAACGAAAGAAACGAAAGAAAAGGTAGAGCAATCTACAGAACAAACAGAAGAAATGAAAGAATACCGTGCAGTACATGAAAAATACGATTTGAAAATGAATAAAGAAATTAATAACGCACTGCAGTTATTTGAAGTGGCAAAAGAAAAGGGCGGTAAGGAAATAACGAATGCTACATATAAAGAAGATGTGCAAAAGGTAACAACGAGCATGTTAGAAGATATTGATCATATACGTAAAGAAATTCGTGTTCCAAAATCGAAAGAGCAAGAACATGAGGTATATGTTGGTTTCTTGAATGAATCAGAACAAGCGATGAAAAAATTACAGAAGTTAGCGAAAGAAGAAGATTCATCGTTGATTCGTGATATAGAAATTAACTTTGCAACAGCATCGACATACTATAAACGTTTTCAAGCAGAAACGAAAAAATAACCTTGCCTGTGCAAGGTTATTTTTTCTTCTTACCATCTCCGTCTTCATCCTCGGATACTAATACCTTCTGTTCTTCGTGAAATTCGGAAATAGTTTGCCCGGTAATATTATCGAAAGGAGTATAAAAAGAAGTAATACGTTTCTTTTTAATAAAGAGTTTATAGAAGCCGATGATGACAAGTATAACGATTGTTAAGGGTAATCCTATAGTAGCAAGAAGTAAGGGGTCCATCTTATAACTCCTTTAATATCATTTCTTTTTATTATAAGCCGAAAACTGTAATTTCGATAAAAGAATTAAAAACTGACTTTTCTAAATTTATCCAATTAGATTGACTTTTCAATTTTTCAGAATTATAATTCGAGATATACAATTTGAACTAAATAATAATATAGCAATTTACTTATCCAGAGAGGTAGAGGGACTGGCCCTATGACACCTCAGCAGCGGGTTCTGTAATAAGAACACCGTGCTAATTCCAGCAAGCAAGTCTTGAAAGATAAGTGATGGGCCTTTGTTTATTAAGCCTTGATCTTATTTTTTAAGATCAAGGCTTTTTGTATTCTAAAAAGAGAAAAGGGAGTAATGGAAAAAGTACGTTTATAAAACTAAGTAAATATATGTGTTTAGGGGGTTATTAGGGTGTATGTAATTAAAAAATTATCAGTTATGGTGTTCACGCTATGGGTTATTACGACGGTGACATTTCTAATTATGCATATTATTCCGGGGGATCCATTTTCATCAGATGCAAAAATCTTTCCTGAAGAAGTGATCCAAAACATGAGAGCGAAGTATCACCTTGATGAACCGTTATGGAATCAATATGTTGCTTATTTAGACGGCGTAGTTCATTTTGATTTTGGTGAATCTGTTCAATCAACCGGGCAAGGTGTATCAGAAATTATAACAACTGGTTTTGGTCCATCAGCAATTATTGGTTTACAAGCACTTATTATTTCATTGCTAGTCGGAATTGCTGCAGGTACATTTGCTGCTCTATATCATGGGAAAGTAATTGACTATAGTGTGAGTTTGCTCGCAATTCTAGGTATTTCTATTCCAAGTTTTATTTTAGCACCACTATTTATACAAGTATTCGCTATTCAATTCGAGCTTTTACCAGTAGCCTCTTGGGGAACATTCGAACATACAGTATTGCCATCCTTTGCGTTAGCGTTAGGGCCAATCGCAGTGATTACAAGGTTTGTTCGTTCTAATATGATCGAAGTACTGCAGAGTGATTATATTAAGTTAGCAAGAGCAAAAGGCATACCAATTAAGAAGATTATTATAAGACACGCTCTTCGAAATGCGATTGTTCCAGTACTTACATTTGTTGGACCGTTAATGGCTGGACTCTTAACGGGGACTTTCGTTATTGAAAAAATCTTTTCAATTCCTGGCCTAGGAAAATATTTTGTAGATAGTATTTTTAACCGAGACTATCCGGTGATTATGGGAACAACAATTTTCTATAGTGCATTATTAATTACTTGTATTTTCATTACAGATATTATTCACCGTATTGTTGATCCACGTATTCGTTCTATTACGTAAGGAGGGGGATGTTTAGATGGGGGCTTATGAAATTAATGACCAGTTATTAACAAATGAAGAGAAAAAAGAATTAACGATAAATAAAAATCAGCAAACGATTAGCAGAAAGAAAGAAGTGTTTCGTAAGTTTATATCGAATCCAATCGCAGTTTTAGGAACAGTGACGTTATTGCTAATTATTGTTTTCTCGCTTATTGGCGAAAGTTTAACTTCATTTACTGCGAGTGAACAAGTAAAAGAGGCAACAAATTTACCGCCGAGTAGTGAACATTGGTTTGGAACAGATGATCTAGGGAGAGATATTTGGGCACGTACTTGGGCTGGTGGGAAGATTTCACTAACAGTTGGATTAGTAGCAGCTGCCCTCGATATAGGGCTCGGTGTACTGATTGGTGGATTTAGTGGATATGTGAGAGGGCGTAATCGCCTTGGAACGTTAATTGATGAGTGGATTATAAGAGGAATTGAAGTATTATACGGCATCCCATATTTATTAATTGTTATTTTACTATTAATTGTTATGAAACCAGGTCTTTTCACCATTATTATCGCCCTTGCATTAACGGGATGGATTGGAATGGCTCGTCTCATTCGAGCACAAGTATTGTCTTTAAAACAACGAGAGTTTGTTATTGCAGCAGAGCGATTAGGTACATCACATATGAAAATTATATATGGGCATTTAATTCCGAATTTAACAGGGATTATTATCGTCAATTTATCATTTACAATTCCAGCAGCTATTTTTTCAGAATCATTTTTAAGCTTTATAGGACTTGGGGTACAATCACCAGCGGCAAGTTGGGGGACGATGACGAATGATGCACTCGGGACATTATTGAGCGGAGAATGGTGGCAGCTATTTTTCCCAGCAATCATGATTGCACTCATTATGTTCGCATTTAATGCAATTGGTGATGGTTTGCAAGATGCAATTGATCCAAAAATCGTCAAACGGAATCGAAAGGAGAAAAAACATGGGACAAATCTTATCTTTAGAAAACGTAACGTTAGCCGTTGAAAAAGAGAATAGTAAGCAAGCAATTGTGAAACATGTTTCCTTTTCTATTAACGAAGGTGAAATAGTTGCACTTGTAGGAGAAAGTGGTTCAGGAAAAAGTGTTACAGCACAATCCATTATCGGCTTGAATCAAGAATTAATTCATATCGATGATGGAAATGTATCTTTCCAATCAAAGGAATTAACGAATTTACAAGAATCAGAATGGAATCAAATTCGCGGAAAAGATATTTCCTTTATATTTCAAGATCCGCTTTCATCTTTAAACCCAACGATGAAGGTAGGCAAACAAATTACAGAAGTAATTTTGCAACATGGGAAAAAGTCGAAAAGAGAGGCAAAGGGAATTGCGATTAACTTGTTAACAGATTTAGGGATACATGAAGCAGAGAAACGCTTTGAACAGTACCCACATCAATTAAGCGGGGGGATGAGGCAACGTATTTGTTTAGCAATTGCGTTTGCTTGTCATCCAAAGCTTGTAATTGCAGACGAGCCGACAACAGCGTTAGATGTAACGATTCAGAAACAAATTATGGGGCTATTAAAAGAAAGAAAAGAAAAACAAAATACGAGTATTTTATTAATTACACATGATTTGGCACTTGTACGTGAGGTAGCTGATCGAGTAGTTGTTATGTACGGGGGACGTGTTGTTGAAAAAGGAACGATACAGGAGGTAATAGGTTCTCCTAAACATCCATATACGAAAAGCTTATTACAAGCAATTCCGAATATGGATGTTTCCGAAAAGGTATTACGTGCTATAGAAGGAACGACACCTTCCATTGAAACATTAAATAGCTTTGGTTGTCCTTTTGTAAATCGTTGTCCAGTAGCCATAAAAGAATGTATTCATCGTTTCCCAGAGAGAACAACGTATTCTAAGGAGCATAGTTCACATTGCTGGCAGCATGTTCTGGAGCATAATAAAGCGAAATCAAAAGAGAAGGTGAATGCCTCATGACGACAGATTTAATTACTGTAAAGCAAGTAACGAAAACATATGGAAGTAAAAGTAAAGAAATCACAGCGTTAAAAGATATATCACTTTCTATCCCGAAAGGAACAACACTTGGCATTATTGGTGAAAGTGGTTCAGGAAAAACAACACTTGGAAAGCTCATAGCAGGGATTGAGAGTCCAACGTTTGGTGAAATTGATTATAACGGTCAAGTTGTTCACATGCTGAAGTCAGCTCATAAGCGAGATTTTTTACAGAAAGTACAGTTCATTTTTCAAGATTCTACAGCTGCATTAAATCCGCGCTGGAAAATACGCGATAGCGTAACGGAGGGTTATATTTCATTCGGTTTAGGTGATAAAGGATTGAAGGATAAAGTAGCGGGTGATGCCCTGGAGCGTGTTGGATTAGATAGAAGATATATTGATCGATATCCGCATGAATTTAGCGGAGGACAACGTCAACGTATCGCTATTGCAAGAGCGTTATTGTGTGAGCCAGAAGTATTGATTCTTGATGAACCAATTTCAGCATTAGACGTTTCATTGCAAATTCAAATTGTACATCTGCTGCAAAAAATCCAAAAAGAACAAGGTTATACATATTTATTCATCGCTCACGATTTACCGATGGTTCACTATTTATGTGAAAAAGTAGCTGTCTTATACAAAGGAGAACTTGTTGAATTTGGAAATACGGACGAAGTATTCCGTAATCCACAACATTCTTATACAAAAACATTATTAGCATCAACACCAAAAATTTCAGGTTAAAGGAGAATGTAGGATGAAGAAGTTTTTACTGTTTGTCATTATGACTGTTTTAGCAATTACTTCTGTTGCTTGCGGTAAGAAAGAAACGCCAAAGGCGAGTGCTGGTAAGGGAGAAGGCGATCGATTAGTAACGAATATTAGTAGTGATCCATATACACTTGATTCTGCTATTGCAACAGATAGCACGTCAGGTTATATAATTGGGCAGTTGTTTTCAAGTTTATATACGCAAGATAGTGATGGGAAATATCAAAATGAATTAGCGGAGAAAGAAGAAGTAAATGCTGATGGAACTGAATATACAATTCATTTGAAGAAAGATATTAAATGGTCAGATGGTTCGCCTATTACAGCAAATGATTTTGAATTTGCATGGAAGCGATTATTAAATCCAAAAACGGGTTCTATGAATGCGACAGAAATGTATTTTATTAAAGGGGCAGAGGCGTATAATACTGGGAAAGGTGAAGAGGGGCAAGTTGGTATTCAAGTTGTTGATCCTCAAACATTAAAGGTAACCCTTGAACACCCAGTTGCTTCTATTAAACAAAAACTAGCAAGCTCACTATTTATTCCATTAGCTAAAAAGTCGATTGATGATAATAATAAATTAAAAACAGATCCAAAAGAGTTAATTACGAATGGGCCATTCACGTTAAAAGAGTGGAAGCATAACCAGGCTATTACAGTACAAAAAAATAAAGAATTCTATGATAAAAAGGTAACTCTAAAAGAAATTGAGTTTCGTATTATTCCAGACTCTAAAACAGCGTATCAATTATTTAAATCCAAAGAATTAGATTTACTAAGTGGTTTACCACAAGAGATGATCGAAAAAGAAAAAGGAAATAAAGAATATAAGCGTGTTGCAGGTTTCTCTTCGTATATTTATTCGTTTAACGTAGAAAAAGAGCCGTTTACAAATGCGAAGGTACGTAAAGCATTTTCATTAGCGGTTGATCGTAAATTTATCGTTGAAAAATTGTATAAAAATAATGCGCAAGAAGCATATGCATTCGTTCCAGAAGGAGCAAAAACACAAAGTGGCCGTGATTTCCGTAAAGAAAAAGGTGATTACGTTAAATTTGATCCAGCAGAAGCGAAAAAGTTATTAGAAGAAGGCATGAAAGAACAAGGCTGGTCTACATTACCTGAAGTAACATTAAAATTCACTACAGATACACAACATAAAAAAGTAGCAGAAGCAATGCAAGAAATGTTTAAGAAAAATCTTGGCGTAGATATTAAATTAGAAAATAAAGAGTGGAAGAGTTACATCGACACATACAAGCAAAGTGATTTCCAATTAGCTTATATGGGATGGGGCGGCTCTTTATTAGATCCAATTACTAAACTAGATTTATATGCAGGTGATGGTCCGAATAACTATGCAAAGTGGCATAATAAAGAATTTGACGCTTTAATAAAAGAAGCAAAAGTTGAACAAAACGAGGATAAGCGCTTTGAATTATTACATAAAGCGGAAGATATTATGTTTACAGATTCACCATTAATCCCAATTATTTTCCCAAGTGCCTCATATTTACAAAAATCATCAGTATCTGGTGTCCAATTCATTATTGGTTCTAGTCCAGAATTAAGATACGCAAAAATTAAAAAATAAAGAAGTAGGCAACCGCCTACTTCTTTATTTTATTTCTCTTTTGTATTCTTTTTTCGTTCCATCAGAGAAGACAACTTCTAAATCAAATTTTTGATAGTCTTTATCAAGTTTGAACACGTTCACTACTTGATCGATTACTTCTTGGTCAGCAGTATTTTTATCAAATTTTAATTCTTGTAAGAGTGGGCTTAATTTTGTGATAGCCTCGTCTCCTGTTAATTTTACATCTGCTTTATGATCTTCAATTTTTGCTTCCATTTTCTTATCAGCTGCTACATTTTTATAGTCTGCTTCGTAGTCTTTCTTTGTATCTTGGTAGTCTGCCTTTAAATCGAATTCATTGAAGTTTAGTTTTAAATCTGCAGGAGCCTCATTTTTTGCTTCTTCAGTCGTCTTTTTATTAGAAGTTGTGTCTTCTTTTGCAGGAGCTTTACATCCTGTTAATGCAGGTACTAGCATAAGAGCTAATAAAACTGATAGTAGAATTCTCATTATAAATTCCTCCTTATGTAAATTCGTTCTATACAAGTTTTTCCCAAAAACATGTAATTATGTATGTGTTGAAAATAAATTATTATTCTGTAGTTGCAAGGGCTAATCCGCAATTTAAATCAAAAAAGATTTGTATGTATATGGTAAATTGAAGTTGTGAGGAGGGGCTAAAATGCATGAAGAATATAAAGAGATAATAAAAAAATCAATTGAATATATAGAGAATCACTTACATGAGGAGCTTACAACAGAAAGAGTGGCATCTCACAGTGCAGTATCGATGTACCATTTTCATCGCATCTTTCAAAGATATGTTGGGATGAGTGTAACAGATTATATTCGAAAGAGAAGGTTAACTCATGCTGCGCAAGTTTTAGTGTCAACGGAGAGAGCTGTTATTGATATTGCAGTGCAATACGGTTTTTCCTCACAAGAGGCATTTACGAGAGCTTTTAAAAGAATGTTTCAATTGCCACCAAAGAAATATCGAAAGTACTTTCAGTCATTTTATATAGAAAGAGAGGGTGTTTCAATGCAAAAAGGTATACCGAAAGGATGGATCTTAAGTGGAAGTCATCCTGCTGAATATGAGATGGGTTTAGATTATGAAGTTGTCCATCAGGGGAAAGTATCTGCATACATAAAAGCAAAAGAGAATGTTACGCACGGAGGATTTTCAACATTAATGCAAATGTTCCGAGCGGATAAATATGTAGGAAAGAGATTACGTTTTACAGCATTTATTAAGAGTGAAAATGTAAGAGATTGGGCAGGATTGTGGATGCGAGTAGATGGAAAAGATACAGAACCGCTCGCTATGGATAATATGCAAAATCGCCCCATTAAAAATACGAATAACTGGCAATCGTACTCGGTTGTATTAGATATAAAAGAAGAAGCACTTGGTATTGCATTTGGTGTTTTATTATCAGGAGAAGGTTGTGTGTGGCTAGATAGTATTCGATTTGATGAAGTAGATGAAAAAATTCCTTCAACAGATTTGGCAGAGAACTTTTATGAAACACTTTTAGAAGAGCCGGTGAATCTACAATTTGAAGAAGTAGAAAAATAAAAAACAAGGAGAAAAGATATGCTCAAATATGTAAAACTAATAAGTATTAGTTTAGTAATATCGTCTTGTATTATGGGAGTTAATTATTTAGTTAGCTATCTTTGGTCAGGGCATATACCTTCTTTGACGTGGAGAACATATTTGATGTTTGTGTTTATATGTATGATGAGTTTTGGTTCAATGCAAAAAGAAGGAAAAGAGGATTATTGACAATAGTCTTCTTCGCCTTTCTTTCATTAACACAAATGGTTGTAACTGTTTTTGGAGATGCAGGTATGATTTTCAATATCATCTCACTATCGTTACAACTTGTAAGTTTGGGTGTAATTGTACCACATGAAATGCTTTCTAAAACATACCAAACAATCAGTGAATTATTTCCTGCAATATATGCAGGAAATGGCTATTATACAATAATATTTGGAGGAGTTAGTTTAGAAAGAAATATTATTTCATTATTAGTTATTGTATTGGTTATACAATTAGTAGCAGGTATGATTTTAGCTATAAAAGGAATGGCAAAGGGAAGAGGAAGCTCTGTAGTTAAAGTTGTATAAAAGTAAAAAGGTATCCTTCATGGGATACCTTTTACTTTTGTTACTTTGCAACTTCTGTCCACTTGTAGTTAAACTCACCACCGAAGTCAGTTGTTACAAGTCCTTTAATGAAAGAGCGTTGTAAGTAAGAACGACCTTGTTGGTATAAAGGAGCGACAGCGCCGTCTTGTAATAGAATTTTTTCAGCTTGCTTCATTGCTTCAAAGCGTGCTTTTTCATCGCCAGCTAAATCTGTTTTCACTTTATGAATTAGCTCATCGTACTCTTTGTTAGAGTATTTATCGAAGTTATAAGCACTATCTGTTGTAAATAGATCTAAGAATGTAATTGGATCAGCGAAGTCAGGGCCCCAGCCGTCAATACCAATTTCATAGTCACCACTTAATAGTAGTTTTAGCTGTTGTTTACGTGGTTGTGGTTTTAAATTCACTGTTAATCCGTCTAAGTTCTTTTCTAATTCACCTTTTAAATATTCACCAGTCTTTTTAGCTAAAGCATTGTCACTTGTTAATAGTTCGATTGTTACTTTGTCAGTACCAAGTTCTTGTTTTGCTTTTTTCCAGTTTTCTTTCGCTGTTTTCACATCATCCTTGACTAGATTTCCATTTTCTTTACGGAAGTCGTTGCCTTCTGGGCTCTTTGCGAATTTCGCAGGAACCATTCCTTCAGCTGGAACAGCGCCGTTATTTAAAATTGTTTCTACGTAAGCTTTTTTATTCATTGCGCCGTTAATAGCAAGGCGTGCATGTTGATTTTTTAATGTTTCATTTTTTTGATTTAATCGTAAGAATTGAATGCCGACTTCAGCGCGTTCCTTGAAGTTTGGATCGCTCTTATATTTATCAACAAACTCTGCAGTTAAAGCAACACGATCAATTTGTCCTGAATCATATAAGTTCACTTCTGTAGACTTATCTTTAACGACATTGAAGTTGATTTCTTCTAATTTTACCGTTTTAGCATCCCAATAGTTAGGGTTTTTCTTCAATTGGAAGCTTTGTTCATGTTTCCAGTTCTCTAATGTGAAAGCACCGTTGTAAATTAAATGATTTGTTTCCAAACCATATTTATCACCTTGAGATTTTAAGTACTCTTCATTAATTGGTAAGAATGTTGAGAATGTCGTTAAGCTTAAGAAGTAGGGAACAGGACGGTCTAGTTGCACTTCTAACGTTTTGTCATCAACAGCTTTGACCCCTAGTTGATCAATTGGCAATTGTTTTTGGTTTATTTGTTTCGCATTCTTTATATCGAAGAATAAGAATGCGTATTCAGCTGCTGTATCAGGATTTACGGCACGTTGCCAAGCGAAGGCAAAGTCCTTTGCTGTAACAGGAGTACCGTTTGACCATTTTGAATCACGCAGATGGAATGTATATTTTGTTTTATCGGGACTAATGTCAACCGACTCAGCGACACCAGGAACCGGTTTATTATCTTCTCCCATTGCATATAACCCTTCAAAAACATTGCGCATTACGTTCATGGATTCCCCATCCGTTGCTTTTGCAACATCCATTGTTGGAATTTCTGAAGCGAATGATAAGTTAATTGCCTGTTTATCAGGTGCTTTATCGTTTGCTTTCGCTCCGCTTGCATTATCCTTATTTCCCCCGCAAGCAGTTAGTAATAGACTTGCCCCTAAAACAGATGCAACAACAGGTATAACTTTTTTCTTCATTGTTCGTTCCTCCCTAAATGTGTTGTTCGTAACGTCATAATGTCCATGTCTTGAAGTAGCTATAGAAGGAGATAAAACCTATTATAAATATTTGTTTATAGGTAATCAGGTGTTCTATATGTATATACATGTTGATCTATAATCTATCGTTATATGTTTCAACGTAGTAGACATTATATTTTGATGGTGAAATATTTCGTTTCTTTGATTATTTAGAATATTAACACTGGAAAGAACTATATGTCAATAATAAAAATAGATTGTTAATTTCTTAGAATAATATATTGAAAAAGCGGATTTTCATGTGTGAGAGAACCTATTTTTAATATATTTTGCTAAAAAAACAATTGGTGTGGGCTAATAATAAGTGGGGATGAAGAAACCCCCACTTATTAAAGTTTCACTTTATTTTTCAATTTTTGCCCACTTGAAGTTTAATTGCCCTGCAAAGTCTACTTGCACAATTCCTTTCACATAAGAACGTTCTAAATAAGATTCGCCTTTTTGGTAAAGAGGAGCGATAACAGAGTCTTTAAATAATATTTTCTCGGATGCTAGTAATGCTTCCCAGCGAGCTTTTTCATCACCAGCTAAAGTTGTTTTCACTTTTGCTATTGTTTTATCGAATTCCTTATTAGAGTAATGATCTAAGTTATAAGGGTTATTCGTTGTAAATAGCTCAAGGAATGTAATTGGATCCGCAAAGTCAGGGCTCCAGCCATCAATTCCGATTTCGTAGTCACCTTTTAATAAAAGCGAAACTTGTTGCTTACGCGGTTGCGGTTTTATATTTACTGTTAATCCATCTAGATTCTTTTCTAGTTGTCCTTTTAAGAATTCACCAGTTTTCTTATCAAGGTCAGCATCACTCGTTAATAATTCTAATGTTATCTTTTCAGAACCAAGCTCTTGTTTAGCTTTTTTCCATAACTCTTGTGCAGATTTTGTATCAACTTTTGTTAAATCGCCATTTGCAGTACGGAAGTCTTTTCCTTCAGGTCCTTTTGCAAAGTTTTTTGGAACGAGACCAAATGTTGGTGTAGATCCATCATTTAATAACGTATTTACAAAGGATTTTCTATCAATTGTTTGATCAATTGCTTGGCGTGCAGAAACGTTTTGAAGCACTTTGTTTTGTTGATTCATACGTAAAAATTGTACGCCTACGTTTGGACGTTCTTTAAAGTTAGCATCCTTTTTATATTTATCGACGAAGTCAGATGTTAGTTTTATACGATCTAATTGTTTTGACTCGAATAAATTTACTTCTGTTGATTTTTCTTTTACGATGTTAAAATTGATTTCTTCTAGTTTGACAGTATCTTTATCCCAATAGGTAGGGTTTTTCTTGAATTTAAAGCTTTGTTCGTGCTTCCAATCGCTTAGTGTAAAAGCTCCGTTGTACAAGATTGTATTATCTTCTAAAGCGTACTTATCACCTTGTGCTTTAAAGAATTCCTCGTTAATTGGTAGAAATGTTGGGAACGCTGTTAAGCTAATAAAATACGGAACAGGACGCTCCAATTCTACCTCAAACGTATGGTCATCAACTGCTTTTACACCAAGTTGGTCGGCTGGAAGTTCTTTGTTGTTAATTTTTGTTGCGTTTTTAATATCAAAGAATAGAAATGCATATTCAGAGGCTGTTGCTGGATCTACGGCTCTTTGCCAAGCGAACACAAAATCTTTAGCTGTAACAGGAGTGCCGTTTGACCATTTTGAATCTCGCAAATGGAATGTGTATTTCGTTTTATCGCCACTTACTTCATGAGATTTTGCAACACCAGGAACAGGTTTGTTACCTTCACCAAGATTATACAAACCTTCAAATACGTTTCTCATTACTTGACCAGAATCAGTATCTGTAGCACGAGCCGTATCCATTGTTCGTATTTCAGTAGGTGAAGATAAGTTTAAAACCTGTTTACTAGGTGCCTCGTCTTTTGCATTTGCTCCGCTTGCTTCGTTTTTATAACTACCGCAACCAGTTAATAAAATACTTACTCCTACAACTGATGCAATACCGGGTACAAACTTCTTTTTCATTTGATTTTCCTCCTAAATAATTAAGTTTGGATGATGATGAGGGAAATGAAAAATAAAAAATCCCTCTTTTCATATTGAGAAAGAGGGATTTTTACGTACAAGTTATGCACCCGTATATAAACGAAGTCCCTCATTCTATCTTTCAAGCATAAAGCTTGCAGGAAGTGGCACAGTATTCAAAATGAACCTGTTGCCGAGGTTTCAAAGGGCCAGTCCCTCCACCTCTCTTGATACAATGAGTAAACGAATAAATTTTATTAATTTTTGTGTTTCTTTGATAATTCAAAATCTTACACCTTGAATAATGAAGTGTCAACTAAATGAAATATAGTTTAAATTTTCAGTTTTATTAAATGGAAAAATCACTGCATAGGGCAGTGGTTTTTCTACTAGAAGTTAAAGTTATCTGGATCTGGACCAACGCGACGATCTTCATTTAAAGCTTGAATTGCTTTCATATCATCAGCACTTAATTCAAAGTCGAAGATGTTTGCATTTTCAATAATGCGATGTTCTTTAATTGATTTGGGAATTGTTACAACTTCGTTTTGTAAATCCCAGCGTAAAATAATTTGCGCAGTTGATTTATTATATTTTGTCGCAATTTCTTGTAACGTTGGATTATCTAGTAGTTGTCCTTGCATTAATGGTGACCAAGCTTCAAGCTGAATATTATGTTCTTTACAGAATGCATGTAACTCTTCTTGTGCTAAACGTGGGTGGTATTCCACTTGGTTGACCATTGGCTTAATTTCAGCAATTTCAAATACGTCTTGTAAGTGGTGAATGTGGAAATTACTCACACCGATAGCGCGAACACGGCCATCTTTATAAAGTTTTTCTAATGCTTTCCATGATTCGGTATATTTCCCTTTTACAGGCCAATGTACTAAATATAAATCTAAATATTCTAGACCTAATTTCTCTAATGTAGTTTCAAATGCTTGAAGTGTTGTTTCATATCCTTGATCGCTATTCCATACTTTTGAGGTAATAAATAATTCTTCGCGTGAAACACCGGATTCACGAATCGCTTGTCCAACGCCTTCTTCATTTTGATAGATTGCTGCAGTATCGATGCTGCGGTAGCCATTTTTAATTGCTGCTTTTACAGAATCAATTACTTCTGAACCATCTTCTACTTTAAAAACACCTAAACCAAACCAAGGCATTTTTACACCGTTATGTAATGTTGTATAGTCTTTTAAACTTGTTAAAATCATATTATTTCCCCCTAGCTTTTTTGTTTGTTGCTTCTACTGCTTTTTGAATTGCCTCTGAAAAATTATATTCGTATAAAGTTTTGAGACCCTCAGCTGTGGAACCACCTGGCGTTGTTACTTGTTCGCGGAGGTTAGCTGGATTTTGCGTTTGTTCGAGCATAGAAGCAGAGCCAGAAATCATTTGAATGACAAGATGTTTTGCGGTTTCTTCATCGACTCCATAACTTTTTGTTGTTTCAATTAAGCTTTCAGCAAAGTAATAAAGGAAGGCTGGTGCACTTCCAGTAACTGCAGTAAGCTGATGAACTTCTTCCTCAGTACAAAGTTGCGAAGTACCAATACCTTTTAAAAGCAGTTGCAGGGTTTCTTGATGCATCTCATTTACTGATTGTCCCATTGTATATAAGGAGATAGATTTTCCAATTTCAGCAGCTGTATTAGGCATAATCCAAGCAACAGGCGTGCCCTTTGGGAGTCTAGCTTCTAAATAAGATGGTCCAATGCCAGCTGCGACTGTTACGACTAGTTGATTTGATATTAACGGAGATAGCTCAGCTAATAACTCTTCATGAGCAGAAGGTGGCATTGCTAAAACAACCGTATCAACAGATGTAACATGCTGTTTCCAATCTGTTGCAGTAGACACATTATATCGATGTTGTAACTGTTTTAGCTTTTCTACGTTGCTTCGATTAGAGACGATAATTTCTTCGATGTACTCTTTGCTTGTTTTAAGTAATCCGGAAAATATAGCTTCTGCCATACGACCGGCACCAATAAATAAAATTCGATGTTTAGTTAGCATATTCTTTATTCCTTTCTAGTAGAGATATGTTATAAAAACGATATCATCTTTAAGAGAATGTTGTAAAAAGAAAAGACTTACCGTAGATGGAATGGATAATGAGAAGGCGGAAATTCATGCTAATATTAACTGTTATTAATCTCTTTATATGTGTAGCTGGTTTGCTAGAGTGGAAGAGCAATTATAGGGGGCAAGAACATACAAATAATTATATCTAGAAAATAATTAGAATTGAAAAACCCCTGAAGCATATATGCTTCAGGGGTTTACTAATAGAATATAAGATTATGCTTTTGTCATACCAAGTAATACAGCGCCGCCGATAATTAAAACACTACCTAGTGCAATAAAGATCAATTGACGTTTTGTTTTCTTTTCACCTAAGAATACAATCGCACCGAATGTTGAGATAACGATTCCAGTTTGAGATAATGGGAAGCTTGTTGCTACTCCAACACGTGGTAATGAAAGAAGTAAGAATAAGTTTCCAGTTCCCCATAGTAAACCAGACAAAGCATTACGGATTGCATATTTGTTAAACGGTTTATGTTTAGACGTCAGTACAACCGCACCAACAAACATACCAACTGCTTGTGGTAAAATAGCAGACCAACCATCAATATTATACCAACGAATAATAATTACATATACAAGATAGCCGAAAGTAGAAACAATTAAAGTAAGAAGTCCTTTTTTCAATTGTCCAGGTGGCTGAGCATTTTCTTTATCATCTAATGATGTGAATACAACACCAACTACAATTAATAGGATTGCAATCGTTCCCAGAATGATCGTTGTAGTAGTAGTCCACTCACGGAAAGCGATAACCCCAAAGATAGAAGTTGCAACAAGTTGCATACCAGTAGAAATCGTTACAGTAGTTGAAACACCTAGTTTTTCAACTGTTTTTAATTGGTTTACTTGTCCTAAAGCCCAGAATAAACCTGAAATAAAACCAACAATTAAGATTGTCATTGTTAAAGCTGGTTGAGTAAATACATACATAATTGTTGCGAAGAATAGAGCACCGATTGTCATACCTACCGTTTGGCTATATGCACCACCGCCCATTTTTACGCTTACTAATAAGATGTTTCCCCATGCAATTGCAGGAAGAAGCGCTAATAAAATGTCCATTACAAGACTCCCTTCGGTTTGCTATACCAATATAGTTACATATCGTTCTAACGATCGGTAATGCCCCACTAATAGAGTAGAAGATTACCGATCGCTAAAACAGGATGAAGAATTCACAATATAAATGCGTTTTCATTTCTTCATTTTTTGAAACACCTCCATATAATAACAGGAAATTGCCTATTTTAGAAAGTGAATTCAAATAAAATGTATATTTAAATAAGATGTAAAATTCAGTTATTTCCCATTGGTATATTTTATTTCCTAAGAAATAAAGAAGCAGCTTCGACAAAAGCTGCTTTAAGAGTTAGTAATTCTTTTATTAATAAGTTGAATACATAGTAGAAATACGAGTGACATACCGATAGTAATAACTACAAGTGTCCAGGCGAGTTGCATATTACTTGCATCAATAGCCATGTAAATTGCAGTTGGGATTGTCTGTGTTTTACCAGGAATGTTCCCGGCAAACATGAGTGTAGCACCAAACTCACCGAGCGCGCGGACAAAGCTCAAAATCATCCCGCTTAGTAAGGCAGGAAATGCGAGTGGAAGTGTAACGTGCAGAAAAACTTGATATTCACTTGCGCCAAGGTCACGAGCACTTTCTTCAATTTGTACATTTGCGATAGAAAATCCCGTTTTCGCTGATTGGTACATAAGCGGAAATGCAACAACTGTAGAAGCGATAATCGCAGCAGTAGATGTGAACATAATAGACTGCTGAAATAATGATTCAACCCACTTTCCGATCGGGCTGTTGTTTCCAAAGATGATAATGAGAAAGAAGCCGATAACAGTTGGTGGAAGTACCATTGGTAATAAAAATATGGTTTCTAATAGTACTTTATATCGCCATGAGGAGCGAGCTAGTGCTCGCCCGACAATTGTCCCTAAAATTGTAACGAGAATAGTGGCGCACGCAGCTACTCTTAAAGATAGAAAGACAGGCGATAAAATAGCATCAATGCTCATAGTGATTACGACAGAACTGTAAATCCATATTTCTTAAAGATAGATTGTGCATCTTTTGACTGCAAATACTCATAAAATGAAGTCGCCTCTTTCTTATGTTTAGATTCCTTTATAACACCTAAAGGATAGTGGATTGGCTCATGAGAAGTAGCTGCTGCTGTCTCACCAATCTTTACTTTATCCGAAATGAGAGCATCTGTTTTGTATACGATGCCAGCATCGACATTCCCTGTTTCTACATATGTTAACACTTGGCGAACATCTTTTGTAAATACGACTTTATTTTGAACATCATTCCAAAGGTTTTCGTGTGTTAGAGAAGCCTTTGCATATTTGCCAGCAGGTACAGATTCAGGTGTACCAAGTGCAATTTTTTTGATTTTCTCATCTTTTAAATCTTGAAATTTTGTAAGTGAACTATCTTTAGGGATGACTAGAACTAGTTCATTTCCAAGAAGATTTTTCCCTTCTTTTTCACTAATGAATCCTTTTTTTACAAGGGTTTGGAATTTATCTTCTGCTGCAGAGAAGAATAAATCAGCAGGTGCACCTTGTTCAATTTGTTGTTGAAGTGCTCCAGAAGCACCGAAGTTAAAAGAAAGTTTGATATTTGGCTCTTTTTCTTTATATTGTTTTTCGATTTCTTTTAATGCATCTTGTAAGCTTGCAGCAGCTGAGATAGTCAGTTCAACTGTTTTATCCTCTTTAGCAGCTGACTTTGTATGCTTTTCCCCACTTGTACAAGCAGCACTAAATATAAGAAGGAAAGAAAGTATAAGTGCCCCGATGGAACGTAATGTAAATTTATTCATAAAAAAATCCCCTTTCGTTTTGATACATCTAATTATAACTAATTATATCTAAATATAACTAGTTATAATTGAATGTAATTTGAACATATATCTATTTTTAAAAAATAGGAGAAATATTCTTTTCTTTGTTACAATGAAAGGAGAAAGTGAGGAATCGTCTATGGATCATCATTCCTACACAACGGAAGAAGTAGCAAAGCGATTAAAAGTATCAAAATTAACTGTATACGACTTAATTAAAAAAGGAGAACTTCCTTCTTATAGAGTTGGTAGACAGATGCGCATTGATGCAGCAGATTTAGAACAATATATAAAGCAAATGAAAACAGGGAAAATACAAGGTACTCCTGTAAAGAGCGAAGATAGTAGAGGCTTGGATACATGTATTATTAGCGGACAAGAACTAACGTTAGATATGTTGGCAAAACGTATAGAAAATCGCCTGCCAAGTTCAAATATATTAAGGGCATATCAAGGTAGTTTAACGAGTTTAATAAAAATGTATCAAGGAGAAGGAAGTATCGTTAGTCTTCATTTGTTTGATGGAGAAACGGGTACATATAATGTTCCTTACGTAAAACGTATTTTAGTTGGACAACCATGTACTATGATTAATTTATTAGCAAGGAACGTTGGGTTTTATGTGCAAAAGGGAAATCCTAAAAATATAAAAACATGGGCCAATTTATCTCAATCATCTATACGATTTGTAAATCGAGAAAAAGGTTCTGGTATTAGGGTGTTAGTCGATGAACAATTGCGCATTCAAAAGTTAAATAAAGAACGTATTAGTGGATATGAATGGGAAGAATCGAATCATCTTGGTGTTGCCACGCAAGTTGCAAATGGAAAAGCTGATGTAGGAGTAGGTTCAGAAAAGTTTTCGCAAATTGTAAATGTGGACTTTATTCCAATCATGAAAGAACAGTATGATTTAGTAATTTTGAAGAATAAAGAAAATGAAGAGCTGATTGAAGTTGTGAAAGACATTCTGCAATCGGAAGAATTTCATAATGAATTAAATGCGATTGGCGGATATGATATTACGAAAACAGGTCAAATTGTATATGAAATAAAGTGAAACTTTAATCAGTGGGGGTCTTACTGCCCATTAAAGCGGGACAAACTAAAAAGCTGCTTGTCTATAAGACGAGCAGCTTTTTCTATATATAAAGGGGTTTGGGGAAACAAAGTGTTAAATAAGACCTTGAGCAAGTGTATAAATGAAAGCCGTAAGAAGAGTAGCTCCACTTGCAAGTCCGATAAAGTCTGATTTGTTGAAAGTAATGTTGTTCATTATAATCTCTCCTTATTTGTTTAATGTAGTTGCAACAGCTTTTGCATCGACAAGTGCGGATAGCACCATGCCCATTGTATTTAAAAATTTATTTGATTTCATATTGTTCATCATGCGTATCCGCTCCTTTTCGAGTTGTTGTTGCCCTGCTTATGTCTTAATTATAGGGAATATGGATACTTGCAACTATCGAATTAGCTTACGAAAGACTTACACTTTTGTAAGAAAAAAAGACATTCATGTAAGAATGTCTTTCACAGCATATTGATATGATGATGGTCTTCAATTGTTTTTAAAAAACTACGCATTGAATTCGTCATATAGCTATCTTTACGGCGTATGAAAACCGTTGAAATACTGCCGTATTTTTCAGGGATTGCATGACAATGTACCTTACCTGCTTTAGAAAGATGATGGACAGCAGACTGTGGTACGAGTGTAATTCCGAGACCGAGTGCAACACTGTTTAATATTGTCTCTAATATATTGAATTCCATAATTCTTTTTGGTAGCAAACCTTCATCTTTAAGCCAACGTTCTAGTTTGGAGCGGTATCCACATCCTTGGTTAAAAACGAGTAGAGGCGTTGTTGTAAATTCTTCTATATGAAAGGCTTTATTTTGTGTTATAAGCATTAATTTCTCTGTACTAACATCGTATTGTTCGATTAGTGGATGTTTAATAGGACCTGATATAAAGGCGCCATCTAATTGATGATCAAGTACTTCTCTAATTAATTCTTCTGTTAGACCTGCTTGTAATGATAAATCGACATTCGGATAACTTTTATAGTAAGAAGATAAAATGGTAGGCAGTGTACTTACTGTTTCGACTGTACCGATTTTTAATATACCAGAAGGTGTTTCGCTATCTAAAAATACTTGTTTTAGTTCGTCGACATCTTGCAAAATTTTACTAACATAAACGAGCATTTTTCTTCCTTCAGCTGTTAAAGTCATTCCTCGTTTATGGCGGTAAAAGAGTGGGGTTTTTAATTCGTTTTCTAGTTGTTTAATACGTGCAGTTACATTTGATTGTACATAATTTAATTCCTTTGCTGCGCTACTTACACTACCCTGATCGGCAACGCTTTTAAAGATTTGTAAGTCTCGTAATTCCATTTTGTAATCCCCCTTGATGTTAACTATCATTATAAATGATAGTTAACATCATTTTGAATCATTTTACGTGATATATTTTTTCTTTTACAATTCTCTTTGTGCAAATAGAAAGAAACGGGGGATTGCGGTGAGAAGAGGTCAAATGATAATAGGGGCTTTGGCGTGTTTAATTGCGAGTATGTCATGGGGAGCGATGTTTCCAGTTGCTGATCATGCGCTAGAATACATAGATCCATTTTATTTTTCGCTTATTCGCTATGGAGCAGTGGCGATAATGCTGATTGTATTGTTGTTAGTGAAAGAAGGAAAACAGGCATTTTGTTTAGAGGGAAGAGGAAAGTTACTCGTCTTTTTTGGAACGATGGCATTTACAGTATATAATGTCCTCATATTTTTAGGGCAAATGTTAATGGGTAAGTCGGGTGTAATGGTAGCTTCCATTATGGAAGCACTTATGCCGATGATTTCTATTTGTATTTTATGGGGATATAAGCATATAAAACCGAAGAAGTATATGATAACGAGTATGGTTATTGCTTTTGTAGGAGCTGTGTTTGTTATTACAAAAGGTGACATGAGTTTCTTTGTAACATTGAAAGATAATATGTTCCCATTAGCATTTATATTTATTGGTGTTGTAGGGTGGGTTATTTATACGATGGGTGGTCAAACTTGTAGTGATTGGTCAACATTACGTTATTCTACGTTGACGTGTGTATTCGGTACGACTGTTACAGCGATTATAACGGTAATTATTACGTCGCTTGGATATATTTCAGTTCCGAGTATGGGAACGATTTCTATTGTGAAATATGATTTGTTATTTATGATGACATTGCCAGGTATTGTAGCGCTACTTGCTTGGAACTATGGTGTGAAAATTTTATCATCCATTAATGGGATTTTATTTATTAATTTTGTACCAATTACGACTTTAGCTATTATGATGATGCAAGGGTATCAAATCACAATGTTTGATATTATAGGGACTGTACTTGTTATTGCAGCGCTTATTCGCAATAACGTTTGTCAGAGAAAAGAAGAAAATATAAATAAGAGAGTTTTACAAGAAGAACAATTACGTCAAGCTGTTTAATAGGCAAATGGAGGATTTCACATGTTAGAAAGTTTATTGTTTTTCTTCGCCGTCGGAGTTGCCTGTGAGCTTGCAGCAATTAATCGAAATGGTCGTAAAAAGATAAAACAACAAGCTGAGCTAATACAGCTTTTAAAAGAATTGAAAGAAAGAAAAAATTAAAAAGACGACCGGGCATAGACGGTCGTCTTTTTCTATATAAAGGGGAAAGGGGACACAAGGTTATACAAGCATAGCAGCGTAAATAAAAGCAGTAAGAAGAAGAGAGCCGCTAGCTAATCCTAAAAAGTCTAATTTGTTAAAAGTGATGTTATTCATAATGAGTTCTCCTTACTTGTTTAATGTAGAAGCAACAGCTTTTGCGTCGAAAAGAGCTGATAATATCATGCCCATTGTATGTAAGAAATTGTTCATTTTCATATTGTTCATCATATCAATCGACTCCTTTTCGAATAGTTGTTGCCCTGTTTCTGACTTAATTGTATGAAATATAGTGAGAAGTAACTATCGAATTAGCTTACAAGAAAATTACACTTTTGTAAGAATTGAAATTTAACAATTCATACTTAATTTTATTACCAACTCCTAAAACTTAGTGTTATAATCGTTATAAGAATATGATTATACTTCGGATGTTTAGAAAGGAACGAAACCAATGTATAAACCAATTACATTTTTGTTGAAATATATATTTAAAACAGCTGGGAAAGTAGAAGTGCAAGGAAGAGAAAAGTTACCGGAAGGTGGTCCGTATGTTGTTGCGTGTACACATACAAGTTTTATGGATGTATTAATGTTAGCTACAGGGATGTACCCAACTCAAATTCATTACATGGCAAAAAAAGAATTATTTGAAGGGAAATTCAAAAATTGGTTCTTTAAAAATGTAAATGCATTCCCTGTAGATCGCGCGAATCCGGGACCAAGTACACTTAAAATTCCATCACGTTTATTAAAAGAAGGAAAGGTAGTAGGGATTTTTCCGAGTGGAACGAGATCAGCGGAAGATGTTTCATTAAAAGCGGGTGCTGTGACAATTGCGATGCGTTCTAATGTACCTTTAGTGCCGGCAGCTTATGTTGGTCCATCAAGTGTAAAAGAATTAATAAAGGGGAAAAAGGCACAATTGATTTTTGGAGATCCGATTCAAATTGAGGCTGGAGAACAAATAGATCGAAAAACTGCTATGAAAATGATGACAGATCAATTAAATGAGAAGTTTGAGGAGTTAAAAGAAGCTTTGCAATCAAATCAAAAATAAGAAAAGACGACCGGGCATAGACGGTCGTCTTTTTCTATATAAAGGGGAAAGGGGACACAAAGTTATACAAGCGTAGCGGCGTAAATAAAAGCAGTAAGAAGAATCGAGCCACTAGCTAGTCCTAAAAAATCTAATTTGTTAAAAGTGATGTTATTCATAATACATTCTCCTTACTTGTTTAATGTAGAAGCAACAGCTTTTGCGTCGATAAGAGCGGAAAATACCATGCCCATTGTATGTAAGAAATTGTTCGTTTTTATTTTGTTCATCATATTAATCCGCTCCTTTTCGAATAGTTGTTACCTTGTTTCTGACTTAATTGTATGAAATGTTGCGGAAAGTCACTATCGAATTAGCTTACAGAAAAATTACACTTTTGTAAGAGAAACGAATGAAGGTGTAATGATAAGAAGATTTGACATATGTTCATGGGATTCATTAAGTTAAAGATAGAGGTGAGTGTATGACTAATATTAAAGATATCGCAAAGATGGCGGGAGTTTCAGTTACGACTGTTTCGAGAGTGTTGAATGATCACCCATATGTAAGTGAAGAAAAAAGAAAAGCGGTTATAGAGATAGTTGAGAAATTGAATTACTCGCAAAACGCAAATGCTGTTCATTTATCAAAAGGGAAGACGAATATTGTTGGTGTAATTCTACCTTACATTAATCACCCGAGCTTTGATGCAATGGTAGGGGGAATGATGGAGGGAGCGTTAACTCATAATTACAGGGTGCTACTTTGCCAAACGAATTATAATAAAAAAGAAGAAATGAAAAGTTTACATATGTTAAAAACAAAACAATTGGATGGTCTTATTATTTGTTCACGTGCAAATGATTGGGAAACGATAGAACCGTATGCTTCTTACGGCACAATAATTGCTTGTGAAGATAATAATGATATTTCAAACATCTCAAGTGTATATACGAATCATTCAGCGGCCTTTCAATTAGGAATGGATTATTTGATTGAGAAAGGTTATAAAAAAATTGGTTATTGTACGGGAAGAAAATTAGGGCCGAGTAGTCAAAAGCGTTTTGATGTTTATAAACAGCAATTGCAATCTATAGACGAAGAGGTTAATGAAGAATGGATTTTTACAGAATGTTTTACACTAGAAGATGGTGTGAAAGTGGCTCATAAGTTAAAAGAGATGCAGGATCTTCCTGAAGCATTAATAGTAGCAGGCGATGAAGTTGCGATTGGGGTTATGACAGAGGTTGAAAAATTAGGGATTCAAGTTCCTGAGGATTTAGCGATTATTGGCTTTGATAATCAACCTATCTCGCAAGTGTTACAATTGACAACTATTGATCAAAATTTAAAGGAGATAGGGAAAACTGCTTTTGAAATGTTGCATAGAAAAGTGAATGAAGAGAGTTCTGAACAAGAAAAGCTGGAAATTCCATACGAACTTGTGGAACGCTCTACAGTTTAATTTTAACCCGTTATGTGTATAATCGCATAACGGATTATTTTTTTGAAATACCTTTGACAGGAAACGCGTTTCATACTTTATAAAGGAGTTAAACCGGTTTGTAACAATCCATGGATTCTTTTCAAGAATAGTATTTGGAGGGATATGCATGAATGAACTTTTATTAAGTGTGAACAAGTATATAGAGGATAACGAAAAAATGTTAGCCTTTGTAGTAGGGATCTTTGAGAAGGATAATTTTATGTTATGTTACCAACATGGAATTTTTGTTGCCACTACTAGACGTCTCCTTTTTTACGGGAAATTTCCGTACTATCCTTCAACATTTAAAGAGTACCCATATTTGCATATAGATAGCATAGATTTTCATTCGTACTTTGAGTTTACTTATAATCATGAAACGGTTAGAGCTAAGCATATTCAGAAAGGGAATGTGGAGCGATTTGTCCATGTAGTTAGAGCAAATATGAATAATTAATCAACCCTCTGTTTAAACATAATATTTCAATTTTTAAGAGGGAAAATGCGGAATAAAAACCACTTCTAAACCTCTAGGAGATAGTGATACAATGTCAAATGGGGGGAGGGTATGAACTATGGTTAATCAACGTATAAAGGAAATAACACTAATTACAATTGGTTCATTATTATTCGCAATTGGTATTAATTACTTTGCAATTCCAAACCGTTTATCGGAAGGTGGAATTATTGGTTTAACGGTTGTTACGTACTACTTATTTGATTGGTCACCAGGGATTGTGAATTTTGCTATAAATGCAATTTTACTAGCTATTGGTTATAAATTTTTTGATAAGAAAACAATGATTTATACAATTTTAGGGATTGTAGAAACATCTTTGTTTTTATACGTTACAGAACATATTGAGTATCATGTAAATAGTGATACATTATTAGCAGCTTTATTTGCTGGTTTATTTGTGGGTATTGGATTAGGCTGTATGTTCAAAGCCGGAGGTACATCGGGAGGATCAGCAATCTTAGCTCAGTTAGCAAATCAATATTTAGGTTGGAGTGTAGGTAAAGGTGTACTAATTATTGATATTGTTGTAATTGCTGGTTCTGTATTTATAATAGGGCAAGAAAAGGCAATGTATACACTTGTAGCTGTGTTCATTGGAGCGAAGGTGATTGATTTCATTGTAGAAGGAATGGACACAAAAACGGCTGTTACGATTATTTCGAATCAACCAGACTTAATTCGTGAAGCTATTACGAAAAATATGACACGCGGTGTTACTGTATTAGAAGGGCGCGGCGGATATACTGGTAAAAATAAAGAAGTTTTATATGTTGTTATTAATAAACAAGAGCTTGTTAAGTTAAAACAAGTTATTAGTCGGGTAGATGAAGATTCTTTCGTTGTTATACATGATGTACGTGATGTACTTGGCGGTGGCTTTAAAGCAAGCTAAAAGGTGAACGAGCAAATTCGTTCACCTTTTTTAATTCTTACAAAAATGTAAGTGTAATGTAATGAGATTCAATAGTAGATTTTATTCCCCCTTTTTAAAATGGATGTATATATATCCTGCAGAGGAGGAATGTTTATTATGAAGAAAAAAATGATCACTACTATAATAGCGATGATAGTGATAGTAGTAATGTTACTGCCTACGAAACTTGGACCGGTTATCGATAAATATAATCCATTTTATAAGACGAAAGAATACTATACGGTTGTGAATACAATTGGTCAGCATATTGGTGATGAGTGGTATGAATATGAATTTATTGCATTCGATGAACGTGGTAGAGAGCAGAAAATAAAGAAAACGGTTAAGCATATGTTAAAGAGAGATGAAGCATTAAAGGTTTTTGCAAAAGGACGTTACGGTGAATCGATTGAAGAGATTGAGGTTGCAAATATTCCTATAAATGCGAAGAGCAAACTTTTAACGATGAGATAGTAAAATATACCCCCAGCTATTTTTTGTCGAAAATAAAAATACTGGGTAAGGGTATTTTTAAGATTAACAAAAAAGCCTTAGTCCATATAGACTAAGGCTTTTTTATTATATAAAGAGGAAGGGGGTACATTGTAGTAGCATGGGTGAAAGGTATAAGAAGAGTAGCTACTAGCAATGTAATTTGGTTATGTGAGTGTTCTTCTTATTTGGCTTACTTCCTAACTTTATTGTACGAAATATAAGTAAGGGGAACTATCGAATTACATTACACATAACTTACAAACATGTAAGCCTTCTGTAATGTAATTCGATAGTTAAAAGATAGTAATTTTCATATAGTGTAACTAGAAAGTCTCAATGTATTACTTTCTGTTTGTAATGAAGAATGAAAAACCAACTAATTTTTAATAATCCTCATCTGAATAAAGATGGGGATCCTTTTTTAAACCTTACAACATTGTAAGGTTTACGTAAGTTAATTCGATAGTAAATTTGTCATATTTTTTGCATAATAGATACAGATAGAAAAATAATTAGGGATCTAGTAAGAAGGGAGAAGAATGGGATGCGTAAAGAAGAAGTAGTGAAGTTACCAATTAAAGATTTCTGTAGCTACTTTACTGTTGCCGTAGTGTGTATTGGATTATTTGATATCATAACAAACTTAATTGTTAAATAATATAGATGCTAAAACAAGAAAGGAAGTCCTTTCTTGTTTTTTTTATGGGGGCATAAAGATGAAATGGATTGATAGTCATATACATGTTGATCAATATAAGGATGAAGAGAAGAGCAGATTACTGAAAGAGGTGGAAAATAGTAATGAAATAAAGGGGCTTATTGCAGTATCTATGAATTATCAATCTTGTAAGGAAACGTTATCTTTAGCGAAGAAGTATCCCTTTATATATCCAGCGATAGGGTTTCATCCAGAGCAACAGATTCATAAAGAAGAGTGTGAACAGATTTATCAACTTATTGAACAGAACGCAGAGGAAATTGTTGCGATTGGTGAAGTAGGTTTGCCCTATTATTTGAGAAAAGAAGATGAAAGAATTGCTGCAGATCCATACATAGCTGTATTGAAAAAATTTATAGAACTAGCTAGTAAGTATAATTTGCCGATTGTATTACACGCAGTTTATGAAGATGCTGACATTGTATGTGATTTGCTAGAGAAATATAAAGTTTCACGTGCACACTTCCATTGGTTTAAAGGAAGCGATGAAACAATGAAACGGATGATGAGAAATGGTTATTATATTTCGATTACACCGGATGTTTTACATAAGGAGAAGATTAGAAAAATCGTTTCGTATTATCCGCTTGAATATATGATGGTAGAAACAGATGGACCGTGGGAATTTCAAGAGGGTGTTATAACGCATCCAAGAATGATTCGAGAGGTATTAAAGGAAATTAGTTCTATAAAAAACATATCCATTGATAAGGTCGCAGAAACAATATATGAAAATACAAGTCGATTTTATTTGAAAGGATAGGAGAATTATAATTTTCATAATGTAACGGAAAAAGTAAAAGTTGAATTTATTTAATAAAATGCCACGGTTTGATATATGAAAAAAACCACCGAGCGTTCCGCTCGGTGGTTTTGTATTAGGATTCTAATTTTTTCGCACGTTTTAATAATAAAAGAAAGACAATGATAACGAACCCCAGTATAAGGAAGAAGCCATATTGCTTTATATAATCAATTATGTCATTCGCACTGGTTGGTTTTTCAACGTGAATGCCGTCTTTATTCGTCGTAATATGAATATCTTTCATTTTTACTTCATTCTTTTCCTTTTGTAAATCAATCCATTCTATATTTGGAATACTTTCTAGATCCTTTAATACTTCTTTTAATGGTTTCACACCTAAGTAAGGATGATAGAATGCACCAATAACTCCATCTGATAATTTAGAAACAGATAGAGCACGTTCTTTCATTTTAGCAATAGTTTGTGGCGTATCTTCTTCAATAAATCCGACTGTTTCAGGCAATAGTTTCATTCCATGTAAAAATGACGGAGTACTTGTATAATATGGTGAGTGCATGGATTTCCAAGTTGTATCATTTAACTGTAGTTGTCCTACATAAGTTGAAAAGTACCTTGATAATATTTCATATCCTTTTTGAGACATCGTGTAATGAGGTGCTTCAAAGGCAACAGGATATAGTTTAGCATCTACAAGTTCTTGAATTCCTTTTTCGATATGATCTTTCGTATATTTTTTCTCGAATTCTTCCCCTTTTTTTACATATTGGTTATATGCCTCTATATTTGGAAAGTCATCTTTTGTCTTCGGTTTTTCATGCTTCGGTTGGCGAATTGGTTGATCTGTTTTTACATCCCAAAATTCAAAGCCCTCACCTGTTTCACTGTCATAAAATTGGTGAGTATAACCATGCATAATAATTGCTGCACCATCATCTTGCATAGAGCGTAAAAGATCAACTAGTTCTGGTCTATCTTTTAAATGTATTATCTTTCCTGTATCTGGATCTTTATATACCGGAATAACAGTAATCATGTAAGGCATCTTTTTCTCTTTTAGTAATTCAGCAATTTCTTTCAATTGATTTATATCTGCTGCTGGGTGAACATCCTCAAGGCGTAAATAAGCTTCAACTTTATTTTTCGTTGGTTTTTGGCCGAAATAAGAAAATAACATTTCACCGACGTAATGAGACATCCAGTCAAAGAGGTTAGGTGTTGCAACATAATAAGATGTTTCATGCTGAACAATTAGTGGATTAGTGTTATTTGAGCTTAAGGCGTTAGCAAGCACAGTTCCATTCGTATCAAATAATTGAATTAATCGTTCCTCTTCTAAGGTATTTTTTAGCTTCTTGTCTGGATATTCAATTTTATTAACTCGTATATCATCACTCTTCAAAGTAATGAAAGAAAAACGCTTAGATAATTGTTCAACATTTTGTCCTAATACTAATATAGGGCCGGAGAAGTTTTCTAGAAATTGTTTCGTTTCATCAGAAAACGCTTCTTTTGTTTCACCGATATAAACAATATGTGTATAGGAGGATACGTTATTAATTGAAGTTGCTTCTTTTAATTTTTTTACGGTTATATCATTTGTAAAATGTCCTAATTGAGTATTAAGGATTTGGACATTATTTGAAACTTTATCGTCTTGTGTACTATACAAAACAAGTACTTTTGGTTTTGATGATGTTTGTGCAGAGGTGTAGGTAGGGATGAGTAGTAAAATGCTGAACAAGAGTGTTAGGCATTTTTTCATTTTGTACGCTCCTATTCTATATATAGAGTTCAGTTTACAATTATATACAATAAATGCGTTATAGTCTATGAAAGTTACATTTTTGCCCGTATTTACCAGCTGTTTTTTCACAAAATCGGTCTAAAGCATGATGATAATATGTATAGTTATTTGCTATGATAAAAGAGTAATAGAATGTAGGTAATTGTAAAGGGAAGGCTGAAAGGGGACAAATTTCAGCGGAGAAAGAGGTAGAGGTAGTGAAGAAATTCTTTGTAGGATTTTTAGTTGTTCTTGGAGTATATTTATATTTCCAAGGAAAGTCTGAAGGAATGGATAAGCTAGTGAATGGAACAAGCTATGTTGATTCAGAAGAAGCAAAACAGATGAAACAAATCATTATAGAGGAAGCGAAGAAAGTAAATCTTCCAGAATGGATACCTCTTGCAATTGCCGAGCATGAAAGTCGATTAAATCCAAGAAGTGTTGGAGATAATGGAACTTCATTCGGATTGTTTCAACTACACCGCGGCGGCGGGCTTGCACCAGAACATTTAACTGATGATGAGCTGAAAGATCCACGTACAAATGCGCAAATTGCAATGCCGCATTTAATGAAAGGATATAAGCGTGGGGTGCAAAAAGGTTTGACTGATTTTGCATTACTGAAATATATAGCGAATACATCTGGATGGCCAGGGAATTTAGGGCCAGAGTGGACGGATAATAACATGAAGTATAACATCGGATTAGAAGATGTGTACTATCGAAATAAAGGTGTAATAAAAGAGTAGGTTTTCTATACCTACTCTGTTTTTTTATGAATAATTTCATTCTTTTCTTTCGTGAAATACTGCGTGAGTTGTATTTTCACCTCTTCTAGTTTTGTAGAAACTTGCGGTATTTTATATCCTACATACAATGGTGAAACGACAAATCTAGGTACAACTTTACAAATAATTTTTCCATTTAAGTAATAGAAGAATAAGTTATAACTACTGCATCCTTTATGGAAATCTGTCAGTATGTAACGTACAGTTTGCTGAATGTAATTTGCCATTTCATCTATATATGAAATATTATCAATGATTATATTGAATTCAGTGAAGCCAATAATGGGACGCTCTGAAATATTAAGCTCAATGCGTTCATTTTTTTGAACAATTAACCCTTGGAAATTTTCTTCTTCAATATTTTCAAGATAATCTACATATTTCATTCCGATAATTTGCATGTGTGCATGATGCAAACTTCCACCTGAAAATGGACCGTGATTTTTATATAAAATCACAGATGCGAACTCTTCGTTCTTCTGTAAGTGTAACCAATGTTGAATAGAAAATTGTAGTAATTTTCTCATATGTTCTTTTGTATATGTTGCGATATGATCTTCGCAATTATCGGTTTCGATTAACACTGTTTGAAATGTATCTTGTAATGTAGGAAATTTATTTTTTAACCAAATAATAGAACCATCAGTTGCTAAAATATCCGTTAATTGTTCTTTATCGCAAAATGGACATGCAGCGCTTCTATTCCGAATACTTTCTGGTTTTTGTTTACCGATATCGTTTAAAAAATATAGTTGTTGTGTATCCATTTGTATATATGCCCCTTTAAAATATGTGTAAAAATCCCGCTTAATACATTCGGGAAAAGGAGAAGGAAATCCTCTAAAGGAATAGGGGAAAAATAAAAGACAAGATATCCTCATTACGATAGGGTACCTTGTCTTTTATTTTTTCTCTAATAGCGTGTATGGATAATATAGAACATTTTCATTATTTTTCTTTTTTCTCTTTTTTATTGTGTATAAGGTAATTGCTGTGCTTGCAATTATAATAATGGCTTTCTTCATATTCATATACCCCTTTTTATTGTTGGTTTAATTCTTGGCTAACTGCTTTTGCATCGACTAAAGCGTGTAAAATCATTTTCACCATGTTCATCATATTTCTTCACTCCTTTTTATAGTTCATTTAGTTCTTTTACAACTGCTTGTCCGTTCACTAATACCTCAAAGATTGCTTTTACGATTTCTTTTATCATGTTTGTTTCCTCCTTTTGTTTGTCTCGCTTGTTTACATCTTTATTGTATAGGGAGGCATCTTTTTGTACTATCGCTTTCCATTACGTGAACATAACAGTTTTGTAAGATTTGATGTCACTTATTGAAATGTTTAGTCTATCTTCATTATTTTCAGAAAAATGACTATTCAAACATGAAATTGGAAAGTATAATAAAGAAGTAAGTATTAAATTCCGTACGAAAGGGGTGAATGAGATGAAACGTTCTTTAGCTGCGCGTGCCAAATTTTTAGATTTTATCTATTTTTGTCGTGCGATTTTTCATGATGTAGTTGTTAACGGGATACGTATGCCCTTTTTTAACAATTGCATAGTGACTATTGAACGATAGAAATCTCTTCACCCATTTTTAATAAACGTGTGAAAAGGGAGCTATTTGGCTTCCTTTTTCTATGCCGAAAACCATGGGGAATGTTTCTTTCTCATGGTTTTTTATATTGAAAGGAGTACGGAAAATGACTATTTGTAGTGTAAATAATGTAACGAAATCTTTTGGTGGAAACATCATATTTGAAAATATATCGCTTGAAATAAAGAATGGTGAACGTGTTGGGTTAGTTGGTCGTAACGGTAGTGGGAAGACAACAATCTTTGGGCTTCTGACGGGAATGGAGAGTTTGGATGCAGGAGCCATCCATATGAAGAAAGGTACACGTATTGGTCATGTCGCACAAATTCCGAAGTTTGATGAGTTCATGACTGTATATGATGTATTGAGTTCCGCTTTTAAAGTAGAAAAGGAATTAGAAAAAGAAATGCATGCTCTAGAAAAAAATATGGCGGAGGAGCAGGAACAATCTTCTTTGCAAAAGCTAATGGAGAGGTACGGAATAATTCAAGAAAAATTTGCATTTCTCGGTGGTTATGAAATAGAGGCAAATATAATGAAGGTAGCAAATGGCTTACAAGTAACAGACTTATTTCCAAGAGTATTTACGGAATTAAGTGGAGGAGAACAGACGAAAGTAAGCCTTGCATATATGCTATTGCAGAAACCAGATTTACTTCTATTAGATGAACCAACAAATCATTTAGATTTGTTTGCAGTTGAATGGTTAGAGAAATTTTTAAAAGAATATAATGGAACAGTTATGGTTATTTCACACGATCGCTATTTCCTTGATGAAGTTGTAACGAAAATTTTTGATCTGGAAGATGGAGAGATTCACGTGTACCATACGAATTATTCTCAGTTCGTTGAGGAGAAGGAAGAAAGATTACTTCAAGAGTTTCAAGCTTATCAAGAGCAGCAAAAGAAAATAAAGAAAATGAAAGAAGCAATTAAGCGCCTACGTGAATGGGCAAATCAAGCGAATCCTCCGAATGAAGGATTGCATAAAAGAGCGAGGAATATGGAACGTGCGTTAGAGCGTATAGAGAAATTAAAGAGGCCGATTTTAGAAAGAAAACAGATGGGTCTTCAGTTTGAAGGGCAAGAGAGAAGCGGAAAAGATGTTGTTGTAATGAAAGAAGTGAGTAAAGGTTTTGCTGGCCGATCTTTATTTGAACAAGCGAATTTACATGTTCGTTTTCAAGAGCGTGCTGCTATCGTTGGTCGTAATGGTACAGGAAAGACTACATTATTAAAACTACTATTAGAAGAAATAAATCCAGACGTTGGTGAAATTCGAATTGGTAGTAGTGTCAAAATTGGTTATTTATCACAACATGCATATGAAAATATGAAGAGTAATGTATTGGAAGCATTCAGAGAGAATGTGGCTGTAACAGAGGGAGAAGCAAGACATATATTAGCTAAGTTTTTGTTTTATGGTCCAGCAGTATTTAAGAAAGTAACGCAACTTAGTGGTGGAGAAAAAATGAGATTAAGACTTGCGAAACTTATGTATCAAGACATCAATTTTCTAATTTTAGATGAGCCGACAAACCATCTTGATATTGAATCAAGGGAAGTTTTAGAGGAAGCCCTTGAGCAATATAACGGAACGATTTTAGCTGTTTCACACGATCGATATTTTTTAAATAAGTTATTTGAAAAGACGTACTGGATTGATAGATGCAAATTATTTGAGTTTGCAGGAAACTATGCATGGGCTCGTCAAAAGTGGGAAGAAAAGCTTGAGGAGGAAGTAATAAAGCATAAGCACCATGGAAGAAAAAGTGTTGAAGCAATCTCTATAAAAAAGAAAGATTCTAGAAGTTTTGCGGAGATTGAAAACGAGTTAATGCATATAGAAGAAGATATATATGCATTAGAAAGTGAAATGGAATATGTAGCTGATGTTGAAAGACTTGAAAAATTATATGAGGAAAAAACGAAGAAAGAGTTGTTACGAGCAGATTTATATAATGAATTAGAGAATATGGTGGAGTAATGAGTAGAAAGCCACTTCCTTTCAGTTTTGCTGGAGGAAGTGGCTTTTTTCATAATGATATTTTGCTTTAAAGGTTAAATGAAGCGATGTGTTTCACGTGAAACAGTAACTTAGATAAATCCATTTTCCTCAATTTGCATAGTTTGTGAAACATATGAAAATGATAAGCTGAAAAATAAATGTCATTAGTGGTTTTTCGATAGGAGTAATTACAAAAACAAAGGCTAATTATTTCCCGAGAGATAAAGTGAAACTTTAATCAGTGGGGGTCTTACTGCCCGGCAAATAGCGGAATAAATATGTGTAACAGAGACTAGTGAATGAAAACAAAAAGAGAGCAAAGTTACAGCTTTACGCGCTGAACTCTGCTCTCTTTTTGCGTGGCATCTTCTCTCGTTGAAATTATAATAGCGATCCCGAGCATGATAAAAAAAGCTAAAAAGAGGACGAACTTTGGGAAGAACGGGAATAGTAATAGCGCTCCGACTATCATAATTGTTAATAATACGTAGTGCAGGACGTATTGGAATAGGTTGTCCATATTTTCGCCCCCTTTTTTGTAATTGGTTATTAGTATTCTATGTTTCATGCTGAAGGAATAGAAGTAGATTTTTAAGTTTTAATACGAATTATAGCTGAGTTTTCTTAAAGTATAAATGTAGAGTGATAATTTTGGAAAAATTCTCAAAATATTTATTTAGAAAGAATTGACAAAACATAATGAACGATATAAGCTAATAACCATAAAGTCTACCGGAAAGGTCGGAATAAGGTTGTTACCCCTCAAAAACATCTATTTTTTTACGATTAAAACCGACTTTTCCGATTGGCTATAAATGTTGCTGTGGGAGGCATACATAAGGTAATTCGTTCAGAGGGTATAATCATAAAAAGTTAGGGTGGGGACAATGAAGAAAAAGACAAAAAAATGGGCTGGTGTATTTTCGGTATTAATAAGTAGTTCGCTTGTGTTGTCTGCTTGTGGGGGACAGGAGGACGCGGCTTCTACAGAGCCGGTGAAAAAGCAGGATTTAAAAAATGTGAAAATTGAAAAGATCGCTGCGACAGATAAAACGAAAGTGCCAGACAAAGCGAAGAATAGAAAAGATACGTTAGTAGTTGGTATTAGTAAGCCAGGCGGCGTATTTTTGCCATACTTCCAACAAAATGGTTGGGATGGAAACGTAACTTCAGTTATTTTTGCATCTCTCGTATCAACCGATAAACAAGGGAAACCAATTCCAGAATTAGCTGAGAAGTGGGACGTTTCTTCTGATCAGTTAACATATACATTCCATTTACGTAAAGATTTGAAATTTAGTGATGGATCGCCATTAACGGCGGATGATGTAGCTTTCACATTGACGCTTTTACATGATAAGGCATATGAAGGTGAAGTAGATATCTCTCAATATGCGGTTAAAGGTGGTAAAGAATATAAAGAAGGGAAAGCAACTTCAATTGAAGGTATTCAAGTTGTTGATCCACAAACAATTAAAATTACAACTGAAAAAGTGAATTCACAAGCTATATTTGTTTTAGGAGGTACAGTACTATCAAAAGCTTATTATGGAAAAGATTATAAGCAAAATACAAGCTTAGATTATTTAAAAGATTTATATGGAAAGCCATTAGCTGCGGGTCCATATAAATTTGAAAAGTATATTCCAGGTCAAGAAGTTCGTTTTGTAGCAAACGAAAATTATTATGCGGGTAAACCAAAAATTCAAAACTTCATTTATAAAATTACTTCTGGTGATACGAAGCTTCAGTTATTCCAAACAGGAGAAGTTGACCATACTGGCTTAGGTACTGGTGATGAGGTTCTTGAACAGGCTAAGGCTTTAGAATTCGCAAATATCCAAATTGAAACAGCACCGTCATTTAGTTATATTTATATGAATAATAATAAGCCTTACTTAAAGGATAAAAAGGTTCGCCAAGCACTTATTTACGGATTAGACCGCAAAAAATATGTTGATACAGCGTTAAAAGGATACGGTACAGTAGCCAATGTACCAATTCATCCAACTTCTTGGGCTTATACGGAAGAAGGAGTTAATAAATACGAATACGATAAAGAAAAAGCGAAAAAATTATTAGATGAAGCAGGGTGGAAAGTTGGTTCGGATGGAATTCGTGAAAAAGATGGTCAAAAATTAAAACTTTCTTATTTCGGTCCAAGTTCGGCTAAAGATAGTGATTTATTAATTCCGATTGCGAAAGAGAATTATAAAGAAATAGGTGTAGAGTTTAATCCTGAATTTATGGACTTTAATACGATGCTTTCTAAGGTAAACAAAGGGGATTATGATTTAGCTTCTGTTTCGACACCGATTACAAGTGATCCGAGTGAAACAGCTGGTGAATATTTGTCTACTGCAAATGAAACTAGTCTTGGTTATAAGAATGCAAAAGTAGATGAGCTAATTCAAAAAGGTATTGAAACTGTAGATATCGAAAAGCGTAAACCTATTTATAAAGAATTGTATAAAGAATTAAGTGATGATCCACCAGTAATTCTATTAAACTACCGTAGAACAATTACTGGTTATAACGGGAATATAAAAGGAATTGATCCTGAAAAGTACAACAGTATTAGTGCAAACTTACCAGTATTATCATTTGAAAAATAACGATAAGAATGTATAAGTAGAAGACATTTTTTCATTCGGTTAGTAATGTGCCGCTTTGAAAAAATGTTCTTCTATTTTAAGCATAAGATTGGAGAGAAAAAGGGTGAAAACATATATTGTTCGTAGGTTGTTACAAATGATTCCTACACTGCTTGGTACATCAATTATTATCTTCGTCCTGTTCGCACTTCTTCCTGGGGATTATATTGATTCAAACCCGAAAATTACACCGGAAAGAGCAGCTGAACTGAGGGAGTTATATGGGTTGAACAAACCAATTGTTGAGCGTTATTTTCATTGGTTAGGTAATGCATTGCAAGGGGACTTTGGCTTTTCGCTTCAATATCAAGAGCCTGTAACGTCATTATTAAATAAATTTATTTGGAATTCTTTTAGTGTAGCAATTATTGCATTGTTTTTTATTTGGCTAATTGCACTTATTATCGGTGTATTCTCGGCGACGAAGCAACATTCTTTATTCGATAAACTTGTAACAATCGGTGTTTTTGCAGCAATGTCATTCCCTTCATTCTTTATCGGTTTGTTTTTAATTAAGGTGTTTGCGGTTGACTTTAAGTTATTACCGATAGGTGGAATGATTGATGTTGGCAGTAATTCAACAGGATTTGCTTACGTGATAGAAGTTGCAAAACATATGATTTTACCAGTATTTATTTTGACACTTCTTGGGGTCGGCTCGCTAACTCGTTATTTTAGAACAAGTATGTTAGAGGTTGTAAGACAAGATTACATACGAACAGCAAGAGCGAAAGGTTTGAAGGAGAAGACGGTTATTTATAAGCATGCATTAAAAAATGCAATTTTACCGGCAATTACGTTATTAGCATTTGAATTACCTGGATTGTTTTCTGGGGCAATTATTATTGAACAAATTTTTAACTGGCCAGGGATTGGTAATATTCAATTAGAAGCATTAAATTTCCGTGACTATACAGTATTGATGGCATTTACGATGTTTCTTTCTTGTTTAACAATCGTTTCAAACTTTTTAGCAGATATCGTATATGCAGTTGTTGATCCAAGAATTCGGTTGAAGTAAGGGGGGAAAGAAATGGAGACTGTTACAGTAATTACAGAAAAAAAAGAAAAAAAGAGAAGAAATGAATCATCACCATGGCGACAAGCTTTTAAAAAGATAAAGAAAAATAAGATGGCACTTGTAGGGTTTTATGCATTAATTTTTATGTTTTTATTTTGTTTTATCGGTCCGTTCTTTTCTCCATATGCATCAGGAAAAATACAAGTTGCGCTCATTAACAAACCACCTAGTTTTTCTCATTGGCTTGGTACAGATCAATTAGGAAGAGATATTTTAACAAGGCTTATGCAAGCGGGACGTATTTCATTAACCATTGGTTTAGCTTCAATGGTTTTATCGGTTATACTTGGAGCTTTATTAGGAGCGATTGCAGGTTTTTATCGTGGTATTGTGGACAATATTATTATGCGACTTGCAGATATTTTAATGTCGATGCCAGGATTACCGTTACTTATTATAATGGGTGCGATTTTATCAGAGTGGAAAGTACCGTCTGATTATCGTTTGTATGTCATTATGATTATTTTAAGTTTAGTAGGTTGGCCAGGGCTTGCACGCCTTGTAAGAGGGCAAATTTTATCACTTAGGGAGCAAGCATTTATGCAAGCTGCGGATGTGTTAGGAATAAAAGATTACCGGAAAATTATATATCACTTAATACCTAATGTTTTACCCATTTTAATTGTCGTATCTACATTAGGTGTTGCAGGTTCTATTTTGGGAGAATCCGCACTAAGTTACTTAGGTCTCGGAGTCGTTCCACCTACACCATCATGGGGGAACATGATTAGCGCAGCTAACTCATTAATCGATTTCCAAAAGCGTCCATGGTTATGGATTCCGCCTGGTTTTGCAATCTTTATAACAGTTGTATCAATTAATTTACTTGGTGATGCACTTCGTGATGCATTAGATCCAAAGATGAGACGGTAGGTGAGGAGATATGAGTAAAGCGGTAGTAGAGCTGAAAGATTTACAAACACACTTTCAGACAGAAGAAGGGACAGTAAAAGCTGTGAATCATGTTAGTTTTTCTGTTCGAGAAGGTGAAACTGTTTGTGTTGTAGGTGAATCTGGTTGTGGAAAAAGTGTAACGGCGTTATCTATTATGGGACTTATTGCTGAATCAGGCAGTGTAGTAGGTGGAGATATTTTATATGAAGGAAAAAGTCTTTTAGGAATGAAAGAGAAAGAGCTTCGTAGTTTACGAGGGAATGATATTGCGATGATTTTCCAAGAACCGATGACATCGCTAAACCCCGTCTTCACTGTAGGAGAGCAAATTGTAGAAACGTTAAGGGAGCATGAATTACTTAGTAAAAATGAAGCATATAAGAAGGCAATTGAGTTAATTCATAAAGTTGGCATAGCCCGCGCTGATGAAATCGTCCATTCTTATCCGCATGAACTGAGCGGCGGGATGTTACAACGTATTATGATTGCTGTTGCACTTAGTTGTAATCCTAAGTTATTAATTGCGGATGAACCAACAACAGCTCTTGATGTTACTATTCAGGCTCAAATATTGGATCTACTAAGACAAGTGAAAGAAGAATTTAAAACGTCGATTTTATTAATTACACATGACTTAGGTGTCGTAGCGGAAATGGCTGATTATGTTGTCGTTATGTATGGCGGGAAAGTTATTGAAGAAGCCCCAGTACTAGAGATATTCCAAAATCCAAAACATCCTTATACGAAAGGATTATTGAAATCAAAACCAGTAATGGGAAAACGAATAGATAAACTATATTCTATTCCAGGGCAAGTTCCGAATTTAGTTGGTTTAGGTGAGTTTTGCTACTTTAGTGGGCGTTGTGAGCATTGTATGGAAATATGTGGAAAAGAAGCCCCGAATCTAAATGTAAATGATGAAAATCATAAAGTAGCTTGCTGGCTATATGAGGAGCGTGCGGAACAATGAGTGAACCATTATTAGAGGTGAAAAATCTAAAGACATATTTTCCAATTAAGGGTGGCGTATTTAGTAGAACAATTGGGCATGTAAAAGCGGTTGATGGAGTAAGTTTTACTATTAATAAAGGTGAAGTGTTTGGTCTCGTTGGCGAATCAGGGAGCGGAAAAACAACAATAGGAAAAACAATTTTACGCCTCGTTCAAAAAACGGAGGGAGAAGTGAAGTTTAAAGGGAAAGATGTTCATTCTTTATCCAAGGATGAATTAAGAAAACATCGCCCTAATATGCAGCTCGTTTTCCAAGATCCATTTAGCTCATTAAATCCGAGAATGAGAATTGGAGAAGCGCTTGGAGAGCCAATGTTGGCCCACGGATTAGCGACGAAAGAAAATGTTCGTGAAAAGGTAATTGAAGTATTGGAGTTATGTGGGTTAGCTCCTTATCATATTGACCGGTATCCCCATGAATTTTCTGGTGGACAACGTCAGCGTATCGTAATCGCAAGAGCTATGGTATTAAATCCGGAATTTATTGTAGCTGATGAACCTGTGGCGGCACTAGATGTATCTATCCAAGCACAAATTATTAATTTATTTAGTGAGTTACAAGAGAAAAAGGGATTATCTTATTTATTCATTTCGCATGATTTAAGTGTAGTAGAACATTTATGTACGAAAATCGGAATTATGTATTTAGGTACGATTGTGGAGACAGCACCGCGTGATGAGTTATTTACCAATCCGCTACATCCTTATACGAAAGCATTGTTATCAGCTGTTCCAATACCAGATCCAACAGTGAAGCGAGAGCGAATTATACTAGAAGGGGATATTCCAAGTCCAGCAAATCCACCTTCGGGCTGTCGTTTTCATACACGTTGCCCATTTGCGACGGATGTTTGTAAAAAAATAGTACCAGAATTCCGTAATGTTGGTGCAGAGCATTTTGTTGCTTGTCATCACGTATAAAAAAGGACTCTTTCAAATTGAAAGAGTCCTTTTTTATTTACTAGATGAAGTTTGTTTCAATACAAATTGCTCGATTGCGTGAGCAACACCATGTTCATTGTTTGTTAGTGTTACAACATCACATAGCTTTTTTACATCTTCTTCAGCGTTGCCCATTGCAACAGATAAGCCTGCTACTTCTAACATCGGTACATCATTAAAATTATCACCAATAGCAACTGTATCTTCAATAGGGATATTAAAATGAGCTGCCATCTGCTGTATCCCGTTTCCTTTATGTCCATTCTTATCCATAATTTCTAAGTTAGTAGGAGCTGATGCTGTAACCATAATATCAGCATCTTCTTGTAATATACTTAATAGTTGTGCGCGATGCGCTGCATTAAACGTTAAAATGAAGAATTTAGATATTTCTAGTTCTTGGTTATTTACAACATCTTCTATTTTTTTGAAATCAGTAATTAGGTTCGATTTCTTTTGCTTTTCTGTAATTCGTTCAAGTTCCTCTAATGTAACATCAAGCGCATGCTTATTTTCTTCGAATGCTTGCATCACTTGATCTTGCCATGTATATGGAGAATAAACTCCTTTATTCGTATATAGCTTATATGGGAAACCTTCAGATTCTAGTAATTTTGCAAGTTTGTACACTTTGTCGTTTTGTATACAACGCGAGTTAATTACTTTTCCATCCACATAAACAATAGCCCCATTGCTCGCTCCGACTGGAAGAGATAATTTATATTCTTCCAATAGCTTTAAAGCATCCTCTTTCGCACGACCAGAACAGATCATTACAATATGACCAGCTTCTTGTGCAGTTTGGATTGCTTGTAGGTTTTCTTTGGAGATTTCAAGATTAGATGATAGTAGTGTACCATCCATATCTAATGCGATTAATTTCAAAATGACCACCTCTTTGTTTTTATTATACATAGTTATATAGAGGAAACATATAAACTTATCTTGGAAAGACGGTATTTTATCTCATATTAAAAGTAAGTAAAGATTAGATAGGTTTAGTGTCACTAAATAAACGATTTGTAACAAAAATAGAGAGGAATATGAATACATTTCACTTTATGACTGTAATGTTACACGAATGTTACAAACGTGAACTTAGTGAAAAACGCATTAAATAAAGGTTTTTGAGGGTTATTATAAAAAAACGTAAAAAAAGTGTAATAAATTTTACGTAATTATATTGCAACGTAATAATAGTTATGTTACATTAATGTTACAAACGTTACGTTATCAAAATTAATGTAACGTTAACATAAAAACTATGAAATAAACATTTCTTAGAAATTACATATAGATAACTTATAAAAAGGGAGGATAAATGATATGAAAGAGCAAGTATTACAAGTAACAAAAGGTGATTTCGTAGGATCAGCAAGTGGAGCGGTAGTATTAACAGCATTAATCGTATTTCTATCAAGCGTATTAGTATAATAGAAGTTTTGTAACAAAAGAAAAAGAAGGGAGAATGAAAGATATGAAAGAGCAAGTATTACAAGTAACAAAAGGTGACTTCGTAGGATCAGCAAGTGGAGCGGTAGTATTAACAGCGTTAATCGTATTTCTATCAAGCGTATTAGTATAATAGAAGCTTTGTAACAAAAGAAAAAAGAAGGGAGAATGAAAGATATGAAAGAGCAAGTATTACAAGTAACAAAAGGTGACTTCGTAGGATCAGCAAGTGGAGCAGTAGTATTAACAGCGTTAATCGTATTTCTATCAAGCGTATTAGTATAATAGAAGCTTTGTAACAAAGGAAAAAGAAGGGAGAATGAAAGATATGAAAGAGCAAGTATTACAAGTAACAAAAGGTGACTTCGTAGGATCAGCAAGTGGAGCGGTAGTATTAACAGCATTAATCGTATTTTTATCAAGTGTATTAGTATAATAGAAGTTTTAAATCAAACAAAAAAGGAAGGAGAATGAGGGATATGAACAGTGAACAAGTGTTTCAAGTAACAAAAACAGATTTATTAGGATCCTTAGGTGGAGCAGTAATATTAACATCATTTATTCTATTCCTTGCAAATGTATTAGTATGAGATATATAAATACAATCATTCAAAAAAAATAAAGACTCTAACGTATTAGTAAGTAGTTAATATGTTGGAGTCTTTTTTATATTCTTCTTATATCCCCTCAAGTATTAAAGTTACCTCATTATCCAGCATTCATGGCTAATTAAACGCTGCGGTTGAAACTTGATTCAACGAATAATCAAAAATCCACTGAATAAAATCCCGCTTTATTTCAAAGAGAAAAAAGTCGAATTTTATATGTAAGAAAAAAAGAGGAATTTGACAGAAAAGATAGAAAATTTTAAAGGTCAGAATTTGTTAGCTTGCTAACTAATTTCTATTAATTAATGTTGGAAGCGTTTTCGGTTGGTTTTAAGTATGGACCATTTAATCTATTTACAGGGGGATGAAGATATTATGAAACAAAAATCTATGGATACGCTAGCTGCACAAATGGAGGACTTTTTTCCAGTACGTGATGTAGATCATTTGGAATTTTACGTAGGGAATGCAAAGCAATCGAGTTATTATCTTGCGAGAGCGTTCGGATTCAAAATTGTGGCTTACTCTGGATTAGAAACTGGAAACCGTGAAAAGGTCTCTTATGTTCTTGTGCAAAAAAATATGCGTTTCGTTGTGTCTGGAGCTTTAAGTAGTGAAAATCGTATTGCAGAGTTTGTAAAGACTCATGGTGATGGCGTGAAGGATGTGGCACTACTTGTTGATGATGTTGATAAAGCATACTCAGAAGCAGTGAAACGTGGTGCCGTCGCAATTGCTCCACCGCAGGAATTAACAGATGAGGACGGTACATTGAAAAAAGCAGTTATTGGTACGTATGGTGATACAATTCATACGCTTGTAGAGCGTAAAAATTATAAAGGGGCATTTATGCCAGGATTCCAAAAGGTAGAATTTAATATTCCATTTGAAGAGTCTGGTTTAATTGCTGTTGATCATGTAGTTGGTAATGTTGAAAAAATGGAAGAGTGGGTTAGTTATTACGAGAATGTTATGGGCTTTAAACAAATGATTCATTTTGATGATGACGATATTAGTACAGAGTATTCGGCGTTAATGTCGAAAGTTATGACGAATGGAAGTCGTATTAAGTTTCCTATTAACGAACCAGCAGATGGAAAGAGAAAGTCACAAATTCAAGAGTATCTAGAATTCTATAATGGAGCTGGTGTACAACATCTTGCTTTATTAACAAGTGATATTGTTAAAACAGTTGAAGCGCTTCGTGCAAATGGTGTGGAGTTTTTAGATACACCTGATACTTATTATGATGAGTTAACTGCACGAGTTGGAAAAATCGATGAAGAAATTGATAAGTTAAAAGAATTAAAGATCTTAGTAGATCGTGATGATGAAGGTTACTTACTACAAATCTTTACGAAACCAATTGTAGATCGCCCGACTTTATTTATTGAAATCATTCAACGTAAAGGTTCTCGTGGATTTGGTGAAGGAAACTTTAAAGCGTTATTCGAATCAATTGAAAGAGAACAAGAGCGTCGCGGAAACTTATAAGATTTGTATCCACCAGCAAAAGTCCCTTTGCTGGTGGAAATTTCATTTTTATAAGGAGGAATCAGGATGAAATTTGTTACATTTCGTCTTCCTTCAAAAGAACTACGGGCTGGATGGCTTGAAGGTGACAAAGTAATAGATATGAATCTTGCTAGTGAAGGGAAAATCCCTTCTTCTATGATTGCTTTTTTAGAGAAAGCGGATGAGTATGTAGAAGTAGTGCGGAATATTAAGAATCCAAATAAGGGTATATATGCTTTAGAAGAAGTACAATTGACAGCTGCTCTTCCTAATCCGAGTAGTATTCGAGATTTTTACGCATTTGAACAACATGTAAAAACAGCTCGCGGACGAAGAGGATTAGATGTTGTGCCTGAATGGTATGATATTCCGGTTTTTTATTTTACTAATCATCGTGCTGTAATTGGTTCCAGTGATTTTGTAATTGGTCCGAAAAAGTCTAAAAAGCTTGATTATGAGTTGGAGATTGCTTGCGTAATAGGAAGAGAAGGGCGAAATATTTCTCGTGAGCAAGCAGAGGAATATATTTTTGGTTATTGTATTATGAACGACTGGAGTGCGAGAGACTTACAAGCAACAGAAATGAAAGTAGGTCTCGGTCCAGCGAAAGGAAAAGACTTTGCAACTTCTTTAGGAGCACATCTTGTTACGAAAGAGGAATTAGACGTTTATCGTAATGGTGATCGATATAATTTAGAAATGACTGCTCATGTAAATGGAAAACTATTATCAAAAGGAAACTTCCAAGATATTTACTATACATTTGCTGAAATGATTGAACGTGCTTCAGAGGACGTTACGTTATATCCAGGAGATGTGATTGGTTCTGGGACAGTAGGAACAGGATGTATTTTAGAACTGGGTACAGAAGAGTGGCTACAAGATGGAGATGTTGTAGAACTGTCGATTACTGGTTTAGGTACACTACGTAATACGATCAAAAAAGAAAAGGAAGCGGGTGATGGGCATGTTTTATCGTCACATGGGAGAACTACCTCATAAACGACATGTACAATTTCGTAAAAAAGATGGATCGCTTTATCGTGAACAGGTAATGGGAACAAAAGGTTTTTCTGGTACGCAGTCTATTTTGTATCATCATTATATGCCGACAGAAGTAGGTCATTCTGCATTATCGCATTCTTGTCAGTTGCAGTATGAAGAGGATGTTGCTCTTTCTCATCGCCACTTTCGAACGAAAGAAAGTAAAAAAAGTGGTGATGCAATAAGTGGACGGAATTTCATACTTGGAAATGAAGATTTATTAATTGGAGTAGTGAGTCCAACAGAAAAAATGGATTATTTCTATCGTAATGGTGATGGCGACGAAATGTTATTTGTTCATTATGGAACAGGGAAAATTGAAACGATGTTTGGAACGATTCACTATAGAAAAGGCGACTATGTAACGATTCCAATTGGAACGATTTATCGTGTTATTCCAGATGAAGGAGAGACTAAGTTTCTTGTTGTAGAGGCGAATAGCCAAATTACAACGCCGCGTCGTTATCGAAATGAATACGGACAATTGTTAGAGCATAGTCCGTTTTGTGAAAGAGATCTTCGTGGTCCAGAAAAATTAGAGACATATGATGAAAAAGGCGAGTTTGTCGTAATGACAAAATCAAGAGGCTATATGCATAAACATGTTTTAGGACACCACCCGTTAGATGTTGTGGGATGGGATGGCTATTTATATCCGTGGGTATTTAATGTAGAGGATTTTGAACCAATTACAGGGCGCATTCATCAGCCACCGCCAGTACATCAAACATTTGAAGGACATAATTTTGTTATTTGTTCTTTCGTACCACGTTTATACGATTATCATCCAGAGTCAATTCCGGCACCATATTATCATAGTAATGTTAATAGTGATGAAGTTCTTTACTATGTAGAAGGAAACTTTATGAGTCGCAAAGGTGTGGAAGAAGGTTCTATTACACTTCATCCGAGCGGGATTCCCCATGGGCCGCATCCGGGGAAAACAGAGGCAAGTATAGGGAAGAAAGAGACGCTTGAATTAGCTGTTATGATAGACACATTCCGTCCGCTTCGTATTGTAAAACAAGCACATGAAACAGAAGATGAAAAGTATATGTATAGCTGGATTGAACAAGGTTCATATACTGTGAAATAAGTAAAAAAGGCATGCTCTCAATAAGGGGGCATGCCTTTTTCACGGAATCGACATGTATAATAATACCAAAAAAATAATGGAAAGATATATAGAAAGAATAATAAGGGGCGTGCATATTCAGAAGAATTTCTACTTGTTTCGACAAAAGTATTGACTAGGAAAAGCGTAATGAGTAAAATAAAAAAGCGAATTAAAAATTTTCAGAAAATTTAAAACTTGGAGGAGTGAAAGATGAAGCAAATTTTTCAAAAGAAGCCAATTGCAAAGTTAATGCAAGAAAGTAAGCAAAAAACGTTAGCAAGAACATTGGGCGCGCTAGATTTAACTATGCTTGGAATCGGAGCAATTGTTGGAACTGGTATTTTTGTTCTAACGGGTGTTGTGGCAGCGAAACATTCTGGGCCAGCTATTATATTATCATTTGCGATTGCCGCTCTAGCTTGTGCCTTTGCTGCATTTTGTTATGCTGAATTTGCTTCTTCAGTTCCTGTCTCGGGCAGTGTGTATACGTATACATACGCGACGATGGGGGAAGTATTCGCATTTTTAATTGGCTGGGACTTAATGCTGGAATATTTACTTGCTACATCTGCTGTAGCGAACGGTTGGTCTGCATATTTTCAATCTTTATTAAAGGGGTTTGGAATTCATATTCCGACTATTCTCTCCTCGGCTCCTGGTACAGGTAAGGGTGGAATAATTGATCTACCTGCAGTTCTAATTATTTTAGTGATGACAGTTCTTTTATCTAGGGGTGTTCGTGAAAGTGCACGAGTAAATAACATTATGGTATTTATTAAAATAGCAGTTGTTCTTATTTTTATCTTTGCTGGTTTTAATTATGTGAAACCTGAAAACTGGACGCCTTTTATGCCATTTGGTTTAGATGGTGTAATGGCTGGAGCGGCTACAGTATTCTTCGCATTTATAGGATTTGATGCAGTTTCAACAGCGGCAGAAGAAGTGAAACGTCCGCAACGTGATTTACCAATTGGTATTATTGCATCGTTATTAATTTGTACAGTTCTTTATATCGTTGTTTCGCTTATTTTGACAGGAATTGTTCCATACGGACAGCTAAATATATCAGATCCAGTTGCTTTTGCACTTCAATTTATTGGACAAGATGGTTTAGCGGGGGTAATTTCGGTAGGAGCAATTACAGGAATTACAACAGTAATGCTAGTTATGATGTATGGGCAAGTTCGTGTTTCTTATGCGATGAGCCGAGATGGTTTACTGCCGAAACGTCTTGCTAAAGTTCATCCGAAATTTAAAACGCCATTTTTAAATACATGGACAACGGGAATTATTGCGGCACTGATTTCAGGATTAATAGATTTAAATGTTTTAGCACATCTTGTAAATATGGGGACATTGTCAGCATTTGCACTCGTAGCTGTTGCGGTAATCGTAATGAGAAGAACACATCCAGACTTACCAAGGGCATTTAAGGCTCCGCTTGTACCATTTTTACCAGCATTAACAGTGATCTTCTGTTTATACTTAATGCTTCAATTATCGGGGACAGCATGGATTAGTTTTGGGATATGGATGGTTATTGGTATAGCGGTTTACTTCTTATATAGCCGAAAACATAGTGCTTTAAATAATAGTAAAAAAGAAGAAGATGTTGCAAATTTATAAGTGAAAAAATCCATTCTAATTCTGTTAGAATGGATTTTTTATTTGAAAATTTACATTTTTCTGAACTTATTATAAGATAATTGTTGGCTAACTAAAGGGGTGAAATGATGAAAAATACGTGGCGTGAGTTAAGGGAGATGGACCGTAACGTATGGATTCGATTTATTGGAGAGACGTTAAATGGAATTGCAATGATGATGTTAATGCCTTTTTTTGCATTATATTTAAAAGATAAGGTGGATTCGTTGTTGGAAGTTGGGGTTATTATGGCGCTTTCTCCAATTGCTGCAAGTTTTGGATCACTTATAGGAGGGAGAATTGCTGACATATATGGAAGAAAGCCTATTATGATATTTTCTATGGCAAGTAATGCATTATTAATGCTCGGTTTTCTATTTATAGAAGGATTTATTCCATATGCAATTTTATCTATTTTTTTAGGGTTGAGTAATTCTTTATTTCATCCAGCTGCATCAGCTATGGTCGCGGATGTAACGGCACCAGAAAAAAGAACAGAGGCATATGGTTTATTACGAATGGGACACAATATAGGTGCTGCGATTGGTCCGATAATGGGAGCATCAGTAGTTGTGTTGTCAAAGAACCTTGTGTTTATTATTGCCTCTTCTACAATGCTATTTTATGCGTTACTTGTATTACTTCTTATTCAAGAGACGATGCCAAAAAGGACAGATAAGGAAGAACATAAAGAAAAGGAAGCTGGGGCAGTTTGGAAAATTGTAATGCGAGATAAGGTATTAATGATTTACTTATTAGCAGGCATTATCATTTCGATGGGGTTTTCTCAAACGGAAGGCATGTTGCCACTACATTTTGATAATGAAATGAAGCATATTTTTGGAACGAATAATCCATATCCATATTTAATGGCGTTAAACGGACTATTAGTTGTTTTATTCCAGTTTCAAATTTCAAAATGGGCTACGGATAAACCGGTCGGGAAGACGATGTTATATGGTGCATGTTTATTCGGGATTGGATTATTTTTTATAGGGTGGTTACCGAAGTGGTTTGGAGAATTTAATACAAATGCTACAATTATTTTAATAATATTACTGTTCGTTTATGCTATATATACGTTAGGTGAGATGATTATGTCGCCTGTACAGATGACATTTGTAGCAAATTTGGCCCCTGAGCATTTGAGAGGGACTTATATGGGAGCTGCAGGTTTGCAGTGGATTACAGGAAGCGCATTTGGTCCACTTTTGGGCGGTTTTTTATTAGATCGATTACTTGGTCACTTTCTATTTACAATTTTAGCTGTAGGATGTGTAGTTGCAGGTATTGTATATGTTTCTTTAGATCGCCTTGTGGAGCAAAGGCAAAAAGACACACTAACCAAACAATCTTCTTAGTGAATAGGTGACATACACAAAAAAGGGGATTTCTACATATTTTAGGTACATAACTAGATTAGATTGCCATTTTATTTTGTGTAGCTATATAGAAAATGAAATGAAAAACCAATAAGTGATGTTATTTAATTATTTATGGAAGTTACATTTTATTTCAAATAGGAACTACCTATTTTTATAAAAAGTGCTAAAATAGAAAAATGAAAACAATTGGTTAGGGTGATTTCATTGACGAAAATTAAATTAGGTTTATTATATGGTGGAAAATCAGCTGAGCATCAAGTTTCGCTACAGACGGCTCTTGCTGCTATTAAAGCGTTAAATCAAGATAAATTCGAGATTCATCCAATTTATATTACAGAACAAGGTCAATGGGTACGCGGTGAGCGTATTGAAGGCGAAGTAACAGATGTTGAAGCTTTAAAAATGAGCGGTGCAGAAAATGCGATTTCTCCGTTATCATTAAGTACAGAAATTATCCCATCTGCAGCTTCTGAGGAGAACGCTATTGACGTTATTTTCCCATTACTACATGGACCAAACGGTGAAGATGGAACGGTTCAAGGACTATTAGAATTAATGAATATCCCTTATGTAGGAAATGGTGTTCTAGCATCATCTGCTGGTATGGATAAAGTTGTTATGAAAAACATCTTTGCAGAGGCTGGTTTAAAACAAGCAAAATATGCATCCTTCATTCGTAGTGCATGGGAAAAAAATCGTGAGGAAGCTTATTCTAAAGTAGAAGATAAGTTAGGATATCCTTGCTTCGTAAAACCAGCGAACCTTGGTTCAAGTGTTGGTATTAATAAGTGTAAAAATCGTGAAGAACTTGAGGATGCATTTGTAGAGGCATTCCAATTTGATCGCAAAATTATTGTAGAAGAAAATATTGTAGGTCGTGAAGTAGAAGTTGGGGTACTAGGTAATGATGAGCCGAAATGTTCAGTTGTAGGTGAAATCGTTCCGAAAAAGGACTTCTATGATTATAAGTCGAAATATATCGATGGTGATACGGCGCTAATTATTCCAGCTGAAATGACAGAAGAAGAATCTAATGTAATTAAGCGTGATGCGATTATTGCATTCCAATCATTAGACGGTGCAGGTTTAACGCGAGCTGATTTCTTCTTAACGAAAGATGGAGAAGTGTATATTAACGAAGTAAACACAATGCCAGGATTTACACCGTTCAGTATGTTCCCTCTATTATGGCAACATACTGGGTTACCGTATCCAGAATTAATCGAAGAGCTAATTCGTTTAGCGATTGAACGTCACGAAGAAAAACAAAAAATTAAATATACAATCTAACAAAAAAGGAGGAAGCACTATTCATAGGAATAGTGCTTCCTCTATGTAAGGAGCGTTTATATATGATAAAGCGAATGTTAAAGCAAGTGGAACAGATGGTAAATGGTACTGAATTAGCAGAGCAATATGAGGGAATTACTATTCAAGGCGTGTCTATTGATACGAGAAAAATTGAAAAAGGAAACTTGTATGTTCCGATTCAAGGGGAGCGCTTCGATGGACATGCTTTTGTAGATAAAGCTGTTGAAAATGGAGCTGTGGCTACATTATGGATGAAAGATGTAGCGAATCCACCTGAGAATCTTCCGGTTATTTTTGTAGAAGACACGCTATCGGCATTGCAAATGTTAGCGAAAAACTATCGCGATCAATTGGATGTTAAAGTTGTAGGTGTAACGGGTAGTAACGGTAAAACATCTACGAAAGATATTGTAACAAGTCTTCTTGCGACTAAATTCAAAGTGCAAAAAACAGAAGGGAACTTCAATAACCATATCGGATTACCTCTTACCATTTTAAACTTAGAAGAAAATACAGAAGTAGCAGTATTAGAGATGGGTATGTCAAGCCGAGGCGAAATTGAATTCTTATCTAAGTTAGCTCGTCCTAATGCAGCTATCATTACAAATATTGGTGAGGCACATTTAATGGATTTAGGATCTCGTGAGGCAATTGCTGAGGCGAAATTAGAAATTGTTACAGGATTACAAGAAGGTGGCGTGTTCGTATATAACGGAGATGAGCCTTTATTAACGAATCGTGTTCCTGGAATGAATTTAGCAGCAGAAACGGTTACGTTTGGTGATGCAAGAGCAAACGATTATTATCCAACGACTGTAACATTACAAGCAACTGGGACACATTTCAAAATGAATAGAGATGAAAATATTTCATTCTACTTACCGGTGTTAGGAAAACATAATGTGTATAATACACTTGCTTCAATGGCAATTGCGAAACATTTTGGTGTAACGTGGGAAGAGATGAAAGAAGGTTTAGTAACACTTCAAATGACGGGCATGCGTATGGAAATTGTGAAAACAAATAGTGGTTTAACAATTATCAACGATGCTTATAATGCAAGCCCGACGGCTATGGAAGCAGCATTCCATTTAATGAATGGTTTAGATGGTTTTGCTAAAAAAATCGTTGTGCTCGGTGATATGTTAGAACTTGGAGATCAAGAAGTACAGTTCCATTATGAGGTAGGAAAATTAATTGATCCAGCAAAAATCTCACATGTATTCACATACGGTAGATTAGGGGCTCAAATTGCTGAAGGAGCGAAAATTAATTTCCCTAATGAACGTGTAAAGGCGTATGATAATAAAGAAGAGTTAGTAAAAGATTTACAAGCAGTAGTCGATGTGAAAGATGTTGTATTAATAAAAGCATCTCGCGGTATGAAATTAGAAGAAGTAATTACGATGTTGAAATAATTGGTGTATATAAATAGGGATGATAGTTACGAAAATAGAAGAAACTTATAATAAGCGCTTACAGTAAATATAAAAAAATAAAAGTGAAGAAAAAAACTCTGAATATGAAAATAAGGTAACAGTTGGGTTTGCTTTTTACACATACAAAACTTATAATTGATAAAGTGTAATAACGTTTAGAAGTATTTTCGTGAAGAATATACGCCCGTTTATATACGTGAGCATTCAGGAAAAGGGCTTTTCCGCAAATTCGGAAAACGCCTTTTTTTAAATGATAAGTATAGGATAGAAAAGGAGAAGTAACATTGACAACATTTCGAGAATTAGGATTAAGTGATTCTTTACTGCAATCTGTTGAAAGTATGGGCTTTGAAGAGGCTACACCAATTCAAGCTGAAACAATTCCACATGCATTGCAAGGTAAAGATATTATTGGGCAAGCGCAAACAGGTACAGGGAAAACAGCAGCATTCGGATTACCACTATTAGATAAAGTGGATACACATAAAGAATCGGTTCAAGGTATTGTTATCGCGCCAACGCGTGAATTAGCAATTCAAGTTGGAGAAGAATTATACAAAATTGGTAAGCATAAACGCGTTCGTATTTTACCAATTTATGGTGGTCAAGATATTAACCGCCAAATTCGTGCTCTAAAAAAACACCCACACATTATTGTTGGTACGCCGGGTCGTATTTTAGATCATATTAACCGTAAAACACTTCGTCTGCAAAACGTAGAGACAGTTGTTCTTGACGAAGCGGATGAAATGTTAAACATGGGCTTCATTGAAGACATTGAAGCAATTTTAACAGATGTGCCAGAAACACATCAAACATTACTATTCTCAGCGACAATGCCGGATCCAATCCGCCGTATTGCTGAGCGTTTCATGACTGAGCCTCAACACATTAAAGTAAAAGCAAAAGAAGTAACAATGCCAAACATTCAGCAGTTCTATTTAGAAGTGCAAGAAAAGAAAAAGTTTGACGTGTTAACACGCTTATTAGATATTCAATCTCCAGAGCTTGCAATCGTATTCGGTCGTACAAAGCGTCGTGTTGATGAATTATCAGAAGCATTAAACTTACGTGGTTATGCTGCAGAAGGTATTCACGGTGATTTAACTCAGGCGAAACGTATGTCTGTATTACGTAAATTTAAAGAAGGTTCTATTGAAGTTCTTGTTGCAACAGACGTTGCTGCACGTGGTCTTGATATTTCAGGCGTAACGCACGTATATAACTTCGATATTCCACAAGATCCAGAATCATACGTTCACCGTATCGGTCGTACTGGTCGTGCAGGTAAAAAAGGTATTGCAATGCTATTTGTAACACCACGTGAATCAGGACAATTAAAAAATATCGAGCGTACAACAAAACGTAAAATGGACCGTATGGATGCACCGACACTTGACGAGGCATTAGAAGGTCAACAACGTTTAATCGCTGAAAAGCTTCAAAGCACAATTGAAAATGAAAACTTAGCATACTACAAGCGTATTGCAGAAGAAATGTTAGAAGAAAATGACTCTGTAACAGTAGTAGCTGCTGCTTTAAAAATGATGACTAAAGAGCCGGATACAACTCCGATCGCTTTAACATCAGAACCACCTGTTGTTTCAAGAGGCGGCGGTTCTAAAAAACGCGGCGGTAACGGAGGCGGATACCGTGATGGTAACCGTAATCGTAGTCGTGATGCACGCGGCGGTGGCGATGGACGTAATCGTGACCGTAACCGTGATGGACGTAATCGTGACGGAAACCGTGATCGCAATCGTGATGGTAACCGCGATCGTAATCGTGATGGTGGTAGTCGTGGTCGTAGAGGTGAAGGCCAAGGTCGCCCTGGTTCTTCAAATGGACGCGGCGAAAGAAAACATCATAGCCGTCCACAAGCTTAATAAAAAAAGAGAATGCCCTTTGCGGGCATTCTCTTTTTTTATTTCTATAATTGTGCATACTACATAATAGTTATGATAGAAAAGGGGCTGTTATATGCTTGTAAGGCTTGGTTACGTTGCGATGAGTGTACATTTGAAGAATGCATCTCCATCTCAAACGATGACGTATGCACAGTTTCAGAAATTAGATGATCGTGATGCTGCAATTCGTAAGCTTGAAAGAATTGCTAATTCCAATTTAGAAAATTGTTTACGTTTATTAAAGCATAATAAAGGACATGACATATCTTTCTTTCGGCTCAGTTCAAAGCTCATTCCTTTAGCGAATCATGAGGAATTGCTAGAGTGGAACTATATTCGTCCGTTAAAAGAAAATTTAAAAAAACTAGGTGAATATGCAGTTCATATGAATATGAGAATTGATTTCCATCCAGATCATTTTGTTGTACTAAATTCACCTGAGGAGAGTGTTTTTAAACAATCTGTAAAAACATTGCAGATGCACAAAAAATTATTAAAAGGCATGGGGATTGAACATAAGCAACGATGTGTACTGCATGTTGGAGGAGGATATAAAGATAAAGAACTTGCATTAGAGCGCTTTATAGAGAATTGGTCGAATGTCCCAAGGGGTATTCAAGAAATGATTATATTAGAAAATGATGATACAACCTTTACGTTAGAGGAAACATTATATTTAGGAGAAAAATTAGATATTCCCGTCGTATTTGACTTGCATCACCATATGATGAATAATGAGCAAGAAGATTGGTATGAAGATTGGGCACGTGTTGTTCATACGTGGGAAACGTCTTTGTTGCCGATTAAAATGCATATCTCTAGCCCTAGAGAGGGAAAAGATCCAAGAGCTCATGCAGATTATATTAATGTAGACGCATTTTTATCTTTTTTAAGAAGGATAAAGGGAAGTGTTCCGCAAATTGATTGTATGATTGAGGCGAAGATGAAGGATGAGTCTTTATTTCAATTAATGAGAGATTTAAGTGAACAAGTAGATGTAGAAATTATCGATGGTGCAAGCTTTTATATTAAATAAGCTTTGCACCATCGTTTTTTTTTGTTAAAAAAGGGGTTAAAATGCCACCGGTTATTAAACCTGTTAAATGACTGATCGGATTGGCAGAAGGGTTAAAGAAAGTAAATAGCAGTAATAGAAGTATCATAATTGAGAAAATGGCAATTTCTTTTGGTTTTGAAGAGCGGTATCGATTGTACAATAAAAATAACTGTGCACCTAATAGTCCGAAAATACCACCTGATGCACCTGCGTGAATATATTCAAGCGGCATAATAATATAAGAAGAAATATTTCCAGAAATTCCAGAGAGAAAAAATAGAATAAAAAAAGAAAAGTGTCCGAGTTGCTTTTCGATAGAAGAACCAAGAGCAAACAAAAAAATACTATTAGAAAGAAAATGTTGTAAGTCTACGTGTACGAGAAGAGAAGTTATGACACGCCACCATTCTCCTTTCGCGATATATTCATTAGAGGCTGCCAGTGGTAAGAGAAAAAAGTCGCCTAATATCATCATGACTAAATGAATAAGCAGTAAGGTAAGAATAGTCGGTTGTAAAGAAATATGAGTGGATCTTATTAGCATACGGTTACTATCACCCCTTTTGCATCAGAAAGATTCTCTGTTATTCTTATCAATATGAAAGAAGAAAGTTAAATAGAAGAAGGGGATTTCGAAATGATTATAGGGATTGGTATCGATATTATTGAATTAAATCGTATTGAAAAAATGCTAGATGGAAAGCTTAAATTTATGGAACGTATTTTAACGGAAAATGAACGTAATGTTGCTATGGAGCTGAAAGGAAGTCGCCTTACAGAGTTTGTAGCTGGAAGGTTTGCAGCGAAAGAGGCGTATTCAAAAGCTGTAGGTACTGGTATCGGAAAAGAAGTGAGTTTTTTAGATATTGAAGTGAAAAATGATGAAAGAGGTAAGCCAATTCTGATTACAAGTACAGAGCATATTGTTCATTTATCAATTAGTCATAGTAAGGAATTTGCTGTTGCTCAAGTTGTTTTAGAAAGCTCGTCACGCTAGTCTGCATATTTTATATCTTTGTCTCATATATTTGAGGTAGCGATAAGGAAGGTACATCTTCCATTCATTTATAGGGGCAAAGGGGCTGAATTGATGAAAAGGCGTCTGTTTTTAGTTCTTGTCGGTTTGTTGACCGTTTTTGTGTTGGCGGGTTGTATGGAAAAGAAGCAAGATGATGTCGTGAGAGATTTAGAATCAAAAGTAAAAGGGATGAAAAGTTATCAAGCTGAGGCAAAATTATCTATTAAAACAGGCAATGAGCCTCAAGAGTATAACGTAGAGATTTGGCATAAGGAACCGTCTTTTTATCGTGTGAATTTAAAAAATGCAAAAAAAGATCAGAGCCAAATTATTTTGAGAAATGAAGAAGGTGTATTTGTATTAACGCCAGCGCTTAATAAGAGCTTCCGTTTTCAAAGTGATTGGCCGCAAAATAGTAGCCAGGCTTATTTATATGAATCACTTGTAAGAGATATTTTGCAGGACAAGAAAAACCTTACTTTTGAGAAAACAGATAAGTATTATATTTTTAAAACAAAAACAAACTATCAACATCAAAATATGTTGCCGAGACAAGAGATTACATTGAATAAGAGCGACTTGACTCCAGTTTCAGTGAAGTTAATGGATAATGATCAAAATGTTCTTGTGAAAGTAGATTTCTCTAAAGTGAAATTCGATGCGAAATTTGATAAAGGTGCATTTGATACGAAACAAAATATGTCTAGAGCGCAGGTAGATGTTCAAACAACAGCGAAAGAAGACAAACCGTTTGCTATTTTGTATCCACTTGATACACCACAAGGTATGACTCTGCAAGATGAAAAAGAGTTGAAGACAGACAGTGGCAAGCGTGCGATACTCACATACACTGGAAATAAGAAATCCTTTACTTTAATACAAGAAAAGGCAAAAGTTGCAGAGGCATCATCAGCGGTAAGTGTAAGTGGAGAACCAGTTGATCTTGGGTTTACGATTGGTGCATTAACAAAAGACTCTGTAACGTGGTCGCATAACGGAGTAGAATATATGCTCGTGTCTAAAGGTTTAGAGCCGAAGGAGCTGTTAATGGTTGCTCGTTCAGTTACAGCGAAGCAGGTGAAGTAAACTTCTTAGACGTGGTGATATATGTGCACCACGTCTTTTCTTAGTTTGAAGGTGGATTTCATAAAAGAAGCATATAAAAGAATAAGCTTCGCATATCGTGTATAAGGAAGTGTATTTATGGAAGAAGCACCATTTTACCGTGACACTTGGGTGGAAGTGGATTTAGATGCCATTTATAACAACGTTACACATATTAAAGAGTTCATCCCAAGTAATGTAGAGATTTTTGCTGTAGTTAAAGCAAACGCATATGGGCACGATTATGTACCGGTGGCTAAAACGGCATTAGAAGCAGGTGCAACAAGGTTAGCTGTTGCTTTTTTAGATGAGGCTTTAGTGCTTCGGAGGGCTGGTATTACTGAGCCGATTTTAGTATTAGGTCCCTCGCCGCCGCGTGATGTAAATGTAGCTGCTGAAAATGATGTAGCGCTAACTGTTTTTCAAAAAGAATGGGTGGACGAAGCAATTAAACTTTGGGATGGTTCATCTGTAATGAAATTCCATATTAACTTTGATAGTGGTATGGGGAGAATTGGAATACGTGAAAGAAAAGAGCTAAAAGAATTTTTAAAGAGTTTAGAGGGTGCACCGTTTTTAGAGTTAGAAGGAGTATACACGCATTTTGCAACGGCAGATGAGGTTGAGACTTCGTATTTTGATAAGCAATATAACACGTTCTTGGAGCAGTTAAGTTGGTTGAAAGAATTCGGAGTGGATCCTAAGTTTGTTCATACAGCTAATAGTGCTGCGACGTTACGTTTTCAAGGGATTACATTTAATGCAGTGCGAATTGGGATTGCAATGTATGGATTATCTCCTTCTGTAGAAATACGTCCTTTTTTACCATTTGAATTAGAACCGGCGCTATCACTTCATACGAAAGTTGCTCATATTAAACAGGTAATTAAAGGTGATGGAATTAGTTATAACGTCACCTATCGAACGAAAACTGAAGAATGGATTGCGACTGTAGCGATTGGCTATGCAGATGGGTGGCTTAGAAGGTTACAAGGATTTGAAGTGCTTATAAATGGTAAAAGGGTACCGATTGTAGGGCGAGTAACAATGGATCAGTTCATGATTCATCTTCCTTGTGAAGTGCCACTTGGTACGAAAGTTACGCTTATTGGAAGGCAAGGAGATGAGTATATTAGCGCTACAGAGGTTGCGGAATACTCAGGGACTATTAATTATGAAATTATTGCAACGATCAGTTTCCGTGTGCCAAGAATATTTATACGGAATGGTAAGGTTGTAGAGATAATTAATTACTTGAACAATATATAGAAGGTAGTATGATTGCTTCTTGTCATTGGAGTGACTGTTCATTGCTGGATAATAAGCTCTTTTTGATGAGAAGCTTTTTACTTATAATCATTTTTTATATAAGTTGCACGTAAGTTTTGAAGAGGAGTTCTATTGTTTTTAGTTAGTTATGAGATAAAAAATTTAAGAAGATGAATGTTTTGTTTGTGAATTGGAAAACATAAGCAAGGAATAAGGAAGTCTTTGCAACAGGCTCCATACAATGGTATTATTACAATAGGTGTCATATATATATTTGGGTGTGTAGTTGACGGTGGAGGTGTATTTTTGTGTCCGAATCAAGTGTAACTACTGAAATCGTGGTTCGGTTGCCAAAGCAAATGGTAACGGAATTGGACGGAATTGGAAAACAAGAGAATAAGAATCGCCATGAACTAATTTGCCAGGCAACACAATTGTTATTGCGTCAACATAAGACGAAGAAACGCTACCAACATGAATCAATGCGACGTGGGTACATTGAAATGGGAAAAATTAATCTTGGTATTGCATCTGAAGCTTTCTTAGCAGAGTATGAAGCAGCTCATACAGTAGAACGCTTAGTTAGCGGGGGGTAATATTTTGATTGTAAAACGCGGCGACGTGTATTTTGCAGACCTTTCCCCAGTTGTTGGTTCTGAGCAAGGAGGCGTTCGTCCGGTTCTTGTCATTCAAAATGACATCGGAAATCGTTTTAGTCCAACGGTGATTGTAGCGGCTATTACTGCACAGATTCAAAAAGCGAAATTACCCACTCATGTGGAAATTGATGCGAAAAAGTATGGTTTTGAGAGAGATTCTGTTATTTTACTTGAGCAGATTCGAACAATCGATAAGCAACGCTTAACGGACAAAATCACTCATTTGGATGAAGTGATGATGAGTCGTGTAGATGAAGCGTTACAAATTAGTTTAGGACTAATAGATTTTTAAATCGGCAGTTTAAGTTGCTCTCTTTGAAGGGCAACTTTTTTTATTATAGAGGAGGTTACGGTTGTATATGGAAATGGTAGGTAATCGACAAGCGTTAATGAAAATGTTAGTGAAAGAATTAGGCTTTACCGAAAAGCAAGTTCGTCATGTTATTCAATTAACAGAAGAAGGTAACACAGTTCCATTTATTGCTCGTTACCGAAAAGAATGGACAGGCTCTTTAGATGAGGTGCAAATTCGTACGATTTTAGAGAGATGGCAATATATGATGCAACTTGAAGATAGGAAGGAAGAAGTTCTTCGTCTTATTGATGAGAAGGGGAAACTGACAGAAGAGCTACGACAGCAAATTGTTAAAGCTACAAAGTTGCAAGAAGTAGAAGATCTATATCGTCCATATAAAGAGAAAAGAAGAACGAAAGCGACAATTGCTAAAGAAAAAGGATTAGAACCATTAGCTGAATGGTTATTGTTATATAAGAAAGAAGATCCGGCTAAAAAGGCAGTGGAATTTATTAATGTAGAGAAAGAAGTGCAATCTGCAGAAGAAGCTTTACAAGGTGCACAAGACATTATTGCAGAAATGGTTTCAGATGAAGCTGCGTATCGTAGTTGGATTCGAAATGTTACTTTTAGAAAAGGTGTTATGTCTTCGTCCGTGAAAGATGAAGAAAAAGATGAAAAGAATATATATGAAATGTATTACAGTTATGAAGAACCATTGCAAAAAGTAGTACCACATCGTGTATTAGCAATGAATCGTGGCGAGAAAGAAGATATATTGAGAGTGGCTGTTGTTCCGCCAGTAGATGAGATAGTAACTTTCTTAAATAAGAAAGTAATTCGTGATAACGATTCGAAAAGTGCACATTATGTACAATTAGCGATTGAAGATGGTTATAAACGATTAATTCAATCTTCAATCGAAAGAGAGATTCGTAAAGAATTAACAGAAACAGCTGAAGAACAAGCAATACATATTTTCTCTGAGAACTTACGTAACTTATTATTACAACCTCCGATGAAAGGGAAAGTCGTGCTAGCGGTAGATCCGGCATATAGAACTGGTTGTAAATTGTCTGTAGTAGATGATACGGGGAAAGTACTACATATCGATGTTATTTATCCGCATCCACCTGTTCGTAAATATGATGATGCAAAAACGAAAGTTCTTTCTATTATAGATAAATATCAAGTTGAAATGATTGCAATTGGTAATGGGACAGCATCTAGAGAAACAGAAGAGTTTATAGTAGATGTATTACAAAGTGTGAACCGAGATGTCTTTTATATTATTGTAAATGAAGCGGGTGCTAGTGTATATTCAGCTTCTGATTTAGCCCGTGAGGAATTCCCAAATTTACAAGTTGAAGAGAGAAGTGCCGTTTCTATTGGGAGACGTCTGCAAGATCCACTTGCTGAACTTGTGAAAATTGATCCTAAATCAGTTGGGGTTGGACAATACCAACATGATGTATCTCAAAAGAGACTGAATGAGTCATTAACATTTGTAGTAGAAACAGCTGTTAACCAAGTTGGGGTTAATGTAAATACGGCTTCGGTTGCATTGTTACAATATGTTTCAGGTTTATCGAAAACTGTTGCGAAAAATATTGTGGCAAAGAGAGAAGAAGATGGGAAATTCACGAAGCGCACGGAATTAAAGAAAATCCCACGTTTAGGTGCAAAGACGTATGAACAATGTATAGGTTTCTTACGTATACTAGAAGGAGCGAATCCATTAGATCGAACAGGTATTCATCCAGAGCAATATAAAAATGTTGAATTATTATTGAAGAGTCTAGGGTTATCGATAGATGACGTAGGACAACCGCAATTACAAAAGAGATTGGAAGAAGTAGAGATTTCTAAGTTATCTCAAGAAACAGGAGTTGGGGAGCCGACGTTAGTTGATATTATAGATGCGCTTATTAGTCCAGAACGCGATATGAGGGATGAGTTGCCTAAACCACTTCTGAAAAAAGGGATTTTGAAATTAGAAGATTTAAAACGTGGTATGGAATTAGAAGGAACAGTTCGTAACGTTGTTGATTTTGGTGCTTTTGTTGATGTTGGCGTAAAGCAAGATGGTTTAGTACATATTTCTAAACTTAGCAAACAGTTTGTAAAGCATCCGTTAGATGTTGTATCAGTAGGGCAAATTGTAAAAGTATGGGTAGATGATATTGATACAAAAAAAGGACGCGTTGCACTATCTATGTTGCCGATTGAATAGTAAGAGAAGAGAGCAGATGAAACTGCTCTTTTTTTATGGAATAAAAAGTGTAATGGATTATGAGCTTTGATGTATTTTGCTATAATAAAACCAGCATTCATTTAATAACTTAATTTGATACCGGTTTTTTTCGAAATATGCACGTTGCATTTGTTTTTTTAGCCACGTAGGCATAGGAATCCCTCCTTGTTTAATCCTGCTCTCAAAAATTTAAAATGCTATTGATGAGAGGTTGGTGAGTGGATTTCTATTCATGTTTTGTTTTTAGAAACCACGCTTCTTACATGAGGATGGGTATATGTACTATTTAATATATGTATAAGAAGGGAGAAAAGTGTAAAAATATTTTTTTGTTTAGGAGGAATGAGAGTGGATGAGCAAGAAATTCAGCGACTAGTGGAAGAAGTGTCACTACAATACTTTGAGATGCCGTTCTTACATAAAGCAGTGTTTAATAATAGATTACGTACAACTGGTGGGCGTTATTTATTGAAGAGTCATAATATCGAATTAAATTATCGATATTACGAAGTGTATGGTGAAGAAGAGTTAGTCGGGATTATTAAACATGAGCTTTGTCATTATCACTTACATATTGCAGGAAGAGGGTATAAGCACAGGGACAGGGATTTTCGTGAGTTGTTAAAGAAAGTTGATGCACCACGTTTTTGTAAACGAATGATTAATGAAGAGAAGGAAAAAAAGATTTATAAGTATGAATGTATGGAGTGTTCACTTCAATATGTAAGAAGGCGTCAAATAAATACAAAAAGATATGTCTGTGGAAAGTGTAAAGGGAAACTCAAACCGATATCGAAAACATCTTGACAGTAAAAACGCAATCCAGTATATTATAAACATGTCACGTTTGAACAAGATGTTGTTAAAAACTTCTTGACTTACAGAGAGAATTTTTATAAGATACAAATTGTCTTCATTATTCCGCAGTAGCTCAGTGGTAGAGCTATCGGCTGTTAACCGATCGGTCGTAGGTTCGAGTCCTACCTGCGGAGCCATACAGAGAAGTACCCAAGTGGCTCAAGGGGCTCCCCTGCTAAGGGAGTAGATCGCTAACGCGGTGCGAGGGTTCGAATCCCTTCTTCTCTGCCATACATATTGGCCCGTTGGTCAAGTGGTTAAGACACCGCCCTTTCACGGCGGTAACACGGGTTCGAATCCCGTACGGGTCACCACTTTTGGAGGATTAGCTCAGCTGGGAGAGCACCTGCCTTACAAGCAGGGGGTCGGCGGTTCGATCCCGTCATCCTCCACCATATAATTTTATATGAATAGTATTGTCGCGGGGTGGAGCAGCACGGTAGCTCGTCGGGCTCATAACCCGAAGGTCGCAGGTTCAAATCCTGTCCCCGCAACCAAATGGTCCCGTGGTGTAGTGGTTAACATGCCTGCCTGTCACGCAGGAGATCGCCGGTTCGACCCCGGTCGGGACCGCCATTTTAACTTCTGCTATATAGCAGTTGTTTTTTATTGGATATTATGTTACAATAACATTTGTCTTTGAAAAGAAGATAATTATTTCGATGGGCTATAGCCAAGCGGTAAGGCAACGGACTTTGACTCCGTCATGCGCTGGTTCGAATCCAGCTAGCCCAGCCATTTACGAGCCATTAGCTCAGTTGGTAGAGCATCTGACTTTTAATCAGAGGGTCGAAGGTTCGAGTCCTTCATGGCTCACTTTTGTTTTTTCCGCGCGGTCGTGGCGGAACGGCAGACGCGCTAGGTTGAGGGCCTAGTGGGGGAAACCCCGTGGAGGTTCAAGTCCTCTCGGCCGCACCAAAAAAATCTTAAAAAAGTACTTGCATTTGAAAATGTAGTATGATAAGATAATTGAGTCGCCAAATTACAACGACGAAAAAACATCATGAATAAGCGCCCGTAGCTCAATTGGATAGAGCGTTTGACTACGGATCAAGAGGTTAGGGGTTCGACTCCTCTCGGGCGCGCCAATTAC
>NZ_CP150193.1:242500-260000 GCF_037966225.1 Bacillus sp. FSL E2-8900
TCAGAGCCCGTTAACGGGTGATGGCGTGCCTTTTGTAGAATGAACCGGCGAGTTACGATCCCGTGCGAGGTTAAGCTGAAGAGGCGGAGCCGCAGCGAAAGCGAGTCTGAATAGGGCGTTTAGTACGTGGTCGTAGACCCGAAACCAGGTGATCTACCCATGTCCAGGGTGAAGTTCAGGTAACACTGAATGGAGGCCCGAACCCACGCACGTTGAAAAGTGCGGGGATGAGGTGTGGGTAGCGGAGAAATTCCAATCGAACCTGGAGATAGCTGGTTCTCCCCGAAATAGCTTTAGGGCTAGCCTTAAGTGTAAGAGTCTTGGAGGTAGAGCACTGATTGGACTAGGGGTCCTCATCGGATTACCGAATTCAGTCAAACTCCGAATGCCAATGACTTATCCTTAGGAGTCAGACTGCGAGTGATAAGATCCGTAGTCAAAAGGGAAACAGCCCAGACCGCCAGCTAAGGTCCCAAAGTGTGTATTAAGTGGAAAAGGATGTGGAGTTGCTTAGACAACTAGGATGTTGGCTTAGAAGCAGCCACCATTTAAAGAGTGCGTAATAGCTCACTAGTCGAGTGACTCTGCGCCGAAAATGTACCGGGGCTAAATACACCACCGAAGCTGCGGATTGATACCAATGGTATCAGTGGTAGGGGAGCGTTCTAAGGACAGTGAAGTCAGACCGTAAGGACTGGTGGAGTGCTTAGAAGTGAGAATGCCGGTATGAGTAGCGAAAGACGGGTGAGAATCCCGTCCACCGAATGCCTAAGGTTTCCTGAGGAAGGCTCGTCCGCTCAGGGTTAGTCAGGACCTAAGCCGAGGCCGACAGGCGTAGGCGATGGACAACAGGTTGATATTCCTGTACCACCTCTTTATCGTTTGAGCAATGGAGGGACGCAGAAGGATAGAAGAAGCGTGCGATTGGTTGTGCACGTCCAAGCAGTTAGGCTGATAAGTAGGCAAATCCGCTTATCGTGAAGGCTGAGCTGTGATGGGGAAGCTCCTTATGGAGCGAAGTCTTTGATTCCCCGCTGCCAAGAAAAGCTTCTAGCGAGATAAAAGGTGCCTGTACCGCAAACCGACACAGGTAGGCGAGGAGAGAATCCTAAGGTGTGCGAGAGAACTCTGGTTAAGGAACTCGGCAAAATGACCCCGTAACTTCGGGAGAAGGGGTGCTTTCTTAACGGAAAGCCGCAGTGAATAGGCCCAAGCGACTGTTTAGCAAAAACACAGCTCTCTGCGAAGCCGTAAGGCGAAGTATAGGGGGTGACACCTGCCCGGTGCTGGAAGGTTAAGGAGAGGGGTTAGCGTAAGCGAAGCTCTGAACTGAAGCCCCAGTAAACGGCGGCCGTAACTATAACGGTCCTAAGGTAGCGAAATTCCTTGTCGGGTAAGTTCCGACCCGCACGAAAGGTGTAACGATTTGGGCACTGTCTCAACCAGAGACTCGGTGAAATTATAGTACCTGTGAAGATGCAGGTTACCCGCGACAGGACGGAAAGACCCCGTGGAGCTTTACTGTAGCCTGATATTGAATTTTGGTACAGTTTGTACAGGATAGGCGGGAGCCATTGAAACCGGAGCGCTAGCTTCGGTGGAGGCGCTGGTGGGATACCGCCCTGACTGTATTGAAATTCTAACCTACGGGTCTTATCGACCCGGGAGACAGTGTCAGGTGGGCAGTTTGACTGGGGCGGTCGCCTCCTAAAGTGTAACGGAGGCGCCCAAAGGTTCCCTCAGAATGGTTGGAAATCATTCGTAGAGTGCAAAGGCATAAGGGAGCTTGACTGCGAGACCTACAAGTCGAGCAGGGACGAAAGTCGGGCTTAGTGATCCGGTGGTTCCGCATGGAAGGGCCATCGCTCAACGGATAAAAGCTACCCCGGGGATAACAGGCTTATCTCCCCCAAGAGTCCACATCGACGGGGAGGTTTGGCACCTCGATGTCGGCTCATCGCATCCTGGGGCTGTAGTCGGTCCCAAGGGTTGGGCTGTTCGCCCATTAAAGCGGTACGCGAGCTGGGTTCAGAACGTCGTGAGACAGTTCGGTCCCTATCCGTCGTGGGCGTAGGAAATTTGAGAGGAGCTGTCCTTAGTACGAGAGGACCGGGATGGACGCACCGCTGGTGTACCAGTTGTTCTGCCAAGGGCATAGCTGGGTAGCTATGTGCGGAAGGGATAAGTGCTGAAAGCATCTAAGCATGAAGCCCCCCTCAAGATGAGATTTCCCATAGCGTAAGCTAGTAAGATCCCTGAAAGATGATCAGGTTGATAGGTTCGAGGTGGAAGCATGGTGACATGTGGAGCTGACGAATACTAATAGATCGAGGACTTAACCATATAATATGTAGCAAATGTTATCTAGTTTTGAAGGAATATGCCTTCATAGTTTGGTGATGATGGCAGAGAGGTCACACCCGTTCCCATACCGAACACGGAAGTTAAGCTCTCTAGCGCCGATGGTAGTTGGGACCTTGTCCCTGTGAGAGTAGGACGTCGCCAAGCTATTTATATTGTCGCGGGGTGGAGCAGCACGGTAGCTCGTCGGGCTCATAACCCGAAGGTCGCAGGTTCAAATCCTGTCCCCGCAACCAAATGGTCCCGTGGTGTAGTGGTTAACATGCCTGCCTGTCACGCAGGAGATCGCCGGTTCGACCCCGGTCGGGACCGCCATTTCATATAAAGAAAAGAACGAAACAAGTTGTTTCGTATTTTTTTATTTGTTTTAACAAAAAACTAATAAAGACAGTCAAACTATCCTTAGGACAACTCCTAAGGACTTTTTTATATATTCAAAACCTGTATAATAAAGAGCAGAGAACATTGTGAGTAAAGTAGGTGAAGTCTGTGAGTAAATATGAAGTAACAACAAAATCTTCTGAGGAAACACAAAGGTTATCAGAAAAACTAGGTGAGCTCGTAGAGGCACAAGACGTAATTATTTTAGAAGGAGATCTTGGAGCTGGTAAGACGACTTTTACAAAGGGACTAGCAAAAGGTCTTGGAGTGAAAAGAGTTGTAAATAGTCCTACCTTTAATATCATCAAAGAATATAAAGGAAGATTACCGCTATATCATATGGACGTGTATCGCTTAGCAGAAAGTGAAGAGGACTTAGGCTTTGATGAATATTTCTACGGTGAAGGAATTACGGTAGTAGAATGGGCTCATTTAATAGAAGCATATTTACCGAATGAAAAGTTACAAATTAGTTTATTCCATGCTGGAGATGACACAAGAAAAATTATACTCGAGCCAATTGGAGATCGCTATATTAGATTATGTGAGGAGCTATTACAAGATGAAAGTACTAGCAATTGATACTTCAAATTACGTAATGGGTGTATCCCTTATTGAGGAAGAAAACGTAATTGGGGAAATCATTACAAATTTAACAAAAAACCATTCTGTACGTCTTATGCCAGCTGTAGAGAAACTGTTAAAAGAGTGTGGCGTAAAACCGAAGGAATTAACTAAAATCGTTGTAGCTGCTGGACCTGGATCCTATACAGGTGTTCGTATAGGCGTGACAGCGGCGAAAACATTAGCTTGGTCACTTCAAATACCAATTGTAGGTGTATCAAGTTTAGAGGTAGTAGCTGCAAACGGTGCTAACTTTAACGGGTTAATTTGTCCTTTATTTGATGGAAGACGTGGGCAAATTTATACTGGGTTATATACATATGAAGGAGAGCAGTTAACTTCAATAGAAGAAGACCGAATTATTCTTATTGTAGACTGGTTGCAAATGTTAAAAGATAAAGGACAGCCTGTTTTATTTATCGGTAACGATGTTAAATTGCATAAAGAAACAATTATAGAACATTTAGGTGATCAAGCTGTATTCGCTCCATTTACTAAAAATAACCCAAGACCAAGTGAGCTAGCATTCTTAGGATTACAAAAAGAAGAACAAGATGTGCATACGTTTGTTCCAAGCTATCTTCGTTTAGCTGAAGCTGAAACAAAGTGGTTAGAAAGTCAAAACAAGTAGGAGCTTGCAGAAGATGGATATGATATTTAGAAAGATGGAGCTTGATGATATTGCTCAAATTGTAGCTATTGAAGAAGCGTCTTTTTCAACTCCTTGGACTGCAGATGCCTTTCACCGTGAATTAACGATGAATGAACATGCACATTATATTGTGTTAGAAAAAGATGGTCGTGTAGTCGGGTATTGTGGATTGTGGATAATTATTGATGAATCACATATAACAAATATAGCTATTTTGCCAGAATACCGAGGTCAAAAGTTAGGAGATGCCCTATTGAAAGCAGTTATTTCTGAAGCGAAAGAACTAGGGGTAAAAACAATGACACTTGAAGTACGTGTATCAAATGAAGTAGCAAAGCAGTTATACAGAAAATACGGATTTCAAAATGGTGGGATTCGTAAACGATACTATGCAGACAATCAGGAAGATGGTCTCGTAATGTGGGTGAATATATAATGGAAAAAAATACGATTATACTTGGTATTGAAACAAGTTGTGATGAAACAGCAGTAGCAGTTGTTAAAAATGGAACGGAAATTATTGCGAATGTCGTTGCATCACAAATTGAAAGTCATAAACGTTTTGGCGGCGTTGTACCAGAGATTGCATCACGTCATCATGTAGAAGAAATTACAGTTGTGTTAGAAGAAGCTTTAAAGGAAGCAAACATCACATTTGATGATATTGATGCAATTGCTGTAACAGAAGGTCCTGGTTTAGTAGGAGCACTTCTAATTGGAGTAAATGCAGCGAAGGCAGTAGCGTTTGCACATGATATTCCGTTAGTCGGTGTTCATCATATTGCTGGTCATATTTATGCGAACCGTTTAGTAAAAGAAGTTCAATTCCCGTTATTATCACTTGTTGTATCTGGTGGGCATACAGAACTTGTTTATATGAAAGAACATGGTTCATTCGAAGTAATTGGTGAAACACGAGACGATGCAGCTGGAGAAGCATATGATAAAGTAGCTCGTACGTTATCTATGCCATATCCAGGTGGTCCTCATATTGATCGCCTTGCACATGAAGGAGAACCGACAATTGATTTGCCTCGTGCATGGCTAGAACCGGATTCGTATGATTTTAGCTTTAGTGGATTGAAATCAGCAGTTATCAACACTGTGCATAACGCAAAACAGCGCGGTATAGAAATTGCACCAGAAGATTTAGCGGCAAGTTTCCAAGAAAGTGTAATAGATGTACTTGTAACGAAAGCAGCTCGTGCAGCAGAAGCTTATAATGTAAAGCAATTACTTCTTGCTGGTGGAGTAGCTGCTAATAAAGGACTTCGTGCGCGATTAGAAGAGGAATTTGCACAAAAAGAAAACATTGAATTAATTATTCCGCCGCTATCTTTATGCACAGATAATGCAGCGATGATTGCAGCGGCAGGGACAATTGCTTATGAACAAGGTAAGCGTGCAACATTAGCCTTAAATGCAAATCCAGGATTAGATATTGAAGCATAGTTATACACATAATTAACCACAGGTTGTGGATAAAACCCATATTATCTGTTGATAATGTGGGTTTTATTGTGTATATAAAATGTTGATAACTTTTTTATTGACTGTGGATAATGTGGAAAAGTTATTTTAATGTTTATTTTATAAAGGTGGATATGTGTATAAACTTGTGGATAAATAGGTTGATGTCAGACCTTTGAATTTGTTCTTTTTCGGGAAATAAAAAGCAAGAAGATATCCCCGAAAAACATTTTGAAACATCTCCCTATTATAGAAGATGCTAATATTGTCAATCTTTGTCGTTAAATCGATATTTCGTGTCGGATTGTTAATATGTATAGGGTTACAATAGATATATTTAAAAAATCGTTAGTATATTCTAAGTTACGATAGATATATTCAAAAAATTGTTTAAGTACTAAAAAAAGATGTCACATAGTCAAAAATCCTGACTTATGAGACATCTTCCTTATTTAAATATGCTTATACATGCAGCTCTTCCCATTCTGCCATATAAGTTTCAAGTTGTTCTTGTAGCGTTTGCTTTTTAGTTGTAATTTCACTAGCTTTTTCATAATCTGCATATATTTCTGGTAAGCAAAGTTGATCTTCTAACGTAGCAATTTCTTCTTCTAATTCCACTATACTTTGTTCTAGCTCTTCAATTTTTCTAGTGCGTTGACGCTCTAGTTGTTTACGCTCTTTTTCTTCTAAATAATTTAATTTCTCTTGTGCAACCACCTTTTGAACAGGAACGTCACTTTCTTGCTGTTCAAGTTCTGCACGTTCAATCATTTCATTTTTCTTTTCAACGTAGTAATCGTAATCCCCTAAATATTCCTGTGCACCTTCTGTTGATAACTCAACCACAGTCGTTGTTACACGGTTAATAAAGTAGCGGTCATGTGAGACGAATAGAAGAGTCCCTGGGTAATCAATTAAAGCATTCTCCAAAATCTCTTTACTATTTAAATCAAGGTGGTTCGTAGGCTCATCTAGAATTAACAAATTTGACTTTTGCATCATAAGTTTTGCAAGAGCTAATCGAGCTTTTTGTCCACCACTAAGGGAAGATACTGGTTTCAGTACATCATCTCCTGTGAATAAAAAATTCCCAAGTATAGTACGGATTTCTTTTTCCGGTTGCAGTGGATATTCATCCCATAGTTCATTTAAAACCCGTTTAGAAGATGTTAAGTTTGCTTGTTCTTGATCATAATAACCAACAGATACATTTGATCCGAAAGAAACATCACCATTTAATAGTGGTAACTTATTCACAATGGATTTTAACAATGTGGATTTCCCAATTCCGTTTGGACCAACTAAAGCAACACTATCTCCGCGAGTTAAGCGCATAGTTACATGTTCAATTATAGGGTTTTCATCATAGCCGATGGTTGCATCATTTACTTGTAAAACATCATTTCCACTTTGTTTTTCAATATCGAAGTGGAATGATGCTGACTTAGAATCCCCTAATGGTCTCGTTAATAATTCCATTCTGTCTAGTTGTTTACGGCGACTTTGAGCACGTTTCGTTGTAGAAGCGCGAGCTATATTCTTTTGAACAAAGTCCTCAAGTTTTGCGATTTCATCTTGTTGTTTTTCGTAACGTTTCATTTCTTGCTCATATAATGCTGATTTTAAGTCTAAATATTTACTGTAGTTACCAACAAATCGTCTGCTTTCTTTATTCGAAATTTCATATACTTGTGTAACGAGTTTGTCTAAGAAATAACGGTCATGTGAGACGATTAATATTGCGCCAGGATAACCTTGCAAATATTGCTCAAGCCATGTTAATGTTTCGATGTCTAAATGGTTTGTAGGCTCGTCCAAAATAAGTAAGTCTGGTTTTGTTAATAATAATTTCCCGAGAGCTAATCTTGTTTTTTGCCCGCCGCTTAAAGTAGAGATCGTCGTCTGGTGCGTTTCAACTGGGAAGCCAAGGCCGCTTAAAATGGAGCGAATATCCGCTTCATATTGATATCCACCTTGATCTTTATAATTGAGTTGTAATTGGTCATAATCAGCTAACAATCTTTCATATGTAGCTTCGTTTGAAAAGTTTTCTTCTTTTCCCATTTCTTGCTCAAGCCTTCGGAGTTTTGTCTCCATTTGCTGTAAATGGGTAAAGACGGTTAGCATTTCATCCCAAATTGTTAAAGACGTTTCTAGTCCGGTATTTTGAGCTAAATATCCGATTGAGACATCTTTCGGTTTTATAATTTCGCCACCATCATGAGATAATTCACCAGCGATAATTTTTAATAATGTAGATTTACCTGCTCCATTCCTTCCAACTAATGCGATACGATCTTTTGTTTGTACTTCCAATTTTATGTTTGCAAGAATTGTTTCTGCACCGTATAATTTCGAAAGCGCGTTTACTTGTAATAAAATCAATGTTTTCACCTCAAATAATTTCTTAACTTTGCCATGTTTATATTTCTCAATCATACTAAAAATAGTGTATAGTTTAAAATAAAGAGAGAATACTTCTTCTCTTTATTATACAAGGAATTTAATGAGTGCTAAACTTCTGTATTTGATTAAAGTATATGAATAAAGATAGGAAGAGAGGAGAGGTCATATGGATCAGCAAAAGATTCCACAAGCCACTGCTAAAAGATTGCCTCTATACTATCGATTTATCCAAAACTTATCTCTTTCTGGTAAGCAGCGTGTTTCATCGGCCGAATTGAGTGAGGCAGTAAAAGTAGATTCCGCAACAATACGAAGAGATTTTTCGTATTTTGGAGCGTTAGGGAAAAAGGGATATGGATATAACGTAAATTATTTATTATCATTTTTCCGCGAAACACTTGATCAAGATGATATAACACGTGTAGCACTTATTGGAGTAGGTAATTTAGGGACCGCTTTCTTACATTATAATTTCACGAAAAACAATAATACAAAAATTGAAATGGCATTTGATGTTAGTGAAGAGAAAGTTGGAACAGAAATCGGGGGCATTCCTGTATATCATTTAGATGAATTAGAAGAGAGATTATCAAATGATATACAAGTGGCAATATTAACAGTACCGGCTACAGTAGCGCAAGCTGTAGCAGATAGATTAGCTGAAACAAGCGTGCACGGTATTTTGAATTTCACACCAGCGCGATTAAACGTATCAGAGAATATTAGAATTCATCATATTGACTTAGCTGTAGAGTTACAAACATTAGTTTACTTTTTGAAAAACTATCCACAATAAAACGCAGAGGAAGCGACCTCTGCGTTTTATTATTGTTTCTTCTTTGTGAATTTAACTAATATAAGGCGAAGTGCCAAATTAAAATCAATTGTTGCCATAACTGCAAATAGTATTGTCCACATATTCCAGATTGTATCTGTCACGTTCGTAATGGCAAAGCGTGTAAAGATACATCCAAGAAGGAAGTATAGTGCAGCCATGAACAATGGTGAGTTTCTCATACAAAAAATCCTCCGATAAAGCCTTGCATTTTTTCAGCTTCTTTAATCATTTCTTGAATTTGTTCATTGCTCATAAAAATTTGCCCAATAGCGACTAATGTATTCATCGCAACATGAGCTGCAATCGGAACGATAATACGTTTCGTCTTCACATATAAGAAGGCGAATACGAGCCCCATAGCAGTGTATACCAATAAGTGAGTAAAATCAAAATGAATTGCTGCGAATACAAGCGAACTAATGATAGCTGCAATAAAGAAGTTAAACTTCTTATAAAGCGTGCCGAATAGAATTTTTCTAAATACGATTTCTTCTAAGATAGGTCCAATTATAGATACAACAATAAGGAACCAAGGTATCGTTCTTGCGATGTCCATCAGTCTGTCTGTATTCTCAGATCCACGTGGAACCCCAAATACATACATTTCAATCATACCTGCAATGGATTGTGAGATGATTGCTAAGAAGAACCCGATGAAAATCCATCCAATAGTAGCTGGAGCAGAAGAGCGCTTTGGATCTAAATGCCTGTTACGAATATCTGTTCTAAGTAACCAAAGTACGATACATAATGCAACAAAGAAGCTAATAATTGCCCAGTGTCCCGTTATGATTTGTCCTTTTTCCTCAATGGTAAATCCTCTATTATCATAGAGTCCTGTTTTTAGGAGAAGTGGCAATCCAACAACGCCAGATAACTGCATTAAAATGTATGTAACGATAATCCACCAGTATTGTTTCTTCAAATGGTTTAACCATCCTTTCTAACTATAGTGTATGAGATAAGTTAGGATAACATGTAAATATGCTACCTACGATATAAACCTCACTTGAATTATGTTTTTTCGTAAATCCTTATTTGAAATTATAATAGAAGACAGGAGAAAGTTGTGTGTGTAGCGAAAACAACTTAGGGTGTCCTTTCATATTGTAACATACGAGCAGTGGAAACAACGATTCATATAGTAAAGGCAGTATTCTATATAGAAAGTTTATATAGTGATTTGCGAAAAAATTATGATTTTTTTACTTGCAAAAGAAATTGAGATTATTTATTATTATAAGTGTGTTAGCACTCGGATGACTTGAGTGCTAATAAAAGAAATTTACATAACAAAATGAGGAGGTTATTGTTCATGCTAAAGCCATTAGGTGATCGCGTTGTAATTGAGCTTGTTCAAGCAGAAGAAAAAACAGCAAGTGGTATCGTATTACCAGATACTGCAAAAGAAAAACCACAAGAGGGTAAAGTAGTTGCAGTAGGTACTGGTCGAGTGCTTGAGAATGGTGAGCGTGTTGCTTTAGAGGTAGCAGCAGGTGATCTTATCATCTTCTCAAAATATGCAGGTACTGAAGTGAAATATGAAGGTACAGACTACTTGATTTTACGTGAAAGTGACATTTTAGCAGTTATCGGTTAATTATATAAATCTTAAAAAATCCAAGGGGGTCAATTATTATGGCAAAAGATATTAAATTTAGTGAAGAAGCACGTCGTTCGATGCTTCGCGGTGTCGACACTCTTGCGAACGCAGTAAAAGTTACGCTTGGACCAAAAGGTCGTAACGTTGTACTTGAGAAAAAATTTGGTTCACCACTTATTACAAATGATGGTGTAACAATCGCAAAAGAAATCGAATTAGAAGATGCATTCGAAAACATGGGTGCGAAATTAGTAGCAGAAGTTGCTAGCAAAACAAATGACGTAGCTGGTGACGGAACAACAACTGCAACTGTATTAGCGCAAGCTATGATTCGTGAAGGTCTTAAAAACGTAACAGCTGGTGCTAACCCAATGGGTCTTCGTAAAGGTATCGAAAAAGCTGTTACTGCTGCAATTGAAGAATTAAAAGCGATTTCTAAACCAATCGAAGGCAAATCTTCTATCGCACAAGTAGCTGCTATTTCTGCAGCTGACGAAGAAGTAGGTCAATTAATCGCTGAAGCAATGGAGCGCGTTGGTAACGACGGCGTTATTACTTTAGAAGAGTCTAAAGGATTCACAACAGAATTAGACGTAGTAGAAGGTATGCAATTTGATCGTGGATATGCATCTCCTTACATGATTACTGATTCTGACAAAATGGAAGCAGTTCTTGATAACCCATACATCTTAATCACTGACAAAAAGATTTCTAACATTCAAGAAATCTTACCAGTATTAGAGCAAGTGGTACAACAAGGTAAACCACTTCTTATCATTGCTGAAGATGTTGAAGGCGAAGCTTTAGCTACATTAGTAGTGAACAAACTTCGTGGTACATTCAACGTAGTAGCTGTTAAAGCTCCTGGATTTGGTGACCGTCGTAAAGCAATGCTAGAAGATATCGCAATCTTAACAGGTGGCGAAGTAATCACTGAAGAATTAGGTCGTGACTTAAAATCTGCTACAGTTGAATCTTTAGGACGCGCTGGTAAAGTTGTTGTTACAAAAGAAAACACAACTGTAGTTGAAGGTGTAGGAAGCACAGAACAAATCGAAGCTCGCATCGGTCAAATCCGTGCGCAATTAGAAGAAACAACTTCTGAATTCGATCGTGAAAAATTACAAGAGCGTCTTGCTAAACTAGCAGGTGGCGTAGCAGTAATTAAAGTAGGTGCAGCAACTGAAACTGAGTTAAAAGAGCGCAAACTTCGCATTGAAGATGCACTTAACTCAACTCGTGCAGCAGTAGAAGAAGGTATCGTTGCAGGTGGTGGTACTTCACTTATGAACGTATACACAAAAGTAGCTTCTATCGTAGCTGAAGGCGACGAAGCAACAGGTATCAACATCGTACTTCGCGCACTAGAAGAGCCAGTTCGTCAAATCGCAATCAACGCTGGTCTAGAAGGATCTGTAGTTGTAGAGCGTCTAAAAGGCGAAAAAGTAGGCGTTGGTTTCAACGCAGCTACTGGCGAATGGGTTAACATGCTTGAGTCTGGTATCGTAGATCCAGCTAAAGTAACTCGTTCTGCACTTCAAAACGCAGCATCTGTTGCAGCTATGTTCTTAACAACTGAAGCTGTAGTTGCTGACAAGCCAGAACCAAATGCACCAGCAATGCCTGACATGGGCGGCATGGGCATGGGCGGTATGGGCGGAATGATGTAATTCCGTTTGTCCTAAAAAACATCCATTTCTATATAGAAATGGATGTTTTTTTATGTTTTTTAGAAAAGGAAATGAATTTCTGTAGAATTTTGTCGCTTTCTCTCTTGACCATATTGATACTTCATTGTTAGAATCTAGGAAGATAATATAAAACGATCCTTCATATATCCTCAATGATATGGTTTGAGAGTCTCTACCGGGTTACCGTAAACAACCTGACTATGAAGGCAGTGTGTCTTATATTTATAAAGAGCGGAGACTATCTTTCTTTATAAAGCCAGACCCCTGCCTTTTCTTTGTTATGAGACTAGAGGCGGAGGACTGGCTTTTTTTATTATATTGGTAATGCTTTTCGCCAAATTGGTGAAAATATTTATATACGAGAACTAACGTTGGGGTGATTATTTTGAAGAAACAACACGATACAATTATCGTTTTAGATTTTGGAAGTCAATACAATCAGTTAATAGCACGTCGAATTCGTGAGTTCGGTGTATACAGTGAACTTCATCCACATACAATTACTGCAGAAGAAATTAAAGCAATGAATCCAAAAGGGATTATTTTCTCTGGTGGACCAAATAGTGTATACGGTGAAGGTGCATTACATTGTGATGAAAAAATCTTTGAACTAGGTTTACCAATCTTCGGTATTTGTTACGGTATGCAGCTTATGACGCAACACTTCGGTGGTAAAGTAGAGCGTGCAAATCACCGTGAGTACGGAAAAGCTGTTCTTAAAGTAGAGAACGAATCAAAATTATATGCGAACCTTCCAGAAGAGCAAGTTGTATGGATGAGCCATGGCGACTTAGTAACTGGTTTACCTGAAGGATTCGTAGTAGATGCAACAAGTGAGTCTTGCCCAATTGCTGGTATGAGCAATGAAGCGAAAAACTTATACGGTGTACAATTCCACCCAGAAGTACGTCACTCTGAGCACGGTAACGATTTAATTAAAAACTTCGTATTCGGCGTATGTGGTTGTTCTGAAGGATGGAACATGGAGAACTTTATTGAAGTAGAATTAGAAAAGATTCGTGAAACTGTTGGAGACAAAAAAGTACTATGCGCACTTAGTGGCGGTGTAGACTCTTCTGTTGTAGCAGTATTAATTCATAAAGCAATTGGTGATCAATTAACATGTATTTTCGTTGACCACGGTTTACTTCGTAAAGGTGAAGCAGAAGGCGTTATGAAAACATTTAGCGAAGGCTTCCATATGAACGTTATTAAAGTGGATGCAAGAGACCGCTTCATGGACAAGTTAAAAGGTGTAGAAGATCCAGAACAAAAACGTAAAATCATCGGTAACGAATTCATTTACGTATTTGATGATGAAGCATCTAAATTACAAGGTATGGACTTCCTAGCACAAGGTACACTTTACACAGATATCGTTGAGAGTGGTACAGCAACTGCGCAAACAATTAAATCTCACCATAACGTTGGTGGACTTCCAGAAGACATGCAGTTCAAATTAATTGAGCCTTTAAACACGTTATTTAAAGATGAAGTACGTGTATTAGGATCTGAATTAGGAATTCCTGATGAAATCGTATGGCGTCAACCATTCCCAGGACCGGGTCTTGGTATTCGTGTATTAGGTGAAATCACAGAAGAGAAATTAGAAATCGTTCGTGAATCTGATGCGATTTTACGTGAAGAAATTATTAAAGCGGGCTTAGACCGTGAAATCTGGCAATACTTCACTGCGCTTCCTGGTATGCGTAGCGTAGGTGTTATGGGTGACGAGCGTACTTACGATTACACAGTAGGTATCCGTGCGGTAACATCTATCGACGGTATGACAGCTGACTGGGCACGTATCCCTTGGGACGTATTAGAGAAAATCTCTGTACGTATCGTAAACGAAGTAAAACACGTTAACCGTATCGTGTATGATGTAACGAGTAAGCCACCAGCAACTATTGAGTGGGAATAGTATTTATAAAAAGGTCCATCTATTGCTTATGCATAGGTGGATCTTTTTTGTTTTGGTGTTAATACGAACAAAACTATAAAGGTTTACAAAAACGTTCGTTTTTAAATTGACAAAACTACTTCGTCGAGTTAATATGATTATGTAATTCAAACAAAAAGTGAATATTATAGCCGTCGTATAATATCGGGGATATGGCCCGAAAGTTTCTACCTAGCTACCGTAAATGGCTTGACTACGAGGCGTTTTTATAAAGGTGAGGGGAATCTTATCTTTATTCATAGAACGCTTCCATGTATATATGCAATGGAAGCCTTTTTTGTTTCTCGGGATAAAAGAGGGCTAGGAGAAATGCGGCGAGTAATCATATAACGGGGGAAACGTAGGATGAAACGCTATTTTCAGTTTGATGAGCTCGGTACGAATTATAAGACTGAGTTCATAGCAGGGTTAACGACATTTCTATCTATGGCTTACGTACTATTTGTCAATCCTGCTACGCTGTCGCTTGGAAATGTTAAAGGGTTACCAGCAGGTACAGGGATGGATCCAGGTGCAGTATTCGTTGCTACGGCATTAGCGGCAGCGATCGGTTCGTTAATTATGGGTATTTTCGCGAAGTATCCAATTGCTTTAGCGCCAGGTATGGGAATTAACGCGTTCTTTGCTTATACAGCAGTGTTAACGATGGGGATTCCATGGCAAACAGCAATTGCCGGAACATTAATGTCAGGTATTATCTTTATTATTCTTACTGCTTCAGGTATTCGTGAAAAAATCATCAATGCAATTCCATCGGAGTTAAAGTTTGCAGTAGCAGCAGGTATCGGATTGTTCATTGCATTTCTTGGATTCCAAAATGCCGGAATTATCGTGAAAAATGATGCAGTTCTTGTTGGGTTGGGGGACTTAACAAAGGGTACAACGTTACTAGCAATCTTCGGGGTTGTTACTACGATCATCTTCATGATTAAGAAAATTAATGGTGCAGTATTTTACGGTATGATTCTTACAGCGATCTTAGGAGTAGCAACAGGATTAATTGATACTCCGAAAGCTGTGGTGGGAGCAATACCGAGTCTAGAACCAACGTTCGGCGTGGCGTTAACGCACTTCGGAGATATTTTCACAGTTCAAATGGGGATTGTTATTATAACGTTCTTCTTTATCGATTTCTTTGATACAGCAGGTACGCTTGTAGCGGTTGCAAATCAAGCAGGATTAATGAAGAACAATAAATTACCACGTGCAGGAAAAGCGTTATTTGCAGATGCGATTGCAACTGTAATTGGTGCGATTCTTGGTACATCAACAACAACGTCTTACATTGAATCGTCTGCAGGGGTAGCAGCAGGAGGACGTTCTGGATTTACAGCAGTTGTAACAGCAGGATTCTTTTTACTGGCACTATTCTTCTCGCCATTACTAAGTGTTGTAACGCCAGCTGTAACGGCGCCGGCTTTAATTATTGTAGGAATCTTGATGGTTTCTTCCTTAGGGGAAATTGATTGGAAGAAATTCGAGATTGCAGTGCCAGCATTCTTTACAATTATCTCTATGCCACTTACGTATAGTATCGCAACTGGGATTGCGATTGGATTTATCTTCTATCCAATTACAATGGTAGTGAGTGGTCGTCGTAAAGAGGTTCATCCGATTATGTATGTTATGGGAGTTTTATTCGTACTATATTTCATCTACGTTCGTAAATAAAAGGGGTTTTTTAAAGGTCTAGACTTAAGGGGAGTCTAGACCTTTTTTGCGTCTTCAGAAAATCTTAAGGATTTCCGAGCGTTTTTCTTCAGAAGTTTTCCTATAATAGAAGTTAGGGATTAAAAAAGTGATGGGGGAGATATTGTGGCACACGAAACAATACTTGTCGTAGATGATGAAAAAGAAATTCGGAATTTAATTACAATCTATTTAAAGAATGAAGGATATAAAGTATTACAAGCAGGAGACGGAGAAGAAGGATTACGTCTACTGGAAGAAAATGAAGTACATCTAGTCGTATTAGATATTATGATGCCGAAAGTGGATGGTATTCATATGTGTATGAAAGTAAGGGAAGCGAAAGAAATGCCTATTATTATGCTTTCTGCCAAAACGCAAGATATGGATAAGATTTTAGGATTAACAACAGGAGCAGATGATTATGTAACGAAGCCGTTTAATCCGTTAGAGTTAATTGCACGAATTAAATCTCAGTTACGCCGTTATATGAAAATAAATGGTTTCGCTATTCAAAATGAGGACGAGTTAGAAATTGGGGAGATGAAAATCAACATCTCGACCCATAAAGTTATTGTAGAGGGAGAAGAAGTGAAACTAACTCCGAGGGAATTTTCAATTTTAGAACTGCTAGCTAGAAATCCAGGTATGGTGTTTAGTGCGGAGCAAATTTATGAAAAGGTGTGGAACGAACGATCTTTCCAGTCTGATAATACTGTAATGGTGCATATTCGAAAAGTACGTGAAAAGATTGAGGAGAATCCAAGGAAACCTAGATATATAAAAACAGTATGGGGAGTGGGGTATAAGATTGAAAAAGATATTTAATCCGTTTACTTATATAAGGAAAATAAGAGAATTATTTGAGAAATTAGTAAAGAGCGTACGAAAGAGTATAAGGATTCAATTGATTACTACTTTTGCTGCTTGTGCGTTATTAGGAGTTTTGTCAGCGAAGGCAGCAGCGCCGTTTTTTGAGAATGCGAATCGTCAAGCAACTATTGATTATCGGGCTGGTATGGAACAAATTAATCACCAAGCTCAAGGAGCGGCAAATAGTTCGGTTCATGAAAATAAATTAGAAGCTATATCAAATATGATCGAAATGGAGAACCAAAATTTAGAGCAAGGGTCTAGAGCTTTGAAGATATTGGTTACTGATGAAAGTGGTAAAGTTTTATATAAAACAAAGCAAGCGCAAGAAGAGCAAATCGATTTGCATAATACGATTCGTAATGCAGCATCATTCGCGATTAATTATACAGATGGTAGAAATGTATTTGAAAGTACAAGAAAAGAGTTTATATCTTTTTCACCTATTACTATTGAAGGAAAGAATTTGTACATGTTTGTTAGCGGAATTCCAGAGGGAGAGGTAATATATGACACGCAAGAAGGACCATTCCCGTTTTTAATTGGTGTACTTGTATTCATCTTTCTCTTTCTTCTATATAACAAAGAGAAAGATGAAGCAGATTGAAGCGATGGCACAAGGCGTAAAGGAAATAGAAAGAGGTAACTTAGCCTACCGCATTGAGAAAAAAGGTGAAGATGAGATTGCAGCTTTAACTGAGAATATTAATAATATGGCAGAAGAGCTTATGAATAATATAGAAAAGGAACGTAAATTAGAAAAGCGAAAGAATGAGCTTATCACAAATGTATCACATGATTTGCGTACACCACTTACTTCTATTATGGGTTACTTACGATTACTTCGAGATTCTAAATATGAAAATAAAGAACAACACGATGAGTATACGAGAATTGCTTTTGCAAAGTCGGAGCAGTTAAAAAATTTAATAGAAGATTTATTTGA
>NZ_CP150193.1:265000-267500 GCF_037966225.1 Bacillus sp. FSL E2-8900
AGGTTTGGCACCTCGATGTCGGCTCATCGCATCCTGGGGCTGTAGTCGGTCCCAAGGGTTGGGCTGTTCGCCCATTAAAGCGGTACGCGAGCTGGGTTCAGAACGTCGTGAGACAGTTCGGTCCCTATCCGTCGTGGGCGTAGGAAATTTGAGAGGAGCTGTCCTTAGTACGAGAGGACCGGGATGGACGCACCGCTGGTGTACCAGTTGTTCTGCCAAGGGCATAGCTGGGTAGCTATGTGCGGAAGGGATAAGTGCTGAAAGCATCTAAGCATGAAGCCCCCCTCAAGATGAGATTTCCCATAGCGTAAGCTAGTAAGATCCCTGAAAGATGATCAGGTTGATAGGTTCGAGGTGGAAGCATGGTGACATGTGGAGCTGACGAATACTAATAGATCGAGGACTTAACCATATAATATGTAGCAAATGTTATCTAGTTTTGAAGGAATATGCCTTCATAGTTTGGTGATGATGGCAGAGAGGTCACACCCGTTCCCATACCGAACACGGAAGTTAAGCTCTCTAGCGCCGATGGTAGTTGGGACCTTGTCCCTGTGAGAGTAGGACGTCGCCAAGCAACTTTAAGACGAGTCAGAATGACTCGTCTTTTTTGTGTTTTATAACTTCTTTTTAAAGCTAAATATTTTGAAGTGCTTCTCGCTTTTTAAAAAGGTTTTTGAGTACGTAGCTATATAAGTTTTATTCAATTTCTTTCGTGATTTTTTATATGTAATTTAAGATTTTCTATTTTATTTCTTAAAGATAGGATTCATCAGTGTGTTAAAATAGTACAGTTGTTTTTGATGTACTTTAATATAAGAAGATTTAAGTTAGAAAAGGAGATAATATGAAAAAGATAAGTATAATTACTATAGTAGTCTTAGTCCTGCTAGTAATCGTGTATATGTTAGTTGGAAATTATTTTTATAACTATGCGTTAAATGCGAAACAAGAAAAGGAATTTTTGCAAGATAATCCTCATTTAGTAGAAACGGTAAGTGCATCGGGAGATGTATTGGCTGCAAATGAAGAAAAGAATGCAAACTTCGTATCGAAGTATAAACCTAACACATTATCTATACGTTCTTTCGATAAATTAAATTTAAAAGGTTATGAATATATGAATGAACCATCTAGTCATAAATGGGCAATTGTAGTTCATGGATACAATGGTAGAGCATCAGAAATGACGAAATATGTTCGTAATTTCTATGAACAAGGCTATAATGTCATAGCACCAGACCTTCGTGGACATGGAAATAGTGAAGGAGATTATGTTGGTATGGGCTGGCATGATCGTAAAGATGTTTTGATTTGGATTCAACAAATCTTAAAGAAAGATCCTAATGCTGAAATAGCTCTATTTGGTGTTTCGATGGGCGGGGCAACTGTAATGATGACTTCAGGAGAAGATTTACCTTCTAATGTTAAAGTTATTATTGAAGATTGTGGATACTCAACTGTTATTGATGAATTTACTTATCAACTAAAAGATTTATTCCATTTACCGAAGTTTCCTGTTATGAATGCGGCAAATACGGTTACTAAATTAAGAGCTGGTTACGATTTAGAAGAGGCTTCAGCTGTAAAACAAGTAGCGAAAAGTAAAACACCTATGTTATTCATTCATGGGGATGCTGATACATTCGTTCCTTTTGAAATGTTAGATGAAGTATATAATGCTGCAAAAGTAGAAAAAGAGAAATTAATTGTTCCAGGTGCTGGACATGGAGAAGCGGAGAAAGTAGATTCGAATAAATATTGGAATACTGTATGGAAGTTCGTAGGGAAGTATATTCCGGCATAATTAAAATTGTTGCATTTATATAGACGATAATCGGAGGGATAATAGTTAATCCTTTTGATTATCGTTTTTTTGTTAATTAGGTATTCTGCTATAAGTGTGTTTTTGTATGTACTATATGAAGGAGATAGAGCAAAAACTTTTGAATTCCTTAATCTCAGTGCTACAATGATTGAAAACTAAATGTTAATGAGGTGTTTTTATGAAAATTGAAGCATGGTCGGATTTTGTATGCCCATTTTGCTATATTGGGAAACGTAGATTAGAGATGGCTTTAGAGCAATTTCCACATAAGAAGGATGTTGAAGTTGAGTTTAAAAGTTTTGAATTAGACCAAAATGCTCCAATCTATTCTGGAACAAGTATTAATGAAGTACTTGCATCAAAGTATGGAATTAGTATTGAAGAAGCTAAGCGTAATAACGTACAGTTAGGAAATCATGCAGCTAGTATGGGTTTAAGTTTTAATTTTGATGAGATGAAGCCGACTAATACTTTTGATGCGCATCGTCTTGCGAAGTTTGCAAAGAATCAAGGGAAAGAAAAAGAGATTACAGAAAATCTACTTTTTGCATATTTCACTGAATCGAAAAATTTAAGCGATGTGGATACACTTGCTACTATCGCTGAAGCTTCAGGTTTAGATAAGCAAGAAGCTTTAAATGTTATTAATGATAAAAATGCGTATGCAAATGA
>NZ_CP150193.1:272500-290000 GCF_037966225.1 Bacillus sp. FSL E2-8900
TGGGTAGCTATGTGCGGAAGGGATAAGTGCTGAAAGCATCTAAGCATGAAGCCCCCCTCAAGATGAGATTTCCCATAGCGTAAGCTAGTAAGATCCCTGAAAGATGATCAGGTTGATAGGTTCGAGGTGGAAGCATGGTGACATGTGGAGCTGACGAATACTAATAGATCGAGGACTTAACCATATAATATGTAGCAATGTTATCTAGTTTTGAAGGAATATGCCTTCATAGTTTGGTGATGATGGCAGAGAGGTCACACCCGTTCCCATACCGAACACGGAAGTTAAGCTCTCTAGCGCCGATGGTAGTTGGGACCTTGTCCCTGTGAGAGTAGGACGTCGCCAAGCAACTTTAAGACGAGTCAGAATGACTCGTCTTTTTTGTGTTTTATAAAAATAAGAATGGCTGGTAAATCTCAGTTTATTAAAATTTCACTTTATTGTTCACATCAACAAGTTCAAAACGCTCACAGACGAGTAACATATCTTCAGAGAAATTAAGACCAAGCTCATTTAGTTCCTTTGTAAAAAAACGAACATGGGTGTCTCTCCAGTAATTATAAGTACGATCTCCTTCGCCTTCAGCGATAGCGAATTCTTCGCTTACTTCATTCATTGGTGTTACAGTTACTTCTATTGTCTTAATAATAGCTACAGGTTCATCATTACTATTGAGTATAATACTATAATCATTAGTAGTCGGTAGCGATTCATGTTCTAATTCATAAAAAATGTGACCGGAGCATGTAGCTGTTTTAATACCGTCAATTACTAGTTGTGCAAGATAATTAGGGGCATCCCCAAATTGCCAAGCTGTAACAGATTCTGGTTTTTTGTTGTTTCCCCAATAAGTATCCCAATATGTCTGTGCTAATTGATTCATTTTTATCGTCACCTCACTCTAATTAATATTTAATCTCTTTATAATTCCTAGGAAATTTATTTATTTGTTATGCCTTTGTACTTATTTTTAATTTGTATCAGTGTGTTGCAAATTAAAAAGATACTATGTGGAGTGAATATAGTTTGTAAATATGTTCTGTACATATATGGGATCTTTAATTTTCCAATTGCATTTTATGATAAAGGACATAGTTACTTAAAGAACGTTCAGATTATGAATGATAGTTTATTATCACTATGCCATATTGAAGTGAGTAATACTAGAGTTGAAATAGATAAAAAAACCGATATTCTAAATTGAATATCAGTTTAATAATATGTGACTTATATGAATCTATAGCAATACGAAAAGCGTAAATAAGATAGCCAACAAAATACGATAGTATGCAAAAGGTTTTAAACCTATCTTCTCTAAAAGTTTTAGAAAAGTTACTACCGCTAGCATCGCTACTATAAAAGAGGTAATGAATCCTACCGCAAACATAGGGATGTCATCGACACTTAAATACTTCCAACTTTTTAGTAAGTCTAAGCCTGTCGCCCCAATCATTACAGGAAGAGCTATTAGAAAAGAGAATTCAGATGCAGTCTTATAATTTACTTTTGCTAATAGACCTCCAGAGATAGTAGAGCCAGCTCTAGAGAAGCCAGGGTATACCGCTAAGCACTGAAATAATCCGATTGTTAAAGCTTGGCGGTATGTTAAATCGTCCAGTGAATAGGCTGCTGCCTCTTTCTTTTTTACTTCTGCAAAGATCATAAGAATTGCCCCTGCTACAAGTCCAATCACAACAGTGTATGGCTGGAATAAGTATGTTTTAATAATATCATGTAGTAGCAAACCAGCAACGACTGCCGGAAATACGCCAAGAAATACATGGAACGCGTTGAATTTTTTTTCTTTCTGTATAAGAGGTTTAATATTACATAAAGAAACGAGACGTTTATGATATAAAATTGCAATAGCTAAAATTGCGCCTAGCTGAATAACAATTTCAAACGTTTTTGCTCTTTCTCCCTCAAAGCCTAATAAATGCCCGACTAATATAAGGTGGCCAGTAGAAGATATAGGTAAAAATTCAGCTAATCCTTCTACAATACCGAGTATGAAGGCAATAATGATATCGCTCATAGTTTCACTCCTATACATTAATGAATGTCTACTTTTTTAAAATAGAATAGTGTTGCAATAAATCCGGAAATTGTCGTTACTGCAATGATGATATAAGAATACTCTGGTGGATATGTCGGTTGTAATTCGTTATTTGCGATATCTAGAGTAGCGGTCCACGGAAATAAATCTTTATGCTTGGAGTTTACGAGCATAAGATTAGTCATTGTAATAATGACTGTTAATATAATGGGTGGTACATAGCTCTTCATTACAAGAGTTAGTAGCACAATAGGTGAAGACAATAGAAAGAGAAGTCCACCACATATTAAAAATTCTAGGAAAGAACCTAAAAGTAAAGAAATGTTAAAACCAGGGAAGTTCCCCAATAGCCCTAATATTAAAGTAAGTGCCCAAGCGACTAAAGTTAGCATCATAATCCAAAGAAAGAGAATGATGAATTTACTTATAATAAAGCTAATGCGCGACACGGGGATAGTTAGTAAATTTTTCAGTGTATCTTCTGTATATTCGCGGGTAAGCAAATAAGCAACCACTACTCCATATAAGGGGAATCCTATAACTAAAGTAGTATATAAGTTAACGTCAGTGAATAATTGATGGAACCAAATAGTTGGAGTTGGCTGTTTTGTTTTTATATGTATATAAGAGGCTACTACAACTAAGAAAGGTGCGACACCAGCACCAATAATGCTAATTAAAAACATATTAGAGCGTTTTAGCTTTAAGAGTTCTGTATAGAGTAGATTAACCAATTGTTCCACCTCCAACTAGTTTGGTGAAATAATCTTCTAGTCTATCTTCGCTTATCATCATTTTTAATACTTCAATATCATTAAGAACAAACGTTCTGTTTATGTATCCTTGTTGTCCAAAATGAGAGTAAATACGAATATTTCCTTCATCATGTACTTCATAATCAAAAATTTGAAGATGATTTTCTAATAACATCACAGCTTTATCGTCATTATTCACTTGAAACTCTATGTACTTACGGTTTGCCTTGCGCAGCGTATCAAGAGAAACTTCTTCTAGTAACTTTCCTTCATGAATAATTCCGATACGATCGACTAACTGTTCTACCTCGGCTAATATGTGACTAGAAATGAGTATTGTTATATTTCTTTCTTGAGCTAAAGAATGAATAAGTTTTCGCATTTCTTTAATACCAATAGGGTCTAGTCCGTTAGTTGGTTCATCTAATATGAGTAGCTCAGGATAATGGAGAAGAGCACGTGCAATTCCTAAGCGTTGCTTCATTCCTAAAGAATACTTTCCTACTAACTTTTTTGTCTCATGCTGCAAGCCTACTATTTCTAATGCTTCTTCGATAGCATTCTTTTTGTGAACCCCAATTATCTTTGCATTAATTAATAGGTTTTCTTTTGCAGTTAAGTTTTCATAAAATCCTGGAACTTCAACTATAGAACCAATTCTGCTTAAAATATCTTTTTGATTTTGGAATAAGTTCGCTCCGAATATTTCAATCGTTCCACTTGTAGGCTTTATAAGACTAAGTAGCATACGAATGGTTGTTGTTTTACCAGCACCGTTGCGGCCTATGAAGCCATAAATCTCCCCTTGTTGAACATTAATATTTAAATTATCTACTGATTTTTGATTGCCATATACTTTAGTAAGGTTAGTCGTTTTTATAATTGTATTTATAGGAGACACCTGCTTTCTATAAGTTCTTACTTACATCATAAAAAGGAAGGCTTAACTGCATATTAATCATTTCTTAACTATTTCTTAAAAGTATTGTGCTTTGGAATAGAAAAGCCAAAAGTAGTTCGTTTCCATGGAGTACTTTCAACCCATATATGTCCACCGTTTTTCTCAACAAGCGCTTTGGAAATAGAAAGCCCGAGACCGCTACCACCAAATGAAGAGTTTCTTGATTGTTCGCTTCGGTACATTCGCTCAAATACGTTTTGTAAATCATGTTTTGGAATACCAGGGCCTTGATCCCAAATATGAAGTTCGTATTCTGCATCAGCTTCTAGCAATTCGACTCCTATTGTTTTCCCATCCTTTCCGTAATAAATTGCATTTTTCATTAAATTACCGATAATCCGCATAATGCTTAGATGATCTGCGATGATAGGACAAGTAGATTCTGGTATGAGAATTTGCAGTTCGATGTTATGTTTTGAGAGCTCAGGTAAAAATTCAATCAAAACTTCTCTAGTAACTTCAGAAAAGTCGAGTTCTTCTTCTTTTAGTGGAAATTCATTAGCGTCTAGCTTCGCCATATTGAATATTTCATCAACTAGGTGCTTTAAGTTATTTGATTTCATATAGAGTATTTTAAGATATTCTTGTTTTTCTATTTCAGAAGCAGCAACTCCGTCTTTCAAAGCATCTATATATCCGATAATGGAGGTGAGTGGTGTTCGTATATCGTGGGAGATACTAGACAAAAGTTGTTTTCTGGATTCCTCGGATCTTTTGGCTTCAATTTGAACCTGCTCTAATTTACCTATTAGCTCGTTTATTGAAAAAACGATATTATGTAATGAGTGGTCATTGCTTGTGAATAATCTCGTTTGTAAGTTTCCTTTTAGTACACGACTTAATTTAGTATCCATTGCTTTGCGATATTGAATGAATTGTATTCTTGAAAAGAAGAGATAAATTGTAATTAAGATAAGGATAATAAATAAAGACATTTTTATTCTTGGATCCATTTGTATGTTTAAAATCCCGCAAATGATAAGTTGTAATGAAATCAGGAAGAGGGTTTTATCAGTCTTCAAGCTTTTCACCTACAAACTTATAACCAATTCCCCATATAGTCTGAATGAATTTTGGATTGGAAGGGTCAATTTCTATTTTCTTTCTGAGTTTTCGAATATGTACCATAACGGTATTATCATCTTCTATATAATTATCGTCCCACACATTTCGGAAGAGCTGTGTTTTTGTAAATACTTGCCCTGGGTTTGAAGTAAAGAATTTTAACAGTTCCAGTTCTTTTCCGGTTAAGCTAATTTCTTCTTTGTTTGTATGAACTGTGTATGTATTTAAATTGATAGTTAGTCCTTTAAAAGATAAAGTTGTTTTTTCTTGAGCAGTATTGTTACTTCCGAGAACTAAAAAACGCCGCATAAGAGCTTTTACTCGTGCAATTACTTCGTGAATGCTGAAAGGTTTCGTAATATAATCATCAGCACCAATGCTTAAACCTAAAATTTTATCAACTTCGTGATCTTTAGCGGTGAGCATTAATATAGGTATGTTAGTTTTATCTCTAAGTTTTTTACATACCTCGATTCCATCTATTTTGGGCATCATAAGATCTAATATAACGAGGTTATAGTTATTTTGATTAAATAAATGTAAGGCTTCTTCGCCGTTGATTGCAGTGTCTACCATGTATAATTCTCGTTCTAAATATATTTTTAATAAATTTCGGATTTCTTTATCGTCGTCTGCTATAAGGATACGTATATCTTTCATATCTTCACCTGCTTCTAATAGAGTTTTATTGATAGTACAACAACTCTCTAATTATATACTAGTATTTGTTAAAATAAGGTTGCTAGTTTTGTTGGAGGAAAACGTCCACACAAGTTAAGTTTAGAGTTCAAATTAACTCGAATATATTTGGAAAAACAAATTAAAGAGAAGCAGAAGGTGTGCTCCGATAATGAAATCCTATAGAGACGTATTTAGTTAAAAGAGCATAAAAATATTAAATTGAAGTTCTTTATAAAAAGGTGTTGACGATTATACTTTAGAGGTGTAATATAGAACAAGTCGCCGATGACATTAACGTCGAAAGCGACAAACGAAATAAAAAACTTAGTTGACATCAATTAACGAAAGTGTTAACATAAGGAAGTCGCAAATGAGCGACCAAGTAGTTCTTTGAAAACTGAACGAAACAAACAACGTGAAACGTCAATTTTTATTTTAGATGCTAGACAAACTAACTTTATTGGAGAGTTTGATCCTGGCTCAGGATGAACGCTGGCGGCGTGCCTAATACATGCAAGTCGAGCGAATGGATTAAGAGCTTGCTCTTATGAAGTTAGCGGCGGACGGGTGAGTAACACGTGGGTAACCTGCCCATAAGACTGGGATAACTCCGGGAAACCGGGGCTAATACCGGATAATATTTTGAACCGCATGGTTCGAAATTGAAAGGCGGCTTCGGCTGTCACTTATGGATGGACCCGCGTCGCATTAGCTAGTTGGTGAGGTAACGGCTCACCAAGGCAACGATGCGTAGCCGACCTGAGAGGGTGATCGGCCACACTGGGACTGAGACACGGCCCAGACTCCTACGGGAGGCAGCAGTAGGGAATCTTCCGCAATGGACGAAAGTCTGACGGAGCAACGCCGCGTGAGTGATGAAGGCTTTCGGGTCGTAAAACTCTGTTGTTAGGGAAGAACAAGTGCTAGTTGAATAAGCTGGCACCTTGACGGTACCTAACCAGAAAGCCACGGCTAACTACGTGCCAGCAGCCGCGGTAATACGTAGGTGGCAAGCGTTATCCGGAATTATTGGGCGTAAAGCGCGCGCAGGTGGTTTCTTAAGTCTGATGTGAAAGCCCACGGCTCAACCGTGGAGGGTCATTGGAAACTGGGAGACTTGAGTGCAGAAGAGGAAAGTGGAATTCCATGTGTAGCGGTGAAATGCGTAGAGATATGGAGGAACACCAGTGGCGAAGGCGACTTTCTGGTCTGTAACTGACACTGAGGCGCGAAAGCGTGGGGAGCAAACAGGATTAGATACCCTGGTAGTCCACGCCGTAAACGATGAGTGCTAAGTGTTAGAGGGTTTCCGCCCTTTAGTGCTGAAGTTAACGCATTAAGCACTCCGCCTGGGGAGTACGGCCGCAAGGCTGAAACTCAAAGGAATTGACGGGGGCCCGCACAAGCGGTGGAGCATGTGGTTTAATTCGAAGCAACGCGAAGAACCTTACCAGGTCTTGACATCCTCTGAAAACCCTAGAGATAGGGCTTCTCCTTCGGGAGCAGAGTGACAGGTGGTGCATGGTTGTCGTCAGCTCGTGTCGTGAGATGTTGGGTTAAGTCCCGCAACGAGCGCAACCCTTGATCTTAGTTGCCATCATTAAGTTGGGCACTCTAAGGTGACTGCCGGTGACAAACCGGAGGAAGGTGGGGATGACGTCAAATCATCATGCCCCTTATGACCTGGGCTACACACGTGCTACAATGGACGGTACAAAGAGCTGCAAGACCGCGAGGTGGAGCTAATCTCATAAAACCGTTCTCAGTTCGGATTGTAGGCTGCAACTCGCCTACATGAAGCTGGAATCGCTAGTAATCGCGGATCAGCATGCCGCGGTGAATACGTTCCCGGGCCTTGTACACACCGCCCGTCACACCACGAGAGTTTGTAACACCCGAAGTCGGTGGGGTAACCTTTTTGGAGCCAGCCGCCTAAGGTGGGACAGATGATTGGGGTGAAGTCGTAACAAGGTAGCCGTATCGGAAGGTGCGGCTGGATCACCTCCTTTCTATGGAGAATTGATGAACGCTGTTCATCAATAAAGTTTCCGTGTTTCGTTTTGTTCAGTTTTGAGAGAACTATCTCTCATATATAAATGTATGTTCTTTGAAAACTAGATAACAGTGTAGCTCATATTTTTTAATTTTTAGTTTGGTTAAGTTAGAAAGGGCGCACGGTGGATGCCTTGACACTAGGAGTCGATGAAGGACGGGACTAACGCCGATATGCTTCGGGGAGCTGTAAGTAAGCTTTGATCCGAAGATTTCCGAATGGGGAAACCCACCATACGTAATGGTATGGTATCCTTATCTGAATACATAGGGTAAGGAAGACAGACCCAGGGAACTGAAACATCTAAGTACCTGGAGGAAGAGAAAGCAAATGCGATTTCCTGAGTAGCGGCGAGCGAAACGGAACATAGCCCAAACCAAGAGGCTTGCCTCTTGGGGTTGTAGGACATTCTATACGGAGTTACAAAGGAACGAGGTAGACGAAGCGACCTGGAAAGGTCCGTCGTAGAGGGTAACAACCCCGTAGTCGAAACTTCGTTCTCTCTTGAATGTATCCTGAGTACGGCGGAACACGTGAAATTCCGTCGGAATCTGGGAGGACCATCTCCCAAGGCTAAATACTCCCTAGTGATCGATAGTGAACCAGTACCGTGAGGGAAAGGTGAAAAGCACCCCGGAAGGGGAGTGAAAGAGATCCTGAAACCGTGTGCCTACAAATAGTCAGAGCCCGTTAACGGGTGATGGCGTGCCTTTTGTAGAATGAACCGGCGAGTTACGATCCCGTGCGAGGTTAAGCTGAAGAGGCGGAGCCGCAGCGAAAGCGAGTCTGAATAGGGCGTTTAGTACGTGGTCGTAGACCCGAAACCAGGTGATCTACCCATGTCCAGGGTGAAGTTCAGGTAACACTGAATGGAGGCCCGAACCCACGCACGTTGAAAAGTGCGGGGATGAGGTGTGGGTAGCGGAGAAATTCCAATCGAACCTGGAGATAGCTGGTTCTCCCCGAAATAGCTTTAGGGCTAGCCTTAAGTGTAAGAGTCTTGGAGGTAGAGCACTGATTGGACTAGGGGTCCTCATCGGATTACCGAATTCAGTCAAACTCCGAATGCCAATGACTTATCCTTAGGAGTCAGACTGCGAGTGATAAGATCCGTAGTCAAAAGGGAAACAGCCCAGACCGCCAGCTAAGGTCCCAAAGTGTGTATTAAGTGGAAAAGGATGTGGAGTTGCTTAGACAACTAGGATGTTGGCTTAGAAGCAGCCACCATTTAAAGAGTGCGTAATAGCTCACTAGTCGAGTGACTCTGCGCCGAAAATGTACCGGGGCTAAATACACCACCGAAGCTGCGGATTGATACCAATGGTATCAGTGGTAGGGGAGCGTTCTAAGGACAGTGAAGTCAGACCGGAAGGACTGGTGGAGTGCTTAGAAGTGAGAATGCCGGTATGAGTAGCGAAAGACGGGTGAGAATCCCGTCCACCGAATGCCTAAGGTTTCCTGAGGAAGGCTCGTCCGCTCAGGGTTAGTCAGGACCTAAGCCGAGGCCGACAGGCGTAGGCGATGGACAACAGGTTGATATTCCTGTACCACCTCTTTATCGTTTGAGCAATGGAGGGACGCAGAAGGATAGAAGAAGCGTGCGATTGGTTGTGCACGTCCAAGCAGTTAGGCTGATAAGTAGGCAAATCCGCTTATCGTGAAGGCTGAGCTGTGATGGGGAAGCTCCTTATGGAGCGAAGTCTTTGATTCCCCGCTGCCAAGAAAAGCTTCTAGCGAGATAAAAGGTGCCTGTACCGCAAACCGACACAGGTAGGCGAGGAGAGAATCCTAAGGTGTGCGAGAGAACTCTGGTTAAGGAACTCGGCAAAATGACCCCGTAACTTCGGGAGAAGGGGTGCTTTCTTAACGGAAAGCCGCAGTGAATAGGCCCAAGCGACTGTTTAGCAAAAACACAGCTCTCTGCGAAGCCGTAAGGCGAAGTATAGGGGGTGACACCTGCCCGGTGCTGGAAGGTTAAGGAGAGGGGTTAGCGTAAGCGAAGCTCTGAACTGAAGCCCCAGTAAACGGCGGCCGTAACTATAACGGTCCTAAGGTAGCGAAATTCCTTGTCGGGTAAGTTCCGACCCGCACGAAAGGTGTAACGATTTGGGCACTGTCTCAACCAGAGACTCGGTGAAATTATAGTACCTGTGAAGATGCAGGTTACCCGCGACAGGACGGAAAGACCCCGTGGAGCTTTACTGTAGCCTGATATTGAATTTTGGTACAGTTTGTACAGGATAGGCGGGAGCCATTGAAACCGGAGCGCTAGCTTCGGTGGAGGCGCTGGTGGGATACCGCCCTGACTGTATTGAAATTCTAACCTACGGGTCTTATCGACCCGGGAGACAGTGTCAGGTGGGCAGTTTGACTGGGGCGGTCGCCTCCTAAAGTGTAACGGAGGCGCCCAAAGGTTCCCTCAGAATGGTTGGAAATCATTCGTAGAGTGCAAAGGCATAAGGGAGCTTGACTGCGAGACCTACAAGTCGAGCAGGGACGAAAGTCGGGCTTAGTGATCCGGTGGTTCCGCATGGAAGGGCCATCGCTCAACGGATAAAAGCTACCCCGGGGATAACAGGCTTATCTCCCCCAAGAGTCCACATCGACGGGGAGGTTTGGCACCTCGATGTCGGCTCATCGCATCCTGGGGCTGTAGTCGGTCCCAAGGGTTGGGCTGTTCGCCCATTAAAGCGGTACGCGAGCTGGGTTCAGAACGTCGTGAGACAGTTCGGTCCCTATCCGTCGTGGGCGTAGGAAATTTGAGAGGAGCTGTCCTTAGTACGAGAGGACCGGGATGGACGCACCGCTGGTGTACCAGTTGTTCTGCCAAGGGCATAGCTGGGTAGCTATGTGCGGAAGGGATAAGTGCTGAAAGCATCTAAGCATGAAGCCCCCCTCAAGATGAGATTTCCCATAGCGTAAGCTAGTAAGATCCCTGAAAGATGATCAGGTTGATAGGTTCGAGGTGGAAGCATGGTGACATGTGGAGCTGACGAATACTAATAGATCGAGGACTTAACCATATAATATGTAGCAATGTTATCTAGTTTTGAAGGAATATGCCTTCATAGTTTGGTGATGATGGCAGAGAGGTCACACCCGTTCCCATACCGAACACGGAAGTTAAGCTCTCTAGCGCCGATGGTAGTTGGGACCTTGTCCCTGTGAGAGTAGGACGTCGCCAAGCAAGCTTAAGACGAGTCAGAATGACTCGTCTTTTTTGTATGCTTTCATACCTCTATCAATTGCATTTTTAACCCCTTCTAAATAAGAGAATCCATATTTTTTATCTGGCTCTAAGTAAGTTCCTTCCGCCCACTCGTTCCATGCGTTAATAAATAAAAACTCGCTGTTATAAAAAGAGTAAGTCCGATGAATTTGCTTGCTTAAATATATGGTGAACTTTTCAGGGGTAGAACCTACAAAGATGCTGCTATTTGCGTTTTTACGTCGTGCAGTATTATCCCAATCAACAAAAGCCCCGGGAAATGTTTTTTTCTTTGGGAGCGATCGTTGTAATATATACATCCATACTTTATCGTAGTCCCAAACATTTAATTGCATATCAGAATCATATATTACCTTATTTATGTCTGAAGAGCTATCATGGGCAATTGTATAGAAAGGTTCAAACTGAATGCTAGCATCGAATCCATTTATATTAGGTAGTGGAAAACTGTTTAATGTTTCAGCAAAGTATATACCTTTTAAACCATTTTCTCGCGCTAATGCATTCCAGTAATTAAGCATTTTTTCACAATCAGGAATATGTTCTGGACGATAAATAATGAATAGAGGTTTATCATCTATATAAATATATCTCTCATCCTGGAAAGCCTGTAATAAATAATCAAAGTGTTCCTTCCAATCAGATATATCTCCGTAGTCTTGAGGCATTAATATATGTTTATCGAGACCATCCCAAGATTTTGTCCATGGTTCATTTGCCCAAGAAAGACAAAAAGGGAAGTCAGGTTCCTTCATCTTTAGTACCTCATTAAAGGGTGTTTCTAATAGTCTTTTTCCCTTAAACCAGTAATGATAATAACAAAAACCATATATACCGTATGCTTTAGCGATTTCCGCTTGCCACTTTCTTACGGAGGGGGTAGTTAAGTCGTAATAAAAATCTTGATAAGGTTCCCTAGGTTGATAATGTCCTGAAAATAAAGGTCGTGCACTTTTAGTATTTGTCCATTCAGTAAATCCTTTCCCCCACCATCGATCATTTTCTTTAATTTGATGGAATTGTGGTAAGTAAAAAGCTATTATTTTCAAGTTATATCCCCCTCATGTTTTTCGTAGTTCAAGTGTTGGGAAGTTATTCTTGATTTGGTGAAGCAATTTTAAAACAAGAGATATGTTATCTGTTTACTGTTTTTTATGGTATGTATTGGATTTTTTTAAGCTTACTTAATAAGAGAGTATTAGGTAATTTGATATATAGCTGAAATAGAAAGTGCTTTTCGTCATGAAATTTATTACGTTGAATGAAAGGAATTAAATTTTTTGAAGGACAAAGAGGGCCTGTGGTAATCGATTTACATCATCAAAAAAGTCTTGTAGCTTTAAATATTTCTCATAATGATTTTCAATATAAGTCCTAGGTATAACAGTTTCTCCGTAAAAACTACTATTTCTAACATCCCCTGCACCAGTAGGACTGTGAACAAATTTGCCGTTTTCATAATCCGAGATGGCGCGATGTATATCTGGAAAAGCTTGAGATAAAGTTTTATGCCATCCTGTTTGAATTAATTCAGGATGTTCTTGGAATTGTTGACAAAAATCAAGAAAATAGCGCGCTTGTGTTGTTGCGATGAAGATTCCACCAGGGCGAAGAACTCTTGAAAATTCTTTTACCCAATTTTCGGCAGTTGCTTCGGATAAATGTGAGAATACAGAATAAGCGAATATGATATCTAATGAATTGTCACTAATAAATTCTACAGGGGGATGTGGACTTGCTGTTTTATATATCCCTCTTCCTAGTGTTTCATTACAAAGTGTGATCATCGCAGGATCGACATCAATGCCAAGTAAATTTTGATCAGAGGCATCTTTAAATAAGAAGCGTATAATTCTTCCCCATCCGCAGCCGAAGTCTAAAACTTTACTTTCTTTATTCAAGGGAACCCCTAAATTTTGGGCGTATTCTTTTATATGTCTATAAAACAAATATGCTTCGTAAAGAGCATGTTCATAGGAAGCACCTACAAATTGTTTTTGAATTTCTTCAGGAGGAAACCTAGGTACGGGAACCCCATTTATCGTTGTTTGTGAACAACTTTGTATAAATAAATTTAGAAGTTCGACATCAGATAGTGAATTAACAAGATGATCAAAATCACTTCCTAACTTAAATTTATTCATTTGTTAAACCTCCGAATTATATAGTGATTAAACTTTATTTTCTTGCTTTTTACTAATAAAAACATGTAAAAATTCAGCATCTAACCCTAGTGATCTATCCTTTTGTAAATAAACAATGGTATACATGTTTGCGTGTGTATAAATATATTCAATCATATCCTGCCCCCAATCGAACGTTACTAAAGATCCATTCTCATCAATAGGGTTTCCGTGATAAATGGGCTCTTCAATATATTCAATGACCTCTTGATTCATTCTTGCTCTTTGCACAGTTTTTGTGAGTGTATGATACCAAGGGACAGTAAATACATGAGCGCCGCCAGGTTTTAATACTCGTTCTATTTCTTTAAAGGCTTTGTTCGGCGTCATTACATGCTCAAAAACGTCTTGAGTAATGAATAAATCAAAAGATTCATTTTCAAAAGTCATGTCTTCTAAGTTCTCACATCTAATACCTTGAAAGTATTGGCCAAGAGGATAATTTCTAAAGTATTGAGAATAAGTATAGTTTTTACAGTTTTTTAATAGTAGCTGAGTTGTAATCCCTCCAGGAGAGGATTCGTGGATACTATAGGAATCCCATTTTGGAAAAAATGTATGCAAAGCATGGATTAAAGCTCGCTGCCTTGGTATAGAGTTACATGTAGAACATAAATAATGATCTCTAAGCCAATCATTATGCTCTATAAATGTAGCTTTCTTTTCGCAAATAACGCAGTACCCATTATTGTGTTTCAAATTGATTTCCACACGACATCCCTCCTATGTTAAATGCAATCTATTTATGGAAAGTATGATACACGTCAACAATCAGCGAAATCAAAGGGGGAATGGGGGAAAGTTAGGTATCTCTTAAAATTGCGATTAGGAGAAGGGAATAATCAGTTGAAGAGAACCCCCAATCGAATTAAAGTTTCACTTTATGCTATGCGATGCATCAGCTTTTATTCATGGGAAAATGTATAGACTTAAAATATCCCTTTCGTGTATGGGTACATTTCAAAATCCTGTGCGTATATTTCTGTAACTAAATCCATAGTTTCTTTATCATAAAAGCTTTCGTATGTTGGAAATCGTGGGAAGTCTGTATCTGTAATGCTAAGTTCTGCATAGCTCCCTGCATAAATCATCTTATGTGCGCGATGATGATCTGAATTTGTAAGAAGTGCTAAAGGGGATTTTATCAAATCGTACGTGTGTTCTAGTTTGGTAATTTGTGTATTAAAATCTTCTAAAGGAATATAACATTGGATGAAGTTTTCTTCACCAGGGACGTATTGTTGACTAAAATGTATATCTAACGCTAGAGAATTGGAGCTGAATGCCTGAACGTAATATAAAAATTGTTTAAATGATATTCCTTGATTACTATATTTGTCATTGTAAAAATAATGACGGATACTTTCCCATTGAGGGCTAGCATATGGGTTGTCAGCAAGTAATAGAAATGAGCTGACAGCCCTTGTATAGGGATTTCGCACAAGTTTACAAACATCCTTTTTACCCTCTAGAAGACCATTTTGTAACTCTGGTATGTAATTTGTATTGTTCTTATACACCCAGAACTCATAGTAATGAATAAAGTCATTGTATTTCTTTGCTTCAGTAAATAATCCGATTTGAAAAAAGAACCAATTAGCTAACGCGGTGCATCCGCTTCTATGACTCCAAAATAGTATAATCGGAAAGTCTTTATGGTAATGTGGAATTCGATCTTTATGTAGAATTACATGATTTAAAAGTTCTTGATTTATATTTTTCATGAGTTTCGCACTCCTTTTTTGAAAACCTTGTGTATTTAGAAGTTTTTTTATGGGTTAAACAAGTGAGGATTGTTTATTAAATATATTCATGGGGATGAGTAAATATTATGAGTGTTTTTGCAGTCAACCTGAATAAGGAAGCTATTCTGAAATGAAAATAGAAAATAAAGATAATGAAAATTTATAACAAACATACAATGATAAGAAGATGAATAATCGAAATGATCCAGTTTATTTGTGTATATTTTTAGGTTTGAAGACGGGAAAAATTTACTACTAGAGAGATGATATTATGAGGAAGAATAATTATTTAATAGTAGGTGGAAATAGTTTCATTGGTATCAACCTCGCATTGGGTTTATTGAAACAGGGGCAAAATGTAAAAGTATTTTCCAGACATATAAATAATTTTCCTCAAAATATTGTAAGTGAAGTTGAATTTATTAAAGGTGATTTAAAAAATGTTGAGGATATATATAAGGCTTTAGTGAATATAGATATTATTATTTATTTAGCTGCGACGTCTAACGTAGCAACTTCAATTGAAGATGTTTTCGGTGATATTAATAGCAGTCTATTTTTTCTTAATTTCATGGAAAGTGTTAAAGATTTTCGTATTAAAAAAATTATATTAGCTTCTTCGGGAGGCACAGTTTATGGTGAACCTGAATATTTGCCTATTGATGAGAAACATCCATTAAGACCACTTTCCCCGTATGGAATAACAAAAGTTTCGCTGGAGAATTATTTGTATTTTTATAAGAGAAAATATGGAATAGATTATGTTGTATGTAGATATTCTAATCCGTATGGAAAATACCAAAACCCCTTAAAAAAAGTTGGGGCGATAAATTGTTTTTTGTACCAGCATCTCAGTAATGAAAGGATTCATATATATGGGAATCCAGAGGAGATTATTAGAGATTATATTTATATCGATGATTTAGTTGAAATTACTATACAACTAGCACAATTAAATCAATTGAAATCTTGCGTATACAACATAGGGAGTGGCAAAGGTCTTTCTTTAAAACGAATTATAGTGGAATTAGAGAAAATAACAGAAAGAAAAGTGGATTTTATCTGTTACAAACAAAAACAAGAGAACGTTCAAAAAATCATTTTAAATATTGATAAGATAAAACAAGAATTGAATTGGGAACCTAAAATAGATTTTAAACATGGGATTAGATTAAATAAGCTATGGATTGAAGAGTTCTTATATAGTAAAAAACAATAACCCACACTCTACTTGTATAAGCAGAGTGTGGGTTATTATTTTACTTCTTTTTCTATAACCCAAAGGTCTTGATGTTCCCACCAAAATCCTTCAGTATACTTTTTGATAATTGGGTTATGGGGTAATAATTTAATTTTGTCACACACGTAAGAGGGACTAACTATCGTTTGTCCGTATTGATTCACATCTAAATCGAATTGTTCACTAGAAGAGAGAAACCAATAGCCCTTTTCATTTAAATTTGGAAACCCGAAGTATTTTTTGCTTTGATAGCCATGGGTTGTGAAAATGAATAAACCACCAGGTGAAACAGCGTTATACAATGTTTGCAGCCAACGAAACCAAGTTGTATCAGGCATATGAGAGAAAAAGGATAGACAAAAAACGATATCGTACGTAGAGGAGTCCAATTTTAACTGTTCAGGCTCAGGATGAGATAATATAGAAGAATTATTTAATTTGTTTTCAATAAAGGAAATAGCCTCTTCGTGTATATCGCAAGCGGTTATACTCAAATTCGCTTGTAGATTTAATAAATGACGTGTTACGCAGCCGTATCCGGATGCAAATTCTAACAATTTAATTGGATTGCCTGTAGGAGGATAAAGGGAAGTAATTAAGTTTAAGAGTATTTGTGCTGAGTTTTGCCCCTCTTTAAAGTAGTAATCTATCGCTTCTTTTTTTGATGGGAAGACGGGATTAGTGACAATGAACTGAAAGATATGATCATCAGGATGGATACTTGCATTTACATTATAGCTGTGTGCGATTTGAGAAATTAAATCTTTATGTTCCTCTATAAAGTCTTTCAAAGAGTATTCCTCCCTTAAGTAATAGTAGCAACTTACAAGAGATATTGATGGCATAGAAAGCACAAGTTTAAATTTTTAAGTATGCTTTAAGATGCTTTCTATATGTATACATTTTCATTTTAGAAATGTCGTCGATAGTAAATCTTTCTTTAATGAAATTTTGCATTTGCACAACTTCATTGTAATGGGAGTATGAATCTTCTGTTCTTGTTACGCTATTTAAATGTCGTCTATGATAGTTTAAGGGGGCTGGATTGAAGTAAATATCTCCCTCTGTAAGAAGAGAAACATAGAAAAACCAATCACCAGCTATTTTGAACTTCTCTAACTGTTTTTCTGTTTTCTTCATATCTATATTTTTAAAAACTACACTTGAAACATTAGGTATAGTGTTTTTGATAAGTAACGTATCTTGTATTTCTTCGACGCCTTTTCGAAAATAGGGGCCTTTCCATTTTTCTTTATCGATATCATTTGTGTAATTTAAATAATGATTAGCCAATACATTTCCTTGTTCATCAATTTGTTTTGATTGTGTGTAACTTAAGGTAATATTGTTATTTATATAAAACCCCGGTATCACCTCTTGTAAAAATGTCTTATCGCATAAGTCATCGGCCTCTGCGATCCAAATATAATCACCAGTTGCTGCAGAGACTCCTTTTATCCATTGTTTAAATACAGAACCAGAGTTTTTATCATTAATAATCTGTTGAACCTTCAGGTGGGGCTTATTTTCTT
>NZ_CP150193.1:295000-297500 GCF_037966225.1 Bacillus sp. FSL E2-8900
AGTAGGCAAATCCGCTTATCGTGAAGGCTGAGCTGTGATGGGGAAGCTCCTTATGGAGCGAAGTCTTTGATTCCCCGCTGCCAAGAAAAGCTTCTAGCGAGATAAAAGGTGCCTGTACCGCAAACCGACACAGGTAGGCGAGGAGAGAATCCTAAGGTGTGCGAGAGAACTCTGGTTAAGGAACTCGGCAAAATGACCCCGTAACTTCGGGAGAAGGGGTGCTTTCTTAACGGAAAGCCGCAGTGAATAGGCCCAAGCGACTGTTTAGCAAAAACACAGCTCTCTGCGAAGCCGTAAGGCGAAGTATAGGGGGTGACACCTGCCCGGTGCTGGAAGGTTAAGGAGAGGGGTTAGCGTAAGCGAAGCTCTGAACTGAAGCCCCAGTAAACGGCGGCCGTAACTATAACGGTCCTAAGGTAGCGAAATTCCTTGTCGGGTAAGTTCCGACCCGCACGAAAGGTGTAACGATTTGGGCACTGTCTCAACCAGAGACTCGGTGAAATTATAGTACCTGTGAAGATGCAGGTTACCCGCGACAGGACGGAAAGACCCCGTGGAGCTTTACTGTAGCCTGATATTGAATTTTGGTACAGTTTGTACAGGATAGGCGGGAGCCATTGAAACCGGAGCGCTAGCTTCGGTGGAGGCGCTGGTGGGATACCGCCCTGACTGTATTGAAATTCTAACCTACGGGTCTTATCGACCCGGGAGACAGTGTCAGGTGGGCAGTTTGACTGGGGCGGTCGCCTCCTAAAGTGTAACGGAGGCGCCCAAAGGTTCCCTCAGAATGGTTGGAAATCATTCGTAGAGTGCAAAGGCATAAGGGAGCTTGACTGCGAGACCTACAAGTCGAGCAGGGACGAAAGTCGGGCTTAGTGATCCGGTGGTTCCGCATGGAAGGGCCATCGCTCAACGGATAAAAGCTACCCCGGGGATAACAGGCTTATCTCCCCCAAGAGTCCACATCGACGGGGAGGTTTGGCACCTCGATGTCGGCTCATCGCATCCTGGGGCTGTAGTCGGTCCCAAGGGTTGGGCTGTTCGCCCATTAAAGCGGTACGCGAGCTGGGTTCAGAACGTCGTGAGACAGTTCGGTCCCTATCCGTCGTGGGCGTAGGAAATTTGAGAGGAGCTGTCCTTAGTACGAGAGGACCGGGATGGACGCACCGCTGGTGTACCAGTTGTTCTGCCAAGGGCATAGCTGGGTAGCTATGTGCGGAAGGGATAAGTGCTGAAAGCATCTAAGCATGAAGCCCCCCTCAAGATGAGATTTCCCATAGCGTAAGCTAGTAAGATCCCTGAAAGATGATCAGGTTGATAGGTTCGAGGTGGAAGCATGGTGACATGTGGAGCTGACGAATACTAATAGATCGAGGACTTAACCATATAATATGAAGCAAATGTTATCTAGTTTTGAAGGAATATGCCTTCATAGTTTGGTGATGATGGCAGAGAGGTCACACCCGTTCCCATACCGAACACGGAAGTTAAGCTCTCTAGCGCCGATGGTAGTTGGGACCTTGTCCCTGTGAGAGTAGGACGTCGCCAAGCAAGAACCTAAGTTATTTTGACTTAGGTTTTTTTGTGTTTATTTTTATTATTTTAAATTTAAAGGTAAGAATTACCTTTTCAAGAATATAGTCCAGATGTAAAAAGAATGTTTGTGATCTTACATAACCTTTTGTGCTTTTAAAGGATTTTACATTAGAAAAAATCTATAATTAAGGTAGTTAACATATATTTTTGATGGGTGTGGGGAATTATGAAAGAAATATGCATGTTATTAGTGGCTGTTATATTATGGGGCACAGCCATTGCGCCAACAAAATGGGCGTTAGAATCTATTCAGCCGTTTACTTTGTTATTTATTCGTCTTTTCTTTGCAGGTGGAATTTGTATGCTATTCTCATTTAAGGAATTACAAAAATCAGTTGTACATAAAAAAGTTCCATGGAAAAGAATGAGTTTGTTAGCTTTTACCGGTGTAGCTGGTTATTTTATGTTTACATCCTACGGCATTTCTTTAACAAGTGGATTACATGTGAGTATTATAGATGCTGCATTACCATTAGTTACAATTCTTTTTTCAGCACTCTTTTTGAAAGAGAAAATTCGATTGAATTATTGGATAGGAATTATATTGGGTGCTATAGGAGTACTCTTTATTACGATTCCATCTAAAAGTGCTAATCAAGAAGTGTCCTTAATAGGAGATATACTAATATTATTAAGTACTTTTCTATTTGCTTTCTACACAGTTTTGCTAAAACGACCAAAACAAGAACAGTATTTATCAAACGAGGTTTTTACAACATTAACTTTAATTATTGGAGCTGTTATTCTCTTACCGTTTGCACTGATAGAAATTTTTTATTACGGTCTTCCAAAGGTTGAAACTTGGAAAACGGGACTTAGTGTAATATACCTTGTTATTGGAGCAACAATTTTAGCATATTGGTTTTGGAATAAAGCGCTAGAGAGAGTTTCAGCATCAGTAAGC
>NZ_CP150193.1:302500-512500 GCF_037966225.1 Bacillus sp. FSL E2-8900
GCGGCCGTAACTATAACGGTCCTAAGGTAGCGAAATTCCTTGTCGGGTAAGTTCCGACCCGCACGAAAGGTGTAACGATTTGGGCACTGTCTCAACCAGAGACTCGGTGAAATTATAGTACCTGTGAAGATGCAGGTTACCCGCGACAGGACGGAAAGACCCCGTGGAGCTTTACTGTAGCCTGATATTGAATTTTGGTACAGTTTGTACAGGATAGGCGGGAGCCATTGAAACCGGAGCGCTAGCTTCGGTGGAGGCGCTGGTGGGATACCGCCCTGACTGTATTGAAATTCTAACCTACGGGTCTTATCGACCCGGGAGACAGTGTCAGGTGGGCAGTTTGACTGGGGCGGTCGCCTCCTAAAGTGTAACGGAGGCGCCCAAAGGTTCCCTCAGAATGGTTGGAAATCATTCGTAGAGTGCAAAGGCATAAGGGAGCTTGACTGCGAGACCTACAAGTCGAGCAGGGACGAAAGTCGGGCTTAGTGATCCGGTGGTTCCGCATGGAAGGGCCATCGCTCAACGGATAAAAGCTACCCCGGGGATAACAGGCTTATCTCCCCCAAGAGTCCACATCGACGGGGAGGTTTGGCACCTCGATGTCGGCTCATCGCATCCTGGGGCTGTAGTCGGTCCCAAGGGTTGGGCTGTTCGCCCATTAAAGCGGTACGCGAGCTGGGTTCAGAACGTCGTGAGACAGTTCGGTCCCTATCCGTCGTGGGCGTAGGAAATTTGAGAGGAGCTGTCCTTAGTACGAGAGGACCGGGATGGACGCACCGCTGGTGTACCAGTTGTTCTGCCAAGGGCATAGCTGGGTAGCTATGTGCGGAAGGGATAAGTGCTGAAAGCATCTAAGCATGAAGCCCCCCTCAAGATGAGATTTCCCATAGCGTAAGCTAGTAAGATCCCTGAAAGATGATCAGGTTGATAGGTTCGAGGTGGAAGCATGGTGACATGTGGAGCTGACGAATACTAATAGATCGAGGACTTAACCATATAATATGTAGCAAATGTTATCTAGTTTTGAAGGAATATGCCTTCATAGTTTGGTGATGATGGCAGAGAGGTCACACCCGTTCCCATACCGAACACGGAAGTTAAGCTCTCTAGCGCCGATGGTAGTTGGGACCTTGTCCCTGTGAGAGTAGGACGTCGCCAAGCAAGAACCTAAGTTATTTTGACTTAGGTTTTTTTGTGTTTATTTTTATTTACCGAATGCTATAATCCGTAAATTTAATAAAGCTACAGACGAAAAAAGAATAAAGTAGAGACTCTTTAAAATAATAGTAATGATTTTTTGTGTTCCTAATTTTCCTAATGTCGCTAAAGTAATACTTAAAATAGGACACATTATTTCTATCATAAGTATATATTTTAAATAATGAGATGCTATAAATAAATATTTAATAATTACAGAAATTCCTGCAATAGAGAAAAATAAATAGGATAATAGCATAGTTCTTTCTTTAACAGTTATCCTCCTTAGAAATTAAATCGTTATAATAATACAAGAGTATATATATTTTGATTAAAAACATACTGAAGTGCTATTTAAACGATAAATACATAAAATAGATCTCTAGAAATATATATTCTAATTCCCTTTTCTTCTTGTATATAGTTGCAATTCTTCTTTTGAATATAACTAAAACACGAACGTTATTGACTGCTAATAAAAAAACATTCGATTATTTATTGACATTGTTTATGAAATATTGTTAATATAGCCATAGAAACAATAATATAAGACCTCATATAATCGCGGGGATATGGCCTGCAAGTCTCTACCTAACGACCGTTATTCGTTAGACTATGAGGGAAAGTCACTCGGTATTTTTCTATTCACAAGGGATACGTATGCCTGAGTAGAGCGCTTTCTCTCATAGTAAAAGAGAAACTGTTCTATTTCAGGCTTTTTTTATTTGAATCGGGGGGATTCTAATATGAAATCACTAGTTGGAGTCATAATGGGAAGTACGTCAGACTGGGAAACAATGAAATATGCTTGTGACATTTTAGATAAATTAAATATACCGTATGAGAAAAAAGTTGTATCCGCTCATCGGACTCCGGATTATATGTTTGAATATGCAGAGACGGCTCGTGAACGTGGATTGAAAGTTATTATTGCTGGAGCTGGTGGAGCAGCACATTTACCAGGAATGGTTGCAGCGAAGACAAATCTTCCTGTAATTGGAGTTCCAGTTCAATCAAAAGCATTAAACGGCTTAGATTCATTATTATCCATCGCCCAAATGCCAGGAGGTGTTCCAGTTGCAACTGTTGCAATTGGTAAAGCCGGTTCAACGAATGCTGGATTACTTGCTGCACAAATACTTGGATCATTTCATGATGATATACATGATGCATTAGAATTGAGACGAGAAGCGATTGAAAAAGATGTGCGTGAAGGTAGTGAGCTAGTATGACGAGAATCATTTTACCTGGAAAAACAATCGGTATTATTGGAGGCGGCCAGCTAGGAAGAATGATGGCATTGGCAGCTAAGGAGATGGGATATAAAATTGCTGTTTTAGATCCTACAAAGCATTCGCCATGTGCACAAGTTGCTGATATTGAAATTGTTGCACCATATGATGATTTAAAAGCAATTCAGCATTTAGCAGAGATAAGTGATGTTGTCACATATGAATTTGAGAATATTGATTATAGATGTTTACAATGGCTTGAAAAACATGCGTACTTACCACAAGGTAGTCAGTTGTTAAATACAACGCAAAATCGTTTTACAGAAAAGAATGCGATTGAGAAGGCTGGGTTACCAGTAGCAACGTATAGATTGGTTCAAAATCAAGATCAGCTTACAGAAGCAATTGCTGGGTTATCATTCCCTTCCGTCTTAAAAACGACGACAGGTGGATATGATGGGAAAGGGCAAGTTGTTTTAAGAAGTGAAGCTGATGTTGAGGCAGCAAGAAATCTTGTGGATAAAGCAGAATGTATTTTAGAGAAATGGGTGCCTTTTGAAAAAGAAGTATCAGTTATTGTGATTCGTAGTGTAAGTGGTGAAACAAAAGTGTTTCCAGTAGCAGAAAATATTCATGTAAATAACATTTTACATGAATCTATCGTTCCAGCTCGCATTACAGAAGAGCTTTCTCAAAAAGCAATTGCGTATGCAAAGGTACTTGCGGATGAATTAGAACTTGTGGGAACACTAGCTGTAGAGATGTTTGCTACAGATAATGGTGAGATTTATATTAATGAATTAGCGCCAAGACCTCACAATTCAGGACACTATACACAGGATGCATGTGAAACGAGTCAATTTGGTCAACATATTCGAGCAATCTGTAATTTACCTCTAGGAGAAACAAATTTGTTAAAACCAGTTGTCATGGTAAACATTTTAGGCGAACATATAGAAGGGGTCCTAAGACAAGTGAATAGATTAACCGGGTGCTATTTACACTTGTATGGAAAAGAAGAAGCAAAAGCACAGCGAAAAATGGGGCATGTTAATATTTTAAATGATAATATTGAAGTCGCTCTAGAAAAAGCGAAGAGTTTGCATATTTGGGACCATCAAGAACAACTGTTGGAGGGAAAAAGATGATTAGTCGTTATACACGCCCTGAAATGGGTGCGATTTGGACGGAAGAGAACAAATTTAAAGCGTGGTTAGAAGTTGAGATTTTAGCTTGTGAAGCATGGGCTGAGCTTGGCGATATTCCAAAAGAAGATGTTAAAAAAATTCGTGAACATGCATCATTTGATATTGATCGTATTTATGAAATTGAAAAAGAAACACGTCATGACGTAGTTGCATTCACTCGTGCTGTATCAGAAACGCCAGCATTAGGCGAAGAACGTAAATGGGTTCATTACGGTTTAACATCTACAGATGTAGTAGATACAGCATTATCTTACATCTTAAAACAAGCGAATGAAATTATATTAAAAGACTTAGAGAACTTTGTAAGCATTTTAGCTAACAAAGCGAAAGAGCATAAATACACAATCATGATGGGAAGAACACACGGTGTTCATGCAGAACCAACGACATTTGGTTTAAAACTTGGTCTTTGGTATGAAGAGATGAAACGTAACGTAGAGCGTTTCAAACAAGCTGCTGATACAGTTCGTGTTGGTAAACTATCTGGTGCGGTTGGTACATATGCAAATATCGATCCATTCGTAGAAAAATATGTTTGTGAAAATTTAGGATTAGAAGCAGCACCAATTTCAACACAAACATTGCAACGTGATCGTCACGCACACTACATGTCAACACTTGCACTAATTGCAACATCTATCGAAAAGATGGCAGTTGAGATTCGTGGTTTACAAAAGAGTGAAACACGTGAAGTTGAAGAAGCTTTCGCAAAAGGTCAAAAGGGTTCTTCTGCAATGCCACATAAACGTAATCCAATTGGTTCTGAAAATATGACTGGTTTAGCTCGTGTTATCCGCGGTTATATGATGACAGCTTACGAAAATGTTCCATTATGGCATGAGCGTGACATTTCTCACTCTTCGGCAGAACGCGTAATTTTACCAGATGCTACAATCGCATTAAATTACATGTTAAATCGCTTTGGTAATATCGTTAAAAACTTAACTGTATACCCAGAGAATATGAAACGTAATATGACAAGAACATACGGCTTAATTTATTCTCAGCGCGTAATGCTTACACTAATCGACAAAGGTATGGTACGTGAAGAAGCTTATGATATCGTACAGCCTAAAGCGATGGAAGCTTGGGAAACACAAGTACAATTTAAAGAGCTTGTAGAAGCTGATGAGCGTATTACAAGCAAGTTAACACAAGAAGAAATTAATGAATGCTTCAACTATGAGCATCATATGCAACACGTTGATACAATCTTTGAACGCCTTGGATTAAACGAAGCGTAAAATTTCATATGGCACAGAATAGAGTCATTCTGTGCCATTCTTTATAAAAATATTATTCACATTTTTCAAACTACAGGGGGCTTGCGAAATGCAAAAGCTAGAATTGCTGTATGAAGGTAAGGCAAAAAGAATTTATCGTACAGAATCAGCAGATATGGTTTGGGTAGAGTACAAAGATAGTGCGACTGCTTTCAATGGGGAGAAAAAAGAGACGATTACAGGAAAAGGTCGTTTGAACAATGAAATTACAACTTTATTGTTCAGAAAGTTACAAGAAGTGGGAATTAAAACACATTTTGTTGAGAAGTTATCTGAAACAGAACAACTTGTTAAAAAAGTGAGTATTATTCCTTTAGAAGTTGTCACAAGAAATGTAATTGCAGGAAGTCTTTCAAAACGATTAGGAATGGAAGAGGGAACTGTACTTGCAGAACCAATCGTAGAATTTTACTTCAAAGATGATGATTTAGGAGATCCGCTTGTAACGGAAGATCATATTCGTGTATTAAACGTTGCATCGCCAGAGCAAGTAAGTGTATTACGAGATATGGCTCTACAAATCAATCAAGTGTTGATTGATCATTTCGCAAGCTGTCGTGTAAGATTAGTAGATTTCAAATTAGAGTTTGGTGTAACGGAAGAAGGAGAAATCATTTTAGCGGATGAAATTTCACCAGATACTTGCCGTTTATGGGATGAAACGAGCAATGAAAAGTTTGATAAAGATGTATTCCGTCGTGATCTTGGAAATTTAACAGATGCTTATGAAGAGATTTTAAAACGTTTAGGGGGAATTTCACATGTATAAAGTTAAGGTATATGTAACATTAAGAGAAAGCGTATTAGATCCACAAGGAACAGCAGTAAAAGGAGCACTTCATAGTCTTTCATTCACAGAAGTACAAGACGTTCGAATCGGAAAGTACATGGAACTAACAATTGATAAATCTGTATCTGATTTAGATAGCAAGGTAAAAGAAATGTGTGAAAAACTATTAGCGAACGTTGTAATGGAAGACTTCCGTTATGAAGTTGAGGAGGTTGTCGCACAGTGAAATTTGCCGTAATAGTATTTCCGGGTTCGAACTGTGATGTCGATATGTTCCATGCAATTAAAGATGAGCTTGGCGAAGAAGTAGATTACGTTTGGCACGATACAGAGAATTTAGATGAATATGATGCAATTCTACTACCAGGTGGATTTTCTTATGGTGACTACTTACGCTGCGGTGCTATCTCTCGCTTTGCTAATGCAATGAAAGCAGTGCAAAAAGCTGCTGAGCAAGGAAAGCCGATTTTAGGTGTATGTAATGGATTCCAGATTCTTGTTGAATCAGGATTACTACCAGGAGCGTTAATAAGAAACGAAAACTTAAAATTTATGTGTCGCACTGTTCAGTTACGTGTTGAAAATAATGAAACGATGTTTACATCACAATATGAAAAAGATGAAATAATTAATATTCCAATCGCGCATGGTGAGGGGAATTACTATTGTGATGAAGCGACTCTTAAACAATTAGAAGAGAACAATCAAATCGCATTCCGTTACGTAGAAAACCCTAACGGTAGCGTTTCAGATATTGCTGGTATTGTAAATGAAAAAGGAAATGTACTTGGTATGATGCCGCACCCAGAGCGTGCTGTAGATGAATTACTTGGCGGTGCTGAAGGGTTAAAAGTCTTTCAATCTATCTTAAAACAGTGGAGGGAAACATATGTCGTTAATGCTTGAACCAAATCCAACACAAATTAAAGAAGAGCGTATATATGCGGAAATGGGGCTAACAGACGAAGAGTTTGCCATGGTTGAAAAGATTTTAGGTCGTCTGCCAAATTATACAGAAACAGGGTTATTCTCTGTAATGTGGTCTGAACATTGTAGTTATAAAAATTCAAAACCAGTTCTTCGTAAGTTTCCAACTACAGGTGAGCGCGTTCTGCAAGGACCTGGAGAAGGTGCTGGAATTGTAGATATCGGTGATAATCAAGCAGTTGTATTTAAAATGGAAAGTCATAACCATCCTTCAGCTATTGAACCATATCAAGGAGCTGCAACAGGTGTTGGTGGTATTATTCGTGACGTATTCTCTATGGGAGCACGCCCGGTAGCTCTATTAAACTCACTTCGTTTCGGTGAATTACAGTCACCACGTGTGAAATATTTATTCGAAGAAGTAGTAGCAGGAATTGCAGGATACGGTAACTGCATCGGTATTCCGACTGTTGGCGGCGAAGTACAATTTGATCCATGTTATGAAGGAAATCCACTTGTAAATGCAATGTGCGTAGGTTTGATTAACCACGAAGACATTAAAAAAGGGCAAGCGCACGGTGCTGGTAACACAGTAATGTACGTAGGAGCATCAACTGGTCGTGACGGTATTCACGGTGCAACATTCGCGTCGGAAGAACTATCTGAAAGCTCAGAAGCGAAACGTCCAGCGGTTCAAGTAGGGGATCCATTTATGGAAAAGCTTCTTATTGAAGCGTGTTTAGAATTAATTCAATCCGATGCACTTGTTGGAATTCAAGATATGGGTGCGGCTGGTTTAACATCATCATCTGCAGAAATGGCAAGTAAAGCAGGAATGGGTATTGAAATGTACTTAGATGATGTACCACAGCGTGAAACAGGAATGACACCATATGAAATGATGCTATCTGAATCACAAGAGCGTATGTTAATTGTCGTGAAAAAAGGTAGAGAACAAGAAATAGTAGATTTATTTGAGAAGTATGGTCTTGCAGCGGTTACGATGGGGAAAGTAACAGAAGATAAAATGCTTCGTTTATTCCATAAAGGTGAAAAGGTAGCTGAAGTTCCAGCAGATGCTTTAGCAGAAGAAGCACCAATTTATCATAAGCCATCAAAAGAAGCAGCATACTTTGCTGAATTCCAAGCAATGAAAATGGAAACGCCAAAAGTAGAAAATTATAAAGAAACGTTATTCGCTTTATTACAGCAACCAACAATTGCAAGTAAAGAGTGGGTATACGATCAATACGATTACCAAGTTCGCACAAGCACAGTTGTTACGCCAGGTTCAGATGCTGCAGTTGTACGTGTACGCGGTACAGAAAAAGGATTAGCAATGACGACAGATTGTAACTCTCGCTACATTTATCTAGACCCAGAGATGGGCGGTAAAATTGCAGTAGCAGAGGCAGCGCGTAATATCGTATGTTCTGGCGGAGAGCCACTTGCAATTACAGATTGCTTAAACTTCGGTAACCCAGAAAAACCAGAAATCTTCTGGCAGATTGAGAAATCAGTAGACGGTATGAGTGAAGCTTGTCGCACATTACAAACACCAGTTATCGGCGGAAACGTATCGATGTATAACGAGCGTAGTGGTGAAGCTGTATATCCAACACCAACTGTTGGGATGGTCGGACTTGTGCATGACTTAAAACATGTAACAACACAAGAGTTTAAGCAAGCTGGTGATTTAGTGTATGTAATTGGTGAGACGAAAGCTGAGTTTGGCGGAAGTGAATTACAGAAAATGATTCACGGCAAAATTTTCGGTCAATCACCAAGTATCGATTTAGATGTAGAATTAAAACGCCAAAAACAAGTATTAGAAGCAATTCAAGCTGGTCTTGTTCAATCTGCACATGATGTTGCTGAAGGTGGTTTAGCAGTTGCGATTTCAGAAAGTGCAATTGGTGCTAAAGGCTTAGGTGCTACTGTGAAATTAGATGGAGAAGCAACAGCAGCATTATTCGCTGAATCACAGTCACGCTTCGTGATAACTGTAAAACGTGAAAATAAAGAGGCGTTTGAAAAAGCGGTAGAAGCAATCCAAGTTGGAGAAGTAACAAGTACAAATGAAGTAACAATTCATAATGAAGAAAATGAAGTATTACTTACAGCAAATGTAGATGAAATGAGAAAGGCTTGGAAAGGGGCAATCCCATGCTTGCTGAAATAAAGGGGTTAAACGAAGAATGTGGCGTTTTCGGAATTTGGGGGCATGAAAATGCAGCACAAGTTTCATACTACGGATTGCACAGTTTACAGCACCGTGGGCAAGAAGGCGCAGGCATTGTCGTAAATAATGGGGAAAAAATCGTCGGTCACAAGGGGTTAGGTTTAATATCAGAAGTGTTTTCAAGAGGTGAGCTAGAAGGATTAAATGGAAAATCAGCGATCGGACATGTACGATATGCAACAGCTGGTGGAAGTGAAGTTGCTAACGTTCAACCATTGTTGTTCCGTTTTTCCGATCATAGTATGGCGTTAGCTCATAACGGAAATTTAATTAACGCAAAAATGCTTCGTCGTGAATTAGAAGCAGAGGGCAGTATTTTTCAAACTAGTTCAGATACAGAAGTACTTTTACATCTTATTAAACGTAGTACAAAAGATTCTTTAATTGAAAGTGTAAAAGAAGCTTTAAACAAAGTGAAAGGTGCGTTTGCGTATCTTTTACTAACTGGAAATGAAATGATCGTTGCATTAGATTCGAATGGGTTCCGTCCGCTTTCAATTGGAAAGATGGGGGATGCTTACGTTGTAGCATCTGAAACATGTGCTTTTGATGTAGTAGGTGCAACATACATTCGCGATGTAGAACCGGGTGAATTACTTATCATTAATGATGAAGGAATTCACGTAGATCGTTTCACAAACGATGTAGAACATGCAATTTGTAGTATGGAATATATTTACTTTGCACGACCAGATTCTAATATTGCTGGTGTTAACGTCCATGCAGCACGTAAGAATATGGGGAAACGTTTAGCGGCAGAAGCTCCTATTGAAGCAGATGTTGTTACTGGTGTACCAGACTCTAGTATTTCAGCTGCGATTGGCTATGCGGAGGCGACAGGTATTCCATATGAGTTAGGATTAATTAAAAATCGTTACGTTGGACGTACGTTTATTCAACCTTCTCAAGAACTGCGCGAGCAAGGGGTTAAGATGAAGCTTTCCGCAGTAAGAGGTGTAGTTGAAGGGAAACGAGTTGTTATGATTGATGACTCTATCGTAAGAGGAACGACAAGTAAACGAATTGTTCGTATGCTTCGTGAGGCTGGAGCGACAGAAGTTCACGTAAGAATTGCTTCACCACCTCTGAAATATCCATGTTTCTATGGCATTGATATTCAAACGAGAAAAGAATTAATTGCAGCAAATCATACAGTAGAAGAAATCCGTGAAATGATCGGAGCAGATTCTTTAACATTTTTAAGTGAAGATGGATTAGTAGATGCAATTGGACGTCCATATGAAGGGAAATATGGCGGCCTATGCATGGCTTACTTTAATGGGGACTATCCAACAGCTCTTTATGATTATGAGCAAGAGCTTTTAGAAAGCATGAAATAAGAAAAGTGAGAAAAGCTTCTATTTCTTTTGATGTAGGAGCTAGATCCTTTCTTAAAATAGCCCGCCCTGGATGGGGAGAAATTAAAAGACGAGGTGTAAATAACGATGGCGAATGCATATAAGCAAGCAGGAGTAGATATTGAAGCTGGATATGAAGCGGTATCTCGCATGAAAAAACACGTACAAACAACTATGAGAAAAGAAGTACTAGGCGGTTTAGGCGGTTTTGGAGGTATGTTTGATCTATCAAAATTTGCATTAGAAGAACCTGTATTAGTATCTGGAACAGATGGCGTGGGAACGAAATTGATGCTCGCTTTTATGGCAGATAAACATGACACAATTGGTATTGATGCAGTAGCAATGTGTGTAAATGATATTGTTGTCCAAGGAGCAGAGCCGCTTTTCTTCCTTGATTATATTGCTTGTGGTAAAGCTGAACCTAGTAAAATTGAAAACATCGTCAAAGGTATATCAGAGGGCTGTCGCCAAGCTGGTTGTGCATTAATCGGTGGAGAAACAGCTGAAATGCCAGGAATGTATTCTACGGAAGAATATGATTTAGCTGGTTTTACAGTTGGGATTGTTGATAAAAAGAAAATTGTAACAGGTGAAAAGATTGAAGCTGGTCACGTGCTAATTGGCTTAGCATCTAGCGGTATTCATAGCAATGGTTACTCTTTAGTACGAAAAGTGTTATTAGAAGATGGGGAACTATCTTTAGAGCGTATTTATGGCCGCTTAGAACTACCTCTTGGTGAAGAATTATTAAAACCAACGAAAATTTATGTCAAACCTATTTTAGAACTATTGAAGAAACATGAAGTATACGGTATGGCGCATATTACAGGTGGTGGATTTATTGAAAATATTCCACGCATGTTGCCAGAAGGAATCGGTGCTGAGATTGAACTAGGATCTTGGGAAATTCAGCCGATCTTTAGTTTGCTTCAAGAGGTTGGAAAACTGGAAGAGAAAGAAATGTTCAATATTTTTAACATGGGTATTGGTATGGTAGTAGCAGTGAAGGAAGAAGATGCAAAAGATGTTGTTCGTCTTCTTGAAGAGCAAGGAGAAATGGCTCGTATTATTGGACGTACTATACAAGGAGCTGGCGTTACTTTTAATGGGGGCACAGCACTATGAGTAGATTAGCAGTTTTTGCTTCTGGAAGTGGATCTAACTTTCAATCTCTCGTTAATGCGGTAGAAGAAAAAAGATTGGATGCAGAAATTAGTTTATTAGTATGTGATAAACCAGAAGCACGAGCTGTTGGACGGGCAAATTATCATCATATTCCGTGTTTTGCTTTTTCAGCGAAAGCATATGAGTCAAAAGAAGCGTTTGAAAAAGAGATATTAAAGAAGCTAGAAGAATATGAAATTGATTATGTTATTTTAGCTGGATATATGCGTTTAATCGGGCCGACGTTACTAGAAGCATACGGCGGGAAGATTATTAATATTCATCCATCATTACTACCGAGCTTTCCGGGTAAAGATGCTGTCGGTCAAGCGTTAGAAGCAGGTGTGAAAGTAACTGGAGTAACAATTCATTATGTAGATGCAGGTATGGATACAGGGCCAATTATTGCACAAGAAGCAGTGGTTGTTTCTGAAGGGGATACGAGAGAAAGCTTACAAAAGAAAATTCAACAAGTTGAACATAAATTATACGTAAATACAGTGAATCAAATTGTTCAGTCTGTGAAAGAATCAACTGTTAACTAACATACAACCAGGGGTGAAGGATAAATGAAAAAGCGTGCATTAGTAAGTGTTTCAGATAAAACAGGAGTAGTAGAATTTGTTAAAGGGTTACTAGAACAAGGGATTGAAGTTATTTCAACAGGTGGTACGAAAAAGTTACTAGAAGAAAATGGCTTACAAGTAATCGGCATTTCTGAAGTAACTGGTTTCCCTGAAATTATGGATGGCCGTGTGAAAACATTACATCCAAATATTCATGGTGGTCTATTAGCAGTTCGTGATAATGAAACACATGTAACACAAATGAATGAGTTAGGTATAGAGCCAATTGACTTTGTTGTTGTTAACTTATACCCATTTAAAGAAACAATCGCTAAGCCTGATGTAACATTTGCTGATGCAATTGAAAATATTGATATCGGTGGCCCAACAATGATTCGCTCTGCTGCGAAAAATCATAAATTCGTATCGGTAATTGTAGATCCAGTAGATTATGATATTGTGTTAGCAGAACTGAAAGAGAACGGTGAAGTAGCAGAGGAAACAAAACGTAAACTAGCAGCGAAAGTATTCCGTCATACAGCAGCGTATGATGCGTTAATTTCTAACTACTTAACAGAGCAAATGGGTGAAGAAAGTCCAGAAACATTAACTGTGACATTTGAGAAAAAGCAAGACTTACGCTATGGCGAGAACCCACATCAAAAAGCAACTTTCTATAAAGCGCCATTCGCAGCAACGTCTTCTGTTGCATACGCAGAACAATTACACGGTAAGGAATTATCGTATAACAATATTAATGATGCAGACGCAGCGCTTAGCATCGTAAAAGAATTTACAGAACCAGCAGTAGTAGCAGTAAAGCATATGAATCCATGTGGTGTTGGAGTAGGAACTAATATTCACGAAGCATATACTCGTGCTTATGAAGCAGATCCAGTATCAATCTTCGGCGGTATTATTGCAGCAAATCGTGAAATTGATAAAGCTACAGCAGAAAAGTTACATGAAATTTTCTTAGAAATTGTTATCGCACCTTCGTTCTCGCAAGAAGCTTTAGAAGTGTTGCAAAGTAAGAAGAACTTACGTTTATTAACTATAAATATTGAAAAAGCGACAAGTGCAAGCAAAAAACTAACTTCTGTACAAGGTGGACTTCTCGTTCAAGAGGAAGATACGTTATCATTAGATGAAAGTACAATTTTAATTCCAACGAAACGTGAACCTTCAGAGCAAGAATGGAAAGATTTAAAACTAGCTTGGAAAGTTGTAAAACATGTGAAATCAAACGCAATTGTTTTAGCGAAAGATGACATGACAATTGGTGTCGGTGCGGGACAGATGAACCGTGTAGGTTCTGCAAAAATCGCAATTACACAAGCTGGTGAAAAAGCACAAGGTAGCGCGCTTGCATCTGATGCTTTCTTCCCAATGCCAGATACATTAGAAGAAGCAGCAAAAGCAGGAATTACAGCAATCATTCAACCGGGCGGATCAATCCGTGATGAAGATTCTATTAAAGTGGCAGATACTTATGGGATTGCTATGGTGTTCACTGGCGTACGTCATTTCAAACACTAATAGAGGATGTTTAAAAAGTCCGGTTAAGATAACCTTCGCATGTCGTCGTTGCATCGCCAGTGCGGTACTCATGTAGGAAAGCTACACTCCGTGTCCTCCTGGCAAATGCGCCTAGACCTGCTCGGTTCTCTTAATCCTCCTTTTTAAACCTTTATTGATATGGATGTTTAAAAAGTCCGGTCGAGATAACCTTTTATTGATATGAAAAAGCAAACTAGGAGCATAGCTTCTAGTTTGTACTTATTTAATTATTGGGGGATGAAATATGAATGTTTTAGTAATTGGCCGCGGTGGGCGTGAGCATGCTTTAGCTTGGAAGTTTGCACAATCTGAAAAAGTAGAAAAGGTATATGTAGCACCAGGTAATGAAGGTATGAGAGATGTTGCAACACCAGTTGATATTGATGAAAATGATTTTGATGCATTAGTTTTATTTGCAAAAGAGAATAATGTTGAGTTAACTTTCGTTGGACCAGAAATTCCGCTTATGAATGGAATTGTTGATCGTTTTAAAGAAGAGGGACTTCGCGTATTTGGTCCGAATAAAGCGGCTGCTGTTATTGAAGGTAGTAAAGCTTTTACAAAAGAGCTTATGAAAAAGTATGATATTCCAACTGCGGCGTACGAAACTTTTACAGATTATGAAGAAGCAGTACAGTACATTCAAAAAGTTGGTGCACCAATCGTTATTAAAGCTGACGGCCTAGCTGCTGGTAAAGGTGTAACGGTAGCGATGTCGCTTGAAGAGGCATTACAAGCTGTGAAAGAAATGCTGCAAGATGTGAAATTCGGCGCGGCAAGTAAGAAGGTTGTTATTGAAGAGTTTTTAGATGGACAAGAATTTTCATTAATGGCATTCGTGAATGGAACAACTGTACATCCAATGGTAATCGCCCAAGATCATAAAAGAGCTTTTGATGGTGATAAAGGTCCAAATACGGGTGGAATGGGTGCATATTCTCCAGTACCACAAATTCCAGAATCAGCAGTTCAAGAAGCGATTCAAACCGTATTGCATCCAACTGCTAAGGCGATGATTGAAGAAAACCGTTCGTTTACAGGTATTTTATACGCAGGTCTTATTTTAACAAATGATGGTCCGAAGGTAATTGAATTTAATGCACGCTTCGGTGATCCTGAAACAGAAGTTGTATTACCTCGATTAGAAAACGATTTAGTTGATGTATGTAACGCTGTATTAGATGAAAGTGAACTAACGTTACAATGGTCAGAAGAAGCGGTAATCGGTGTTGTACTTGCTTCTAAAGGATATCCAGAAGCATATAAAAAAGGTGATATTATTAGCGGACTAGATGCACTGCAAGATGTGATTGTTTTCCATGCAGGTACAGCAATGAAACATGGGGACTTTGTAACGAACGGTGGCCGTGTATTATTTGTTGCTTGTAAGGCAAATAGTTTACAAGAAGCAAAAGATAAAGTATATAAAGAAATCGGTAAAATTGAGAGTGATGGTCTATTTTATCGAAGTGATATAGGATATCGTGCAATTGGGCATGAGATGACGAAAAGTTAATATGTAAAAATCCCGCTGAGGAATCAGCGGGATTTTTTATGCATCTTTATCTTTTTTTAATTTCCCTTTTTGCTTTGCCATTTCTCGAAGTAAATACTCGATGTGTGCATTGACGCTACGAAATTCATCATTTGCCCATTTTTCGATGACTGCGTGTAATTCAGGATCAATACGTAATGGAAAGCTTTTCTTTTTAGCCATAATTACTTATAGCCCTTAGTATAGGCTTCCTGTATTAATAACTGGCTGCGCACCTTTATCTGAAACGATGGCAACTAATAAGTTGTTTACCATATTTGCTTTACGCTCGTCATCGAGTTCTAGTACGCCTTCTTCATCTAACATATGGATGGAATCTTTCGCCATCTTCACAGCACCTTCAACAATTTCTTTTCTAGCAGCTAATACTGCTTTTGCTTGCTGGCGTTGTAGCATTGCATGGGCAATTTCTGTTGCGTAAGCTAAGTGCGTTAAACGAGTTTCTAATACTTCTACACCAGCAATTTCAAGACGCGCCTCTAACTCACGTTTTAATTCTTCAGAGATTTCTTCAGTATTTCCGCGTAACGTAACGCAGGTTTTATCTTGGAAATTGTCATAAGGATATTTTGTTGCAACATGGCGGATTGCCGTTTCGCTTTGAATTTCTACAAATCGATCATAATGTTCAACACCAAACATTGCTTTTGCAGAATCAACAACTTTATATACGATAACAGCTGCAATTTCAATTGGATTTCCATCAACGTCATTTACTTTTAATTTTTTACTGTTAAAGTTTTCAACACGTAAAGATACAGTTTGACGGAATGCGAACGGAATCGTTAAAAATAAACCGTTTTGACGAATTGTTCCTAAATAATTACCGAAGAACGTAATAACCTTTGCTTGATTCGGTTGAACAATACCGATACCTGTAGCGAGAACTGCGGCTAATATAATAGTTAGTGCCGCTCCTATGAAAATTTCTTGTGCAAGGAAAAATACACCGATAGCAGCTAAAATCAAAATTCCAATAATACCGAGAAAACCATTTACATAAAATACTTGTTTTTCTTTCATATGATCGCCTCCTGATATAAAAATGATATCACTTTTATATCATTTTAAGCAAGAGGTATGCATCTAATTTTCTGAATTTTATTGGTTGATATCTTTTATATACATTTTAAGGTTCAAAAAGAGAATATACGTTCTGTTTTATGGTAAAATAAAGAAGACTTAACCGCCCACTGCAGCAGCTAAGTCCCTTTGAGAGCATCTTACATCGTGACAAATGATTCAAAGCGGTTTTGCCAGGATTATATCTTCAATCGCTGACTCAATCTCTTTGTCAGAAGCGTCATAACTTCCTTTTGACTCTGGCTTGTCATGAGTGGAAGTTTGATTCACTTCTTCTTTAGCATGTCCTTTTTCAGCAAAATTCATGCTAGGCATTTTAAATGCCCCCATGTTCATGTATTTTCCGAATTTCCACATTTCAACAACAGGGCAGAAACGAACAATTCCTTCTGCAACTTTCATTGCACCAATCCATAGAAAAATGTTAGACCAAGTGCACCACGGCTTGCGTACAAGTTTAGTTGCACTACATCCGAAGAGGACGAGCCCAAGTGTAATTCGAATTAGAGCGTTTATTGTCCCGATATTTTGCTTCATTAGAAAAACACTCCTTTTTATGAAAGTTGAAATAGATAATACTATTTCTTTTATTAGTATCCCGTTTGATTTTTGGGATATGTAATCCAACATTTGACGTGGAAAAAGATGTTGGAATGTGCGTGTGTGTAAGTAACTTTTTTTGTTATAATGAAAGAATGCATAAAAGGAACTTCAAAATTAAATCCTCTAGTTTAAAAAATATGGAAGAGGTAATTCCAAACTTAATTCTCCGTTTTAAACAAATATTTAAGATGAAGTTAAAACAATAATGATGAAAATAAACTGTTATTTTGAACAGAAATATATATAACTAGAGAAAAGGAAGGGTGTTTTCATGTACGATATTTCCGGATGGAAACATGTATTTAAGCTTGATCCAAATAAGGAGTTAAGCGATGAACATTTAGAAATGATTTGTGAGTCTGGAACTGATGCGGTTATTGTAGGCGGAAGTGATGGAGTTACAATTGATAACGTATTACACATGCTAGTTAGCATTCGTAGATATGCAGTTCCTTGTGTATTAGAGGTTTCTGATGTAGAAGCAATTACACCAGGATTTGATTTTTATTACATCCCAAGTGTTTTAAATAGCCGAAAAGTAGAATGGGTAACAGGTGTTCATCATGAGGCATTGAAAGAATTTGGGGATATTATGGACTGGGACGAAATTTTTATGGAAGGGTATTGTGTTTTAAATCCAGAAGCGAAAGTAGCCCAGCTTACAGAAGCGAAATGTGATGTAACAGAAGATGACGTTATTGCATATGCTCGTTTAGCAGACAAGCTATTACGTTTACCGATATTTTATTTAGAATATAGCGGTACGTATGGAGATGTTGAACTTGTTAAAAATGTAAAAGCAGAATTGAAACAAGCTAAGTTATATTATGGCGGTGGTATTTCTAATGCAGAACAGGCGAAAGAAATGGCACAATATGCTGATACAGTAGTTGTTGGAAATATTATTTATGATGATATAAAATCGGCGTTAAAAACAGTTAAAGCAGTAAAAGGAGAGTAGGTGCAGGCGTATATGAGTATGACAGATAAGTTATTAAACGGTTTAAATCCACAGCAACAAAAAGCAGTACAAACAACGAATGGACCACTTCTATTAATGGCAGGTGCAGGTAGTGGTAAGACACGTGTGTTAACACATCGTATTGCGTATTTACTTGGTGAAAAAGGTGTAGCACCATGGAATGTACTAGCTATTACCTTCACAAATAAAGCAGCTCGTGAAATGCGTGAGCGTATTGATACACTTGTCGGACCAGAAGCAGAAGATATTTGGATTTCGACGTTTCACTCTATGTGTGTACGTATTTTACGACGCGATATCGATCGTATTGGTATTAATCGTAACTTTACAATCTTAGATTCAGGTGATCAGCTAACTGTAGTCAAAAAAATTATGAAAGAGCGCAATATTGATCCGAAGAAATTTGAGCCGCGCTCTATTTTAGCGGGTATTAGTAATGCGAAAAATGAACTGTTATCTGCGGATAAATATGCAAAAAAAATTACAATGGCTGATCCATATGAAAAATTAACGAGCGATGTATACACAGAGTATCAAAAACGTCTTTTGAAAAATAATTCATTAGACTTTGATGATTTAATTATGACCACGATTCAGTTATTTGAACGTGTTCCAGAAGTATTAGAGTTTTATCAGCGTAAGTTCCAATATATTCACGTTGATGAGTATCAAGATACGAACAAAGCGCAATATCTTCTTGTTAAACATTTGGCAGCGCGTTTTAAAAATCTTTGCGTTGTAGGTGACTCTGACCAGTCTATTTATCGCTGGCGTGGTGCAGATATTTCTAACATTTTGTCGTTCGAAAAAGACTATGAGAATGCACAAGTAATTTTGTTAGAACAAAACTATCGTTCGTCACAAAATATTTTAAATGCAGCGAATGCTGTTATTGAAAAAAATACGAATCGTAAGCCGAAGAAATTATGGACAGACAATCAAGTTGGAAGTAAAATCTCGTATTATCGTGCTGCAACTGAAAAGGACGAAGCGTATTTTGTTGCGAAAAAAATTCGTGACGATATTCAAATGGGGAAACGAAAATATACTGATTTTGCAGTGTTATATCGTACGAATGCTCAGTCTCGTATGGTCGAGGAGATTTTCCTTAAATCTAACATTCCGTACAAAATTGTCGGGGGTACGAAGTTCTACGATCGTAAAGAGATTAAAGATATTTTGGCGTACTTACGTTTAATCGGTAATCCAGATGATGAAATTAGTTTTGCACGTATTATTAACATGCCAAAGCGTGGTATTGGTGCGACTTCTATCGATAAAATTATTAATTACGGTGTGCAAAACGGAATTTCATTAACTGCTGTATTTGATGAAATTGAGCATGTTGGAGTAAGTGCAAAAATTACAAAGGCAGTAAAAGAATTTGCGAATTTATTAAATAACTGGGTAAATATGCAAGAGTATTTATCTGTTACAGAATTAGTAGAAGAAGTTATTGAAAAAACAGGCTATCGCGATATGTTGAAAAATGAACGTTCTTTAGAAGCGGAAGGTCGTTTAGAAAACTTAGACGAGTTCTTATCTGTTACGCAAACATTTGAATCTCAAAGCGAAGATAAGAGCCTTGTTGCATTCTTAACAGATTTAGCACTTGTTGCTGATATTGATCGTGTAGATGAAGACCCAACTGCTGGTGAAGAAGTTATTTTAATGACGATGCACTCAGCGAAAGGATTAGAGTTCCCGGTTGTCTTTATTGTTGGCTTAGAGGAAGGGATATTCCCTCATACTCGTTCTCTTATGGAAGAGGATGAAATGCAAGAAGAACGTCGTCTTGCTTATGTAGGTATTACTCGTGCAGAAGAAGAGCTATATTTATCTAACGCGCAAATGCGTACATTATTTGGTAGAACAAGTATGAACGCTGCGTCTCGATTCATTACAGAAATCCCGACAGAACTAGTGGAATCATTAAATGAAACAGCGCCAAAGCGTGAAACATCGTTTGGTGCAAAAGGCAGAACGGCAAGTAGCGGCAAAACGACAATCACAACGACAACACGCTCTCGTTCAGCTTTCGCGCGCCCTGCAGCTAAGACGACAGGCGGCGAACAAATTGGCTGGGCAGTAGGAGATAAAGCTTCCCACCAAAAATGGGGAGTCGGTACAGTTGTAAGTGTAAAAGGTGAAGGTGATGCAAAAGAATTAGATATTGCATTCCCAAGCCCAATTGGTGTTAAACGTTTGTTAGCAAAATTTGCACCTGTGACGAAACAATAGAAAGGAATGAGGATATGTCAAAAGAGATAGCAAAAAAACGTATTGAAGAACTGCGTGATTTATTAAATACATTTAACTATCAATATCACGTATTAGACAATCCTTCTGTTTCTGATGCGGAATATGACCGTAATATGCAGGAGCTTATAAAATTAGAAGCAGAGAACCCAGAGTTTATGAGTGAAGATTCTCCCTCCGTTCGCGTTGGGGGGACTGTTCTTGATATATTTGAAAAAGTAACACATAAGTCACCAATGTTAAGTTTAGGAAATGCATTTAACGAAGGAGATTTACGTGATTTCGACAGAAGAGTACGTCAAGGAATTGATGGTGCGAATGTAAGATATATATGTGAATTAAAAATTGACGGGCTTGCCGTTTCGCTTCATTATGAAAAAGGACGCTTCATTCAAGGGGCGACACGTGGTGATGGTGTAACGGGTGAAGATATTACTCAAAATTTAAAAACGATTAAAGCTATCCCACTTCGTTTAAATGAAGAAGTAACGTTAGAAGCACGAGGCGAAGCTTATATGCCGAAGCGTTCATTCGTTAAACTAAATGAAGAAAAAGAGCAAAATGGAGAAGATGTATTTGCGAATCCGCGTAATGCAGCAGCAGGTTCAATACGTCAACTTGATCCGAAAATTGCAGCGAAGCGTAACTTATCTATGTTTGTGTATGGTCTTGCGAATGTAGAAGAAAAAACAATTCCATCACATAGTGAATCGCTTGATTTCTTAGGTGAACTTGGATTTAAGACAAATCCAAATCGCCGTACATGTGAAACAATTGAAGAAGTTATAGCTTATGTAGAAGAATGGCAAGAAAAACGTCCGCATCTTGATTATGAGATTGATGGAATCGTTATAAAAGTAGATGATGTTGCCCTTCAAGAAAGTCTAGGAACTACAGCGAAGAGTCCAAGATGGGCGATTGCTTATAAATTCCCGGCTGAAGAAGTTGTAACGAGATTAACAGGCATTGAATTAAGTGTTGGCCGAACAGGAGTTGTAACACCGACTGCAGAACTAGAGCCAGTGAGAGTTGCTGGTACGATTGTTCGTCGTGCTTCTTTACATAACGAAGATTTAATTCGTGAAAAAGACATTCGAATTGGTGACTACGTTGTTGTGAAGAAGGCTGGAGATATTATTCCTGAAGTTGTGAACGTTATTTTTGATAAGCGTACTGGTGAGGAAGAAGAATACCGCATGCCAACTCATTGTCCAGCATGTGAGAGTGAACTTGTTCGTTTAGAAGAAGAAGTAGCACTTCGTTGTATAAATCCAACTTGTCCTGCTCAAATTCGAGAAGGGTTAATCCATTTCGTTTCAAGAAATGCAATGAATATTGATGGACTTGGGGAACGTGTCATTACACAACTCTTTGATGCTGATTACATTCGTACATTTGCTGATTTATATGCATTGACGAAAGAGCAATTATTACAGTTAGAACGTTTTGGTGAAAAATCAGCAACAAACTTAATACAAGCAATTGAAAATTCTAAAGAAAACTCGTTAGAGCGATTATTATTTGGTCTTGGAATTCGCCACGTTGGAGCGAAAGCAGCACGTACATTTGCAGAGCACTTTGAAACGATGGATGAGCTTGTAAAAGCAACGGAAGAAGAACTAAAAGCAATTAATGAAATTGGCGAAAAAATGGCTCAATCTGTTGTGACATATTTTGATAATGAAGATGTATTAGAGTTATTACAGCAGTTTAAAGAGTATGGCGTGAATATGAAATACAAAGGTATAAAAATTGCAGATTTACAAAATGTTGAATCTTACTTCGCAGGAAAAACGGTTGTTTTAACAGGTAAGTTAGAAGTTATGGGACGAAGTGAAGCGAAGAAGAAGATTGAGGCATTAGGTGGAAAAGTAACGGGAAGTGTTAGTAAGAGTACGGATTTAGTTGTTGCAGGTGAAGCGGCTGGTTCGAAATTAGCACAAGCGGAGAAACATAATGTTGAGGTTTGGAATGAAGAGAGGTTCTTACAAGAGCTAAATAAGTAAGAGGTGCAAACTTACCATGAAAAAAATAGCATTAGCGGTATTAAGCCTTGGCCTACTTGTAAGTGGGTGTAGTGCAGGTGCCGACAAAGATGAAAAAGTGGCTGAGAAATCGGGGAAAGCAAAAGAACAATCAGTTGTTCCAAAATACGCTATTTCGGATGAATATTATAAGACGACTATTCCATTTGATGGTGGAAAGGCACGTGGTTTAGTCGTGCAAGGGTTAAATAGTCGTCTTGATATAGATGAATTTGAAACAGGGTTAATGCGAATTGCAAAAGAATCATTTAGTACGAAAGATAATTTTTTAAAAGGCGGAAAAGCTCTAGATACTCAAACTATACAGATGCTTGTTAAAAGAAAACGTACAGATGCTGAACAAAAGGAACTAGAGGACAAATTAAAAAAAGATGCAGTTAAATTTCCTAATATAGGATTAAACCCTGCATTAGGAACAGGATCCGAATCACTAGAAGTGAAAAATAAAAAAAATCCAATATATATTTCGAATATTTTAGAGCATGATTATTATGTGAAAAAAGGCGATAACGACGAGGAACGCGTTGGTATGGTAGTTGGATTAGCGATGAATTCTGTTCAATATTTTAACGAAGAGCATGGTTATCCACGTGAAGCTGCAATCCCGGATGAAAAGATGTTAGCTGAAGGGAAAAAAATGGCGCAAGAAATTTTGAAAGTCATACATCAAAAAGAACCTGAAACCAAAAATATTCCAATAACATTTGCGATTTATCGCCAAGCTCCAAAGTCTTCTCTCGTGCCAGGTAATTTTGTTTCTTATGCAAATGCCGAAAAAGGTAGTGAAACGGTTGAAGATTGGAAACAAATTAATGAAAAATATTATTTGTTCCCATCAGAGCAAGCGAAAACAGATAATAAACGTGAAGACCTTGCAAGAGTATCCAACTTTAAGGCAAAACTAAGCGATTATTTCCAAGGCGATTATACAGCTGTTATTGGTACTGGTATGTATAGAGATGATGAATTAAGAGAAATGAAGCTTGATATTCCTGTCCAGTTTAATGGAAAAGCTGAAATAGTTGGTTTTACACAATATGTGGCAGGGCTTGTTATGGAATACTTCCCGAATTATATGAAAGTACAAGTAACGATTAAATCTGTAGAACGCCCAGAAGCTATTATTATACGTGAAGCAAAACAAGATGAACCACTTGTGAAGATTTTAGATTAAATATGAAGGCTGTTCCTCTATGGAACAGCTTTTTTTCTTATGTAATTTTGTTATAATTTAAAATGTTGTAAAAAATAGGGGTAAGGGGTAAAGCTCATGGAAGAATTAAGTTTTCAAGTCATTATTTTATTAATTGCATTCGGTTTTTTAGCAGCTTTTATTGATTCCGTTGTTGGAGGAGGAGGGTTAATTTCGCTTCCTGCACTTATGTTTGTTGGCTTATCGCCAGCTTCGGCAATTGCAACGAATAAATTAGCGGCAACAATGGGGACGTTTACGAGTGCGATGTATTTCATTCGATCAGGAAAAGTTGATTTTAAAATTGTAGGAAAGTTAATCCCGTTAACTATTGTTGGAGCTGTTGCAGGTGCTTTAGTAGTAAAATTTATTCCACCGGATATTTTACGCCCATTAGTACTTGTAATGTTGGTATTTATTGCTATTTATATTATTGCAAAAAAGAATTGGGGAAGTGTGTCTACCTATAAGAAGATGACGCAAAGAAAAACATTAATATTTTTCTTTGCTATTTTAATGATAGGATTTTATGATGGATTTTTTGGACCAGGGACAGGGTCGTTTTTAATTTTTGCATTTTTATTAATTGGCCTGGATTTTATTCAAGCGGCAGCATCTGGAAAACTTTTGAACTTTGTTAGTAATATTGTATCTTTAATTACTTTTTTATTTTTAGATATAATTCATTTTGAATACGGTATTATCATGGGATTATCAATGATCTTAGGTGCTTATTTTGGATCGAAGTTTGCGGTTCAAAAAGGTGTTGGATATGTAAGGACTTTATTTTTATTAGTTACTATATTATTGATCGGGAAAAATGTTTTGGAATATACTCATATTTTGTAGATTCATACGCATGTATGAATCTCTTTTTTTTATTATATTTTAAAAATTTATTAATTTTTAAAATATAAGTCTAGGAATATTTGAATAAATCTAAATTATCGTGTAGAATAATGTTGTAAAATGTAAACGTTTTTCTAAGGGGAGGCTAAAAAAAATGGTAGTAGCATACAAACATGAGCCATTTACAGATTTTTCAGTGGAGGCTAACAAATTAGCGTTTGAAGAAGGTTTAAAGAAAGTAGAATCTTATCTTGGACAAGACTATCCATTAATTATTGGGGGAGAAAAAATCACTACAGAAGACAAAATTGTTTCTGTAAACCCTGCAAATAAAGAGGAACTTGTTGGTCGTGTTTCAAAAGCAAGCCGTGAGTTAGCTGAAAAAGCAATGCAAGTAGCGGATGAAACATTCCAAACTTGGAGAAAATCAAAGCCAGAAATGCGTGCAGATATTTTATTCCGTGCTGCAGCAATCGTTCGTCGCAGAAAACATGAATTCTCTGCTATTCTTGTAAAAGAAGCAGGTAAGCCATGGAATGAGGCAGATGCTGATACAGCAGAAGCAATCGATTTTATGGAATATTATGGTCGTCAAATGTTAAAATTAAAAGACGGTATTCCAGTAGAAAGCCGTCCAATTGAATATAATCGTTTCTCTTACATTCCATTAGGAGTAGGTGTTATCATTTCTCCTTGGAACTTCCCATTCGCAATTATGGCAGGTATGACAACAGCTGCTTTAGTTTCTGGTAACACAGTATTACTAAAACCAGCTAGTACAACTCCTGTAGTAGCAGCGAAATTTATGGAAGTATTAGAAGAAGCTGGCTTACCAGCTGGCGTAGTAAACTTCGTTCCAGGTAACGGTTCTGAAGTTGGTGACTACTTAGTAGATCATCCTCGTACACGTTTCGTAAGCTTCACGGGATCTCGTGATGTAGGTATCCGCATCTATGAGCGTGCAGCGAAAGTAAACCCAGGACAAATTTGGTTAAAACGCGTTATCGCTGAAATGGGCGGTAAAGATACAATCGTTGTTGATAAAGAAGCAGATCTTGAATTAGCAGCTAAGTCTATCGTTGCATCAGCATTCGGATTCTCAGGACAAAAATGTTCTGCATGTTCTCGTGCAGTAATCCATGAAGATGTATATGATCATGTATTAAATCGTGCTGTTGAATTAACAAAAGAATTAACAGTTGCTAACCCAGCAGTATTAGGTACAAACATGGGTCCTGTTAATGACCAAGCTGCATTCGATAAAGTAATGAGCTATGTTGCAATTGGTAAAGAAGAAGGTAGAATCTTAGCAGGTGGCGAAGGAGACGATTCTAAAGGCTGGTTCATCCAACCAACAATCGTTGCTGACGTTGCAGAAGATGCTCGCTTAATGAAAGAAGAAATCTTCGGACCAGTAGTAGCATTCTGTAAAGCGAAAGACTTCGATCATGCACTTGCAATTGCAAATAATACGGAATACGGTTTAACAGGTGCTGTTATTACTAACAACCGTGACCATATTGAAAAAGCACGCGAAGACTTCCACGTTGGTAACTTATACTTCAACCGTGGATGTACTGGTGCAATCGTAGGTTACCAACCATTCGGTGGCTTTAACATGTCTGGTACAGACTCTAAAGCTGGTGGACCTGATTACTTAGCACTTCACATGCAAGCAAAAACTACTTCTGAAACTTTATAAGAAATAGTAGAGGAGCTCTTCACAGAATGTGAAGAGCTCCTTTTAAAATTGAAATCCTATATATTACCATCGTTCGAAGGGAATGAGCTAAAACCTATTAATAGCGGGATAAACATGTGAACAGAAATAAAATGATGAGAAAAGTTGACTTATTAGTCATATTTTTTAGTATTCATTTTGAGAATTTCCTGTATAATACAATTTGAAAGAAAATCTATGGTTCGACAAGGAACACTCCTTTCGGTTTTGCTCACTGAAAGGAGTGTTTTTTTATGTAGCTAAAAATTCTTGCGTGCTTATTACATTTGCATATACGCCATTTAAACTAGCTAAAATTGTATTGTGAATGTAAACAGCTGGTATAGTAGCGTTCTTAAAAGACAGGTCTTTTGTAGCACAAGCATCATGTATAACGGTACATTGAAAGCCAAAATCGAATGCAGCCCTTACTGTAGCATCGATACACATATGAGTCATCATCCCGCATACAACGACATGTTCAATATTTAAACGTTTTAATTGCTCTAGAAGATTAGTTTCTCGGAAGCTATTTGGATAATGTTTGACTATAACTGTTTCTTCTCTAAGTGGACGTACGCTTTCGTGAATATGTACACCTTCTGTATTAGGTAGGAAAAAAGTAGCGTCATCTTTTATAGCTACGTGTTGGATATGAAAAATAGGTTCGCTGTTTGTTCTAAAGTGTTGTAATAACTGATTAGCATATTCGCTTGCTTCTACTGGATTACGCAATTCCATCTTTCCATTTGGAAAATAATCGTTTTGAATATCGATGAGTAAAAGAGCTGTTTTCATATATTTATCTTCCTCCGAGTTTCATATTCAAATAAATTTATTCAATTCGTAGAGAAGATTCTCCTGTTTAAAAATATGAGGAAGAAGAATTTTAAATAACCTTGAAAGTTACTATTTTCTCATGAATTTTCATCTGAAAATTTTAATAAAGGAATAATTAATATTTTTCTAAAAAATGTATTGACTCTTATTATTCTGAGTTCTATAATGAGAATTAATTAAACGACAATTAAATCGATACATTCTTATCCAGAGAGGTGGAGGGACTGGCCCTACGATACCTCAGCAACGGGTTTTTTTAATACCGTGCTAACTCCAGCAAGCCATATAAAGGCTTGGAAGATGAGAAGATGTGAACGAGTACATATAAGTGCTCTCCTTCTTATCTTTATGGTTGATAAGAAGGAGAGCACTTTTTATTTTACCTCGAAAGCTCTACTTCAAGTTTTTACAGCATATAGGAGGGGAAAAAATGATTTCTTTTAACAATGTAAGTAAAGTGTATGAATCAGCTGGGCAATCTGTTCATGCGGTAGAGGATGTAACATTATCAGTTGAGAAAGGCGAAATTTTTGGCATTATCGGTTTTAGTGGTGCTGGAAAGAGTACGTTATTACGCCTAGTAAATATGTTAGAGAGACCGACGGCAGGAACGATTTCAATAGATGATAAAGATATTACATCATTATCGACGAAAGAATTACGTAAACTAAGACAAAGAATCGGAATGATCTTTCAAAGTTTTAATTTATTTAATTCAAGAACAGTATTTGGAAATATTGCTTATCCATTAAAGTTAGCGAAAGTACCAAAGAATGAGATAAAAGAAAGAGTAAATGAACTGCTGAAGTTTGTAGGGTTAGAAGATAAAGCAAACTATTACCCAGAGCAGCTATCAGGTGGACAAAAGCAACGTGTGGGCATTGCTAGAGCACTTGCGACATCGCCAGATATTCTTATATGTGATGAGGCAACATCAGCCTTAGATCCAGAAACAACGACAGAAATTCTAAACTTATTAAAGAAAGTAAATAGAGAATACAATTTAACAATTCTTCTTATTACACATGAAATGCATGTTGTGAAAGAAATTTGTCACCGTGTAGCTGTAATGGAGAAGGGAAAAGTTATTGAAGAAGGAAAACTGTTTGATGTTTTCACGCAACCAAAAACAAAGACGACTCAAAACTTTGTACGTTCTGTCATTAATGATCATTTACCGGAAAGTGTTGTAGCGAAAATTCAAAATGGTGGTCAAATTTATCGTCTAACATTTACTGGTGAGGAGACAGGACAGCCGGTACTATCATATATCGCAAAAAACTATAACGTCGATGTAAATGTACTGTACGGAAATATTATTGAACTTCAAAATGTGCTATTTGGAAATCTTCTTGTAGAGTTGCAAGGGGAGCAGAGGGAAATTCAAAAAGCATTACAACATCTAAGACTGCAAGTGCAGCTGAAGGAGGTAGAAGCTCATGCGAGTTGATTGGAGTATATTTTGGCCGCGCATACTAGATGCGACGGGGGATACCCTCTTAATGGTAATTGTAACCCTTATATTTGCTACAATTCTTGGTATACCGCTAGGTTTACTTTTATATGTAACGAGAAAAGGAAACTTTTTAGAAAATAAATGGGTCTTTTCTATTCTTAACATCATAATTAATACAATTCGTCCGGTACCATTCATTATCTTTTTAGTAGCGTTAAGTCCACTAACGAGAAGTGTTATCGGAACGACGATTGGAACAGCAGCAGCAATTTTCCCGATGACGTTAGTCGCATCAATTGGTATTGCTAGAATGGTTGAAACAAACCTTGTTTCCGTTCCGAAAGGAGTAATTGAAGCAGCGCAAGCAATGGGCGCCTCGCCAATTAGAATTGTTTTTGAAATCCTTGTACCAGAAGCGTTAGCACCATTAATCTTAGGTGTCACATTTATGACAGTTGGTTTAATTGAATTTTCTGCAGTTGCTGGGCTTGTCGGTGGTGGCGGTCTTGGTGATTTAGCAATGACATATGGTTATCAACGTTTTGATACATCAGTTATGTTCGTAACGGTCGTGTTACTTATTATTCTCGTACAGATAGCTCAAAATTTAGGGAATTACTTTGCGAAAGTCTTGTTACGCAGATCATAAAAAGGAAGAGAGGAAAAGAAAATGAAGAAAATTTTAGCATTTGCATTATCAGCGATTGTAGGAGTCTCAGCATTAAGCGGCTGCTCAAGTGGAGACACGGGTGCAGGAGCGAAAGAAAAAGTAGTTCGCGTCGGTGTAACTGGAACGGATGGAGACGCTTGGGAAATTTTGAAGAAAAAAGCTGAAAAAGAAGGGATTAAGATTAAACTGGTGGAGTTCTCCGATTACACAACGCCAAATAAAGCGTTAGCTGATGGAGATATTGAACTAAACTCATTCCAGCATATTGCGTTCTTAGAGCAATTTAAAAAGGAACATAAGTTAGATATTACAGCTGTTGGTACAACACAAATTGCACCAATGGGTTTATACTCTGAAAAATATAAGAAATCAAATGAAATCCCAGATGGTTCAGAAATTGCAATTCCAAACGATCCAACGAACCAAGCACGTGCATTAAAACTTCTTGATGCAGCTGGATTATTAAAGCTGAAAAAGGATTTTGGTCTATTTGGAGATCCAAGTGGTATTGCTGAAAATCCGAAGAAATTAAAAATTACACCGGTTATCGCACAGCAAACACCTCGTGTGTTAAAAGATGTAGCGGCATCAGTTATTAATAACGGTGTTGCTGGTCAAGCTGGATTAGATCCAGCGAAGGATCCTATTTTCTTAGAAGATCCAAAGAATGAAAATGCGAAGCCTTATATTAATATTTTCGCAGCTCGTACGAAAGATAAAGATGATCCAACACTGAAAAAAGTAATTGAATTATACCATTCAAAAGAAGTAACAGATGCAATTAAGAAAGAAACAAATGATGGTTCAATTTCAGTAGATCTTTCACTTGAGGAGCTTGAAAAAATCGTAAAATAATGATTGGGTTTAACGGGCTAGCAGAAGGAACCCCTCCGCTGTTAGTTCGTTCAACATATAATCTGCTTAACAAACAAACCCTAATTCTGTACCTTCCAATTCTGTATAACGTAGAATCCAATGTTTGTTAAGTAGAGTAATGGACCAGGAGTTTTCCTGGTCTTTTTTTATGAATGAAAATAGCTAGCGAACAGTAAGGTGATCCAAATTATAATGGGATAAGAAAATAAGCTGAAAAGGATTGTAATTACGAATTGCTTTTGATGAATTAAGTGTTTTTTTGATAAAAAAAAGAAAATAGAAAAGAGAGTAATGAAAAATGCTGATATGACGCCGGGGTTATAGGAGCGATAAATGAAAAACAAAATAATATGTTGAACAGAGTTAAAGAAGATAGCCCCTTGTATAAAAATAATCCAGCATATAGAAGACAAGAAGTTAAGTTGATATAGAAAGACGATAAGTAATACAAAGATTGTTAATACGGAAATGGCAATGAAAAATTGTTGGCTAGTTATAAGACGGATTGAAAATTGATTAGCAAGATATTGTGGCATTTGGAAAGCTTCTTCAAGGTTATGAATGAAAAATAATAAGGGAATGATCCAGAGTATAGTAGTGGAATGCTTTTTCATCAACTTACATCACTCCAATAAAGTATAGAAAGCCTAAAAAAGGCCCTCTATACAGAGATAGTTATTCAATTATGATATTTTTTAAATTAACTTCATGATGATCTCGTTCTTTCGGATAAGCAGCTAGCTCCTCTTGCAAAATATTTAATATTTGCTTAGCTGATTGCTGGATTGGATTAGGTAGCTCTTCTAATATATGCATCCCGACTTTTACTTTTGTACGAATTACCCTTCGTAGTAGTTCCTCATGCATGCACTACACCTCCAAACCGAATGTTTAGTATATCTTCTTCAAATTTTGCCCCTTGAATAGAAAGGTGTGTTAATGTTTTTGGTAACGTGATGTTCCGTTTAACAGAACCCGCTCGAATAATAAGTTCATCACCTTTTTGATTTAAGGAAAGTTCACTTTTGTTTGAGAAGGGAATGGACAGAACGAAAATATATTCATCGCCATCCTTTTTTACATATTGAGTGCGCCCGTTAAATTTCACTTCTGTAGGGGAATGATCAGTTTTAAATAAAGAATCTCCTACACGTTCTAACATAGACAAACCAACAACTTCTTGTTCAAACATTGGAGCTTCGTAAATAGGAAGGGGTTGAAAACTATCTTGAATTAATGTTTTATATTTCTTCTGTGTATCTTTCCATGCCTGAAAATAAGGATCGGTGACAGTGTTAGGGATGACGCGATTAATCATAATGGCATCTACGTTATAATCGTATAAATTTAAATAAGTAAAGCTACGCTGAGCTTCTTTAATGACCATTTTTTCAGGATTTACAACGATGCGGATACTTGTTACTTCTCGGTTTGATAAAATATCTCTCATTTCTCCGAGCTGTTCAAGTGTATTTGTTAATTCGTCCATAATATCATCGGTTGGAAGAGGGACACCAAGGAGTGGTTGAGCTACAGGACGAACGACTTTTAAAACTTTTCTTTTAATAGGAAACAATTTTTCCATCCACCAGCCGAGCATGTCTGGAAAGCTTAGCATTGCTAATGTTTCTCCTGTTGGAGCACAATCAATAATGATAACATCATATGTGTTTTGTTTATAATAATCGAGTACGCGAAGTAAGCTAATTAAATCTTCCATACCAGGAAACATCGTTAATTCTTCTGTTGTAATATCATCGGCTGCTTTGGAAGTGAAGAGTAGTGTAATATATTTCTGTAATTTTCCCCATCCTTTTTCCATCTCATAAATCGTATTAATTTCTTGTGCCCACAAATTTTCACGAATTTCTAATGGCTCAGAAGATAGCTTTATACCAAATGAATCTCCTAAACTATGAGCGGGATCTGTACTCATGACTAAAGTTTTTAATCCTTGTTTTGCGCTTTGAATTGCTGTTGCTGCTGAAATGCTAGTTTTTCCTACGCCGCCTTTACCTGTATACAAAATAATTCTCATCATTCATATCTCCTTTGTTTCGAATATCGAATATTACGAGTGTCGAAGTAAATGATTGAATAAAAACCCAGATAGGGTTTTATTCAATCGGAATGTTTTTCATTTTAGGTGTAGAAACTTTTTCTTCTGTTTTTTGCTGTGACGTAGCAATGTGATTCATAATCTTTTGGAAGATTTGTAGTAAGAATGCTTTTTCTTCTTCTGACAATGCTTCTGTCACTAAGCTAAAGTAGTGGGCTGCATTTTGTTTTACTTCTTGAACGAGCATTACGCCGTTTTCTGTTAACCGAATTAATACAATACGTCGGTCGTTTTCATCACGGTAGCGCTCAATATATCCCTTTTTTACAAGGCGATTTACAACGCCCGTCGTTGTACTCATCGGTATATCAAGAAGGTCAGCAATTTTCGTCATTGTAATATCTGTATTTCGTTCCATCCAAAGTAAACAAAATACTTCTGTTTTAGAAAGTGTTAAATCTAGGCTTACCCATTCTTCAGGATAGAAAAGTTTCTTGGCGTTATCTAGCAGTAAGTCTAAAAAATGTTCATATTGCAACAATTAATTCCACTCCCGTATATTTCGAGGTTCGTAATATTTATTTTTATTTTATGTAGAATAGAAAAAATTGTCAATGATTTTAATTATTTTTTCAGATTAGACAGAAAACTTTCTTTAAAATAGTATTCTTTTATGATAGATTTATAAATATAAAACTAGAATTTACATAAAAATCCATCATGGTAAATATACTTATCTATAATGGGTATACAGCTAACGAGGGGGAGAACGATGAGAAGACGTAATACGCAAGCGTTCACATTTTTAGCATGGACTTCATTTGTTTGTGCGCTTTCAGGTATGCTAATTGGGATTTATACGTTAGATGAAACGCTTAGTGTAAAAGGATACTATTTAATTGGAACATTATTTTTAACGATGTCTTGTTTTGTATTACAAAAAACAATTCGTGATAATGAAGAAGATAACGAGAGATTTCCAAAAAATAAACCGTTAGATAAAGAGTAAATTGTAAAGAAAGGCATTTGCCTTTCTTTTTTTATGTAAAAATGGCGTAAGTACTCTGTGTTGACTTGCTTGAAGTACTGAAAATTTGGTATCATCAATAGTATTGTAGATTGAACGATATATTATGGAGGTGGCCTAGCCGTGTCAAGAATTTCCGTTGAGAATGTAAAGCACGTAGCACATTTAGCACGTCTTGCAATTACTGATCAAGAAGCAGAAAAATTTCAAAAACAACTAGATGCAATTGTTACATTTGCAGAACAGTTAAATGAATTAGATACAACAGATGTAAAACCAACAACTCATGTATTAACTATGAAAAATGTTATGCGTGAAGATGTACCAGAAAAAGGTTTACCAGTTGAAGAAGTATTAAAAAATGCACCGGATCACAAGGATAATCAAATCCGTGTTCCAGCAGTATTAGAATAGAGGAGGGGAATTTCGATGTCATTATTTGATCATTCAGTATCAGAGTTACATAAGAAGTTAAACAACAAAGAAATTTCCGTTACGGATTTAGTAGAAGAATCTTACAAACGTATTGCGGATGTTGAAGATAACGTAAAAGCCTTTCTTACATTAGATGAAGAAAATGCACGCGCAAAAGCGAAAGAATTAGATGCAAAAATCGGCGCTGAAGATAATGGTTTATTATTCGGTATGCCAATTGGTGTAAAAGATAACATTGTAACTAACGGTCTTCGTACAACTTGTGCGAGCAAAATGTTAGCAAACTTCGATCCAATTTATGATGCGACAGTTGTGCAAAAGCTAAAAGCTGCTGACACAATTACAATCGGTAAATTAAACATGGACGAGTTCGCAATGGGTTCTTCAAATGAAAACTCAGGATTCTACGCTACGAAAAACCCATGGAACTTAGATTACGTTCCAGGCGGATCTAGTGGTGGTTCTGCAGCAGCTGTAGCAGCAGGAGAAGTACTATTCTCTCTAGGTTCTGATACGGGTGGTTCTATCCGTCAGCCAGCTGCATATTGCGGTGTTGTAGGTTTAAAACCAACTTACGGACGCGTATCTCGTTACGGATTAGTAGCATTCGCATCTTCACTTGACCAAATCGGACCGATTACACGTACAGTAGAAGACAATGCATACTTATTACAAGCTATTTCAGGTATTGACCGCATGGATGCAACTTCTGCAAATGTTGAAGTTGGAAACTATTTAGCTGGTTTAACAGGCGATGTTAAAGGTTTACGCATTGCTGTACCGAAAGAATACTTAGGCGAAGGTGTTGGCGAAGAAGCTCGTGAGTCAGTACTAGCTGCTTTAAAAGTATTAGAAGGTATGGGCGCAACTTGGGAGGAAGTATCTCTTCCACACTCTAAATACGCTCTAGCAACGTATTACTTACTATCTTCTTCTGAAGCATCTGCTAACCTTTCACGCTTTGATGGCGTGCGTTACGGTGTTCGTTCTGATAATGTAAATAACTTATTAGATCTTTACAAAAACACACGTAGTGAAGGTTTCGGTGATGAAGTTAAACGTCGTATTATGCTTGGTACATTTGCTCTTAGCTCTGGTTACTATGATGCATATTACAAAAAAGCACAACAAGTACGTACATTAATTAAGAACGACTTTGAAAACGTATTTGCTAACTATGATGTTATTATTGGACCAACAACACCAACTCCGGCATTTAAAGTGGGAGAAAAAGTTGACGATCCAATGACAATGTATGCAAATGACATTTTAACAATCCCAGTAAACTTAGCTGGTGTTCCAGCGATTTCAGTTCCATGTGGATTCGGTGCTAACAACATGCCACTTGGTCTACAAATCATTGGTAAACACTTCGATGAAGCGACAATTTACCGCGTTGCACATGCGTTTGAGCAAGCAACAGACTATCATACAAAAAAAGCAAGTCTGTAAGGAGGCGAGCATAGATGAATTTAGAAACAATTATTGGTTTAGAGGTTCACGTTGAGTTAAAAACAAATTCGAAAATTTTCTCTGCGAGTCCAACAGAATTCGGAGCGGAGCCAAATACACAAACAAGTGTAATTGACTTAGGATACCCAGGGGTACTTCCTACTTTAAATAAAGAAGCAGTTAACTTTGCGATGAAAGCTGCAATGGCATTAAACTGTGACATCGCAACGGAAACGAAGTTTGACCGTAAAAACTATTTCTATCCAGATAACCCGAAAGCTTACCAAATCTCTCAATTTGATAAGCCAATTGGTGAAAATGGTTGGATTGAAATCGAAGTAGACGGTAAAAAGAAACGTATCGGTATTACACGTCTTCATTTAGAAGAAGATGCTGGTAAATCAACGCATACAGCTGATGGTTCATTAGTAGACTACAACCGTCAAGGTATGCCTTTAATCGAGATCGTATCTGAGCCAGATATGCGTACGCCAGAAGAAGCATATGCATACTTAGAGAAGTTAAAATCAATCATTCAATACACTGGTGTATCTGATTGTAAGATGGAAGAAGGTTCCTTACGTTGTGATGCGAACATTTCTCTTCGTCCAGTTGGACAAGAGAAGTTCGGTACAAAAGCGGAACTGAAAAACTTAAACTCATTCACTTACGTACAAAAAGGTCTTGAGCACGAGCAAGTGCGCCAAGAAAAAGAACTGTTATCTGGTGGTATCATCCAACAAGAAACACGTCGTTATGATGAAGCAACGAAGAAAACAATCTTAATGCGTGTGAAAGAAGGATCTGACGATTACCGTTACTTCCCGGAGCCAGACTTAGTTGAACTTTACATTGATGATGAGTGGAAAGAAGCAGTTCGAGCTTCTATTCCAGAACTTCCAGATGCACGTAAAGCTCGCTACGTTGCAGAACTAGGCTTACCAGCTTATGATGCACACGTGTTAACATTAACGAAAGAGATGTCTGATTTCTTTGAAGCAACTGTTGCAGACGGTGCTGATGCGAAATTAACATCGAACTGGTTAATGGGTGAAGTACTTGCATACTTAAACAAACAACAAAAAGAATTAAAAGACGTTGCATTAACGCCTGCTGGTTTATCTAAAATGGTTCAATTAATTGAAAAAGGTACAATTTCTTCTAAAATCGCGAAGAAAGTATTTAATGAATTAATTGAAAAAGGTGGAGACCCAGAAGAAATCGTTAAAGCGAAAGGTCTTGTTCAAATTTCTGACGAGGGTACACTTCGTAAAGTTGTAACAGAAATTCTTGATAATAATGAGCAATCTATCGAAGACTTTAAAAACGGTAAAGACCGTGCAATTGGCTTCTTAGTTGGTCAAATTATGAAAGCTACAAAAGGACAAGCAAATCCACCGCTTGTTAACAAAATCTTACTTGAAGAGATTAATAAGCGATAATAGTAATGACTTTTAAAGATTAAGCAGAAAAACACCCGTACATGGGTGTTTTTCTAGGTTAATCAAACGTTTGTTTAAATGAGACAAAATCGTTTAAACAAACGTTTGATTAACTGTCAAAAGTGGAAAAATGTTTGTATAGCAACTATGGTATGATAGTTGCAAAAAGGTGGGAATAATGATAAATCTAAACATAGAGGTTTTTTTCATCTCATGAAATAATAGATAGTTATTATTCGTTATATGTAAATTTTTATGGAAGAATGGATAGAAATAAAGTGAAACTTTAATCAGTGGGAGGTTCATCCAAAGCTGATTATTAGCCCTCACCAATCGGGCATTTACTGCCCGCAAATAGCGGGATAAATTTTGGAGTCAAATAAAAAACCATTGAAATGAATATTTACTTTTGATGGACTACACGAATCGGGTTCTTACTGCCTGTTTGAGCGGGATAAAAGAAGGATAGCAAGATGAGAGGAGGTAGGCATGGGAATACTGAATAGAAGTTCAGTATGTTCTTTTTCGATACATAAAGAAATTTCCTGTGCTAATAAATGATGAAGCGAGCAAGAATTATTTATAATCCTACTTCTGGGCGTGAGCTATTTAAGAAGAGCTTACCAGAAGTATTACAAAAATTAGAACAAGCTGGCTATGAGACATCTTGTCATGCGACAACGGGTCCTGGAGACGCTACTGTGGCGGCGAGGCAAGCTGCGGATCGTAAGTTTGATGTTGTTATTGCGGCTGGTGGCGACGGTACATTAAATGAAGTAGTAAACGGTTTAGTTGGGCATGAATTCCGTCCGAAATTTGGAATTATTCCAGTTGGAACGACAAATGACTTTGCACGTGCAATTGGTGTACCTCGTTCTATTGAAGAGGCAGCAGATATTATTTGCGAAGGAAAAACAGTGCCATTAGACCTTGGTAGAGCGAACGATACATATTTTATTAACATCGCTGGTGGCGGTCGTATTACAGAATTAACATACGAAGTACCGAGTAAGTTAAAGACAGTATTAGGGCAGCTTGCTTATTACCTAAAAGGTATCGAGATGTTACCATCATTGCATCCGACATATGTTGAAATTGAGTATGATGGAAAGTTACTACAAGAAGAAATTACGATGTTTTTAATTACGAATACTCGTTCAGTAGGTGGATTTGAAAAGGTAGCACCGTATGCATCTATTAACGATGGGTTATTTGACCTATTAGTACTGAAAAAAGGTTCTATCGCTGATTTAATTAAAGCAGCAACACAAGCACAACGTGGTGAACATATTAATAATCCAAAAGTGTTATATACACAAGCGAACCGAATTAAAGTACATTCACCAGATAAACTAATGATTAATTTAGATGGTGAGTATGGTGGAGATGCACCGATGGAATTCGAAAATATATATCATTGTTTAGAACTATTTGTTCCTGAACATCAAGAGGATGCCCTGTAAGGGCATCCTTTTTTACTTTGTTAAAATGAATTGTAAATTGGGAGTTAGTTTGATTTTTATGGTATTTTTACAATTCTTTTATTTTACATCCATACTTTATTGATACACTGGAAGAGATAAGAAATGAGAGGTAGGGTGCTATGGAGAAGGTAAAGGCGATATTATTTGATAAAGATGGGACATTAATGGATTTTCATTCAATATGGATAAAAGTAGCTGAAGAACTTGTAGCTGAATGTATAAGTTTATATCATTTACCAAGTACAATGCGGCAGACCTTATTAGAAGAGATTGGTGTAGAGGGAGCATTTGTTAATCCAAGGAGTGCAATAGCTGCTGGAACAAGCCTTGATGTAGCGAAGGGGCTTTGTAATTATATTGAGTCTGCTAGAGAAGAAGAGATGCATCAGTGGGTAAGTGAGAAGTTATTTTCCCTTATGTATGAGCATCGTTCGCATATGAAAATGACAGCAGACTTACCGAAAGTGTTACAGGCATTAAAAGATAAAGGATTTATATTAGGGGTTGTCACGGCGGATGATTTCGCACCAACAGAATTATTTTTAAAACAATATAAGTTGGAGAACTTTTTTGATTATATTATAGCCTCGGATACATTCCCTGCGCAAAAACCAGATAAAAAGATTATAGAAGTGTTTTGTGAGAAATTTAATTTAGAATCATGTGAGGTTGCGGTTGTTGGAGATACGCCAACTGATTTACATTTAGCTAAAAATGGCGATTGCTATGCAATTGGGGTGCTATCTGGTACAGGAGACCGTCCAACATTAGAACCACTTGCTGATTTAGTGTTAGATTCTGTTGGAGAGTTTATTTCTCAATCGGGTGAGTTTTTCTGGGAGAAAGAAAAGTCTAATGTGTAAGGAAAATAAGTCTATAAAGACTCTTAATGAGTCTTTATAGACTTATTTTTTATGCCTGGATACAAAGAATATAGGATAAATGCTAGAAAAGAAAGTTGGCATATATTTTGCAATAAAAAGAGAAAACAATGTAAAGAAAAGGATGGGGTACGCAATGAACACAAAAAAATTTGCTAAAGTAAATGAACAAATTCCAGGACCGAAAGCGGCATCTTTATTAGAACGCCGTCAAAATATAGTACCAAAAGGAGTAAGTAACGGCATCCCAACGTTTGTACAATCTGCCAATGGTGCTCTTGTAACAGATGTTGATGGCAATCAGTACATTGATTTTGCAGGAGCAATCGGGACAATTAACGTAGGGCATTGTCATCCAAAGGTTAAAGAAGCGCTCCATAAACAAGTCGATCAATACATTCATACTGGATTTAACGTCATGATGTATGAGCCATATATTGAATTAGCAGAAAAGCTTGCGGCATTGGCACCAGGAAGTTTCGATAAGCAAGTCCTGTTTTTAAATAGTGGTGCAGAAGCAGTTGAGAACGCGGTGAAAATCGCTCGTAAATATACGAAGAGACCTGGTATTATCGCATTTTCTAAAGGTTTCCACGGGCGTACATTAATGACAATGACGATGACAAGTAAAGTGAAGCCATATAAATTTGGGTTTGGTCCCTTTGCTCCAGAAGTATATAAAGCGCCATTTCCATACGAATACCGTCGCCCAGAGGGATTAACGGAAGAGCAGTATGATGATTTTATTATTGAAGAGTTTAAGAACTTCTTCATATCGGAAGTAGCACCAGAAACAATTGCAGCTGTTGTAATGGAACCTGTTCAAGGGGAAGGTGGATTTATCGTCCCAAGTAAGAAATTTGTTCAAGAAGTACGCCGCATTTGTTCAGAGAACGGCATCTTATTTGTAGCGGATGAAATACAAACAGGCTTTAGTCGTACAGGAAAATATTTTGCAATTGATCACTATGATGTCGTTCCAGATTTAATTACAGTGTCTAAATCATTAGGTGCTGGTGTACCGATAAGTGGTGTCATTGGACGTAAAGAAATTATGAATGAGTCTGCACCAGGTGAACTTGGTGGAACGTATGCAGGAAGTCCATTAGGATGTGCGGCTGCATTAGCTGTTCTCGATGTAATAGAAAATGAGAAATTAAATGATAGAGCGATAGAATTAGGAAAAGTCGTAATGAACCGATTCGAAGAGATGAAAAATAAATATCATTGCATCGGTGATGTGCGTGGGTTAGGCGCAATGTGTGCATTTGAGGTCGTTCAAGATCGTAAGACGAAAGCACCTGACAAAACGTTAACGGCTAATCTATGTGCAGAAGCAAATAAGCGTGGGTTACTGTTATTATCAGCAGGGACATATGGAAATGTTATCCGTGTGTTAATGCCTTTAGTTATTACAGATGAGCAACTTGAAGAAGGTTTAACAATAATTGAAGAATCGTTGCAAGCTTGCTATGAGCAAACAAACATCGCTCGCGTTTAAAAACTGAAGTATAAATAGCAAACATTCTAGCTGACTCTATGTTAAATGCAGAAAATTCACTTTATAATAAAGGTAGTGAAGTGGATCGATGGATTTGAAGTTAGGGGTGGCTAGGATGGTTGCAGAAAAGGAACGAGTGTTAATGGATTTAAAAGATGTATTTGAATATGCGTTTGACGAAATTTTTGTTACAGATGAGCAAGGGATCGTTGTACGTGTAAATAGTACATGTGAAAGGCACTACCAACTAGCTGCAGAAGAGTTAGTTGGTAAGCATGTAAAAGAACTACAAAAGGATGGAATCTTTTATCCATCAGCGACATTAGAAGTGATTGAAAAAAAGAGGCCAATTGAACTCGTTCAAACTACAAAATCAGGAGAGTATTTACACGTTCGTACAAGGCCTGTTTTTGATGATGAGGGAAATTTAAGAAGAGTGATTAGTTATTCTCGCGACCTTACTGAACTCTATCAATTACGTCAAAAGGTAGAGGAAATGGATAATCAGCTAAAAACATATAAAAAAGAATTAAGAGAAACATATGAGCATGAAGGACTTATTTTTAAAAGTCTAGCTATGCAAAAAATAGTCGATACAATCAAAAAAGTATCTGTAGTGGATAGTACTGTTCTCGTTTTAGGCGAGACTGGAGTAGGGAAAAGTCGATTAGTACGCCATTTACATGAAGTGAGTCACCGTAAGTATGAAAGTTTCTATGAAATTAATTGTGCGGCATTGCCAACTAATTTAATTGAATCGGAGCTTTTTGGATATTCAGGTGGATCTTTTACAGGTGCGAATCGTGAAGGGAAAAAGGGACTATTAGAATCCGCGCATAAAGGAACTCTTTTTTTAGATGAAATCGGTGAAATGCCGCTTGAAATTCAAGCGAAGCTTTTGCAAGTATTGCAAGAAAAAACATTTCGTCCTATAGGCGGAAGAGAATTAAAAAAAGTGGATGTTCGAATTGTGGCGGCAACAAATAGAGATTTAAGCGAGATGGTGAAACAAGGAACATTTCGGAAAGATTTATACTATCGTTTGAATGTCATTCCAATTGCAATTCCCCCGCTTAGGGAAAGAACAGAAGATATTTTGCCGCTTATTTATCATTACTTGCAGCACTTTAATAAAAAGTACGGACGTGATGTGAAACTAGCGCCGAGTACGTTACAAATGTTTGTTGGATATCCGTGGGAAGGGAACAATAGAGAAATAGAGAATGTAATTGAGAGAATTGTTATTACTGTTGATGATGTTGTAACGGTAGAGGATTTGCCACTCTCTATGCAAGAGGCTGCAGTTGAACAATCGGGGCAAAGCCTTTATAAAATGCTGGAAGAGGTAGAGAGAAATATAATTCTTAAAGCGTATAAAACGTATGGATCAAGTTATAAAGTGGCTGAGTTTTTGCAAATTAGTCAATCTGCTGCTACTAGAAAAATTAAGAAGTTCATAGAGGAGGAAGAAAACATTGGATAAAAAGGCGACTTTCGTAAGTATAGATAAAAAGGCGATGTATATAAATGGTGAGTGGATTACACTACAAGAACAAATTGAAGTAAATAATCCTGCGACGAAGGAAATATTTGCAACTGTACCAAAAGGCGGAGTAACAGAGGCAAAGCAAGCTGTTGATGCTGCACATGAAGCTTTTAAAACGTGGTCTAAGTTAACGGCAGCAGATCGTGCCACGAAGTTAAAAAAGTGGTTTACGCTTATTGATGAAAATAAAGAAGAGATCGCAGCGATTATGACGAAGGAACAAGGAAAGCCGTTTGCAGAAGCGCTTGGTGAAGTAAATTATGCAAACAGTTTTGTTGAATGGTATGCAGAAGAGGGGAAACGCGTATATGGTGAAATGATTCCTGCTGCTCATCCGAATAAGCGCATTTTAGTTATGAAGCAACCAGTTGGCGTTATGGCAGCTATTACACCTTGGAACTTCCCAGCTGCTATGATTACGAGAAAGGTAGCCCCAGCGCTTGCAGCAGGCTGTACAGCCGTTGTGAAACCGGCAAGTCAAACGCCATTAACTGCATTGAAATTAGCTGAATTAGCCCATGAAGCAGATATTCCAAAGGGCGTAATCAATATCGTAACAGGTAGTGCAAAAGCAATTGCTGATACATGGATGGAAGATGGTCGCGTTCGAAAAGTGTCCTTTACAGGGTCAACGGAAATCGGGAAAGAGTTAATGGCTAGTGCGGCGCAAACGATGAAAAAAGTTTCGCTTGAGTTAGGGGGACACGCTCCGTTTATCGTAATGAATGATGCAGATTTAGATAAAGCAGTAGAAGCGGTGATTGGTTCGAAATTCCGTAATGCAGGACAAACGTGTATATGTACAAACCGAGTATTCGTTCAAGAAGAAGTATACGAAGTATTTGTAGAGAAGTTCCAAAAGGCAGTAGGGCAGTTGAAAGTAGGAGACGGTTTCGGTGACGGAACGACTGTCGGGCCACTTATTGATGAGAATGCAGTTTCAAAAGTACAAGAACATATTGAAGATGCTATTCAAAAAGGTGGAACAGTTTTATATGGTGGTCAAAAGGTCGTAGAGTTAGAGGGACATTTCATTCAACCGACTGTAATTGGGTTGGCAAATGATACGATGCTTTGTATGAATGAAGAAACATTTGGGCCAGTGGCACCAGTTACGAAATTTAAAACAGTTGATGAAGTAATCGAACGTGCAAACAATACACCATACGGTTTAGCTGCGTATATTTTCACGAAAGACATTAGCCAAGCATTCCAAATTAGTGAAGCGTTAGAGTACGGTATTATCGGTCTAAACGATGGTCTTCCATCAGTTGCACAAGCACCATTTGGTGGATTTAAAGAAAGTGGTATCGGTCGTGAAGGAGGCCATTTCGGCATCGAGGAATATTTAGAAATTAAATATATTTCATTGGGACTATAAGTAGTATACTAGAATCTCTATAAGGTAACAGAGAAGGAGATTCTAGTATGGTATATTGGCTATTATTACTTGTTACAATTATTTTTGAAGTAGCTGGAACAATTGCGATGAAACTATCAAATGGTTTAACAAAGCTCGTTCCAAGTGTACTGATTTTCGTGTTTTATGGAATTTGTTTCAGCGTGTTCGCCATCGTTGTGAAAAAGATTCATTTAAGTATTGCTTATGCTATTTGGTCTGGCGTTGGAACATTACTTATTACAATCATTAGTGTGTACTTTTTTAAAGAGCATATTAGTTTATTTCAAGCATTTTGTATTCTTTTTATTGTTTTGGGTGTCATTGGACTTAAGGTTTCATCGGCATCATGAAAGCTATCTTTTGTAGAAGATAGCTTTTTTCTATTTGTGCAGTTAGCAATTAATACGACAAAATATGACAAGAAAGAGTAAAGCGTTTTGTTATGATACATATGAAATATTGTCTTATGTGGAGGAAAGAGTATGTTAAAAAAGGTAAGTCAAATTGTTTTAATTTTTGGCATAGCTTTTAGTTTAAGTGCTTGCACTGAGACTAAAGATAGTAATGAAAGTAAACAAGAAGATGTTCAAGATAAAGTGTATAAAATAGGGGAGACAGTAGACGTAGATGGTTTGCAAGTAACTATCGATTCAGTTAAATTAGGATATCCGGATTATGATGAGAATAAAAAGAAAGAGGAGATTTTGGGGATTATTTTCAAAGTAGAAAATAATAGTAAAAAGGAAATACCTTTTGCATTTTATGAATTTGAGATTACCGATAAGAAAGGTACAAGATTTAAAGAATATAATAACCCTGATAGCTTTATTAGTAAAAAGTTAGCACCAGATGAAAAAATTCAAGATATCATGCTATTTGACGTAGCGAAAGAAAATACGTATATCGCTACGTATAGACCGGAGTTTACGCATGAAAATAGAACGATAAAATTTGAATTGAAACCAAATAAATAAAGAAACACATTGGATTATCCAATGTGTTTCTTTATGGTAATAAATTTAAAACGCCCAGTTACCTTTACGGAAGATAGGCTCATGTCTGCCATCAGCAGTAATACCGTCAATATCAAGCTCAGCTGATCCAATCATGAAGTCGTTGTGTGTGATACTAGCGTTTGCGCCGTTTTCAGCAAGTTCTTCTTTAGACATTGTTTTTCCGCCAACTAAGTTAAATGCATAAGCATTTCCGATTGCAAGGTGGCAAGATGCATTTTCGTCAAATAGTGTATTGTAGAATAAAACATTTGTGTTTGAAATTGGTGAGTCATGAGGCACTAAAGCTACTTCTCCTAAGAAGTGAGAACCTTCATCTGTTTCTACTAAATGTTTTAAAGCTTCTTCACCAGCTTCAGCTTTATAGTCTACGATACGCCCGTTTTCAAATGTTAACGTGAAATTATCGATAATATTACCTGCAAATACTAACGGTTTTGTACTAGAAACTTGGCCGTTTACACCTGTTTTAAGTGGCATTGTAAATACTTCTTCAGTTGGAATATTAGCCATAAATGGTACGTTCTTTTCATTTAAGCTACCAGCACCAGCCCATACATGTTTTTCTGGAAGTTCGATTGTTAAATCTGTTCCAGGACCTGTATAGTGAAGAGCTTTATAATGCTTTTCGTTTAAGTAATCTACTTTTGTATGTAATGTTTCATCATGTTCTTTCCATGCTTCTACAGGATTTTCTAAATCAGCACGAGTAGCTTTGAAAATAGCATCCCATAACTTTGCTTCTTGTTCTTCTGGCGCTACGTCAGGGAATACTTTCGCAGCCCATTCTTTCGTAGGAACAGAAATGACACACCAACTTACTTTATCGGCTTGTACGTAATCACGGTATACTTTCATCGCTTCTCCAGCTACTTTATGAGCTGTTGCAATACGCGATGCTTCTACACCTTTTAATAAATCAGGGTTTTCTGCATAGATAGACATAAATGCAGCGCCTTCTTTTGCTAATTCTTCACGAGCATGTGCTTTCCAAGATGGAAATTCAGCGAAAGCTTCTTCAGGAGCTAGATCGAACTTTAAGCGTGTTAACGTCTCATCATTCCAATCTACATATACGTGTTTTGCACCAGATTTATATGCTTTTTCTGTAACGAGGCGTACAAATTGTACAGCTTCAAGAGGTGCACTAATTGATAAAGTTTGTCCAGGTTGAATATTAACACCAACATTAACTGCAAGAGCAGCATATTTCTCTAACGTTTGTTCAAATGACATATGTATAATCTCCTTTAATTTGAAAGATTTCTTACTATATATAATACAAGAAAATTCTAAAAATATATATAAATATAAAGTAAAAAGAGAGCTCAAAATGTATTGAGCCCTTATATTTACTTAATTGAAGAAGCAAACTGCTCTACAGTCGTTGTATGGTGTATACGAACGCGCTTCATCTTTAACAATTCATCAGGTTCACCCTTCGTAATGAATTGCCCAGGCTTTGTCGTCGTCGCAAATTGATAATACTTCTTCGTTTCTGTAACAACCTTATCATCTACATGACCGAATGGATAAGCAATCGCGATAACAGGCTTACCTGTTATTTTTTCTAGTTTTTCTTTTGAACCTTTTAACTCTTCCTCATAGTTTGTAATTTTCGGTAAGTCTGCATGTGTTGCAGTATGAGATTGCACCGAGAAAATGCCGGAATCAACCATTTCTTTTATTTCAGAAGTAGACAATGCTCCTTCTACATCAACGTTATCAACAATCATATATTCTGTTGCAGCCGGTTTAAAAGTATCATCTTTTAGCTTTTGTAAAACGCGAAATGCATTCATATTATTTTTCATACCGTCATCAAATGTAACGAAAATCGGCTTATTTACTTTATTTATATCGCCCCAGCGTTCAAACGTTAAAAGCGTATAACCATTGTCTTTTAAATGTTTCATTTGTGCTTCAAAGTTAGCTGGTGATACGAATAAGTCTTTAATACCTTGACCATGATAATCATCGATTGCGTGATACATAAGAACAGGAACCTTTTGTTCGAAAGTAATAGTAGATTTCGTAAGCGGGATTGTTTTCCCATCTTCTTTCATTCCTGTTGCTTCAATTTGGAACTCACCGCGTTTTCCTTCAAATTCTTTTATGTCAAAAGGAATTGTAAATTGTTTCTCCTTTTCTTTAGAAGAAAAAGATTTAGCACGTTCCTTTCCATCAGCTGTGCGCCAAATTTTATATTGCACTTCATTTAAAGAATCTTTTAAGTCTGTAATATGAATACTTGTGTTTGTAGATTCGTGTGTGATGGGAGTATAAGAAATTTTACCTTGTTCTTGTAGAGTCTCTTTTTGTATAGCTACTTCTTGAACCTTTTTCTCTTTTTTAGGTTCTTGGCTTACATTGCTAGTATTGCAGCCTGCTAGAATGGCAGACGTACATAAAGCAATTGCTGCGTATTTTCTCATAAAAATCACCTTCTATTGTGTAGTATGTTGCATATTGACATTAAAATCCCCACCGCTATAAGAGTGGTGGGGATATACCCTTGTTCATCATATCATTTGAAGAAAATGAGGGGAATATGATTTTTAGGAGGCTATTAAGGTAATAGATTAGTGACTTTGAATAGATGTATTTTTTTGTTTCTTATTAGAATTAATAATAATATAACCGACTACAAAGATAAGAGGAATAATGAAGACATAGATAGGCATTCCCCATACATAATAGCTTTTCAGCGTTAAGACTAGTAAATGTAAGAAATCGAAAAGGGCGTGAATTTTCATAAGGTCCTCCAATGTTTTTTACAAATTATAACATTTAACGCTTATTATTTGTATAATTTGGAAAGTTATTTAAGCTAATTTTAAAGTAAGAAGAAGACATATTAATATGCAATTTTGCATAAGGATATGTATTTAATTAAAATATAAAGATTTTATACTATAATGAAAACCGCTATAAAACTAAGTAAGAATAATGTATGGAGTGGAGAATAGAAATGAAATATAAAAAAATAATATATATCTTTTTCATATCGCTATTTATAGTTGGTTGTCAAAGTGAAGTGAGTAAAGCGAATAGCGTGGAAGAGTATATTCCATCGCATCTTATGAATGCGGAAGTGACGGCGGATATTATGACACTAGAATTTCCTTATGAGATAAAAGAGAAATTAGAGAAAATCGGAAATAAAATGAGCAATAGTATTACAAATAATTTAGATTGGTATTTGAAGTATGCCGAAGAAGAAATTATACCGAAAAAAACGTTTCCTTATCATCAAAACTTAGGTATTACAAAAGAAGAATATGATTTTATGATAGATAAAATGAATAATGCAGAATATGTAAATACCAAAGACGGAAAACTCTTTTTTAAACAGAAAGATCATGAAATTCAAATTCTCTCTGATGAAAATTTGAAGCTAATTAAAAATATTCGAATTGATACAGAGAAGAATATAATTAAAACTCCTTTAGGAGAATGCGAATATGAAGGTGAAATAAAGGCGTCGGATGAACAAAAAGCTACTGGTCCATGGAGTGGGAAGATGTGGACTTTAAAAAGCGATGGATTACTTTATCATTTTTCATTAGGAAAGTTAAAAAACATAAACAAATCTATCATTTACATTTCAATAAAAGGTATATATAAAGATAGGATTATCAATACAGAAGAAGCAGTTGAATTTCACTCGATTTCATAAAGAATCAAAAAAATCACCTTACTTGTTAAAGTAAGGTGATTTTTTATTAAATAAACAATCCAGCGATTGTCGCAGATAAAATAGAAGCAAGTGTTGATGCAAATAGCATTTTCCAACCAAATTTAGAAACAACGCTTCCTTGTTTTTCAGAAAGGGCACGGATTGTACCAACGATTGCACCAATTTGGCTAATACTTGCGAAGCTAATTAAGAATACTGTAACGATTCCAACTGTACGTGGAGCTAATGTTGTAGCTGTGTCTTTTAAATCAAGGATTGCTACAAACTCATTTAAAACAATCTTCGTACCCATAATACCACCAGCTGGGATAATATCTTGAGTTGGAATACCCATTAAGAATGCGAATGGAGAAAGTACGTAACCGAATATTTGTTGTAAAGTAACAGCATGTCCCATTGCGCCTGAAGCTGCACTAATTACGTAGTTTACAACTTCCATCACACCGATAAAGGCGATCATTAATGCGGCAACGATACCAGCTACTTTTAAACCATCAAGCGCACCGTTAATCATTGCGCCGATAAAGCTGTCTCCGAATAGAGTTCTATCAAATTTCTGAATCACTTCATCTTCTTTCTTCGTATCAACTGGTGTTAATAACGAACAAACGATTAAGCTTGAGAATAAGTTTAGCGGAAGAGCTGCCAGTACGTATTTTGCATCTAACATCATTACGTATGATGCTGTAACAGAAGCAGAAACGGAGCTCATCGCAGAACAACAAATGATAAACATACGATTTTTATTGAAATGCTGTAAATCGTTTTTAATAACGATTAACGCTTCACTTGAACCGAAGAATACAGAGTTTACTGCGTGGAATGACTCAACACGTGGTAAACCAGTAATTTTTGAAATAGCACCGCCGACAACGCGAACGATGAATGGTAAAACACCTAAATAACTAAAGATTGAAAGTAGTGCTGAGAAAAATACGATAATTAATAATACGTTTAAGAAAAAGACAAAATCTCTGTGAATTCCATTAAAGAGAAAATCGACACCTGTCGTACCAAGTTTAATTAGTTTGTTGAAAACTTTACTAATGAAAATAATGATTTGTTGACCAATCTTTGTAGCAAACATAAACCAACCGATTAAAATTTGGAAACCAATCATAATTGCAATTGCACGGAAGTTGATTTTACTTTTGTTGTTTGACAAAGCAAAACATAAACCTAACACGGCAAGAATACCGATAATGCTCATTACATATTGCATGTAGTTGCCCCTTTCAGAAGTTCGTATAAAGTTTGTACATAAAACGCTCGTTATATTACTAAAAATAAAAGAACGAGGTTTTATGTCATACGTAAGATGTCTGACCTTTTAGAAAAATAAAAATAAAAAAAGACCCATATGGATTCACTTTCATCTATGAGAGAAAGCTAATCAATATGAGTCCTTTTTTGCGCATAGGCTAATATTCATTAGTTTTCCCCATAGTCCAGCAATTTAAGGTTGCCGGGTAGAAACTCTCGATCCATATTATCAAGTATATATGAGGTAACATCGTCCGTATTAAATTAGTAGTAGCGTAACATTAACAGAGAAGTATCGTCAATAGCTTTTTTTCTTCCAATAGAAAAAGACCATATAAGTATGATAAAATGTAACGCAGTGTTATGAAAAAGAGAGGTCGGAAAATGAGTACTAAAATGACGCCACCAGTTGAGAAAAACGAGTTTATAGATGTAGTATTTGAAGATTTAACACATGATGGTGCCGGTGTTGCGAAAGTAAAGGGCTATCCTATTTTCGTTAAAAACGGATTACCAGGTGAAGAAGCGCAAATTAAAATTATTAAAGTGAAGAAAAACTTCGCATTTGGTCGTTTAATGAAGCTTCATACAGAAAGTCCATATCGTAAAGATGCTGAATGCCCAGTATATAATCAGTGCGGCGGTTGTCAGCTTCAGCACTTATCATATGAGGGACAATTACAGGCGAAAGAAAAGCAAGTACGTGACGTTATGCAACGCATTGGAGGACTAGCTGATGTTCCTGTTCATCCTGTACTTGGCATGCAAAATCCGTGGGTATACCGTAATAAAGCACAAGTACCAATCGGAGAACGTGAAGGCGGACTTGTAGCTGGTTTTTATCGCCAAGGAACGCATGACATCATTAATATGGAATCATGCTTAATTCAGGCAGAAGAAAACGATACATTAATCCAAGAAGTAAAACGTATTTGTGAAAAGCACGGTATCACTGCGTACAACGAAGAGCGTAACAAAGGAACACTTCGTCACGTAATGGCTCGTTACGGACAAGTAACAGGGGAAATTATGCTTGTCTTCATTACGCGTACAGCAGAATTGCCGAACAAAAAAGCAATCATTGAAGAAATTGCAGCGAAATTCCCAGAAGTAAAATCAATCGTTCAAAACGTAAATACGAAGCGTACAAACGTAATTTTCGGAGACAAAACGACAGTATTATACGGATCAGAATATATTTATGACTTTATCGGTGACATTAAATTTGCGATTTCAGCACGTTCATTCTATCAAGTAAACCCAGAGCAAACGAAAGTGCTTTACGATAAAACGTTAGAATACGCAAAATTAAATGGTAACGAAACAGTAATCGATGCCTATTGCGGAATCGGATCAATCTCGTTATTCCTAGCGCAAAAAGCGAAAAAAGTGTACGGCGTTGAAATCGTCCCAGAAGCAATCGAAGACGCAAACCGAAACGCAGCACTAAACAACATGACAAACGCTGAATTTGGCGTAGGAGAAGCAGAAGTAGTCATTCCAAAATGGTACAAAGAAGGCGTAATCGCCGACACAATGGTCGTAGACCCACCGCGTAAAGGCTGTGACGAAGCATTACTAAATACAATCATCGACATGAAGCCAAACCGCGTCGTATACGTATCGTGTAACCCAGCAACATTAGCACGTGATTTAAAAGTACTAGAAGAAGGCGGATATAAAACGCAGGAAGTACAGCCTGTTGATATGTTCCCGCATACGACGCATGTGGAGTGTGTGGCTTGGCTTAAGTTGGTATAATAGGAAAGCAGTTGATATAGGGGAAATCTATACCACCTGCTTTTTGGTTTACAAAAATACCATTCATAAGCGATTTTAGTTAAAATAAATATTGCTGATTTTCACAAATTATAAATTGAGATTTTGAAATTGTATTCATAGTGAGAGGATTTGAATTTGAAATGATAGATAATTTTTGGCGTGAATTACCACGACCATTTTTCGTACTTGCACCAATGGAAGATGTGACAGACGTTGTGTTCCGTCACGTAGTAAGTGAAGCTGGTCGCCCAGACGTATTCTTCACGGAGTTCACAAACTCGGATAGCTATTGTCATCCAGAGGGTATGAAAAGTGTACGTGGCCGTTTAATTTTTACAGAAGATGAACAACCAATCGTGGCGCATATTTGGGGAGATAATCCTGAATATTTCCGTCAAATGAGTATTGGTATGGCAGAGTTAGGATTTAAAGGCATCGATATTAATATGGGTTGCCCTGTACCAAACGTAGCATCAAGAGGAAAAGGTAGTGGCCTTATTCTACGTCCAGACGTTGCAGCAGAACTTATCCAAGCAGCAAAAGCGGGTGGACTACCTGTCAGCGTAAAAACAAGACTTGGCTTTAAAGAGTTAAGCGAATGGGAAGATTGGTTAACGCACATTTTCAAACAAGATATTGCAAACCTTTCTATTCACTTACGTACAAGAGAGGAAATGAGCCAAGTAGATGCGCATTGGGAACTAATTCCGGAAATAAAAAAATTACGTGACCGTATCGCACCAAATACGTTAATAACAATCAATGGAGACATCCTTGATCGTAAAATGGGGCTGGAACTTGCTGAAAAATACGGTATTGATGGCGTAATGATCGGACGAGGCATCTTCAAAAATCCATTTGCTTTTGAAAAAGAGCCAAGAGAGCATAGCAGTAAAGAGCACCTAGATCTTTTAAGACTACAACTTGATCTTCAAGATCAATATGCAGAAGTACTGCCACGCTCAATCACAGGGCTTCACCGCTTCTTCAAAATTTATGTAAAAGGCTTCCCTGGAGCTGCTGAATTGAGAAATCAATTGATGAGTACGAAATCGACTGATGAGGTGCGTGCTTTGTTGGATAAGTTTGAGGATAGTGTTGGTGTGGCTCAGGATAGTGAGACGGTTTAACTTTTAAGCAGTTAAATCATTTCATATGTAGTGCATGACATGAGTGAGTTGAAAATAAGTGCAGAGCTGGAAAAGAACAGTGTATTTGAGAAATCAAAACACTGTTTTTTTTCTTTTAGTTAATGTTAAGAGAGAAATCTTTTTATAGGCATATAAAAAACATGTAAGAGCGCTGTAGATACAATGATAGAGAAAAGTTCGGGTAAGACTATAAAACATATCTTTAAAATGTTAAAGTATTAATTTAGCGGACAATAACTAAAAGGTTAGATTAAACATGATAATTTAAAGTAGGTTATAGCATAAACTTTAACCGCTGAATAAATAATCAACATTTCAGGAGGAAACCCAATGGCAATGAGCAACAACGATATATTAAAAAGAGTACGATACGCTTTAGATATAAGAGATATAGATATGGTAGAAATCTTTAAACTAGGTGGCGTAGAAGTAACGAAAGAAGACGTAGTTGATATGCTTACCAAAATAAAGAGAGCTCCTCAGCATGAAGCTGAAAATGATGAGGTAGCTGAAGATGAGTACGTAAAAACATGCGATATGATGATGTTAGAGGCATTTTTAAATGGATTTATTACTTTAAAAAGAGGAAAGCAAGATCCGAAACCAGGGCAGCCTGCACCTGTACAGAGCAAGGAGAGTGCCAATAACCTTCTTCTAAAGAAAATGAAAATCGCACTATCTTTAACGAGTGAGGATGTACTTGATATATTAGATAGCGTAGGCGTTACGGTAACAAAAGGAGAGTTAGGCGCTCTATTAAGAAAGAAAGGCCATAAAAATTACAAAGAGTGCGGCGATAGATACGCAAGGAATTTCATTAAGGGATTAGGTGTAAAGTATAGAGGATAATAAGCTTGCTAAAGCAGTAAATGATATAATAGGTAGAGTAGGACGTTCGTATCCTACTCTTTTTTATTTGTAAAAATACTATGCTAGGTGATGAAATGGTACATACATATTTAGGTGAGACAATTAATTTTCATATAACTTATAAGAAGAAAAAGTCCGTGCGTCTTTTTGTGGATTCGTATGGAAATGTGGAAGTGCAAGCTCCGAAAGGAACACCTGTTGAATACTTAGTCCAGTTGCTAGAGGAGAAGTGGGATTGGATTCAGGCAACACGTAAGGAAATGCAGGAGAGAGCGCTTGGACCACAGGAAAAGGACTATGATCAAGGAGAGGGCTTTCTATATTTAGGAAGTACGTATCCGATACAGATTTCCCAAGATGCAAGCATTGAGCAAGACAATGCGATTTTTGAAGGGGATAAGTTACATATTTATGTGAAAGAGCTTAAGGATGAGAAAATACAACAAGCTTTAAAACGATTTTACTATAAGCAGTGTAAATCTTTAGTAGAGAAGAGTATTAAAGCGCATCAAAGTAATTTCAAAACAAAACCACGTTCTATTCGTATTACAGATAGTAGTCGTACTTGGGGTACTTGCGATTCGAATTTACAACTAACATTCAATTGGAAGCTAGCAATGGCACCACAGCGAGTAATTGACTATGTAGTCGTTCATGAAATGTGTCATATGGTTCATTTAAATCATGATCGCTCTTTTTGGCGTCTTGTCGGGAAGATAATGCCTGATTATAAAGAAATGGAGAATTGGTTAGCGTTATCTAGTTGGAAGATGACGGTTTAGGAAGGGATATCGATTTTTGTCTGTAAATCGATATTTCTTGTCGAATCGTTGATATATTGTGAGTTTTGATAGATATATTTTAAAAATCGTTGATATATTGTAAGTTATGATAGATATATTCGAAAAATCGTTGATATAATTTCATTTACTACAGGATTGTTCAACAAATCGAAAAGAAAAGAGGTCACAGCAGACATCTCCTCTTTTCGAGTATATAGATTATCGCCCAAACTTCACAATGAAAGTATCTGCTGTTTTCTCCATCTCATACCCAAGATACCCCTCCGAAAGCAAAGCCTGCTGTCCACTAGCATCACTCATTAGAATACTTTGAATATCCGTCCAATCGCTTTCTTTATCTCCGCGCAATTTCTTCATAAAAACATACCGCAGACTACCACCATACTTCTCCTTTAGCGCAGCAATCTCCATCCCTTGCGCAAACTTATCCTTCAAACTCGGGATGTTAAAAGGAGCAACGGTGCAGCATACATAATCATATTTGCTATCTTCTTTTTGTAATTCGTCCATGATGACGTTTGCTAATATTTTTTGCATCCCATTTCCTCGGCAGTTCGGATGAACGTTTGAGATTTCTTGATAGATGACGCGGTGTAGCTCACTTTCTGGCAAACCAATATCGAGCCCTAAATGTTCATCATCGATAGGAGGGACGAGTAGAGCGCGAAATGCGATGAGTTCGTTTTCGATAAAAGCACCAATCATCATGCCGTTTCCTTCTAGAATGTATTGAAATTCTTCTTGTGAGAGTGGTTGTAAACGACTTTTATCTTCTAGTGCTTCAACTACGATGTTTTGTAGTGATAAAATTTGTTTGATGTGCTCTAGTGATAGTAATGCAACGTGAAATGATTCGTTATTTTGTTTTAATGTTCCTTCGTATAGAACCGTCATATGATAGTCCTCCTTTAGCGTACAACGTCTTGAAAGACGGTTAGTTCTTGTAATGTATCTTCGTTTATTTCAATGCCGAGTCCCGGCTTTTCGTTTAAGCGAATGAATGGTACATCGTAATGTAAGTTTCCAATGTCTTTTGTGAATTTTAATGGTCCTGTTAGCTCTACGCTCGTAATGATTTTCTTTGAGAAGGCGACATGGAATCCTGCGGAAGAGGCAACAGATGATTCGACCATTGATCCTACTTGGCATTCAATGCCGGCCATTTCAGCTTGATGAGCGAGCTTTACAGCTGGATATATGCCGCCGCATTTCATTAGTTTTATATTTACTTTATCAGCAGCTTCTAATTTAATAATTTGGCGCATTTCACGAGAACTTTTTAATCCTTCATCAATCATAAGCGGGAGGTCTGTTTTAGAACGAATATGAGCCATGGCATCAATATCGTCCGCGATAACAGGTTGTTCAATCCAGTCAATGTTTAAATGTCCTAATGAACGTAGTGCTGTTAATGTGTTTGCGCTATTTTTCCAGCCTTGGTTTACATCAACGCGAATAGCGATGTCATTTCCTACACGTTCTCGTACAGCTTCAATACGTTTTACATCTTCTTTTACATTTGTACCAACTTTCATTTTGAAAGATTGGTAACCTTTTTGAATCATAGAAGCAGCTTCTTCAGCCATGTTTTCTGGATCGGCAATACTTAAAACGTGAGTGACAGGGAATTCTTCATGGTAGCGCCCGCCAATTAATTGATATACAGGTTGATTTAGTTTTTTGCCCATTATATCAAAACAAGCAATATCAATTGCGGCTTTCGCTGTTGGAACACCGTAAATTGTATTGTCCATCATGTCGTGTATTTTTTCGATATTCATTGGATTTTGCCCGATTAGAGCAGGGGTTAGCGTATGTTTTAAAGTATGGAAAGTACTTTCCCATGATTCACCTGTGACGTGATCATCAGCAACGCCTTCACCGTAACCGATAATACCTTCATCCGTTTCCATTTTGACGATAATAGAGGGCATATCAGAATAAGAGCCATAACTAATAACAAACGGATTGCGAAGCGGTAAACGAATTGCGTAAAGATGAATAGCTGTAATTTTCATTGAATAGAAACCCCTTCCTGTTTACAATAGTTTTATACATTTGATATAGTTGACGTTAAATAGTCGTTAATTAATGATAAGGAGTTAGAGAAAATGATGATAAAAATTGCAGTTGTCGGTTCAAAGGAGTTTATGGAGAACCTTTTTCCTATTGCTCAAAAATTAGAAGGAATAGAAATTGATCCATATATTTACCTTCATCCGGCGGAATCTTCTGAACTATTAAAGTGTTTAAAGCCTTGTGATGTCATCTTTTTCTCAGGTGCTTTACCTTATTATATGGCAAAAGAAATAAGAGAACAATTACGAATTCCAAGTACATACTTACAGCAAGACGAGACAACTGTCGCATCTTCAATTCTTTCTATCATGTATCATCAAAGTATTCAACCACATAACATTTCCATCGATTTAGTAGACCGCTCGTTTATTACAAATGTGTTCCATGATATCGGTATAAAAGAAAGCCCGCAAGTGTTGGATTATGAAAATATGCTGTGGAGTAAAGATGAGATAAATAGAGTTATCGATTTTCATGTAGCTAAATATCAATCTGGAGAGGCTCATTTAGCTTTAACTAGTATTCACGCTGTTTACGACGAGCTTCAAAAAATAGGTGTTCCTTCAGAGCGTATGATTGATCCAACACAATCCATTATACATGGGCTAAAAGATGCAAAAATAAAAGCTGAGTTAGCAAAAAGCTATTCAGCTACTGTTGGTGCTTGTATTATTTCTTCCTTAGAATTACGAACGAGTTTGCTTGAAAAACTAGATGTCATTTCAAAAGAACTACGTGGTTCATTTAAACAAGTGGATGAAATGACATGCATTTTGTATACAACTCGTGGTGATATCGAATCAATTATTAAAACAAATGCGATAGATAACTTGTTTGCGAGCGTAGAAGGAACGATAGCTATTGGATTTGGTTATGGGAAAACCGTGAAAGAAGCGGAGCAAAATGCAAAAATTGCTCAAAGTTTTGCAAAGAACAATCCAATAGATCGTTGTTTTTATATACTAACAAGTGATAAAGATTTGTTTGGTCCGTTCCCGAAAGAACAGAGAGTACAAAGTTTGAAAAATGATAATCCGGAACTAATGAAAATAGCGAAGGAAACAAAGCTTAGTCCGGCCAACTTGTCAAAAATCATTCAATTTAGTCAATCGCACCCGTCATTGAAGTTTACAGCAGCTGATCTTTCTGAGTACTTACAAGTGACTCGAAGATCGACAGAAAGGTTGTTAAAGAAATTAGTTGATTACGGGTATGCTCATATTTGCGGCGAGGAAATGCCCTATCAACAAGGGCGACCTCGCGCACTATATGAACTGAATTTACCGCTATTTTTAAGCTTCTAGTTGAGCTTTTTGTTTCTTTAGTAGTTCTGCTTTTTCAATGTCTGATAGTTTTACAATTGTGAAGTCTGTTATACCATAAATGATTGAGATAATAGGTACGATGAAATTCAAAATAGCATAAGGGGCATATTCAAATGCACCTACGCCAAGTGTAGCGAGAATAAATACACCGCACGTATTCCAAGGAACGAAGACAGAAGTTAATGTTCCGCCATCTTCTAATGCTCTGGATAAGTTTTTTGAATGTAGTCCTTTTTCTGTGTATGCATTTGCGTACATTCTTGAAGGGACAACAATTGAAATATATTGTTCAGAGCAAGTAAGGTTTGTTGCAAAACAAGATGCGATAGTAGAAGCGATAAGCCCTTTTGCTGATTTCGCTAACTTTAAAATCTGATTTACAATTGAGCGAAGAATACCTGTATGTTCTAATACTCCTCCGAAAGTCATAGCGACAATTGTCATAGAGACTGTATTCATCATCGAATCTAAGCCACCGCGGTTAAATAGTTCGTCTACTAGTTTGTTTCCAGTGTCTATAACAAATCCAGCTTGGAGTGCACCGACAGATGCTGATACAGAACCACCTTGAATAAAGACTTGTGATAAAAATCCTAAAATAATACCGACGAGAATCGCTGGTATGGCAGGGACTTTTTTAGCGACCAATACCATAACGACTACGGGTATAATGAGTAGGAAAGGTGAGATAACAAAGTTTTGTTGCAATACTTGTAACGTTTGATCGATGCTCTTCGCATCAATATTGTTAGCGCCGAAGCTTCTTCCTAAGAACGCGTAGACGATAAGAGTAATAATTAAACCTGGAACTGTAGTAAATAACATATGACGAATGTGTGCGAATAAATCTGTATTTGTTAATCCTGCGGCTAAGTTAGTTGTGTCTGAAAGCGGTGACATTTTATCGCCAAAATAAGAGCCTGAAATAATGGCACCAGCAACCATTGGAGCTGGAATTCCCATACTTAGGCCAATTCCCATTCCAGCAACACCAATTGTGCCCATTGTAGACCAAGAGCTACCAATTGCTAATGCTACGATAGAACAAATGACGGTAATGGAAACTAAAAATAGTGATGGAGTTAAAAGTTTTAAACCGTAATAAATCATCGTTGCGACGATTCCACCGCCAATCCAAGCACCAATTGTTAAGCCAACAAGAATAATAATGACGATAGCGGGTAATGCAAGACGAATCCCTTTATACATTGCTTCTTCAAGATCATTCCATTTGTAACCGTAACGCCAAGCGACAATAGAAGCAACGGTTGTACCAATAATAAGTGGAACGTGAGGGGTTTGTTTTAATACAACAATTGTAACCATCATAACTGCAACGGTAATGATAATAGGGATAATCGCTATTCCAAAAGGTATTTCTTTTTTCATAAAGTTCCTCCTTGTTACGTATGTTTGTTTGTATTTTTAGAATCGTCGTAAAATAGACGTTTATTAGGTTATGATAACTAAAAGTTTATGTAAGCGTCAACATAAAAAACAGAAAATAAGGAATGTTCTAGTTGTTTGTTTAGTTTGTAATATAAGTGCAGAGTAAGCTTTTTAAGTATTTAAAAATAAATAATTGACTTTTTTCTTAAAATTCAATATGTTCATAAAAACATCTGTTTTTCATAAGTATAATTAACCCGAATCGTTTGTAATGTGGGAAGGAGACTGGAACGTTGAAAACATTAGAACTACAAGAGCGCTTAACGGAGATTTTTCAGCATTTACACGAAAACCCTGAAGTAAGTTGGAAAGAATATGAAACGACAGCGTATATTACTGACTTTTTAAAAGAAGAAGGAATTTCATATAGAACATTTGATGATTGTCCAGGTGTAATTGCTGAGATTGGAGGCGGGAATCCAGTTATTGCGATTCGTGCTGATATGGATGCACTTTGGCAAGAAGTAAATGGAGAATTTAAAGCGAACCATTCATGTGGCCATGATGCTCATATGACCATTGTAATGGGACTTATTTTACAATTGAAAAATATGAGATGGAAAAGTGGTACGGTTAGATTTATTTTTCAGCCAGCAGAAGAGAAGGGGAATGGTGCTTTGAAGATGGTGGAGAAAGGTGCTGTAGATGATGCTGATTTCTTATTTGGCGTCCATCTAAGACCAATTGAAGAACTATCTTTGAAACAAGCAGCCCCATCTATTCGTCATGGAGCAGCAGGATTTTTAGAGGGTATGATTCATGGGGAGGATGCACACGGGGCAAGACCACATCAAGGTGTGAATGCAATTGATGTCATTTCCATGATTAATATCGGTTTGAAAAATATCTGGCTGCCACCGCAAAGTTCTTATTCGGTAAAAATGACGAGATGCCAAGCTGGTGGGGATAATTTAAATATTATTCCGGGAAATGGTCATTTCAGTTTAGATGTAAGAGCAGAGAGTAATATACTATTAGAAGAATTAAAGAAAAAGATTGAGCATGTAATAGAATCAGCTGCATCGATGGGATCAAAAACTTCATACGAATGGATGGATCTTGCACCAGGAGCAGAGGTTTCCGAAGAAGCAGAGCGCTTTATGCGTAAAGGTATTCTCGAAGTGTATGGGGAAGAGAGATGCACAGGGCCTCTCTATACGACAGGAAGCGATGATTTCCATTACTATACAGTGAAAAGACCACATTTAAAAGCTGTCATGCTTGGATTAGGAGCAGACCTACAACCTGGATTACACCATCCGTATATGAGGTTTGATCATAGTTGTATTATGGATGGGGTAGAAATATTGAAACAAACTGTATTGAAAGTGTTAGAAGACAGGGGCTAGAGAGCTCCTGTTTTTTTGTCGTGAATTGTCGGTAAATCGATATATTTGAAAAACCGTTGATATATTTTGAGTTATGATAGATATATTGAGAAAATCGTTGATATATTTGAAGTTACGATAGATATATTGAGAAAATCGTTGATATAATTTCACGTACCTATTAATTTGATGAAAAATGAGCCTCCAGTACATGGTGTATAATAATAAGTATCATTTTTTAATAGGAGAAAACGAATGAACGAACAATATTACGATGCAGTTTTACATATAAAAACAGTCGGTGAGCAAAAAGGGTTTAACAAGTCTATGCATTATCATCGCTATGAACCGACACCGTATAGCGGGTTAGATGAGTTATTGAATCAATATGAAATACGAAGTAGCGACCGAATTGTAGACTTTGGGTGCGGAAAAGGGCGATTAAACTTTTATATGCATCATAAATGTGGTGCTTCAGCAGTTGGAATTGAAATGAATGAAGAGTTTTATAAAGAAGCGATGGATAATCGAGATCGTTATGCACGAAAGGCACGAAACAGTAAGGGGAAAATTCAATTCCAATGTTGTTTAGCGCAGGAATATGAGATTGATCCACATGATAATAGGTTTTATTTCTTTAATCCGTTTTCTGTGCAAGTGTTTATGAATGTAGTAAATAACATTTTGCTTTCAGTAGAAGAAACGGGGAGAGAAGTAGATATTATTTTATATTATCCTTCTGAGGACTATATTTTCTTCTTAGAAAATCAGACTGCGTTTGAGCTGAAGAAAGAAGTTAGATTGTCAGGTGCTTATGAGAAGAATGGGAATGAGAGGTTTTTAGTTTATACATTAGGGTAATAAAAAAACAGGTGCCAAGGCACCTGTTTTTTTATTAGTTACGGATTAAGTAATCAAATGCACCTAAAGCTGCGTTTGCACCTGAACCCATAGAGATGATGATTTGTTTGTACGGATTATTTGTACAGTCACCTGCAGCAAACACTCCTGGTACGTTTGTAGCGCCGTGCTTGTCTGTTACGATTTCACCGCGAACGCGTTCAACTGTTTCGCCTAACCAGTCTGTGTTTGGCACAAGACCGATTTGTACGAATACACCTTGTAATTCAACGTGATGAACTTCTTCAGTTTCACGATCGATGTAAGAAATACCGTTTACTTTATCAGTACCAGTGATTTCTTTCGTTTGAACGTTTTTCAGAACAGTTACGTTTGGTAAGCTGTTAAGACGCTCTTGTAATACAGCATCAGCTTTTAATTCTGGCATGAATTCAAGAACAGTTACGTGCTTAACGATACCTGCTAAGTCGATAGCTGCTTCAATACCAGAGTTACCTCCGCCGATAACTGCTACGTCTTTTCCAGTGAATAATGGACCGTCACAGTGTGGGCAATATGCTACACCTTTATTTTTGAACTCAGCTTCACCTGGTACGCCAACATTACGCCAGCGAGCACCTGTAGAAACGATTACGCTCTTACTTTTCAGAATAGCGCCGTTTTCAAGTTCCACTTCAATAAGTTCTTTTTTCTCTAAACGTTTCGCACGTTGTAGATTCATTACATCGATGTCGTATTCTTTTACGTGCTCTTCAAGGCTTGCTACTAGCTTAGGACCTTCAGTCTTTTTCACGCTGATGAAGTTCTCAATGCCCATAGTATCCATTACTTGACCACCGAAGCGCTCAGCAACGATACCAGTGCGGATGCCTTTACGTGCTGCGTAAATTGCTGCACTTGCACCAGCAGGGCCGCCACCAACAACAAGAACATCGTATGGATCTTTATCAGAAAGCTCTGATGCATCTGGACCGTTACCCATTTTAGCTAAAATTTCTTCAAGTGTCATACGACCGCTTCCGAAAGATTCGCCGTTTAGGTAAACAGTTGGTACTGCCATGATGTCTTTGCTTTCTACTTCCTCTTTGAATGCAGCGCCATCAATCATAGTATGTGTAATACCAGGGTTAAGAACGCTCATTACGTTAAGAGCTTGTACAACATCAGGACAGTTATGACAACTTAGGCTGATATAAGATTCAAAATGATATTCGCCTTGAATGTTTTTAATTTGATCGATTAATTTTTGTTCAACTTTTGGAGCGCGTCCACTTACTTGTAGTAAAGCTAACACTAATGATGTAAATTCGTGTCCTAATGGAATACCAGCGAATACGACACCAGTGTCTTCACCAGGGCGGTTTACGCTAAAGCTTGGTGTTCTCTCTAATTCAACTTTTTCTACTGTAATCTTAGATGACATAGTAGCTAATTCGTCTACTAGAGCTAACATATCTTTAGATACGTTATCGTCTCCTGCGCTTACCTTAAGTAAAATATCGTTCTCCATTAATTGAAGGTATTGGGATAGTTGTGTTTTTATATCTGCATCTAGTATCATTTTGATCGAACTCCTTAGATTTTGCCTACAAGGTCAAGGCTTGGTTTAAGTGTTGCAGAACCCTCTTGCCATTTAGCTGGGCAAACTTCACCTGGGTTGTTACGTACGTATTGAGCAGCTTTAATTTTGTTAACAAGAATGCTTGCGTCACGGCCGATACCGTCAGCATTGATTTCCATAGATTGGATAACGCCGTCTGGATCGATGATGAATGTACCACGAGCAGCAAGACCTTCTTCTTCCATTAAAACGTTGAAGTTTGTAGTGATTGTGCGAGTTGGGTCACCAATCATGATGTACTCGATTTTGCCGATAGTTTCTGAGCTATCATGCCATGCTTTGTGAGTGAAGTGAGTGTCTGTAGATACAGAGTATACTTCAACGCCTAAGTCTTTTAGAGTTGCGTATTGGTTTTGTAAGTCTTCAAGTTCAGTTGGGCAAACGAATGTGAAGTCAGCTGGGTAGAAACAAACTACACTCCATTTTCCTTTTAAACTTTCGTCAGTAACTTGGATAAATTCTCCATTATGGTAAGCATTAGCTTTAAACGGTTTTACTTCTGTGCCGATTAATAACATGTTAAAATTCCTCCTAAATGTTGGTTTTGAGCATCAAAAAATAGTGTGCTCATAAAATATATTTTTTAATTAACTATAATAATTCTAATTCGATATTAATTATCATATAGAAGTGGTTATTTTGTCAAGAGAATAAACCAACTTTATACCAATTTAATTAATATTTATTCTCAATTAAGACTAACAGGGAATGGAAAGGTAATTTTAAGTCTATAAATTTTAGATGAGTAGTTGAAAGTTTAGTGTGTATGTTAGAGATAGTGTGTAAGTTTAATTTCTTAGGAAGGAGATATTTCTTAGAAGTTGTGGTTTTGAAAAGGAACTGCTTACTTCTATTTTACAAAGAATTTTGTGATAAATAAAATAAAATGAATCGGAAATTTTTTGAACAATTTTTGTCATCTCAAATATATAATTAGGAAGTATATTACGATAATAGTTAGAAACATTGACTCAAAGTGCTAACAAGATATAATAAAACCTAGATATACATTTCAAAAAGAAGATCATATATTTTAGGATGAAAGATTTAATCCTATTATTTTTTATAGCTTTTAGAAAACGCTTACAATTAGTGTGGAGGGGAAACCATGTCTAAGTTCATGAAGTATTTTTTAATGGAAGCTAAAGATGTGATTGCATATGTGAAAGAGAAATTATCTAAGTTTGAACATGCAAAGGGGCTAAAGTGTAAAGAAATAGGTGATGGCAATTTAAATTATGTGTTCCGCGTTTGGGATGAAAAAGAGAACATGTCTGTCATCGTAAAGCAAGCTGGGGATACAGCTCGCATTTCAGATGAGTTTAAGTTGTCGACGAATCGTATTCGCATAGAATCAGATGTTTTGCAGTTAGAGGATGAGTTAGCACCTGGACTTGTTCCTAAGGTGTATTTATTTGATAGTGTGATGAACTGTTGCGTAATGGAAGATTTATCGAATCACACAATATTACGTACAGCACTTATAAATCATCAAATATTTCCGCGGCTTGCTGACGACTTAACTACTTTTATGGTAAATACACTTTTATTAACATCGGATGTTGTAATGAATCATAAAGAGAAGAAGGAACTTGTGAAGAATTATATAAATCCTGAATTATGTGAGATTACAGAGGACCTCGTATATTCAGAACCATTTACAAATCATAATAAGCGTAATGAGTTATTTCCTTTAAATGAGGGATGGATTAGGGAGCATATTTATAGTGATAAAGAGCTTCGGATGGAAGTAGCGAAACGTAAATTTTCTTTTATGACGAATGCACAGGCGCTTATTCATGGTGATTTACATACTGGTTCTGTTTTTGTAAGAGATGATTCTACAAAGGTTATTGATCCTGAGTTTGCTTTTTATGGACCTATGGGATATGACGTCGGGAATGTAATGGCGAATTTAATGTTTGCTTGGGTGAATGCAGATGCAACGATGCTACCTGGAGCTGAGAAAGATACGTATATGGATTGGTTACAAACTACGATGGTAGAGGTAATTGATTTATTTAAGAAGAAGTTTTTAGATGCTTGGGATATTCATGTGACCGAGATTATGGCGAAGGAAGAAGGCTTTAACGAAGCCTATTTACAATCTGTATTAGAGGATACAGCTGCAGTGACAGGTCTTGAATTAATCCGCCGTATTGTTGGATTAGCGAAAGTAAAAGATATTACTTGTATTGAGAATGAGGAAGCACGTGCTAGAGCGGAGCGAATTTGTCTTAAAGTAGCGAAGAGTTTTATTTTACGAGCGAATCAATATAGAACGGGTACAAGTTTTGTAGAAACGTTAAAAGAACAGTCAATGCACTACGCGGAGTAAGGGGAGAATATGATGGAAGAGCAATTAATACCAATTCAGTGGAAAGATGATTCTTTAGTTTTATTAGATCAAACGTTATTACCGAATGAAATTGTTTATGAATCTTTTAAAACAGCTGAAAGTGTGTGGGATGCCATTCAAGTAATGAAAGTACGAGGTGCACCAGCGATTGGTGTTTCAGCAGCTTATGGAGTGTATTTAGGGATAAAGGAATTTGCTGAAAGTACGGAAGAAGGATTTATGGATGAAGTAAGAAAGGTATGTACATACTTGGCGACATCAAGACCGACTGCCGTAAATTTATTTTGGGCACTTGAAAGAATGGAAAGTGTAGCGACAGATAATATTCATTTATCAATCTCACAGCTGAAAAATAGATTACTAGAAGAGGCAAAAGAGATTCATAGAGAAGATGAAGAAATTAACCGTCAAATTGGAGAACATGCATTAACATTATTCCATGATGGAATGGGAGTATTAACACATTGTAATGCTGGTGCGTTAGCGACGACTAAGTATGGTACTGCGACGGCTCCAATGTACTTAGCGAAAGAAAAAGGATGGGACTTAAAAATCTTTTCGGATGAAACACGTCCAAGATTACAAGGGTCAACGTTAACGGCATTAGAACTACAGCGAGCGGGAATTGATGTTACTGTCATTACGGATAATATGGCGGCTATGGTCATGTCACAAGGGAAGATTGACGCTGTAATTGTTGGATGCGACCGTGTGGCAGCGAACGGTGATATAGCAAATAAAATTGGAACATTAGGCGTATCTATTTTAGCGAAATACTACAACATTCCGTTTTATGTAGCGGCACCAACGCCGACAATTGATTTAAAGACATCGACAGGAAAAGAAATTCCGATTGAAGAAAGAGATGCTTCTGAAGTGATTAATCGTTTCGGACAATATTCAGCTCCGACAGAAAGTAAAGTATATAATCCAGCATTTGATGTTACTCCACATGAAAATGTAACAGCGATTATTACAGAAAAAGGGATTGTAAAGGCACCGTTTACGGAGAATTTAAAAAAGCTATTTCAATAAGTAGATAAATGTAAAAGTCAGTCATCATAAGCTTCATACTTAGGGGGATGTATATGTTATTACAAAAAGAAAGAGAAGAAATTGTAGCGTATGGAAAGAAAATGATTTCTAGTGGTTTAACAAAGGGAACGGGCGGTAATATTAGTATCTTTAATCGTGAACAAGGTCTTGTTGCGATTAGCCCAAGTGGTTTAGAGTATTATGAAACAAAGCCTGAAGATGTAGTTATATTAAACCTAGATGGTGAAGTAGTAGAAGGAGAGAGAAAACCATCAAGTGAATTAGATATGCACCTTATTTACTATAGGAAGCGTGAAGATATAAATGCGCTTGTGCATACACATTCTCCTTACGCGAAGACGATTGCGTCATTAGGATGGGAGCTTCCGGCTGTGTCATATTTAATTGCTTTTGCAGGCCCGAATGTCCGCTGTGCGCCGTATGAAACATTTGGTACGAAGCAATTAGCGGATGCTGCTTTTGAAGGCATGATTGATCGCCGAGCTGTGCTACTTGCAAATCACGGTTTAATTGCTGGTGCAAATAATATAAAAATGGCGTTTACTGTTGCAGAAGAGATTGAGTTTTGTGCTCAAATTTATTATCAAACGAAAAGCATTGGGGAACCAAAGCTATTGCCAGAAGATGAGATGGAGAATTTGGCGAAGAAGTTTGAAGGGTATGGGCAGCAGTAGAATGAAACAAAGACACCCTCAAGAAAAGATCTTGAGGGTGTCTTTTACGCTTTCTTAAGCAACAAATACATAAAGTAAGGAGCCCCAATTAAAGCAACGACAATACCTGCTGGAATGCCATTAGGATCAACGATATTTCGTCCGATTGTATCTGCTAATAATAATAGCCATCCGCCGATTAAAAGGGCGATAGGCATGAAAATTTGATGTCTTGGACCTACTAAAGATTTCGCAATATGAGGAGCCATTAATCCGATAAAGCTAATTCCTCCTGTTACGGAAACAGCTGCAGCTGCAAGTGCAACGGCTGCAACTAATAAGTACCTGCGTTCTTTTTCAATTTCAATTCCAACGCCAATTGCGACTGGTTCGTTTAATGCTAAAATGTTTAATCGATTTGCTTTATAGAAAATAAACGGAATGAATACGATTAACCATGGGAGCATTGCTAAAACGAAGATCCAGTCATCTCCCCAAATATTTCCGGCAATCCATTTTGAAATAAAGTCTACTTTCATACGATCCGCGGATGAAATAAGGACAATCATCGTTCCAGATAGTGCAAATGCAAAACCGATACCGGTTAATGTTAATCGGATTGGTTGAAGTCCAGTTGATTTACTATATGAAAATACGTAAATTAGAACAGCTGTCAGAAATGCTCCGATAAATCCAACTACAGGTAGTAAGTAAAGAAATGAACCTACATCTATTGGAAAGTATAAAAAGAAAATAGCAACAGCAACACCGGCCCCAGAGTTAATACCAAGAATACCAGGTTCAGCTAAATCATTTCGGGTAATTCCTTGCAGAATAGCCCCTGATAAAGCGAGAGCCATACCAGCTAATAATGTAATGACAATTCTAGGTAGTCTTAAAGAGTATAAAACAAACTCCTCTTTAAAAGTCCCTTGCCCCATTAATGTTGGGAGTAGTCGATCATAAGATAAAGACGCTGAACCAAGTCCCATTCCAACTACAATGGTTGTGATGATTACTATAAGTAAAGCGAGTATAATGAGACGCTGTTTTCTTAAAATAGATTGCATCATGAGAATGTTTTTCCTCCTTTACGTACAATGAATAGGAAGAATGGTAACCCTACAATCGCAACAATTGCCGCAACTGGTGTTTCGTATGGAGCGTTAATAGTACGTCCGATTGTATCTGCAAGTAGCATAAAGGAAGCTCCAGCAATTGCTGACATCGGTATAACAAATCGGTAATCTGGACCGACAATTGGGCGTACCATGTGAGGTACCATTAAGCCGATAAATGCCATATTTCCAACAAGCGCTACAGATGCACCTGCAAGTAAGATAATAATGATAAATAAAATAGTTTTAATAACAATAATTTTTTGACCTAGTCCAATAGCCACTTCCTCACTGAAACTAAGAACTGTCAATTTTTTTGCTAGTAAGATAGCGATAAAGATACTAATTGAAATGACTGGAATAATAATTTTTAATTGGCTCCAAGTTGTTCCAATTACGCCCCCAGCAGTCCAAAGTGATACATCTTGTGAAATTTTAAAGTAAATGCCGATTCCTTCTGAAATTGCGAGTAGAAATGCTGAAACTGCAGCGCCTGCTAATACAATTCGAAGAGGAGAAAGGCCGCCTTTTTTCACCATACCAATTCCAAATACCATAATTGCGCCAATTGCCGCACCGATAAAGCAAGCTAATGTTAAGTAAAGATAGCTGATGGAAGGGTTGAAAGCAAGTGTCAGTGCAAGCGCAGCATTTGCTCCACCAGATAGCCCTAATAATCCAGGATCCGCAAGTGGATTTCGTGTTAATCCTTGCATAATTGCCCCAGAAACGGCTAATCCAGCTCCTACAAAAATAGCAGCAACTTCACGTGGTAAACGTATTTCTCGAATAATAGATATTTTGTCTCCTTTAGCGGAGGAAGTGAGTGCTAACCATACATCTTTTATCGAAGTATCTGCAGCACCTAATACCATTGCAACCATAAAAATAAGAAAGAATGCAATTAAGCTTAAAATTAGTTTGTATGTAAAAGCTATAGAACGTGGATTGTCATGATCTTTTGTCATTCGTTTCACATCTTTTCTGTTCATAGAATAAAGGAAGAGGAATTCTTAAATTAAGAATTCCTCATGTTTGTATTATTTACCAAGAAAGCTCTTCTTGAAGAAGTCTAGTTGGAAATCTAATGTAAGTGGATCATTGAAATAGAATTCCATCATGTTTGCTTCATATACGCGATTATTTTTTACTGCTGGGATGTTTTTATATGATTCTGTCTCTTGGAATGAGTTATCAGTATCTTTGTTTTTACTTACGATTAAGTAATCACCAGCAAATTCAGGTAATACCTCAGTAGATAATGCGTAGTAACCTTCTTTTAATGCTTTTTCTTTTACTTTTTCAGGCATTTTTAATTTCATTTCTTGGTACAGGATTTCTGTTCCACGGCCCCAGTTCTCGCCGTATACATAAAGCTGTTTGTTGAAGTTTTCTACAACAGAAACTGTTGCATCTTCACCGATTTTTGCTTTAATTTCTTTACCAGCTTCTTGTGCACGTTTCTTGAAGTCATCAACCCAAGTTTTTGCTTCTTTTTCTTTATTTAATAACTTACCGATTTCTAAATGCTGTGTTAAGTAATCAACTTTTCCGTAAGTGTATGTTACAGTAGGCGCGATTTTCTTTAACTTATCGACATTTTTAACATTTGATAAACCGATGATTAAATCTGGATTTAGTTCAGCGATTTTTTCAACATTTTCATCAGATACTTCAGCAACATCTTTAAGTTTGCTATCAAAACGTGGGTTTTGTTTAGACCATGAATCTACCCCAACAAGATTTACACCTAATGACATTACGTTACCAGCGAATGATGATAATACAACAACGCGTTTTGGATTTGCAGGAACTTCTACTTTACCATTTTCAGATTGGTATGTAATTGTTTCTGATTTACTACCTTTTGCATCGTTCTTTTTGTCTGTAGAGCCATTGCTACAAGCGCTCATAACAAGAACGAAAAGGACTGTTAGTGAAATAAATAACTTTTTCATCGTCTTTCTCCTTTAACATAGATGATATGTGTATACAATAATTTGTTTAACTGCAATCTTTTTGAAAGAGTAGTGGTAAAGCAAAATAATTTATTAAAAATCTTGAATATGAGATTTTATAATATAGTATTAACCATATTAATAAAAGAAGATGTAATCTCAAATTTGCTAATTATTAACAAAATGATAATGATTATCACTATTGATTCTTTAAATAATATAATTTTATATAGGTGTATTGTCAATAGTAATTTTGATTGTAAATTTTGCGGAAACAGGTTATATTTTATTGAGAATGATAATCAATGATTAATAGCTGAGGAGTGAGCACGAATGAATCGAGAAGAATTGTTTGATGTAACCGTGATAGGCGGAGGACCTGCAGGGCTTTATTCAGCTTTTTATAGTGGACTCAGAGAAATGAAAACGAAAATAATAGAATTTCAACCACATTTAGGTGGAAAAATACATGTGTATCCGGAAAAGATGATTTGGGATGTAGGAGGACTATTGCCAGTTACAGGTGATAAGTTAATTGAACAACTTGTACAGCAAGGGTTAACATTTAAGCCAGAAGTTGTATTAGATACAAAAGTAGAATCGATTATTCGTAATCAAGATGGTACTTTTACATTAAAAACAAGTACTGGCGAAGAACACTTTTCAAAAACAGTTATCGTCGCAACAGGAAGTGGTATATTGAAACCGCAAAAGTTATCTATTGAAGGTGCTGAGCGATTTGAAGTATCGAATTTAAATTATACAGTTAAATCTTTAAAGCGTTTCAAAGGTAAAACAGTTATTATTTCCGGTGGAGGCAATTCTGCTGTTGATTGGGCAAATGAATTGGAACCAATTGCGAAAAAAGTGTATGTAACTTATAGAAAAGAAGAATTATCTGGTCATGAAGCACAAGTAAAACAACTTATGAACAGCTCAGCGGAGTGTTTCTTTAATACATCGATTACAAAATTAATTGCTGGTGATAATCATGAAGCGATCGAATATGTAGAATTAACAAATCATGAAACAGGTGAGGTTTCTCACTTACCTATTGATGAAGTTATTATTAATCATGGATATGAACGCGACATTACATTATTAGAAAATAGTGAGTTAGACGTTGCAATTATAGATAATTATTATATTGCAGGTAATGCAAATAGTGAGTCTTCAGTAGATGGATTATATGCTGCTGGAGATATTTTAAAGCACGAAGGGAAACTACACTTAATTGCAGGTGCATTCCAAGATGCTGGAAATGCTGTGAATAAAGCAAAGCAATTTATCCAACCAGATGCAAGTGAGTACGGAATGGTTTCTTCTCATAATGAAGTATTTAAGAAGAGAAATCGCGAACTGATTAAGCAGATGATAAAATAATAAGGAACAAGTATACCCCCACATACTTCTCTATTCAAATGGATGAGAGATGTACGTGGGGGTTTTCCTGTTTACTATATTTTCAATCATTATAATGACACCGGTTTCATCAGTTCATATGATATGAACATTTTTATTGGTAAAGCATCTTAGAAAACAATTTAGCTATGTTTTGCTTACGCAGAACATGGCTAAATTAAGCTGTCCCTTTAGCGCGTTCATTAGGAAATGGCATATTTAGTATAGAAGCAATATATTGTTTTCCATGTTTTCGAGCCAATGATTCTAATATTTGACGGACGCGTTTTGTAAGATGACCTTGTTTTTGGATGGCTTCACAATATGCGTCATAGAAGGCATATTTAGCCCAAAGGAAATCATCTTGTTGGAATAAGAAATGATTTTTGTACCATTCACCAATTGTATGATAACAATTGTTTTCATGTATTGCTGTGCTTTGAGAAAGAAAACGATCAGATAAAGATACATTCAAATGAGAAATTGTGTTTTCTGTTTCAACTTGTAGTGTTTTTTCTAACATTGTAATGATGTGACGAGTAGCCATATGTTAACTCTCCTTTGTGTAAATGGGTAATACCATTCTATATTTAAAAAATTCTTACTATATAATACTATACAATATATGGAATGCATCTACCTGCTTTTTGAACTGCATTTACAAAATCTTTTTTATTTGTTTACAAAAATAAAGTAAAGTAAGATACAGTATAGATGAAAAAATAATAAAGGAATGAACGCATTGTATATAACAATAGAAGAGACTGCGGAGTATTTGAATTTACCAAAATCGTATATTGAAGAGTTAATTCAGCAAAAGAAAATTCGTGCGCTATTCGATGGAGAGCAATATTTAGTAAATAAAGAACAATTCAATACGCATTTAGAACAAATGGAGAAATATAAGCAATTAGTGGAAGAAATATTGAACGAACCAATTCCAGAAGATATGGATGTTAAAGACGAAGATTAAACTATGGGAAATCCCTTATGAAGATATGCAGAAATGTATCTTCATAAGGGATTTTTTGTTTGAAGATATCAAAAACATAAGGAGTTCTTAGCCTTTCTTCAAATTTTGATAGGTAGTAGTCTACCATGTTAAAAGCATATTTTTTTCTAGCTAGGACAAACATAGAGAACGTAACCTGTACAGATACATATACTATCAGTGCAAAAGCTTATAAATTAATGGAAGGGGTTTTCTCGTGAGTTTATTTCATTGTGATTTTCTGAAAGACTTAATTGGATCTTTTGTGAGAGTAAACAGGGGTGGTCCAGAATCTCAAAAAGGAACAATAATATCAGTATGTCAGGACTACTTCGTATTGAAGAATGAAAAAGGTGAGCTTTATTACTATCAACTTAAACATCTAAAAAGTATTACAAAAAATGCGAAAGAATGTGGATCAAGTGATTGTGAGTGGGAAGATTGCGCCTGTGCAGAAGATTTTGAAGCACTACTTGAAAGTTTCAAATATTGCTGGGTGAAAATTAATCGCGGCGGTCCAGAGAAAGTGGAAGGCATTTTGCAAGATGTTTCTTGTGACTTCGTAACATTAATCGTAAAAGAAGAAATTATATTAATTGCAATAAAGCATATTAAAAGTGTTAACTATAATGCTTTAGCATGCGGAGAGAGTGATGAGAGCGACGATAGTAAGGAAAGTAGCGATAATTCAGGTCGTGCTCGTGCACAAAGACAATCAAGTAGAGGAAGATAATAAGAAAGGGGGATACGAAATTGGAGAATGTATTATGCTGTGACCAAATTAAATGTTTAGTTGGTGAGACTGTAAAAGTAAACCTTCGTGGACCAGAAAGTCGAGTTGGTGAGCTCGTATCGTTAGGAAAAGATTATCTAACGTTACAGTTACCTCATGGTGAATTAGTATATTATCAGTTGAAACATGTGAAGAGTCTAGTGAAGAAAGTGAAAGAAAGTAAATGTGGCGATTGCTATAGTTCATGTTTCTGCTCCGATGAGGATACTTTTTTAGATATATTAAAAGACTTGAAGTATAAGTGGGTAAAAATTAATCGTGGCGGTCCAGAGTGTGTGGAAGGTTTATTAAGTGAGGTACACCATGGCTGTATTACACTAGTAAACGGCGATGAAGTTATTTATGTAATTAAGTCTCATATTAAGAGTGTGAGTCAAGTAGTTAAATGTAAAAAGAATGAAGATGAATAATGTTTAATAAATAAGAGGGGCATTATGAGGGAAAGAGAAGAACAATTTCTTATTTCGATAGTATGAAAAGGAATTACTTACTATTAAAACAGAACTTTGCCCTGATTATTTTTTTAGAAATGGAAGACAGATAAGAAGAAATTCATAGGAAGGAGGATATAGATGAATGAGTTAAACAAAAGTATTGGAGAAAATATATATGTTAAATTAATCGGTGAAAAAAGATTTAAAGGTGTATTAATTGATGTAGGAAATGATATCGTTGTTCTTTACAATGGACAAGACTACGTATATATATCTTTATATCATGTACAATATTATAAGTTTTTAAGATCAAATGATGAAGAAATCTCAAAACCAGATGTGGATTCTGTAATTAAGAGAGAGTCTCCTTCAATTTCTTTGAGGAAAGTATTAAGTACATCTAAAGGGATTTTTACGGAAATTTATGTAGCCGGAAATGCTCCAATACATGGTTATGTTACAAGTGTGATGAACGATTATATTGTTTTTTATAGTCCAGTTTATAAAACTGTATATATATCTTTAAAACACTTGAAATGGTTAATTCCGTATAAAGAAAATCAAGTGCCTTATGCCCTCAATAAAAATGAACTCCCCGTGAATCCGTTAAATATTACGTTAGCTCGAACGTTTGAAGAACAGCTTATTAAAATGGCTGGGAAAATTATGGTGTTCGATTTAGGTGAGGAGTCCAATAAAATTGGAAAAATGGCGAAAATTGATGAAGGTCATATTGAAATATCAAAAGCACGTGATGCGAAAATGTATGTAAATATTCAACATGTAAAATCTGTCCATTGTCCGTAAGCTAGTTGAAAGGGCTGGCTTTTTCTTTTATATGCAGAAGAAAAGGTCGAGCCTATTTGTTTAGCTCGATTTGAATATGAGGGGAAAATGAATTGAATATAAATATATTATGGTGTGATTTTTTTGAGGGAATTTTGCACTAATTTATAAAGAAATATGTACGAGCTATCTTATTATATATTCAATTTATTTTTTGAGGAGGAGCTGCTCAACTAATTTATTAAAGGGGTTTTGTTTGTGGAGCAGTTTCCGAATTCGTTATCAATTACATTGCTTGGTAGTGCTGGTGGAGCAGCAAAAGCAGTTTTAGCAATTTTAAATCAAGCGATAGCAAATGAAAAAGATCCAATTTATGAAGTATTAAAGAATGCTAAATTTCATTTGGTGGATATAAAACAAAAAGATAGGAATTATTACGATGAGTTGTTTTCGAATTTGAAAGATCAATTATATTTATATGAAATAAACCTTCAAAATGTAGTGGAATTTAAAAAACATTTAAAAGAAAAAAGAACGAGTGTTGTGATTGATGTTTCAGGGGCAGATACAATTAGAGTATTAAGCTGCTGTAATGAACTAGGAATTTGTTATATTAATTCAGCCTTGGAAAATGAGGCAGTAGATCAGGACGATAGCTTAATCGGTTTTCAGCTTACGGAAAGATATACAAGGTTTGAGAAGGAGAAAGAGAAATTTACAAATACAAAAGCGATTATAGGTTCAGGTATGAATCCAGGTGTTGTTCAATGGATGGTTGTTGAGCTTATGAAGGAACGACCAAATGAAAGGCCAAGAGCATGTTATATTGTAGAACATGACACATCATTTTTGAATGATACAGCACTTATAAAGCCACATACACTTTATGCTTCATGGGCAGTAGAGCGATTTTTAGATGAAGCGATCTGGAGCTATCCGATGTATATGAGTCATCATCGTCCTCTTTACTTTTATGAAGATGTATATTCTTCAGAGTATAAAGTGAAGTTAGGAGAAAAAGAATTCTATGGTTGTTTAATGCCACATGAGGAAGTATTAATTTTAGGGAAAAACTTCAATATGGAAGTTGGTTTTCTTTATCGAATTAATGAGTATACAACAAATATAATTAGACAGAACTTAGATCAAGTAGAAGATTTATGGAACTGGAATCGTAAAGTGTTTAATCCAGCGGAAGAAGAGGTTGCTGGAGAGGACTTGGTCGGTGTGTTACTCGTTTATGAAAATAGTGAGACATATATGTATAATGTGATGAATAGTAGCCAAGTTTTTCGTAAATATAAAACGAATGCAACGTATTTTCAGGTAGGGTGCGGGATTTATGCGGGCTTGTCCAGTTTACTTTTAGATCAATTCGAACAAGGTGCTTATTACGTCGAGGAGTTGTTATTAAATACAGAAAGTAAGTACGGTGAGTATTTAAATTTATATATGAAGGATTTTGTAATGGGGCATAATAATTTTACGGATGGATTGTTACATGACAGGGTAAGATGGATGTAAGTTGTTACCAAAAGGAAGGAGAGATCTCCTTCCTTTCAGTATTATAAGGTTAAATATTGCCCTGAAAGCAATTTCATACTTATACTTTAAGGAGATAACAATGAAAGTTTTTTGTATCGATCAAGGGGAGTTTTTATATGAATAAATACAAGAGCTTGATTTATGAAGAAAGAAGAGCCTTAAAGGTATTTATATTATTATTTTATATTATATTCTTTTTATATGACGCTATATATTATTTTTTATATCCTGCTATGAATATTAGTGGAACAGCGGTAGGGTGGCCAGAAGGTGGTCTTGGGGTAGGTGTGCCTATATTTGTAATAGCATTATTTCCTATTTCTATATATCTTCAAAAAAGAGGGTATGTATATTCTGTAAAATATTTATTTTTATTTGGGTACATGTTTATCAATCTTGTGAATAATTTAATGATTTATTTGCGAACGGATAGACCTTTTGAACATGGCAGTATGGTAGAAATGTTATTAATTTTATTTGCCCCAGTTTTCGTGAATAAAAAATACTTTTATTTAGTGTCCTTTAGTGTAATTGGAAAGTACGTATTTTTCACATTGCTATTACAAGATTTAAAAGTGATAATTCCACTTGTTTTATGTGTATTTTATTTCATTATTTCACATTCTTTATTAAAACGATTTCAATCTTATGTAAGAACAGTGGTTGAAATGATGAACAATATGAAAGAGACGGAAAATTTAGCTGTGATTGGGACTATGTCTACAACAATTGCCCATGAAATTCGAAATCCGTTAACAGCGTTAAAAGGGTTTACGCAAATGCAAAAAGAAAGAAACCCAACTGATACGATGAGCTACGACATTATGCTACAAGAAATTGAAAGAGTCAATGGATTTGTTAGTGAATTGATGTTGTTAGGAAAACCAAAGCCAACAAATTATGAAAGGTGTAATATACGAGACATCCTTCTATATGTTGTGCATCTAATGGAAAGTTATGCAACGCAATATAGAGTTAAATGTCATTTACAAGTAGATGGGAATTTACCGGCTATAAACGGTGATGATAAGCAATTAAAACAAGTGTTATTAAATATCATTAAAAATGGAATAGAATCAATGCCAGAGGGTGGAGAAATTCATATCCGTGCATATCAAAAAACGCAAGGACATTTGTGTATTTCTGTTGAAGACCAAGGATTTGGTATAGAGAATGAGAAGTTAGAAAAAATCGGCAAGGCGTTTTACACAACAAAGGAGACTGGTACAGGACTTGGATTAATGATTACATATAAAATTATTAAGGAACATCAAGGGAGTATCACGATCCAAAGTAGTGTAGGAGTAGGAACGAAAGTAGAAATTTTTTTGCCTACCTTTTAATGTATTGGGAGAAAAGATTTTTCAGAAAAGTGTTCTTGTTGTGTAAATATAAACATTTTATAAAATGTTTCAAGAAGGGTTTTTTTTATAAAATACTTCGTTTATAATGGAGGAAAATATCGACATGAGATTGATTGCTCATGTAGCGGTTCAGTAGTGTTATGAAAAGATAAGAAGGGGTGCACACGCATCCTTTTTTCTATGCAGATATTATGAAAGAGGTGGTATGATGGAATTAACATTAAATTCGACTGTATGTTTACACACGATTCAATTTCGAAAAGAGCAAAAGAATTATACTGTAAAAGACACAATTACAGGAGAAAAATATGAAATGCCGCCACTTTGGATTGATGCATTGGCAATGATGCGTGACGGTTTTTTATTGGGGGAAATTGAGGAGAAATTAAAAGAAGAGTATCCATCCGAAGAAGTGAATATGTTAGCATTCACGAAGCAACTGTTAGAACTAGAACTTGTTGAAATGGTAGATGGGGAAGAAATAGCTTGTACAAAGAAGAAAGAGAAGGATTATTTAGCTTGGTTACGTCCTCATGTTGAGCAATTCTTTCTTAATTTAAATAAAAAAAATAGAAGCAAAGGTCAATGATGATCTTTGCTTTTTTGTATAGTTTGTTTAAAAAATTACAGCAAATGCTCTTGCAAAAGCACCGTCGCTATCTTTAATTTTTAAAGGTGCTGCTGAGAAGAAGAAACGTTTCGTGTGAATGGCATCTAAGTTTGTTAAGTTTTCGATTAAATAAATATTATTCCCAAGTAGTATGTGATGAATTGGTGATGTTTCTGTCGTTACCTCATCAGGAGAAATAAAATCTAAACCGACAGATTTTACTTTTAATTGTACTAGTTCCTCGGCTAATTCTTCAGAAAGATAAAAAGCTTCTTTCTCATACGCCTCCGTGTTCCATTTAGTAGATAGATTGGAATGGAAAATAACAATATCTCCTTCTTTTATATCAGCATCGTGCAGTACTTCTTTAGGTAGTTTTCGTTCTTGTACATGAGTTACATCAATAAGAACAGCTTCACCTACAAATTGATCCAGCGGTAATTGATCGATGGTCGTTGCGCCTGAAATAAAATGCGCAGGAGCATCACAATGCGTGCCAACATGAACGACAGAATGAAAATCTGTAACTTGATATCCTGATTCTTCAACACTTGTAACAGCTTCTAGTTGTATTTTAGGTGTTCCAGGAAATTGAGACATATTATTTTCAAATGTTTGTGATAAATCAATTACTTTCATTTTACATACCTCCAATATATGTTTTTCAAATAATAAAAAGCTCATCCTTCAGTATCAAGAAAGATGAGCTTTACATGCTAGTTGAGTTTTATCTTCCAAAATGCAATGCATTTTGCAGGAATTAGCACCTATTCAGTTTGTATAAACTGAGGTTGCTGGGCTTCAAAGGGCCGGTCCCTCTGCCTCTCTTGATAAAGAAGTATTCAGTTTTAAAATCGGAATTTTCCGATAGTTAAATTGTAATTCATTTCCTTTTTGCGTGCAATACAAAATAGGTATTCACCCAAATAAAGCTGCTCGCATATTGTAGCTTATGTAAATACAATGCTGCGAAGGAGTGAGTGCAGTGACAGGAAATGTATTGAATTATTATGCTGGTGGTAATACAGCTAGGGGATTTCACAATTTATACGAAGAGAATTTAAAAGGATTAGACAGATTATTTATCTTAAAGGGTGGCCCAGGAACGGGAAAATCTTCTTTAATAAAGGCAATAGGTCGTGAATGGGTTGGAAAAGGATATGATATTGAATTTTTACATTGTTCTTCTGACAATAAATCGGTTGATGGTGTAATTATCCCACAATTAAAAGCAGGAATTGTTGATGGGACATCACCGCATGTTATTGAGCCAAAAATGCCAGGAGTTGTTGAAGAGTATATAAATTTAGGAATTGCTTGGGACTCAGATAAACTAAGAAAGCAGAAGTTAGAAATTGAAAGATTTGTTTCAGAAGCAAGCAAAGCTTTTCAGTCTGCTTACGCACGTTTTAAAGAGGCATTGGTTATACATGATGAGTGGGAGAAGATATATATTGATAATATAGATTTTAATAAAGCAAATGAACTAACCGATCAGCTAATCCAGAAATTATTTGCAGATAAAAGCGGGAGACAATCGCTTGTCAAACATCGTTTTTTAGGAGCTGCTACACCGAAAGGAGCAGTTGATTTTGTTCCTAATTTAACAGAAGGGTTACCACATCGTTATTTTATAAAAGGGCGCCCAGGCTCTGGAAAATCAACGATGCTCAAAAAGTTAGCTAAGGCAGCTGAAGAAAAAGGGTTTGAAGTTGAAGTATATCATTGCGGATTTGACCCGAATAGTCTTGATATGGTTATCGTAAGAGAATTAGGTTTTGCAATTTTTGATAGCACCGCACCACATGAATATTTTCCAAGTCGCGAGGGTGATGAAATTATTGATATGTATGCCCTTATTGTTACGCCAGGGACGGATGAGAAATATGCGAAGGAAATTCGTGATGTTTCCATTCAATATAAAGCAAAAATGAATGAGGCGATGTCTTTCTTAGCGAAAGCAAAATCGATTCGTGATAAATTAGAACGAATTTATATTGCTGCTATGGATTTTTCAATAGTAGATGCATATAAAGAGGAGATTCAAAAAGAGTTTGAACGAATTGCTGCTACTGTAATTGAAAAGCAACAATAGACGTTTCATTAGGCTGTCAGTAATTTCTGACAGTTTTTTTAGTATGTAGTAAAATTAATAGTGTATTGTCGAATTTCCAAGGAAATAATCAAAAAATGGAGATGTTATGAAATGAGAGAGAAAATCGAGTTGGAGTTAGAAAGAATTGAAAAAGAGAATGATGTAAAAATTTTATTTGCGGTGGAATCAGGGAGTCGTGCTTGGGGGTTTCCATCGAAAGATAGCGATTATGATGTTAGGTTTGTTTATATACATCCGGTAGAATGGTATTTATCAATTCATGACAAACGAGATGTAATTGAATATCCAATTAGTGATGATTTAGATATAAGTGGTTGGGATATTAAAAAGGCGTTGCAACTATTCGCGAAGTCGAACCCAGCTTTACTTGAGTGGATTCGATCACCAATTTTTTATTCGAAAAACTCTAATTTTCCAGAACTACTTCAACAGATGAGTGAGAAGAATTTTGATCCAAAAGCAACGATATATCATTATTTACATATGGCGTCGAAAAATTATCGTGAATTTTTGCAAGGTGAGAATGTAAAGCTGAAAAAGTACTTTTATGTATTACGTCCCATTTTAGCTTGTAAGTGGCTAGAAGAGAAAACGACTTTACCTCCTGTAGAGTTTGACCGATTAATTACAGAATTATCATTAGAACGTAGCGTATTAGATGAAATTGAAAAGTTGTTAATAAAGAAAAAAGCAGGTACTGAATTAGATGTTGGATTGAAAATTAAGGTGCTAAATCAATTTTTAGAAGAACAAATTCATTACTATCAGCAATATGTAAAAGGAATTGAAAAGGGATCAGGAATCGATATTGAGAGTTTAAATACATTGTTTCGAGATATGTTGTTTGAAGCATATGAAAAAGAGCACAAGTAAGTTTGTGCTCTTTTTATTTTGTAGGAATGAAGAAAACAGATATAGCTGCGATAAGACCTGCAAAGGAGAATAAGTAAAAATTCCATGCTAAGTCATATTGCATTGTCATAATAATACCGACGAGAATTGGGCCAGCAATTGCACCAACTCGGCCAAGCCCCAGTCCCCAGCCTAAGGAGGTAGCTCGGATATGTGATGGGAAGTATTGTGTTACATATGCATTTAATATTTGAGTAATACCGACTGATCCAATACCAGCAAGGCCAATTAAAAGATAAATGATTGTAACAGATGGTTTGATTGTTAATAGTCCGATACATATGGCTGCCATAAGATAAGAGATGCTAATAACAATTTTTGCGCCTATACGATCAGCAATTGCTCCAGCAAATAATGCGCCGATAGCTGCGGTAATATTTAGCATAAGTAGAAAAGACAGACTAGATCCAAGAGGATATCCCGCCTGGCGCATCATCTGTGGTAACCAAGTGTTTAAACCATATATTAAAAACATTCCCATTATATAAGTGATCCAAAAAAGTAGTGTTGCTTTTATATATTCTTTTGAGAATAAAGTGAAAAATTCATTTTTCTTTCGTATAGTAGATGGAGCTTGATGAGTTTTATTTTTTATATGAAATTCAATTTGAAAACGATTAAGAATTTGGTTCACTTCTTCTTGGCGATTACGTGATAATAAAAATTGAATGGACTCGGGTAAATAGCGAATAATGAAAGGAATGAGGAGTAGTGGAATCATTCCGATACCAAACATAATTCTCCATCCGAAATCTTCTAACATAAGCATGGACAAAATAGCACCTAACACGATACCTAAAGGATAGCCAGTAAACATAAGAGCATAAATAAAAGATTTCCTTTTTTTGGGTGAATATTCAACAGTGAGTGCTGAAGCCGTAGGGATAACACCGCCTAATCCGATTCCTCCTATAAATCGAGATAATCCAAATAACTCAGGAGAAGGAGCGATAGCCGCTAAACCCATTGTGATAGAAAAAAGTGCTAAACAGCATATAAGCGTCCATTTACGCCCAATTAGATCTGTAATCGTTCCAACTAGAATAGCTCCAATAAACATCCCAAATAAAGCATAGCTTGCAATTGTACCAGCATGCGCTGGTGATAGCGCCCAGCTTTTGTCTTCTAGGAGCTTTGGTAGAACGGCACCGTAAATACCTAAATCATATCCATCAGCTAAAATGGCTAGCCAACAAATAAAAACAACAAGTTTTGTAATAGAGCTTGGAAAGATAGTTTCTGTAGATTCTAGATGAGGTGGAGCTGAAGGTTGCATAATATTCACCCCTTTTAATTTGTAGATGAATATATTATTTTATTTAATGTTAATATTTTCCTCCTTGTGTCGAATTTTATCTGAAAAGGGTTTATAACAAATAAAGAAGTTCAACAGTAATTTTGTTGAACTTCTTTATTTGTTTACTCATTATCAACTCGTTTTAACGGTTGATCTGCTGGGCCTTCAAGAACGTCTCCCTCAATTGAAAAACGAGAACCATGGCAAGGGCAATCCCAAGTACAATCACCATTATTCCATTCAACTTCACAGCCGAGATGTGTACAAGTTGTATCGACGATATGTAATTTTCCTTCTTTGTCCTTATAAGCACCTGCTCGTTTACCGTTAACATGTACGACAGATCCTTCACCAACTTCGAGATCTTCTGGCTTACGTAATGCGGTTTCAATCTTTCCTGCAATTAAATGTTTCGCAACATCAATGTTTTGGGAGAGGAACGTTTTTATATCTGGATTTGCATGGAAGCGTGATGGTGCATACAGTTCTTTATAGGGACTGTGAACTTTTAGGATGGAGTCCTTCAGTAGGTGAGCGGCAGCAGTTCCAGTTGTCATTCCCCATTTGCGATATCCAGTTGCAACAAATATATTTGGATTTCTTTCGTTAATATGTCCGATATAAGGAAGCTTATCTAGAGTGATTAAATCTTGTGCTGACCATCTATAAGGAACTTCGTCTATTCCAAAAGTTGCTTCAGCAAAAGAATAGAGTGCTTCATAATGAAGCATCGTATTTATTCCTTGTCCTGTTTTATGACTCTCTCCGCCAATCAAAATTAATTTTTCTCCATTGTTTGTTATATAGCGTAAGGAGCGCTTTGGATCATCAATACTTAAATACATGCCACCTGGATAATCTGTTTTTGCTTTTATTGCAAGAGCGTAGGAGCGTTCTGCGTACATTCGCGTAAAGAAAAAGCTATTCGCATCATAAAAAGGAAAATGTGAACAAGAGACGACATATTCACAAGTGATATGATGGCCCTCTTTTGTAATTATTTGTGGATAATCTCCCTTTTCCACATCCATAGCTGTTGTTTGTTCGTAGAGCTTTCCGCCCATCTCCACAAACTTTTCTAAAAGTGTTTTTAAATAAAGAAGGGGATGGAATTGTGCTTGATTTTTCATTACAAGTGCAGATTGTACTGGAATAGGAATCGATAGAGATTGAACATAGTCACAAGGTATATTTAATTTTTGATAAGCTTCATATTCTTTCGTTAAATTTCTTAATCCGTTATCGGTAGTTGTATATAAATATGAATCTTCATTTGAGAAATTACAGTCGATTTTATATGTTTGAACAGTTTCATTTATGAATTGTAGAGCCTGATTATTTGATTCATAGTAAAGCCCGGCCTTTTCTACACCGAAATGATTTATTAATTCATCATAAATAAGATCATGTTGTGCTGTTACTTTCGCTGTTGTATGCCCAGTTGTTCCATTTAAAATACGACCAGAATCAATTAAAACAACATCGATGCCTTCTTTTGCAAGTAAATAGGCGGTAGTAATACCTGTAATACCAGCACCGATAATAGCAACTTTCGTCTTTATATTTTCGGATAAACGAGGGAAAGTAGGAAACTGAGTAGATTCAATCCAATAAGATAGCGGCAGTTGTGGAAATGTATCACTTGTCATTGCGGAAACCTCCTGATTTTAGAACAATTTTCCTTTTAATATTTCCATATTATATGAAATTCATGTGTGTTGTTTTAGAAGTAGTCTATTTTTATTAAAAGAGGTTATAAATTATTTTAATATAATTAATTAGATGGGGCATTATGAAGTGGTAGGATTTATATAAAACTAAATTCAAGGGATTCTGTTTGTTGATTACATAGGGAGTTATTGAATGAGATAGAGTCTATGGCGTTTAAGAAAATGTCTATATATAGTGGGTAAATCCTTATGGAATCTATACATTTTCTTTAGTGAAATAAAGTATGATTATAAAAATATAACCACCTTTTATTACTAGGTCATAAAAGGTGTTGACAATATAGAAATTCTATTGTTATGATTCATCATGTGGAAAGGTTGATAGAGAGTAAAAAGAGAAATGTTTTTCATTGATAATAAAAGCGAAAAATAAGTGACGATAGAGTGAGTATATTTTCCTTATAATAGATGCTTTTTGGATCATCTAGTAAAATCAATCTGGAAGCAAGAATTGATATATGTAAGTTGCGCAAGGCGCGGCATAAGAAAGGAGCAAAAGGATGAAGGAGCTTCATACGTTTGGGTGGTATGCAGCACGTGTATCACCACATTTGCCGAAAAAAGCATTTAAACCAGTGCCTACTCGTTTATTTGGTGGACTGGCTTATTTGCTTGTGGCATTGGCGGGGTTAATATCGATTGGTGTATTTGAATTGAATGTGTGGGCGAATCTAGGAATTGCGATTGTTCTTGGATTATGTTTTGCTTCACTAGGATTTTTAGGGCATGAAATTTTACATGGAACTGTTGTAAGAAAGGCATGGCTTCGTGACTTCTTAGGCGCGATTGCATTTATGCCATTATCAACAGGGCCAAAGCTTTGGAGAAAGTGGCATAATGCAACGCATCATGTTCATACACAGCATGAAGAGAATGATCCAGATGCATGGCCGACACTTGAGAAACTTAAGAAGAGTAAGTTTTTGAGTTGGGTATATCGTATGCCTTTACATGTACGTTCATTCTTTAGTTTTCTGTCACTAACAATTCAATTTACATTGCATTCGACTCGAATGTTCTTTCATTTTATAAAAGAGTTCAAGTCATCCAATCAAAAATCTGTATGGCTTCAACTTCTTTTGCCTTGGACAGTTTGGATTAGTTTATTGTTTATTATGGGACCTGGAAAATGGTTATTTGCATATGTCATTCCGTTGTTAATTGCTAACTTTATTGTAATGGCATATATCGCAACAAATCACCGCTTAAATCCAATTGTTCCAGTAAATGATCCGTTAGCAAACTGTTTGTCAGTAACAGTGCCGCGCTGGGTAGACGTTTTACATTTCAATTTCTCATATCATACAGAACATCATCTGTTTCCTGCTATGAGTTCTAAATACTATCCGTTAGTAAAAGAGAAGATTAAAGAAATGTGGCCGGAACGCTATCATGAGATGCCGATGACAAAAGCTTTGGCAGCGCTATGGAATACACCACGTGTGTATTATCAAGGAAGTGAATTAGTGGATCCGCATAGAGAGCATTTCTATGGTTCTTTAGGAAATGGACTAGATCCTCATAATATTTCATATCGTGAGGAACATATAGAAGAAGAAAAGAGTATTAAAAAAGTAAATCAGTAAAAATTAATATATTTTTGCAATGAAAAAGCAAGCCATCTCAGGCTTGCTTTTTCTTATAAAGAAACTTCCTTTTTGTTCCTTTTATGGACTTGGACGGAGTTAGTTTCTTTTCGTTGTAATCGTTTTTCTAAAAGATTAACAAAATAAGTAAATAGAAGAACAAGTACGAGATAGTATGCACCAACGATTATGTAAGTATCTAATTGTTGGAAGTTACCTGCTGCAATTGATAAACCTGAACCCCATAATTCGGACATTCCTACATAAGCAACAAGTGAAGAATCTTTTAATCCGATAATAAATTGGTTTCCTAGAGGAGGAAGAGACAGACGAAATGCTTGTGGTAATATAATTCGTCGCATAGCTAAAGGATAAGGCATGCCTAAAGAGCGAGCTGCTTCTAATTGTCCCCGGTCAACGGATTGAATAGATCCACGGAAAATTTCCGTAATATATGCACCGTTATGAATTGCTAAAGCGATTGCACCTGCCCAAAAAGGGGTGAAAACAACAACGGATGTAATTCCAAAATATAGAATGGCAATTTGAACAATTAAAGGTGTACCACGAATAATAGCAATGTAGACATGAGCGATACTATTTAAAACTTTATTGTTAGAGATTCGAAAGAAAGCGAATAATAATCCAATTAATGAACCGAGTACTAGGGAAGTTAATGTTAATTGTAATGTGACAATAGTAGCCTTTAAGAGTGTGGGATAGGAAGAGATAAAAATTTCAAACATGCGTTTCACCTCATATTGTATAGATTTTAGTAGAGAATGAAATGCCCCACATAAAATGAACATTTAATCAGTGGGGCATTGTTTATGAATCTTTTGAATGGCTAACTTACTTCGTTTTTTCCTCTTCACCGAGAATATTACGCCCGAACCATTTTTTACTAATCTTTTCATACGTACCATCTTTAATGATTTCATCTAACGCTTTATTTACTTTCTCAACCATTTCTTTATCATCTTTGCGAATAGCAATTCCCATTTCATCAAGATTTAATGGTTTTCCGGCTTCTTTTATATTCGATTTTCCTTCTTTTATCATACGTAGACCAACCATTTGATCCGTAATTACTGCGTCAACACGCCCAGGCTCTAAATCCATAAGAGCAGTAATATCGCTGTCATATTCTGTGATTTGATCCGTATATTTTGCAACAAGATTTTTAAAGGTACTAGCTTTTACAACACCAATTTTCTTACCTTTTAAATCTTCTGGAGAAGAGATAGCGTTATTCTTTTTAGCTACAAAAATTTGGGCGCCAGAGCGATAGTACGGATTTGAGAAACTAACAGCTTTTAAGCGCTCCTCTGTAATTGCCATACTACCCAGTATTACATCATATTTCTTCGCTTGAAGACCTTGAATCAGCGTTTCCCATGGGTTTGTAACTGGCGTAGCCTTCATGTTCATCTTTTTAGCAAGAGCTTCACCGATTTCTACATCAAAACCGACAAGTTTGCCGTCATTTTCTTTATAGTTAAAAGGTTTGTATAATCCACTCATCGCATAGCGAAATTCTTTTTCACCATTTGATGAAGTAGTAGAGCTTTCTTTGCTACAAGCTCCTAGTATGAAAGATGTGCATAGTGTAATGCTAGCAACAATGGTTAATAGTTTTCTTTTCATAAAACCCCTCCTATATATTGATCATACGGATGGTTTTTTAGTATGTTATTGAAATATTTTATTTGGATGATCAGTTGTGCACCGTATGAATGTATTCCTTTTCGTTTGAAACAAAAGTTACATTATAAAACGTTGCGTAAAAATTGTTTTGCCCGTTCATGTGATGGAGCTGAAAAGAATTGTGCTGGCGGAGCATCTTCTACAATCTTTCCATCATCCATAAAGATGACGCGATCAGCTACATCTTTTGCGAAATTCATTTCATGAGTAACAATAACCATTGTCATCCCTTCTTCAGCAAGTTCTTTCATAACTTGCAATACTTCTCCAACAAGTTCAGGGTCTAAAGCTGAGGTAGGCTCATCAAATAGCATAATCTTAGGGCTCATTGCAAGAGCTCGTGCAATGGCAATGCGCTGTTTTTGACCACCTGAAAGAAGATGAGGAGTTACATCCGCTTTATCTTGAAGGCCGACTTTTTGGAGAAGTTGAGTTCCAATATCCTTTGCATTTGCTTTCTCTAATTTTTTTACGTGAATAGGTGCTTCTATGATGTTTTCTAGTGAGGTCATATGAGGAAAGAGGTTAAAGTGCTGAAAAACCATACCGACATTTTCACGGACTTTATTTAAATTTGAATGCTTTGGGTCAATTCGCTCACCTTGTAAGTGAATTTCGCCTTCATCGTACATTTCTAAAAAGTTAAGACAGCGAAGTAATGTACTTTTACCAGAACCACTGGCACCAATTAAAACAACAACTTCTTTTTCTTTTACTTCTAAATCAATTCCTTTTAACACATCAAGTGAACCGAATGATTTTACTAGATTTCGAACTTGAATCATACAAAACCCCCAGTTTAAAATATATTTTACAAATGTTGCCCCTTATTTCTGTTATTAGTCATAAATTGTCAGAATCCTTTATTTTTTTCGTGCAATTTGATATTCAAAGAAATAATGTTTTTTTAAAATCTCTATATCCTTCTATAATGAAAATATGGATAATAATATATAGGTAGTATTTATATTGCTTATAAAAAGGGGGAAAGGGAAGATGGAAAAAGAAAGAAAAACATTTTCTTTTGGATTACGTACACAACTTATGCTATTCACTACAGTTTTAGCTTTCATTACATATTCAACAAGTATATTTTTTATTTACGTGATATACGATTATTTTCAAAGTTATGTAAGTCAAACAGTATATAATATTATCGTTATGTTATTAGGGGTAGTATGGTCTGGAATTTTAGCATATGGAGCAGCCGTATTTTTAATTAAACCGCTTCGCAAGTTAGAGGAAGCGGCAAGAAAAGCAGCTGAGGGTGATATTCGTGAAGATGTTCCATTACCGAAGACAGATGATGAAATTAAATCTTTAAGTGTTGCATTTAATATGATGTTAGGAAACTTAAGGGGCATGGTAAAAAATATTGATACAACATTTTCGTATGCAAATAATCAAGTACAGCAGATTAGAAAACAAACAGGCGAAGCAACGAGACAAGCGCAAGGTGTATCTGAGACACTTGCAGAGATTTCTTCAGGCGCTGAGCAATCAGCGGCATCAATTCAAGCAATTGTTTCTGCTGTTGATACAACGACTTCTATTGCAAGTGAAGTAGAAGAAAAAGCGAAGCAGTCTGATACGTTGTCTTCAGAAATGGTTCAAGCTTTAGGGCATAGTACTCGTGTCTTTACGTCTTTAATTCAAGGTATTCAAACATTGGCAAAAGAAAATGAAGATTCAATGCAAAATGTACAGAAGTTAGAAGAACGAATGAAACAAGTAGAACATATTGTGTCTGTTGTGAGTGCGATTGCTAGCCAAACGAATTTATTAGCACTAAATGCTTCTATTGAGGCAGCTCGCGCAGGAGAGCATGGAAGAGGCTTTGCGGTTGTTGCGGAAGAAGTACGTAAACTTGCTGATGAAAGTGATCATTCTGCAAGAAACATATCGCAGTTATTACGGAATATGCAAGATGAAGTACAACAAGTTGCAATGAAAATGACAGAACAAGTGAAAATAGCTAAAGAAGAGGCGAAACGTGGGGAAGCTACGGAATTAATTTTAAAAGAAATGTCATCAAGTGTTATGGAAGTAGCCGATGCAACTCAGCAAATTAGTAGTTATATGAATGAACAAGTGAGCCACATTCATCAAACAGGAGCACAAACAAAAGCTGTAGCAGCAATTGCTGAAGAAACGTCAGCTGGTTCGCAAGAAGTGGCACGTGTGACGCTACAACAGTCTAAAAATATGATAGTAATCGATCAATTATTAAAGGATTTAGAGAAGCAAGCAACTGATTTGAAACAAACAATTGAACGATTTTCAATGTAAAAGGAAGAACAGAATATTGTTCTTCTCTTTTTTATTTAGCTTGATTTAATATTTACAGTTAAACTATGAACGTTTCCGCAACATTCTTTTCTGTCCCTTTCAGATGAAAATTATAGCGAGCTATAATATTAAAAGGGGTGTCTTTTATGAAAAAAGAAAAAAGACAACGGTTAATTAAACAATTTGTAAAGGAGTATGAAATAGATAAGCAAGAAAGATTAGTAGAATTGTTAGCAAAAAAAGATGTATTAGTAACACAAGCTACGGTTTCTCGCGATATTCGTGAGTTAAACTTAACGAAGGTACCTTCTCAAGAAGGATTAATGATATATAAAGTTTTCTCAGAAGAGCATTTACAAACTGATATAAAGTTAAAGAAAAAATTACGAGAAGTTGTTGTAAAAATTGATTGTGTAGATCAATTAATGGTTATTAAAACATTACCTGGTAATGCACATGTTATTGGTGTTTTATTTGATGAGTTAGATTGGAAAGAAAAAATAGGATGTATATGTGGAAATGATACATGCCTTATAATTTCACAGTCGAAATCAGATAGGGAGATTATAGAAGAAAGATTAAATTTAATTATTTAGATGCAAAAATCCTGTTTTTAATAAAATTAAAAACAGGATTTTTGTTTAAATACGGAAGTTAAATATTCAACATATATGCGTAATATATGTATTTTTTATTGAGAAAGCAAGATAGTTTGTTATAAAAATACATATTCGTATGATTTTAAAAAAATAACTTGTTTAATATTTCACAATGATAATGTGGATGCTTTCACAAAGATGAAAGTACAGAGCATTTATTATGTACTTGTAAGACATCAAACATATTTAAAAGGAGGTACAACAAATGAAACATCCGATACATGTTACTTCAGAAATTGGGGAATTACAAACGGTTTTATTAAAACGACCGGGTAAAGAAGTGGAAAACTTGACGCCAGATTATTTGCAGCAATTATTATTTGACGATATTCCATACTTACCAATTATTCAAAAAGAGCATGATTATTTTGCACAAACGTTACGCAATCGGGGTGTTGAAGTTCTTTATTTAGAAAAACTAGCCGCTGAGGCGTTAGTAGATAAAAAACTTCGAGAAGAATTTGTTGATCGTATTTTAAAAGAAGGACAGGCCGACGTAAATGTTGCACATCAAACTTTAAAAGAATATTTACTTTCTTTTTCAAATGAAGAATTAATTCAAAAAATTATGGGCGGTGTACGGAAAAACGAAATTGAAACAAGTAAGAAGACACATTTATATGAATTAATGGAAGATCACTATCCGTTTTACTTAGATCCAATGCCTAATTTATATTTTACTCGTGATCCAGCAGCTAGCGTGGGCGATGGCTTAACGATAAATAAGATGAGAGAACCAGCGCGTAGACGTGAATCATTATTCATGGAGTACATCATTAAATATCATCCAAGATTTGCAAAGCATAATGTACCAATCTGGTTAGATCGTGATTATAAATTTCCAATTGAAGGTGGCGACGAGCTAATTTTAAATGAAGAAACAATTGCGATTGGAGTATCTGCTCGTACTTCAGCTAAAGCAATTGAACGTTTAGCTAAAAATCTCTTTAGCCGACAAAATAAAATTAAGAAAGTGTTAGCAATAGAAATTCCAAAATGTCGAGCATTTATGCATTTAGATACAGTATTTACAATGGTTGATTATGACAAGTTTACAATTCACCCAGCCATTCAAGGGCCAAAAGGGAATATGAATATTTATATTTTAGAAAAAGGATCAGATGAGGAAACTCTTAAAATTACACATCGTACTTCTTTAATGGAAGCATTAAAAGAGGTATTAGGCTTAAGTGAATTAGTTCTTATTCCATGTGGAGGAGGAGATGTAATTGCTTCTGCTCGTGAACAATGGAATGATGGCTCGAACACATTAGCAATTGCGCCAGGTGTAGTTGTTACATATGATCGCAACTATGTATCTAATACGTTATTACGTGAACACGGTATAGAAGTGATTGAGGTGCTAAGTTCGGAATTATCTCGTGGTCGTGGGGGTCCACGTTGCATGAGTATGCCAATTGTTCGTAAAGATATTTAGTATAAATAACGGAGAAAGTAGGGATGAATTATGTTAATGACTAGACCAAATTTAAAAGGAAGAAGCTTTCTAGCAGAAAAAGATTTTACACAAGAAGAATTGTTATATTTTCTAGATTTGGCAGCAGAATTAAAAGAGAAAAAGAAAAATGGTATCCCGCATCATTATTTAGAAGGTAAAAATGTAGCGCTCTTATTTGAAAAAACTTCTACTCGTACGCGTTGTGCATTTACAGTAGCATGTACAGATCTAGGGGCAAATCCTGAATATTTAGGGAAAGGTGATATTCAACTTGGGAAAAAAGAATCTGTAGAGGATACAGCAAAAGTGTTAGGGCGTATGTTTGACGGAATTGAGTTTCGTGGATTTAATCATGAAACTGTAGAATCTTTAGCACAAAATTCTGGTGTGCCAGTTTGGAATGGATTAACAGATATGTGGCATCCAACACAAACACTAGCAGATTTATTAACAATTAGAGAACATATAGGGAAATTGAAAAATGTGAAGCTCGTTTACGTTGGCGATGGGCGAAATAATGTTGCTAATAGCTTACTAGTTGGTGGAGCAATCGTTGGAATGGATGTACGTATTTGTACACCGGAATCTTTATGGCCTGCACAAGAAGTAATTGATTTAGCAAAAAAATATAATGAACAAGTAATGATAACAAGTAATGTGGAAGAAGCTGTTGCAAGTGCAGATGTAATTTATACAGATGTATGGGTGTCTATGGGGGAAGAAGAAAAATTTGCTGAACGTGTTGAGTTATTGAAACCTTATCAAGTAAATATGAAAATGATTAAAGCAACAGGGAATGAAAACGTAATTTTCTTACATTGTTTACCTGCATTTCATGATGTTGAAACGATGTATGGCGAAGAAGTTTATGAGAAATATGGGTTGAAAGAAATGGAGGTAACTGACGAAGTATTCCGCAGTAAACATTCAAAAGTATTTGATCAAGCTGAAAATAGAATGCATACAATTAAAGCGGTTATGGCAGCTACTTTAGGAAACATGGAGTAAAGAAGAAAGGGAGTCTTCCTTTCTTCTTTCTCCTCCTTTAGACACGATCATTCACTATTGCTTTTGTATTGTTATTGCAATTTAAGAGAGGTGAGTGGAATGGGTGAAGATAAGAAATTAGGGTTGTTTACACTAACGGCTCTTGTAGTTGGGTCTATGATTGGCGGTGGAGCCTTTAATTTAGCGAGTGATATGGCAAAAGGTGCTGGTGCTGGAGCCATTATTATTGGCTGGGTTATAACAGGAATTGGGATGATTGCACTCGGATTATCTTTTCAAAATCTAACTGTAAAACGGCCAGATTTAGATGGTGGTATTTTTAGCTATGCAAAAGCAGGGTTTGGTAATTTTATGGGGTTTAATAGTGCGTGGGGATACTGGCTATCTGCTTGGCTTGGGAATGTAGCTTACGGTACATTATTGTTTTCTTCATTAGGATATTTCTTCCCGATCTTTGAAGGCGGTCAAAATGTAGAATCCATTATTGGTGCAAGCGTATTATTATGGTGTGTTCACATGTTAATTTTACGTGGAGTTCAATCAGCAGCCCTTGTGAATTTAGTAACTACAATCGCAAAATTAGTACCTGTATTTGTATTTATTGTCATAGGAATCTTTGCGTTTCATATTGATACGTTCTTAGATGGATTTTGGGGGCAAACTGGTTCTTTTTCATGGGGAGCAGTTGGCAGCCAAGTTAAAAGTACAATGCTTGTAACTTTATGGGTATTTATTGGGGTAGAAGGGGCTGTTGTTTTATCCAGTCGAGCAAAAAATAGAAGTGATGTAGGGAAAGCAACCGTTATTGGCTTAATTGGTACACTCATCATTTACATTTTAATCACATTATTGTCTCTTGGACTTATGCAGCAAGCAGACATTGCAGGTTTGAAAAATCCGGCTATGGCTTATTTGTTTGAAAGTGTTGTTGGAAAATGGGGTGCTATCTTTATTAATTTAGGTTTAGTCATCTCTGTATTAGGTGCTTGGTTAGGTTGGACTTTGCTCGCTTCTGAAATTCCATATTTAGCGGCTAAAGATGGAGTATTTCCAAAATGGTTCGCAAAAGAAAATAAAAATAAGGCTCCAGTAAATTCATTATGGATAACAAATGGTTTAATACAAATATTCTTGTTAACATTCGTCGTTTCTGATCAGGCGTATAACTTTGCATTCTCTTTAGCATCTTCAGCTATTTTAATCCCATATGCTTTTTCAGCATTTTATCAACTGAAGCATAGCTTAAAGTCTGAAGAAGCAGATCGAAATAAAAATATAATAATTGGCTTGATCGCAAGTATTTATGGCGTGTGGTTAGTTTATGCAGCCGGTTTAGAGTATTTATTATTAACAATGACTTTATATGCGCCAGGTATTTTTATTTTTTACAATGTTCAAAAGCAAAAGAGTTCGAAGCAAATATTTACTCGAGTGGAATTAGCATCATCCGTAGCAATTGGTGCTTTAGCATTCTTTGCGATTTATGGATTAATTACAGGCAGTATTACTTTATAAAGCGCTGTGAAAGCGAAATCAACTGGAGGGCTGGAATATGGCACGAAGAAAAATTGTAGTTGCACTAGGGGGAAATGCGATACAGTCTGGAGAAGCTACTGCGGGAGCGCAGCAAGAAGCGTTGGAAAAAACGGCAGAACAACTTGTGAAAATAATGGAAAATGATGTGGATATAGTAATTGCGCATGGAAATGGCCCACAAGTGGGGAATATTTTATTACAGCAAAAAGCTGCAGAAACGGAAAAGACACCTGCAATGCCATTAGATACTTGTGGGGCAATGAGCCAAGGGATGATTGGATATTGGATGGAAAATGCAATTGAAAAGGCATTGAAAAAACGGAATATAAACAAAGATGTAGCAACGGTTATAACACGTGTTGTTGTGGATAAAAAAGATGAGGCATTTAAAAATCCAACTAAACCAATTGGTCCTTTTTATACAGAAGAAGAGGCCAGAAAATTAATGGATGAAACAAAAGCAGTGTTTAAAGAAGATGCTGGTAGAGGATGGAGACGTGTTGTTCCATCACCGAAGCCTGTAAGTATTCATGAACATAAAGTGATTAATTCTTTGGTCGAAGATGGAAACATAGTGATAGCTGTGGGCGGAGGTGGAATTCCAGTAATTGATTCTGAAGAAGGGTTAAAAGGAACTGAAGCGGTTATCGATAAAGATTTCGCTGCGCAGAAATTAGCAGAATTAGTAGATGCCGATACGCTCGTTATTTTAACTGCAGTTGATTATGTGTATGTAAATTATAATCAACCGAATCAAAAAAAATTAGAGCATGTCACAGTGAATCAATTAGAAGAATATATTGAAGAACAACAATTTGCTGCGGGAAGCATGCTTCCAAAAATCGAAGCTGCTATTAATTTTGTTAATACAAATCCAAAAAGAAAAACAATTATTACGTCTTTAGAAAAAGTATATGAAGCACTAGAAGAAAAAGCCGGTACTATTATTTCAAAACAGAATGTATGCATGTGTGTTTAAAATTATTATGTACGCTACTTAGTAGTAAAAAAGAATGGAGTTAGTAACTTCATTCTTTTTATTTATTAATATTTTTTGTATTCATTGTTCATAAAGTTTTCATGATGAAATCTGAATATACAAGTTAATTATGATAAAATTCAAATTGAATACGCTTTCTTGATTTTTCGCTCCAACATACAGCAAGAGAGAGGGAATTTTATGAATAGACGGAACGTAGTGAAAGACTTAAAGCAGTTCGAATTATTTGCTCATTTAACAGAAAAAAAATTGAAAGGCTTAACAGAGTTTGTTTATTGGCGAACTTATAAAAAAGGTCAATTTTTATTTTTAGAAGGGGATTCAAGGGAAAGAATTTACTTCATGTTAGATGGTTTTGTAAAGTTAGAGCGGGTTAATCAAAATGGGAACTTATTATACGATGACTATGTAAAGCGGTATTCTATTTTTCCTTATGGTGGTATGTTTACAGACAGAGGATATAACTATACAGCAGAAGCAATGACGGATGTGGAGGTATATTATATTCCAACGGTAATCTTTGAAGATATGGTAAAGTCCAGCAGAACGCAATTGATGTACGTTGTTCAGCAATTATCATCTATATTAAAATTGAACGAAAATCGAGTGCAAAATATTACAATTCCTAATGCACAAGATCGTGTTATCCAAACGTTAAATTATTTAATGCAGGATTTAGGAGAACAGAGTGGAGAAAAGATTGTAATTTCATGTCCACTTACAACAATTGAAATATCCAAAATATCTGGAACATCTCGAGAGACAGTTAGCAGCGTATTAAAACAATTAAAAAATGATAGCATTGTTACAATTTTAGATAAAAAAATTACAATACATGATCCAACATATTTTGAAGAAATCTCTATGTGAAAATTGTATATTGATTTTTTAATTCATAGTGTATATTAATAAGGTTCTTTATATATTTATAAGGAACTTTTTTACGTTATCCTCTATAAAAAGATTGTATAGTATGGTAATAATAGCTAAAATCGATAATAAAATACAAAGTGAAGGGGAGAAAGAATGATTCGTATTGAGTATGATCGATTAGTAGCTATTTGTTACAGTATAGGGGTTTTGTTATTATTAAAAATTCCAAATGATAATGAATTAATTGGGGAAAAACTATTCAATGTCTATAAGGTTCCGATACATACGTATGTTTATATGGATTATAAAGTCTCAAATATATTGATTGTTTCTTTCATACTACATGTAATTGCATTTATATTATTTTTAAAATGGCTAGGAAAAAAGGAATCTAGTACATTTAGAAAAATGAATAAGATAAAAGTAGTAGGTACTAGTATTTTGATTGTAATGATGCCTTTTATTTTAAATACAATCCTTCAAACATTGAATAAAACATGGTATTACGCAGGAAAAACAGGGGTAGAAGCAATAGAATATAAAAAAGAAGATAGCCAGTGTAGAATGGAGAAAAATGGAGATAATATCCAACCGAAGTGCATTGTTACTTTAAAAAATTATCGTAATCATTCACAAGCATTAAAAGTTGTTTTATATGATAATGCAAACGAGAATTCAAAAAGCTATCCAGTACCGAAACCAGTCTATTTACAAAAACATGAGACAAAGCAATTTGAATTTCAAGTTCCTGTTTCTTATAATAGAGGTATTGAAAAAGATAAAGTACCAAATATTAAATTACATTCATTGCATGAAAATGATACGAAATACAATTAATCTGTAAGTAAAAGTTTATGAGTAGGAGCAAGAATTTGAAACGATATAGAAAATCAACTTGAATCATCCAACATACTGCGAGGTAACGGTATATTGGATGATTTTTTATGTTATCCCCTTTTTTCACGTATGAAAAGGAGGAATACTTTGTTGGAAATGAAAAACATCACAAGGATCATACATGGTTTTTACTTTACGTAATCTGTGAAAGTTAGAGCCATAATAACTAGTTTGCCAATTTTTAATGTCGATATCGGGCCAGTTCACATAGTCACCTAGTGTATAAGGATCTAAGCTTTCTCGTAAACCTTTAACCCAGCGTATATTTCGATTTTCTTCATCATCGCATTTCCAAGAGGTAATGTATTCTTGAGCAATAATTGCTTTACGATGAAAATAAGCCGTTTCATTCGGCGAAATATTTTCAACAGCACCTATGAGCGATTGATGCCAAATACTAGCATCTTTATTTGGTGCATGAGAAAGAAAGGATTGCATGATTTGAATGCCTTTAAGGGGAATAGGTTTATAGACATAGGAACCAGAGCGCTTGAAATTTTCAGGGATGTTACCTCCATTAAAAAATTCAACAGCCTTTATATAAGGAACTTCTTCTATAAAGAGAGAGGGGCTACCAGTTTCAAGGAGAGGTGAAGAATGAGATTTACCTTTGTGAGAAATAAATAAAGCATAAGAATAAAGAATCTACATAGAGTTCAATGAAAACAGTTGCAAACTGTTCATATTTTGTTATGATAGTGTTACGAAAACGTTTGCATAAAATTTCCGATGGGATGCAAAAGGAGAGAATGACTATGAATAAGACATGGTGGAAAGAAGCGGTTGCTTATCAAATTTATCCACGAAGCTTTATGGATTCAAATGGTGATGGTATTGGAGATTTACAAGGTATTATTGCAAAACTGGATTATTTAAAAGATTTAGGTATAGATGTAATTTGGATTTGTCCAATGTATAAGTCGCCTAATGATGATAATGGTTATGATATTAGTGATTATCAAGATATTATGGATGAGTTTGGTACAATGGCAGACTTTGATGCTTTACTAGATGAAGTTCATAAGCGTGATATGAAGCTTATTATTGATTTAGTTATTAATCATACGAGTGATGAACATCCATGGTTTATTGAATCACGTTCATCTAAAGATAATCCGAAGCGTGATTGGTATATTTGGCATGATGGTAAAGATGGTGCGGAGCCAAACAACTGGGAAAGTATTTTTAATGGTTCGGCATGGGAATATGATGAAGAAACAGAACAATATTATTTACATTTATTCTCACGTAAACAACCAGATTTAAACTGGGAGAATAAAGAAGTTCGCGAAGTACTATACGATACGGTTAATTGGTGGCTTGATAAAGGTATTGATGGTTTCCGCGTTGATGCGATCAGTCATATTAAAAAAGAAGAAGGCCTCAAGGATATGCCAAATCCAAAAGGGTTAAAATATGTGCCATCTTTTGATAAACATATGAATGTGAAAGGTATTCAACCTTTGTTAGAAGAGCTAAAAGAAAATACATTCTCTAAGTACGATATTATGACTGTTGGTGAAGCAAATGGTGTTAAGATCGAAGATGCTGAGCTTTGGGTTGGAGAAGAGCAAGGTAAGTTCAATATGGTATTCCAATTTGAACATTTAAGTTTATGGGATGCAGAGAAGAAGAAAGACCTTGATGTTGTAGGATTGAAAAAAGTATTAACGAAATGGCAAAAAGGATTAGAAAATAAAGGATGGAACGCTTTATATATTGAGAATCACGATAAACCACGTATCGTTTCAACATGGGGAGATGATAAACAATATTGGCGTGAAAGTGCAACAGCTCTAGGGGCGATGTATTTCTTTATGCATGGTACACCGTTTATTTATCAAGGCCAAGAAATTGGTATGACAAATGTTCAGTTACCAAATATTGAAGATTACGATGATGTAGCAATTAAAAATTTATATCGCGAGAAAATTGCAGAGGGCGTACCACATCAAGATATGATGGAGATTATATGGGCTTCTTGCCGCGATAATTCACGTACACCTATGCAGTGGAATGATGAGATGAATGCTGGTTTCACAACAAGTACACCTTGGTTTAGCATGAATCCAAATTACAAAGAAATTAATGTTGAGAAGCAAAAAAATGAAGAAAAGTCTATTTTCAATTTCTATAAGAAAATGATTGCCCTGAAAAAAGAGCACGATGTACTGAACTATGGCACGTACGATTTACTTTTAGAAGACGATCCACAAATTTATGCATATACACGTACGTTACAGGATGAAAAAGTCATTGTAATTAGTAATATCTCAAAAGAGGAAGCTGTGTATAATGAGGGTTCATTTGCACTAGAACGCAAACGTTTGCTTTTAAGTAACTATGAAGTTGCGGAACATGAAGAAGTAACAACAATTGCTTTAAAACCTTATGAAACAAGGGTTTATCGCATTTCATAATAAAAAGGATGCTCTTTGAGCATCTTTTTTTATGAAAAAAAATAAATTTCTATTGCAAAGTGAAAACGCTTTTATTAAAATAGATTTATGAAAACGGTTGCGTAAAGGGGATAAAAATAAAGTAACATAAGGAATCGTTTTCATAAAGGGAACAGAAATTATAATTTAAATCATTATGTTTTTATAAATAAAGGGGAGGAAGAACAGATGAAAATTACGTCTTTTGATTTTTGGCAAAAGTTCGGGAAAGCGTTATTAGTTGTTGTAGCCGTAATGCCAGCAGCTGGTTTAATGATTTCCATCGGTAAGTTAATTGGTATGTCTGCTGGGGATGTTAACGCAGTTCATACAATCGCTCGCGTAATGGAAGACATCGGTTGGGCAATCATTACAAATCTACACATCTTATTCGCAGTAGCAATTGGGGGATCTTGGGCGAAAGATCGCGCGGGTGGTGCATTTGCAGCGCTATTAGCATTCGTCTTAACAAACCGAATTACAGGAGCTATATTTGGGGTAAACGCTGAAATGTTAGCGGATTCAAAAGCGAAAGTTTCTTCAGTAATAGCGGGAGATTTAATTGTAAAAGATTACTTTACTTCTGTACTTGGTGCACCTGCATTAAACATGGGAGTGTTCGTAGGGATCATCACAGGTTTCTTAGGAGCTACTTTATATAACAAATATTATAACTATAATAAACTGCCACAGGCATTAGCATTCTTTAATGGAAAACGATTTGTACCATTCGTTGTAATTCTTTGGTCTACAGTTACTGCGATTGTATTATCACTTCTATGGCCATTCATCCAAAGTGGGTTAAATGAATTTGGTCGCTGGATTGCAGCTTCAAAAGATAGTGCACCAGTTGTTGCACCGTTTGTATATGGAACGTTAGAGCGTTTATTATTACCATTTGGTTTACACCATATGTTAACGATTCCGATGAACTATACAGAGCTAGGCGGAACATATACGATGCTAACTGGTTCAAAAGTTGGACAAGTTGTAGCAGGACAAGATCCATTATGGCTTGCATGGATTACAGATTTAAATAATTTATTAGCAAATGGAGATACGAAGGCATATAACGATTTATTAAATAACGTTGTACCAGCTCGTTTCAAAGCTGGACAAGTTATCGGCTCAACAGCAGCGTTAATGGGGATTGCATTTGCGATGTTCCGTAACGTTGATAAAGAAAAGCGTGCAAAATATAAACCAATGTTTTTATCAGCAGCATTAGCAGTATTCTTAACAGGTGTAACAGAACCAATTGAATTCATGTTCATGTTTATTGCTCCAGTATTATATGTTGTATATGCTATTACAACAGGACTTGCATTCGCGCTAGCTGATTTAATTAACTTACGTGTTCATGCATTTGGATTTATTGAGTTAATTACTCGTACGCCAATGATGGTTAACGCAGGTTTAACAAGAGACTTAATCAACTTTGTTATTGTTTCATTAGTGTTCTTCGGTCTTAACTTTACACTATTTAATTTCTTAATTAAAAAATTCAATTTACCAACACCAGGGCGTGCAGGTAACTATATTGATAATGAAGATGAGGCATCAGAAGGAACAGGAAATGTACAAGACGGTTCATTAGCAACAAAAGTTATCGATTTATTAGGTGGAAAAGAAAATATTGCTGACGTAGATGCTTGTATGACACGCTTACGTGTAACAGTAAAAGATTTAGATGTTGTTGCACCAGAAGCACAGTGGAAACAAAATGGTGCTTTAGGGCTTATTGTAAAAGATAAAGGTGTACAAGCGGTATATGGTCCGAAAGCTGACGTATTAAAGTCAGACATTCAAGATATGTTAGGTGCGTAATAATATGAAATTGCTAACTTTAAACTGTCATTCTTGGCAAGAAGAGAATCAAATAGAAAAGATACAATACCTTGCTAAAGTAATTCAAGAAGAAGAGTACGATGTCATCGCATTGCAAGAAGTAAGTCAGTCCATACAAGCTGAAAATGTATGCGGTAACAAGAAAGAAGATAATTTTGGACTTTTACTATTTGAAGAGTTAAAAGCGCTACATGTAAAAGATTACAATATTACTTGGGATTTCTCTCATATTGGTTATGACGTGTATGAAGAAGGATTAGCGATTATAACGAAGCATAATATTATAAAAGAAGATACGTTCTTCATTTCAGAAAACGAGGATACAACGTATTGGAAAACGCGTAAAATTGTAAGTGCAACAATTGCTTATAATGGTAAGGATATAACGTTTTACTCTTGTCATCTCGGTTGGTGGAATGATGAAGAAGAGTCATTCAAAGGTCAAGTCGATCGTTTGATGGAGCGTGTAGATAGTAATAAGCTCGCCTTCTTAATGGGAGATTTTAATAACAATGCTCGCTTGGAAGGCGAAGGTTATGAGTATATGATGCAAAAAGGGTTGTATGACACATATGAATTAGCAATAGAGAAGGATGAAGGAACGACTGTCCAAGGCGAGATTGCTGGTTGGGATGAAAATAAACATAATTTGCGAATCGATCTAATATTGTGTAACCAAAGTAAAAAAGTTCATTCTTCAAAAGTTATTTTTAATGGTACAAACAGAAATGTAATTTCAGATCATTTCGGTGTAGAGGTTCAATTAGATATATAATAGAAGAAATCCTCACAGAGAATAAAAGCTGTGAGGATTTTTTTTAGGAATACAAGTATTTCCAAGAGAAAATACTTGTATTTTTTATGACATTTCATATATATTTGTTATTATTGAATGTAAAACCGATTTGGTCATTTTGTATTCATACTTTGACTCACTTCGTTATATAATGAAGTAAGTGAAAGTTAATGGGAAAAAATAGTACGTTTTTGGTTAATACACGATGTAGAAAGTGATATAATTGCAAAATGTATGTATCATTTTCTAAAGAAGGAAAAATATATAATTAGGTGATAACTTCTATGAAACAGATTTGGCGTATTTATAAGACAGATTTACGGAATGTAGCCAAACATTGGGCTGCAATTGTTATTGTTTTAGGATTAATGATTTTACCATCGTTATATGCATGGTTTAACATTAAAGCTTCTTGGGATCCGTATGGAAATACAAAAGAGGTTCCCATTGCAGTTTCTAACCAAGATGCAGGTTCTAATTTAAGAGGGAAAGATATTAATATTGGGAAAGAGATTGTAGACTCCCTTAAGAAAAACAAAAATCTTGGCTGGAAATTTGTAGATGAAAAACAAGCAATTTACGGAGTTGAGCGTGGAGATTATTATGCAAGTATTACGATTCCAAAAGATTTCTCTGAAAAAATTGCAACTGTTCTGGATGAAAATCCTAAAAAACCAGAACTGGATTACTATGTGAATGAAAAAGTAAACGCGATTGCACCGAAGATTACAGCAAAAGGTGCATCAGGTATTACAGAAGAAATTAGTAAAAACTTTGTAAAAACAGCAAACGGTGAGATTTTTAAAATTTTCAATGATCTTGGAATCGATTTAGAAACAAACTTACCAAGTATCGAAAAAGTAAAAGATCTTGTATTTAAGTTAGAAGCGCAGTTCCCAGAAATGAATACACTTATGGATAAGGCGTTAGATGATGCAACTCGAGCAGAAGATGTTGTAAAAGTAGCGCAAAAAGAGTTGCCGGTTGTAGAGAGTGTTATTAATGATGGGCAAGAAGCATTAGGGAATTTAGATAAGTTCTTTGCAAATAATGATGAAACTTTAAAGAACGCACCTGGAACAATGAGAAACAATTTAACTGTAGCAAAAGATGTAATGGATAAGGCCAATGCTTTTACGAACTTTTTAATGAATCCAGGGATAGACCTTTCTGGTATGAAGGGATTACCGGAGTTCCCAGCACGCCCTGATCTTTCAAAGATGAATGATGAAGGTTATAAAAACATTGCAAGAAACATTAATCAAACAGTTAATAACGTTTTAAACTCAGCACGTGCAGGAACAGCATACGGAAAAAGTGTTGTGAATGGATTGCAAAATGGTCAGTTTGATCCAGAAAAGGCAAAACAAGACCTTAATGCGGTTTCTGAAAATCTTCAAGGGCGTACAGATAGTATTGCATATCTTATTAATGTATTTACTGAACTTCAAAAGTCAGCGACGACTGATTTTGGTCAAAGCTTTTTCCAAGGGCGAGTGGATCGCTTAACTAAGCTAAAAAGCGGTATGGAAAATGCAAACAAGGGTATTAAAGATATTGTAAATGTTATCGGTACAGGACAAGAAGTAAAGAAAGATGTAACAGATGTAGCGAATCAAAAGTTAGATGCAGCAAATGGATTAATTGATCAAGCGGAAAAAGATTATAATGAAACGTTTGTAGCAGATTATAAAAAAGCAGTCAGCACAGTCAATCAAGCTAAAGCTGATGCAAATGAAGCATACGATAGTGTGAAAAATGAATATGAAAAGGCAAAAAATAATTTAGAAGGTGTTATAGCAGACGTAAATAATAGAGGTGTTAATGGATTAGATAGTACAAAAGTGGCTTTAAACGATTTAAATGGTCAACTACAAGCTACTAATAATCTAATTGGTGATGCGATTCCGGTTCTAGAAAGCACAAATAAGGTATTAGCAGATGTAAATAGCGGAAAAAACCTTAATGGCGGAATTGCAAAATTGAACAAAATACAAAATTCTGTTCAAAAAGGTATAGATGCAACGAATAAAGCAACTACACTAATTAATAATGGACAGAAGCCTACAAAAGAGGTTGTAGAAAGCATTAATGAAGCGACTAAAAATGCTTCAGCTCAATTAGGCGATTTCTTAGCAACATATGATTCAGAAATCGTTCCAAACTTTAACACAGCAATTGAACGTACGAAACGTATGTCTAAAAACACATCTCAAATTTTAAAAGAGGCAGACAAAAAGCTTCCAGATGTTAAAAAATTACTAGAAGATTCATCAAAAGGCTTAGTAGACGGTAGAAAGAAATTAGTAGACATTAAAGCTGAAATGCCGGAGACTGAGAAAAAGATTAAAGACTTAGCAAATAAAATTCGTGATTTTGAATCTGAAGAAGATATAAAAGACATCATACGCTTATTGAAAAACGATGTTGAAAAGCAAAGTGATTACTTTGCGAATCCAGTCAATTTAAAAGAGAATAAATTATTTGCGATGCCGAACTACGGTTCAGCGATGTCACCATTCTATACAGTGCTTGCATTATGGGTAGGCGCATTATTAATGGTTTCATTATTAACGGTAGAAGTACATGAAGAGGGCGCAAATTATAAGAGCCATGAAATTTACTTCGGACGTTTATTAACATTCTTAACGATAGGTCTTTCACAAGCGTTTATCGTATCGATGGGAGATATATTCTTACTCGGTACGTACGTAGTCGATAAGTTCTGGTTTGTGTTATTTAGTTTATTTATTGGTGGAGTCTTCGTTTGTATCGTATACTCACTCGTTTCTATTTTCGGAAACGTTGGGAAATCGATGGCGATCATTTTACTTGTACTACAAGTAGCAGGATCGGGCGGAACATTCCCAATCCAAATGACACCAGCGTTCTTCCAAGCGATTTATCCGTTCTTACCGTTCACATATGCAATTAGCGCAATTCGTGAAACAGTAGGCGGAATGCTATGGGATATCGTAACGCGAGATTTACTTGTGTTAAGTGCTTTCGTAGTAGTTATGATTGTTGCTGCGTTATTACTGAAAACACCAATTAACAAATCAAGTGAAAAATTTGTTGAGAATGCAAAAGGAAGTAAAATCATTCATTAAAATAAAAGGTTCCTACCGATAGTGGTAGGAACCTTTTTGTTTAATCAAATTTTAATTTTTTTAATGCTTCCGCAAATGGGTTGTTTAATGGTTCTTCCTCTTTGTTCTGTTGTTTCATATATTTTTGAACGTCGCGCTTATCAGCTTTGTTTCCAGATTCTTTTTTACGTCTTTCTTGGAATGTAGAAAGTTTTTCGCGATAGCCACATTTACATGCGAAAATTTGGCCAGCGCCTTCACCACGTAATTCTAGTTTCTTCTTACATTGCGGACAGCGAGCGTTTGTTGTACGAGATACATTTTTACGATGACCACATTCACGATCTTGGCATACGAGCATTTTTCCCTTTTTGCCGTTTACTTCTAGCATTGGTTTACCGCAGTCTGGACAAGACTTCGTTGAAATGTTGTCATGTTTATATTTTTTATCACTCGATTTAATTTCAGAAACAATTTCTTTCGTATAGTTCTTCATTTCAGAAATGAATACTTCTTTTTTTAATTTACCTTTTGCGATAGCCTCAAGTTTTTGTTCCCATTCACCAGTTAGTGTAGGAGATTTTAATTCTTCTGGTACTAAATCAAGTAACTGGCGACCTTTTGAAGTAATGTGAATATCTTTACCGCGTTTTTCAATTAAGAATGAATTGAATAGCTTGTCGATAATGTCTGCACGTGTCGCTACAGTACCTAATCCACCAGTCGATTTTAACGTATCAGCAAGTTGTTTATTTTGCGTATCCATATATTTTGTAGGATTCTCCATTGCTGAAAGTAAAGTTGCTTCATTAAAGCGTGCAGGTGCTTTCGTTTGGCCTGATGTTTGCATAAGTAACTTTACAGTTAATGTATCGCCCTTTTCAATGTGAGGCAGAAGCTGCTCTTTTACGTCATCAGTTACATCATCGTCTTCAAATCGATTTTCGTATACTTCCTTCCAACCAGCATGTAAAATCGTTTTTCCGCGTGCAATGAACGTTTCACTACCAACTTTAGTACGTAATGTTAGTTGCTCGTATTCGAATGCTGGGAATAAAACAGCTAAGAAACGTTTTACAACTAAATCATAAATTTTGCGTTCTTTATCTGTGAATGCTGAGAAGTTAACGTATCCTTCTGTTGGAATAATCGCATGATGATCGCTTACTTTACTATCATCAACAAATGATTTGTTAGGTTTGATAGGCTTTTGTAATACTTTATGTGCGAAGGGACGGTATTCTCCAACACCACATGCTTTTAGACGTTCTGGAAGTGTTCCAACGATATCAGATGAAATGTAGCGTGAATCTGTACGAGGGTACGTTAGCACTTTATGCTGTTCATACAATTTCTGCATAATATTTAATGTTTCTTTAGCAGAGTAACCGAACTTTTTATTTGCATCACGTTGCAATTCAGTTAAATCATAAAGACCAGGAGAGAATGACTTCTTCTGTTTCTTATCAATTTCCACAACGGTAGCATTTTGTTTATCTAAACTTTTTACAATACCATCAATTTTTTCTTTATTAAAACTACGGCTATTGCCATTTGTATCTTGCCAAGTAAGTTTGAGTTTCTCCATTGTTTGAGCTTCGATGCCGTAGTAAGTTTGTGCTTTGAAGTTCTTTATTTCATCCTCACGACTAGCGATCATTGCAACAGTAGGAGTTTGCACACGGCCGCAATTTAACTGGGCATTAAAGCGAGTTGTTAAAGCGCGAGTTGCATTAAGACCGATATACCAGTCAGCTTCTGAACGTGCAACTGCTGAAGCGTATAAATTGTCATAGGCTTTACCTGGTTTTAAATTTGCAAAACCATCTTTAATTGCTTTATCGGTTACAGAAGAAATCCATAAACGTTTGATTGGTTTATTTAGCTTAACTTTATCGATAATCCAGCGTGCGACTAATTCCCCTTCACGTCCAGCGTCTGTTGCTACAATAATTTCATTTACATCTTTTCTAAGTAGCTGACTTTTTACAGCATTAAATTGTTTACCAGTTTGTTTAATAACCGTTAATTTCAAACGCTCAGGTAGCATCGGTAAATCTTCTAAATTCCACTTTTTATATTTCACATCATAACTTTCTGGATCTGCTAATGTAACGAGATGACCTAAAGCCCAAGTTACAATATATTTATTACCCTCAAGATAGCCGTTTCCTTTTTTATCACACTTCAGTACACGAGCAATATCTCGTGCAACGGAAGGTTTTTCAGCGATTACAACGCTTTTTGACATATTAAAAACATCCTTTCAAATTTCCATACGTTAACTATAGCATACATCTTCTTGAGATTCAGTTTCGCTCCATATTTGATCGGTTTTTAATGGAGGGAACAAAATCCCAACTAATTAAAGTTTCACTTTATCAGTTGCTTCTATATTAAATAGAAAAAGTAAAGAACTTGTTATTTTACTAGAATAAGAGTAGACTTTGAAGTAGATGAATAAGAAACACATGGGAGTTTGTGGATACAAACTGAGAGTATGGCTACTAGTCCGTCATTGACCATTTGAACCTGTTGGATAATGCCAGCGTAGGGAGAGTGTAAAAGCACATATTCAGGCACTTTGCGTACGCGCAAAGTGTCTTTTTGTGTATCTCCCATCATTATAGTTAGGAGATGAAAAGGATGAATATGAAAGAAATTAGTAAAGTAGTGGATTTGGTGAGAGAATCTAATCCGCTCGTTCATAATATTACAAATGTTGTTGTAACAAATTTTACTGCTAACGGTTTGTTGGCACTTGGGGCATCGCCTGTAATGGCGTATGCAAAAGAAGAAGTAGCAGAAATGGCTAGCATTGCTGGAGCGTTAGTATTAAATATGGGAACACTTCGTCCTGAGGAAGTAGAAGCGATGTTACTTGCTGGTAAATCAGCAAATGTGAACAATGTGCCAGTACTATTTGATCCAGTTGGTGCAGGAGCAACTTCGTATCGAACAGAAGTTGCGAGACATATTCCAGCCGAAATAGATTTAGCAATTATCCGCGGCAATGCGGCTGAAATAGCAAACGTTATTAATGAGAAATGGGAAATTAAAGGGGTAGACGCTGGTACTGGAAATGGCAATGTTGTAAGTATTGCAAGGCAGGCAGCAGACGAATTAAATACAGTTGCGGTTATTACTGGAAAAGAAGATGTTGTTACAGATGGAGAGAGAACTATTGTTATTCGAAACGGTCACCCTATTTTAACGAAAGTTACGGGAACAGGTTGTTTACTAACTTCTGTAATAGGAGCATTTGTAGCAGTGGAAAAAGATTATGTAAAAGCAGCAGTAGCCGCATTAACATTTTATGGAGTAGCAGCGGAACTAGCAGCGGTTAAAACGGTAGAAAAAGGACCTGGTAGTTTCCAAATTGAATTTTTAAATCAGTTAGCGAATACTACTTCTAGTGATATTGAGAAATATGGAAAGATTGAGGAGTTAGAGTAAGAGGGAGTGAAAGAAATGGCACGCATTGAAATAGATAAAATGTCTAAGCTATTGCAAGTGTATTTTATTATGGGAAGTAATAACTGCACGAGGGATCCTTTAGCTGTATTGAAAGAGGCGTTAGATGGTGGAGTGACAATTTTTCAGTTTCGCGAGAAGGGGGAAGGTTCTTTAATCGGAGAAGATAGAGTGCGCTTTGCAAAAGAATTGCAGACGCTTTGTAAGGAATATAGCGTTCCTTTCATTGTAAATGATGATGTAGAATTAGCCATTGAATTAGATGCAGATGGTGTTCATGTCGGACAAGATGATGAAGGAATTACATCTGTTCGTGAAAAAATGGGAGATAAAATTATCGGCGTATCTGCTCATACAATTGAAGAAGCACGCTTTGCAATCGAAAATGGAGCAGATTATTTAGGCGTTGGACCTATTTTCCCAACGAGTACGAAAAAAGATACGAAAGCGGTTCAAGGAACGAAAGGATTAGCCTATTTTAGAGAACAAGGAATTACAGTGCCAATCGTTGGTATTGGTGGGATTACAATTGAAAATACAGCGGCAGTTATAGAAGCGGGTGCGGACGGTGTTTCAGTTATTTCAGCAATTAGTTTAGCTGAATCTGCGTATGAAAGTACGAGAAAATTAGCTGAAGAAGTAAAGAGAAGTTTGTAGGGAAGGACGTGTAGTATTTTAAGTGCTACATGGAGAAATAGACTGCCCCAAAATTTAAACAAACATTTGATTAAAAAAGCACAAACCTTTTTAAATAAAGGTTTGTGCTTTTTCTTTAAAACATAATTGAAATTAAGAGCATTCCAATTCCGATAGAAGTAAATGTTGCAATTAGGCCAGGAATCATAAAACTATGATTTAATACGTATTTACCGATACCTGTTGTACCAGTACGGTCAAAGTTAATAGCAGCAACGATTGTTCCATAGTTTGGAATGAAGAAATATCCATTTACTGCAGGGAACATAGCAATCAGTAGCGCTGGTGGAATGCCAAGAGATAGTCCAAGTGGCATTAAGGCACGAACAGTTGCTGCTTGGCTGTACAGTAAAATAGATAGAATGAATAGTGCGATGGCAAATAGCCAAGGTGCACTTGTTACTAAATGCTGAATGGATCCTTGAATCATATTTAAGTTTCCATTAAAGAAAGTATCTCCCATCCAAGCGATACCGAAAATAGCAACAACTGCTGTTGCCCCCGCTTTAAAGACGTTACCAGACACAATGCTTTCTACATTTGGTTTACAGAAAATAATAATAAGAGCCGCGATAGTTAACATAACCATCTCAATTGTATTCGGCATGGAAAGACGAGCTAACTTCCCATCAACTATCCATCCTGGACGAAGTGCTTCAAATGAACCAAGAAGTACAACAAGGAAGGTTCCTACAAGGAAAAGGATAACTGATAATTTTGCGCCCTTTACACCTACAAATTCTTTTTTCTCTTCAAGCTTAGGAATCATTCCTTCTTTTAATCGTTTTAAGTATTCAGGGTCTTCATTTAATTCTTTTCCCATCTTACTAGCAACGAATGCTGCTAACATACAAGCAATGAAAGTGGAAGGAATACTCACTTTTAAAATATCTAATAAAGTGATTTTATAGTCAGCTAACATTGCTAAAAGAGCAACTGTGGCAGCTGAAATTGGACTAGCTGTAATTGCTTGTTGAGAAGCGATTACGGCAATCGACATTGGGCGTTCCGGTCTAATCCCTGATTCACGAGAGACTTCTGCAATAACAGGAAGTACAGAATAGGCAACGTGACCAGTACCTGCACATAGTGTGAATAAATAAGTAACAATTGGAGCAAAAAAAGTAATACGCTTTGGATTTTTTCGTAATGCCTTTTCAGCTAGATGAACAAGATAGTCCATTCCTCCAGCAGCTTGCAAAGCACCAGCAGCTGTAATTACTGCCAAAATCATAAGCATTACATCGATAGGAGGCGCGGTTGGTTGTAGGCGGAAGACAAAAACGAGTATTGCCATACCAACTCCACCCATTACTCCTAAACCAACTCCGCCTAGGCGTGCACCAATAAAAATACAGAGTAACAAGGTAAGAAATTGTAGCCAAAACATGATAAACTACCTCCGAAATTCATTAGTTAAGATATATTCGAATAGTTTAATTTGAATGAAAATTAAATAAATACCCGAAGAAATCCTTGTTATTTATACATTTTTTATTATATAACACAAAAAAAGTAACATTCACGTACTTTTTGAAATTATTTCGAAAAAGCAATGCGTTAAAAATTTGTATTTATATCTCTAAATAAGTAGACATTTTGATTTATATGTTGTAATCTTTGAAAGAGAATAAATTAATTCTCATAGAACTCCCATATCGTTCAACTCGTTCAGCGAGAAAGGCAAACTGATGGAAACATGAGGACGCAAAACTACAGGAGCTAAGGTCGAAAGGCTACGCTAGCCAGTTACCGGACGGATAGGGTTGGTCTTGGCCAATGCTTTTACATTGGCTTTTTTTTATTCTCGAACATATTGAGAAACATTTTCAAACAAAATATCCATATATTTTGTTTTTTTGTTTGTGTTGATTAAGGAAGGTGGATATTAATGAAAAAATATTGGCATAAGTTATCGTTCCTTCAAAAGAACGTCTTATTAACCGTATTAGTTATTTTGACACTTGTTGGAAGTATGGGTGCATTAAGTTTCAATATGTTTCAAAATAGTATGATGTCTTTATTTGAAAGGCAGTCTATTGAAACAGGAGAAATAGTATTGAAAAAACTGGATGTAGAATTAGTTAGAGACATGGCGAAAGATCCTACAGCCGAAAAAGTGAAAAAAGAAAAGTTAACAGAGAAATTAGATGAAGTATCAAAAGAATTGAAAAGCGTTGGACAAACGTATGTTACAGGAGCAAAGCCGAATGAAAAGCGAGAATTACAACTCGTTGGTTTGACTACAGAGTTAACAAAAGCGTTCCCTATAAAGCCGGGAGATTATTATGAACAACCCGCTCATTGGATGAAGGCATACGATAAAGTCATTGATACGAAAAAGGCCCAAATGACAGAAGTATATGAAGATGAAATAGGTTCGTGGGTGACAATATTAGAACCAATTACAGATGGAGAAAATAATATTGTTGCAATTATTGCGGCTGACTTAGATGCTTCCATTGTTCCTATTACAAAAGAGAAGTTTATGATACAGGGCTTACTCTTTATCATTATTTCATTAGCGATTGCGACTATTACTCAATTCTTTATCGTGCGTCACTCGTTAGCGCCATTAAAAGATTTACGAGAAGGGTTACGTAAAATTGGTGAAGGTGACTTGAGTATTAAATTAAAAGAAAGACCAGATGATATTGGAATTATTAATGTTTATTTCAATAACACGATTGAAAAGTTTAAAGGGATTATAGATAAAGTAAGGCAAACTGCTGAGCAAGTTTCTTCTTCTTCACAAGAATTGTCGGCGAGTACAGAGGAAAACAGCATGGCAGTTCAAGAGATTGCAAGTTCTATTGAAGGTTTAAGAGTGGGGGCACAGTCTCAAAAAACTTCAGTACAACAATGTTTAGGGATTGTACATGGAATGGAAGATAAGGTAGAAGAGATAACTGGGGCTGCGAAACAAGTTGCGGTTGCTTCTGAAGGTATGGAGCAACATTCAATTGAAGGTAATGAAGTGATTGGACAAATTATTAATCAAATGAGTTTAATTCAAAATGCAGTACAAGATTTATCTTCCATCATTTATTCGTTAGAAACAAGGTCAAAAGAAATTAGTGATATCGTAACTGTAATTACAGGTATTTCAAATCAAACAAATTTATTAGCTTTAAATGCTTCTATTGAGGCTTCACGTGCTGGAGCAGCGGGGAGAGGGTTTGCAGTTGTTGCTGATGAAGTACGAAAATTAGCAGAACAAACGGAAGCGTCTGCTAAAGATATAGCGAAATTAATTGGTGAAACACAAGCTGAGACAGAAGATGCTGTAGTTTCAATGCAAAAAGGTTCAAAAGAAGTAGAAACTGGAATTTCACTTGTTCAAAGTAGTGGGAATTTCTTTGAAAAAATCTCCAAATCAGCGCAATCTGTTACAGATCAAGTAAAAGCTGTTTCGGGTAATTCGAGTGACATTTTACAAAATAGCCAGAATATCGTTCAAGTCGTAAATGAATTATCACATATTGCAAACACTTATGCCAACAGCAGTAGTAATGTTGAAGAAAGCATGAAAGAGCAAGAAATATCAGTACAAGATATTGCAGAATTAGCGACTTCTTTAAGTTGGCTTTCTCAGGAATTACAAGAGCTTATTGGTGAGTTTAAAAGCGAATAAGGAGAAAGTTCAATTCTAATCAAGGGGGATCCCCCCTTGATTAGAATTGAACGAATCTGCCCGTTAATAAGGGATGAAAAAGGTGTGAATTTTCACACCTTTATTATATTTAAGAGAGGAATTTACATAAATATGAAATTAGCAATTTCTTATAATAAGATGGTAAAAGAATTTTTAGGAAAAGTAGAAGGGAGTATTAAAATACCTAAAGATGTGCAAGGAACAGAACTTGGGGTAAAAAGGAAAACGGAACTGTTTCCAAATTTGACTCACATTGTAGATTTAATAGGAGCGACTGCAACGTGGTTATATCATATTTCTAAAGAAAAACATATTGTCGTGCTTTATCATGTAAGAGGAAGTTTATTTCCGATTATTATTGAAGTTTCTAATTTTCTCTCCTATGAAAGTTTGAATTTACAGATTGAAGAGCAACTGGAGCAAATTAAAGAAATGAATGAGGAAGAAATAGAAGAGTTTCAAAACGGTAATACATTATATGAAATGTCACCTATTATTATTGGCGAAACATATTATGAGCTACAAGACACGAATACATTACAATTTGTATTTAGTAAAAATATGCAAAGTGTAGAAATAATATTTAATAGTGTTAATTGGAAAGAGACAACAATTACTCGTTATGCACAACAAATACAAGGTGTTTTAATTAATAAATCACAAAATAAGAATAATCATATAAATGATTTTAATATTATTACAGAGGCCGAGATGGCACTTTATAGTCAAGTGAATGATACGACAGCAGTATATCCTGAGAAAAGTATCGTCGATATGTTCTATAATACTGTTACTCAATTTCCAAATCGTATAGCTTTATCTTCAAGGGAAGGTACTTTAACTTATGAGGAGCTAAATAAAAAAAGTAATCAAATAGCTCATATGTTAATTAAAAACGGCGTCCAATTAGGAGACTATGTTGGAATATTTATGAAACGTAGCATAGACACAGTAGTAAGTATGGTAGCTATATTAAAAGCTGGTGCAGCGTATGTTCCGATTGATCCAGATTATCCGGAAAGTAGAATACAGTACATTATTCAAGATAGCCAAGCGAAAGTTATATTGATGAAAGAGACGCCTATAACATGTGATGGGGTTCAAACAGTTTCAATGTATGATAGTGAAACTTATGAAGATACAGATGTAAAGTTGTCTATTCATTGTGATGATGTAGCTTATATGATTTATACATCTGGTTCAACAGGGAATCCAAAGGGAACGATGTTAGCACATAGAGGCGTTGTTAATCTGTATACTTGGATGAAAAAGCAATATGAATTGACAGAAGAGGATGTATTTGCCCAATTTCCTTCCTTTAGTTTCGATGCTTCTGTATGGGAGTCATTTGCTTCTTTATTCTGTGGAGGAAACTTATATGTACTATTAGAGGAAGAGCGATTGTCTGTAGAAGCATTTGCAAATGCAATCTATAAAGTGAAAGCAACTTCGATCTTGGCATTAGCAACAATTTTTGTTCGACAAGTAGCAACTTATTTAGCAGAAGAAGATATATATAAGCTAGCTTCCCTAAAAAGAATTGCGATTGGCGGTGAAATGTTGCCTGTAGAGGTTATTAAATTGTGGAGAGAAAGAATAGGTACAAATGTTGAAATTCATAATGTATACGGACCGACAGAATGTACTGTAGTGACGACAACCTATAAAATACCTAGTCAGTTAAATGAGGATGTTGCGAGTATTCCCATTGGTAAACCATGTGCTAATTATCAAGTTATGATTTTGGATGAGAATATGAATCTTTGTCCAATTGGTGTACCTGGTGAATTATATATAGATTCAGTGGGATTAGCAAAAGGGTATTTTAATAAGCCTAATAAAACAATTGAAGCTTTTATTCCGAACCCGTTTAATCCTATAGTTAATATATATAAAACAGGTGATATCGTTAAGTTGCTAGAGGATGGAAATATAGAGTTTTTACATCGGAAAGATGATCAAGTAAAAATTAGAGGACATCGTATTGAACTAGGCGAAATCCAAAGTAAAATTTCTCAAAATCATAATATAAAAGAAAATGCTGTTTTTGCTAAGAAGAGTAAGGAAGGTAGCCAATATTTAATCGCGTTCTATACAACTTTAAATAAAAAAGAAATACCAGAATTAGTTTATCAGTTACAAGAGCAATTACCAGATTATATGGTGCCATCTAAACTAATTTATATTAATGAATTACCACTTACACCTAATAAAAAGATTGATGTTAAGAAGTTAGCTCAGTTAGAAGAAAAGTATGAACCGGTTCGTCTACAAGAATATGTTGCACCTTCTAATAAAGCAGAAAAACAAATAGCGAACGCCTGGGCGGAAGTATTAGGAATTTCAAAAGTTGGAGTGCATGATGATTTCTTTACAATTGGTGGACATTCATTAAAAGTATTACGAGTCTTAACATTGTTAAAAGAAGATTTCTCACATTTAACAATTCAAGATTTCTTTAAAGAAAGAACGATATATGGATTAGCTCGAATTGAGCGAGAAGTAAAAGTAGAGAAAGAAGAAGTATTTCGTGAATATAAAGTGATTCACGAACCAGATACTATCACGTATGCAAACGTTTTGGAAGAAAACCAGATTTCAAATGTCTTTTTAACAGGAGCTACTGGTTATTTAGGATCACACATATTATATGAATTGTTGAGAGATACATCTGCTACTATTTATTGTTTAGTAAGACCAACTAAAGATGTGCAGCAAAGAATTATAGATACATTAACAGGCTACTTTAATGATGTATGTGAAGAATGGTTACAGCGTATACAGGCCGTAGCTGGTGATCTGGGAGAAGAGTATCTTGGGATGAGCGAAGAAGAATTTATGTTCATCAGTTCTAAGATGGATACGATAATTCATTGCGGTGCAGATGTAAGACATTTTGGAGATGTAAAACAATTTGAAAATATAAATGTCCAAGGAACTAGCCGTATGCTAACATTAGCGGAGAAAGGTGCTACATTCCATTTTATTTCTACAATTGGTATCCCGTTAGAATTAGCGGTAGATCAATGGGATACATACATGAAAACTGGTGATTTTAATTACAGTGTAGACTTAGAGAATGTATATTCAAATAGTAAACTACAAGCGGAAAACATTGTTCGTGAAGCAATGAAAAATGGTTTGCGTGGAAATATTTATCGTGCAGGTAATTTAGCATGTCATTCAGAAACAGGTTCGTTCCAACAAAATATTGAAGGAAACGCATTTTATCGTCTTATTAAAACAATGCTATTAATTGGGAAAGCACCAAATGTGAAGTGGAAAGTTGATTTCACACCAATTGATTTTGCTAGTAAATCAATTGTATCGTATTTGCAAGATTCGCAAATTATAGGAGAGACGTTACATATTTGTCATCCACATCAAATTGAGTTTGAACAATTTATACAGCTAATTGGAGAGTGTGGATACAATCTTGAAATGGTTCCACTTTCAGAATATGTAAATACCGGACTTGCATTAGCGAAGGGAAATGAAGTAATAGCAGAGTTAATTGCTTCTCAAGTTGCAGGAGATGGAGCGCAGCAATCTGAAATTGTAATGGGTACGCGTAGAACGAATAAATGGATTAAGAAAAAAGAATTGATAGTACCAGCAATTAATAAAGAATTTATTCAGCAGTTATTAGCTCATGGTGAAAAAGTTGGTTATTTTCCAAAAATAATGAAATGATTATGCATGCTTTTGTTTGTTCAATAAAATAAATCATGCTACAATGAAAACGAATTAAGGACCGGGGAGCCAATTGGCTGAGAGGATGTAAGTAAACATCGACCCTCAACCTGATCTGGATAATGCCAGCGTAGGGAGTTACTTAAAGTGATGTAGCATATGTTATTCTGTAATAACTTGCATACAAGGCTTTCCTACGCAGTAGGAAAGCCTTTTCTTATTTTTGAAATTTATTTTTATAAGGGGGATTTTATTATGTCACAACAAGTTACAATGTCATTTTCAGTAGTACCACAAGCAAAAACGAAAGATGTATATTCTGTTGTCGATAAAGCAATTGAAGTTGTGCAACAATCGGGAGTTCGTTATGAAGTAGGGGCAATGGAAACAACTTTGGAAGGAGAATTAGATGTACTTCTTGATGTCGTTAAACGTGCGCAACAAGCTTGCGTCGATGCTGGAGCAGAAGAAGTGATTACTTCTATTAAAATCCATTATCGTCCAAGCACTGGTGTAACGATAGATGAAAAGGTTTGGAAGTACCGTGATGAATATGCAAAACCAGAAGCAATCTAAACTTATTACAACTATTTGGCTTATCCTTCTCATTGCGATATGGGAAGGATCTGTTTCATTATTTAAAATCGAACCGTGGATTTTACCAAAGCCTTCTGCCATTGTTCAAGAATTAATTGGGATGAAAGATTTACTATTACCAAATACGATGCAAACACTGCAGGAAGTTATAATTGGACTATTCTTTGCAATTTTATTGGGGACGAGCATCGCAATTATTATGGACGTTATACCGTTATTTCGTATTTTAATAAATCCATTGCTCGTTATTTCGCAAACAATTCCAATTGTTGTACTTGCACCGCTATTTATTATTTGGTTTGGATATGGGATGTTGCCGAAAGTAATGGTCGTAATACTTGTTTGTTTCTTCCCAATTGCGCTTAGTATTTTAGAAGGTTTTCAAACAGTAGATAAAAACATGCTGAAACTGTTACAAACAATGAAGGCGACAAAATGGCAAGTTTACCAGAAAGTAAAATTTCCAGCAGTGCTTCCATACTTTTTCTCAGGTTTAAAAATTGCAGTTACATATAGCGTAATGGGGGCAATTATCGGAGAATGGCTCGGTGCAAGTGAAGGATTAGGCGTTATGCTTACGAGGGCTACAAAGTCCTTTTTGACTGCCCGAGTATTTGGTGTTGCAGCAATCATCGTTATGGTGACATTATGCCTGTATTTTATCGTAGAGTTTATGGCAAGAATAACAGCACCATGGATATATAGAAAGGACGGCAGAAAATGAAAAAAGGTTTGAAAGTTATGTTAGCTGCCTTAGTAGCGGTAGGTGTGGCTGGATGTAATCCGGCGAAGAAAGAAGAAAGTGCAAGTAAAGATCAAAAAGTAAAAGTGGTATTAGATTGGTTTCCAAATACGAATCATACTGGCTTGTATGTAGCGCAAACGAAAGATTATTACAAAAAGCAAGGATTAGATGTAGAAATTATTCAACCAGGTGACAATGTAACAGCAGAGCAAATGATAGCATCAGGAAAAGCAGACTTCGCAATAAGCGCACAAGAAAATGTAACGTTAGCTCGTGTGGAAGGAATTCCTGTTGTATCTGTAGGAGCGATTATTCAGCATAACACTTCAGCGTTTGCATCGCTTAAGAAAGATAATATGACGTCACCGAAAGATTTTGAAGGTAAACGTTACGGCGGCTGGGGAGGACCAGCAGAAGAAGCGACATTAAAGACGATTATGGATAAACATCAAGCTGATTTTAATAAAGTTGAAAAAATCATCTTAGGACAAACAGATTTCTTTAAATCAATCGGTCGTGATGCAGATTTCGAATGGATTTATTACGGTTGGGATGGTATTGAAGCGAAGCGCCAAGGAAAAGAGTTAAATACGATTATGGTGAAGGACTTAGATCCAGCGCTTGATTTCTATAGTCCTGTTATTATTACGAGTGAAAAACATACGAAGCAAGATAAAGACTTTGTGAAAAAGTTTATGAGTGCAACGACAGAAGGTTATAATTTTGCAATTAAGGAACCGAAAGAAGCTGCTGATATTTTAATTAAAGCTGTTCCAGATGTAAATAAAGATTTAGTTCAAGAAAGCCAAAAATGGTTAAGTACGAAGTATCAAGATGATGCTAAAGCATGGGGAGTACAGAAGGAAGAAATTTGGACGAATTACATGAATTTCTTATATGACAACAAAGTTATTAAAAAGAAAATCGATGTAAAAGATGCTTTTACAAATGAATTCCTTCCAAGTGAAAAATGAGCGGATTAAAAATAAAAAATATAGTGAAATCTTTCGACGGAAAGAATGTATTAGAGAATATTAGTGCCTCTATACAAGAGGGAGAATTTGTTTCCTTTGTAGGACCGAGTGGTTGCGGGAAAAGCACATTATTAAACATGATTGCAAATGTTGAAAAACCAACAAGAGGGAACGTAACGTATAACGATAAGCAAGTACAAGAGCAAGATGTTGTTAGTTATATGCCACAACAAGATTTATTACTACCGTGGCGATCAGCTTTGCAAAATATCGTTCTTCCGTTAGAAATTGAAGGAAAGCCGAAAAAACAAAGGCTGACAGAAGGAATGGAAGCATTAAAGCAGTTCGAACTAGATGAATATGCAGACCATTATCCAGATGAATTATCTGGTGGTATGCGTCAAAGAATTAGTTTTCTGCGCACATATTTATGTGAAAAGCCAATTATGCTGCTTGATGAGCCTTTTGGTAAATTAGATGCATTTACAAAAATGGAAGTACATAGCTGGCTTTTAAACTCTTGGCATCAAGAAAAGCAAACAATCGTTATGGTGACACATGACTTAGATGAGGCAATCTTGCTTTCAGATCGCGTATTTATTTTATCTCAAAGACCAGCGTCAATAGTTGGCGAGGTACAAGTGAAATTACCTAGGCCGAGAACGATGGATATGTTAACATCACTCGAATTAAAAAAGGATAAAGAAGAGATTTTAAGTGTGTTAGCTCCTTATATGAAAAAATAGAAAAAGCTGATGTTTTAATTTTAGACGAACGGACTAATCATTTGGATGTAGAAACTAAGATGGCTTTACAGGAAGCGTTACAACAATACAAAGGAACGGTTTTAATTGTCTCACATGAACCTTCTTTCTATGAATCGTAGATAACAAAATTATGAAATATAGAAGAATGGAATACTCAACAATATGAATAAAGAAAAGGCATTAGCTTTTATGAGCTAATGCCTTTTCTTTGTGATTAACATGATTTTCGAGAACTCTTACATGAGAATTGTATGAAGAAGCACTCTTATGGTGCGCTTATAAGCGTGCTTTTTCTTTTGTTATATTTATAATACGAAAGCCTTTCCCTAACAGGTGACTATCCTTCTTTATATATATAGATAGTTCAAAGTGGAATAAAAATAATTCCTTTATGTAAAGGATAATATGGATATTATAGGAAGACAATAGAAATTAAAGGGAATTCATGTAAAATTCAAATGAACTTCATATAAACTTCATATTAGAAATTAAATATAATTATAGTAGGTCATTGTGATATTTCTGATTTTTCATAAAATTGAAAGTTTGAATTTAGGAGGTATTGCTCAAACCTAAATTCAAACTTTATTGAAGTAATTAATGGATATTACGTCTAGTTTTCGCTAATGACGGCATTTAAAAGTTCGGCAGGATTACCTGTTCCTGCACCGCCAATTGTAATAGATCCACCAGGAGGAATTTCACCATTCCATCCTGCGTTTGTAATTACATAATGATTATTTGTTTTACTACTAATTTTAGAATCCCAAACTTGTGTTAAATTGCCGCTATAATCAAATTCTAATTTCCAATTTTTAATAGGAGTCGTTCCATTATTTTTGATTATAATCGAGAAGTTATAACCGCTGCCCCAATTCGAAGTGACTGAAAATGTAGCAGTACCATTTCCATCAGGAGGTGTCGTATTAGCTTCATCCGTTTTGACAGTAAGAGCGGTAGGTTGTGATTTATTTCCAGCTGCATCTTTGGCAATTACCGAAAATTTGTATTCCGTATTAGGTTTTAAGTTTTTAATTGTAATGCTATTTGTTGTTGTACTCCATTTCTCTTCTCCAGCAGTAATTTCATATTCCGTAACTCCTACGTTATCAGTAGATACAGTCCAGTTTAATTGAACTGAGTTTGAGTTTTTATTCGTAACTACAATGTTTTTAACATTCGTTGGTGGCTCAGTATCTTTTTGACTAATAGGTCCACCAAGTAATTCTTTTACTAGCGTATCAAGTAATTTTGGACCACTGCAACTATATTTTGGACTTGTACGGCAATCTCCGCTTAGTTCCCAAAACATTGCTCCACTTAAACCTTTCGTCTTTATATAGTCTGTTTTGTATTTCATAGATTCATTGTCATCGTAGCTAATAAATGTGCCTGTAGTTGCATTATATAAGTAAGGTACTTTAGCTGTGTCATTCCAGTAGCGTACAAAACCATTTTTATTAACGTAATTGGCTGCTAAATCACCGTAATCATACACACCTGTGTCACCGGTAGAGTAATCATCCCAAGTACCTTTAGAAGCAAGTTTCCCATCACTACCTGGTTTGCAAGGTTGATATTGTCCGTTATTTTCTTTGCCACAACTTTTCCAGCCACGTCCGTAAAAGGGTACGCCTAATACTAGTTTATCGACTGGAACACCTTCATTTGTATAAACATTTATAGCACCATCTACGTAAAAATTCGTATTTGCTGCTGGGTCATTTGGATCCTTATATAGAGCTGCATTATGATTAGAAGTAGCTTCCCATCCGCCGTGGAAATCATATGTCATAATATTAATCCAATCGAGTATTTGAGAAATTTTCTTTAGTTCTGTATGATCAGCGTAGCGTTGACTTGCACCTGAAGCGATTGTTAGTAAATATTGTTTGCCATCTTCAGCACCTGCTTTATTCAAAGCATTTCGGACGTCTTGAAGAAGGAGAGTGAAATTTTGTTTATCTTCAGGACGATAACTACCACCAGGAATCGTTTCAACGCCCGGATATTCCCAGTCTAAATCTACGCCATCAAACCCATATGCGCGAAGAAAAGCTACTGTAGATTCAGCAAATACTTTTCTTGTTTTTTCATCAGCGGCCATATCAGAAAAGCGGTTAGACCAAGTCCAGCCACCAACGGAAATAATTGTTTTTAAGTGAGGATATTTAGCTTTTAATCGTTTTAGTTCCCCGAAATTTCCGCAACGGGCATATTTATCGCAATCTTCCCAAGTTGTCCCTGAGCCAGGATACGATTTGGTAACATCAGCCCATGGTTCACCGAGTACGAGAGTACCATTAGGAACCTCTTTATTTTGCAATGGTACACCAGATTCTTTACAGTTCCACGTTTGTTTATTTGGATTATCAGGATGAGTAGAAGGGTTTCCATGTTTTCCGTTCCAACAAATATCCGCGAAAGCATAGTTAAGGTGAGTAAGTTTTGATGCATCAATGTTAGCAACTTGATAATTACGTCCGTAAACGCCCCACGAAGGAAAGTATCCAACAATTTTTTGACTTTGCTTTGGTGAATCTGCTAATGCGAGATTTGGATTAATAAAATTTGTGAGAAAAAGAGGTAAGAAAAGTAGTAGGGATAGTAATAACAGTGTGAATTTTTGAGACCTCATAGCCATTTCTCCTTTCAAAATAAAAGATATATTTAAAGGCATACGCCAATAAATCAAAATGAATCTAGACGTATAAAACGTCTAGATAAAATGATCAGACATCACGAAGTCTATACAAGGGAGCTGGGGGTGATTAAATCGTAACAAATGTAAGATTTAGTGTAAACGCTTTATTAAATTGAAAAAGACTTTCTCAATACAAAAAGGCTTGAATACAAACTGTATATGAAAACGAAAGATCAGTATGGGAGGAAAAAGCTCATTATAAATAAATTTGAGAAAAAATTGTATGGAGCCAATTATTAAAGGCATAGAAAGATAAGGAAATATCATGTAAAATAATAGTAAAAATATGTAAAGGAGGGAATAGTGTGGATGTGTTTTTGAACATTGCTGAAGAAAAAATTCGACAAGCAATACGGAATGGTGATCTTGATTATCTTCCGGGAAAAGGAAAACCACTACAATTAGAAGATCTTTCAATGGTACCTCCAGAACTTAGAATGAGTTATAAAATTTTAAAAAATGCGGGAATGATTCCACCAGAAATGGAACTACAAAAAGATATATTAAAAATAGAGGATCTAATTGCTTGCTGTTATGATGAAGAAGAGAGAAAGAAATTACGAGAAGAGTTAACAGCAAAAACGCTTCGTTTTCAGCAGGTAATGGAAAAGAGAAAGATTAAAGATAGTTCAGCTTTTCGTATGTATCAAGACAAAGTATTTCGTAAATTACGCTAAGAGGGATAAGATGACTACATTTAAAACGATAGAAGAATTAGCGAACTATATCGAAGAACAACAATTGGTACTTCTGTTTATTAAAACGGAAAATTGTGGTGTTTGTGATGTTATGCTAAGAAAAGTAAATTGCGTATTAGAGAATTATGATTACGTAGAGAAAATAGAGATATTACTACAAGACATGCAAGAGATTGCGGGGCGATATGGAGTATTTACAGGGCCAACAATTTTATTATTTCATAATGGAAAAGAAATTCTTCGTGAATCACGCTTCATTTCACTTGAAAATCTAGAGAGAATCATTCAATTATTCGAGGAATAGGGGAGGCTTTTATATGGGATTTATTATTGTCATACTATTATTTGTTGTAGTTGGAATAATCGTAACAGCAGTTCGATCGAACAAAAAGAAGGTGAACTTGGCGAAACAAAATAACATACATAATTCATCTAACAGCTCATCACCATTATTTTTCTTTGCTGGATCGGATAATGATAGCTCGCATGATGGCGGTTCACATGATTGTGGAGGGTCTTTTGGGGGAGATAGCGGGGGAAGCTGCGGTGGCGGTGGTGATTGATGAAAATGCGCCTTATATAGGCGTATTTCTTTTTAAACAAACGTTTGATTAGTTGGCTTACATATGCATAAACACAGTTAAACAAACGTTTGATTAATATTTTTAACATACTAAGGGGAATGGAAATGAAAAGGGAACCGAAAGTGAAAAATAAGGGGAAAATAGTGTTATTTTTATTAGCTGCGGGAGGCGTGTTTTTTGTTAAATTAGCATTTAAGTTTGGAACCATACATATGATTCGAACTTGGTTTGAAAGTACGTTTTCTTAAATAAGGAATATAGCCTCTTGCGATAGAGGTTTTTGATTTGTTATTATTAAACTGAACGGTCGGTTTAAAGAGGTGTGAATATGAGAAGAAGCGCAGAAGAGATAAAGAAAGAAATTGCATATAAAGCAAAAAGTCTATTTTCACAGAAAGGCTACGCAGCTACATCTATGGAAGAGATTTGTGAAATTACAGAGCGAAGTAAAGGAAGCATTTATTATCACTTTAAAAGTAAAGAAGAATTATTTTTATTTGTAGTGAAACAGCATACGTATGATTGGGTTGAAAAATGGAATGAAAAAGAGAAGTTGTATAGCACTAGTACTGAAAAACTATATGGTCTCGCGGAATATCATGTAGAGGACATACAGCAACCAATTTCAAATGCAATAGAGGAATTCTCTATGAGTCAAGTTGTAAGTAAAGAGATTTTGGAGGAACTATTAGCTTTAACTAGAGAATCATATGTTATGTTTGAGAAATTAATTGAAGCAGGTATACAGTCTGGAGAGTTCCGTGAAGATAATACTCGTGATCTTATGTATATTGTGAATGGATTATTATCAGGGCTTGGAGTACTTTACTACGAGCTAGATTATAAAGAGTTGAAGCGTATTTATAAAAAGGCAATAGATGTATTGTTAAAAGGAATGGCAGCTGAATAATAGGTCAGTTGCTTTTCTTACAAAATAAAATAGACCGAACGGTCGGTTTGTAAAAGGGGGATGAAAATGAACGCTTTATTTAAAAACCGAGCATTTATGCTCGTTATGGCATCTGATATTTTACAACAATTTGCAATTTGGATCAGAAATATGGCTCTTTTATATTTCATAATGGAGCGAACGAATAATGATCCGGTTTCTGTTTCTTTGTTATCAGTTATGGAATATGCACCTATTTTTATTTTCTCGTTTATCGGTGGTGCGCTAGCTGATCGCTGGAATCCGAAAAGAACAATGGTCGCTGGAGATGTATTAAGTGTACTGTCTATTATAGGAATTGTCCTGTTGTTAAAGCTGGATTATTGGCAGGCTATATTTTTTGCAACACTCATTTCCGCGATTGTAGGCCAGTTTTCTCAGCCCTCATCTTCGCGCATATTTAAGCGCTATGTAAAAGAAGAAGAGGTAGCAAATGCAATTGCATTTAACCAAACATTACAGTCATTATTTCTGATTTTTGGACCAGTGGTAGGATCGCTTGTGTATACACAACTTGGTTTATTTACGTCACTATATAGCTTAATCATTTTATTTTTGTTATCTGCTATCGCCCTTTCATTTTTACCAAAATGGGTTGAAAAAGAGCAAGTGGCGAGAGATTCATTAAAAAATGATATAAAAGAAGGTTGGAAGTATGTTCTTCATACGAAAAATTTACGTATGATTACGATCACTTTCACCATTATAGGCTTAGCTGTTGGATTAACAACTCCATTAGAGGTGTTTCTTGTAATAGAACGCCTTGGAATGGAAAAGGAAGCAGTTCAATATTTAGCTGCAGCTGATGGAATAGGTATGTTAATTGGTGGTATTGTTGCTGCAATTTTCGCTTCAAAAGTGAATCCGAAAAAAATGTTTGTATTCGGTATGGGCATATTAGCAATGTCATTTTTAGTAGAAGGGCTATCTACATCATTTTGGATTACTAGTTTCATGAGGTTTGGAACAGGTATTTGTTTAGCTTGTGTTAATATTGTTGTCGGTACGCTTATGATTCAACTTGTACCAGAAAATATGGTTGGAAGAGTAAATGGGACGATTTTACCACTGTTTATGGGGGCAATGCTAATTGGAACTTCACTAGCTGGAGGATTAAAGGAACTAACTTCACTAGTTACTGTGTTTTGTATAGCAATGGCACTTATTTTATTAGCGATAGGGCCAGTTCTACGTATGCAAATAAAAAAAGAAGATGTTGCTAATAAAGAGGCACTAACAAATTCGTTAGCTTCGAAATAACTATTGTAAGGGAGCAATATTGCTCCCTTTTTCTTTGAGGAACTTTTGACAACTATATGAGCCAATTATATACTGATGTTGTAAAAACGATTTTACAGGTTAGGAGCAATGGTGTGAAAAATCAGATCTATGAATTACGCACTGAAAATAATATTTCACAAGGCGCATTAGCTGATAAATGTAAGGTTTCTAGACAAACGATAAATGCAATTGAGAATAATAAATATGATCCAAGTTTAGCGTTAGCATTCCGTTTAGCTGAAGTATTAGGAACAACTGTTGATAAATTATTTTTGTACAAGCAGTAGAGTCGTTCATTATAAGTCGCACCTTTAAAAATAAAAAAGATCCTCTTCTTATGAGAAGAGGATCTTTTCTTATAGCGTTTTAGTCTTTGGACTAGGTGGTGTAACGGATGTATTATTTTCTGGAACTCTAGTTAGTAAAAATCCTCCGATAATAAACAGAACAATAATACTAAGAACACCAGCGTTTGTTTTTCCTGTTAATTGGGTTGTAACACCGACTAATACTGGACCCATAATCGCGGCAAACTTGCCAAATATATTATAAAATCCGAAGAATTCATTTGCAGATTCTTTAGGTACTAGTTTTGCAAAGTATGAACGACTTAGTGCTTGAATACCACCTTGAGATGTAGCAACTAACATTGCTAAAATCCAAAAATCAAGTGTCGTTTTTAAGAAATAAGCATATGTGCAAATAATGATATAAATAATGATACCGACATATAACATTTTTTTACCAGTAAATGTTTCAGATAGTTTTCCATATAGTAAAGCAAATGGACAAGCGACAATTTGTGTTACAAATAATATGATTAATAGATTCGTTGCACTAATACCGAGATCGGTTCCGTAAGCGGTAGACATAGTAATAATCGTATCGACTCCGTCAATATAGAAAAAGTAAGCGATTAGAAACATAAATACAGTTTTATATTCTTTAATATTTTTAAAAGTATCAGCAAGGCGTTTGAAGCTCATTCTAATAGGTCTTGGATGACGTTCAATATAGTGCGTTTGCTCTACGTTTTTTAGCATTGGAATTGTAAATAACCCCCACCAAAGAGCTGTTATCGCGAATGAAATTTGACTAGCAATGCCAACTGATAAAGGGATAGTTCCTTTTTGAGCAAGAATGATAAGAGTGATACAACCGATAAATGGAATAGTACTCCCAATATAGCCTAAAGCGAAACCTCTCGTAGAAATTCGATCCATTCTATCTTCAGAAGTGACATCTACTAAAAATGCATCATAAAAAATGTTTGCTCCAGCAAAGCCGATTAAGGCGAGCATATAGCACCCTAGCAATAAGTACCACTGAGAGGTTGGAACGACTGCTAACATACTTGTAAATACGATACCGAGTCCAAAGAAGAATGTGAAAAAACGTTTTTTAAATCCTTTATAATCAGCAACTGTGCCAAGAATAGGAGCAAGTATAGAAATTAAAAGTGTTGCGAATGAGTTTGCATATCCCCAATATGCTGTTGAAGTTGCCCCAGATAAACCCGCTTCTTTTGCAGCTGCTTTAAAGTAAATTGGAAATAATGCAGTTGTAATGACGAGCGAATATACGGAGTTCGCCCAATCGTATAATATCCAGCTTTTTTCTTGTCTGGACATTTTTTTCATATAATGTTCCCCCTCAAATTTGTTTTACTAACAGTGTACAAAAATAAAAATTATAAAAAGAGAAACAATGATGAATTTTACATAACTTTTACATATATACACAGTTCTTTACAATTGGAGTAAATCCTCTACAATTGATCCGTCTGTTTCACCTAAGTGTAAACCGAGTAGTCTAGCGATAGTTGGGCCCTCATCAATAAGTCTCATATACGGTATGGTAATGCCGCTTTTTATCCCTTTCCCAGCAGCGATAAAAATTGTTTCATAGTTAGGTTTTGTTGGAGAGTATCCATGCGTACCAAATGTATATTTTTTACTAGGCGTAACATCTTTTTCGGTAATTTCTTTTATAAAATCTCCTGTATAGTTTTCAGTGAAATAATACCCTTCTCGTGCTTCTAACATGAATAAACAATTACCATCTGCACCGCAGTCTTTGGCAGCTTCATCATGAAGTATAAATTCAATTCCGTTTTGTTTATTTTGAAGTAGTTCTTCAAGGAGTAGTTGTACCTCCCGAATTGTATCCGTATCATTTTTGTCCTTTACATATACATAGGCAGAGCCGTCGCAACTTTGGCAATAGGCTTTCCAGTCTACTAATTTTCCTTTTTTATTAAGAGATATAAGTCCTCTTTGATGGAATAGCACATTTAATTGGATGGATTTGTTTTCACTTAAAGCGCTATGATCACCAAGGGCAATAATTGTACTTTCTTCGTATAAGTCACTTTCTTTTAGTGCTTGAATAATTTTCCCTAGACGTTCGTCGTGTCTCTGGATAGCAGCTATTGTTTCGTTAGATTCAAAGCCGTGATAGTGTCTTTGTGTGTCTAAATCGGTGAAATGTACAAACATGACATTAGGCTTTTTCGTCTGGATTGTATGCACAGCAGAGGCGAGGACGAAATCATCCAGTTCTGGTTGTGATAAACCATTTCTTATATGGCCGAAACGACGATTTAAATCTAATTGGTATAGTGGGCTACCGCTAAATAAGGAAACTAACACTTGATTTTGCCAAGGTCTATTGGGGAAAATTTCTGGTAAATTGTAATCAATATTCGCTCTTCCAGTAACAGGCCATAGAAGGGCAGCTGTCGTTAAATTTGCTTTGCGCGCTTCATCATACAATGTTGTTCCTTTTATTGATTTTCGGTACCAATGCCAATCAGGTGATTCACGCCCTGGTTGAAGTAACGTATTGCTAACAACACCGTGCTTGTTAGGGTAATTACCGGTTACGATTGTTGAGTGGCTTGGATATGTTACAGAAGGATAAATTGGTTCTACTTTTTCGACAACCGTGCCCTTTTTTATTAGAGATTGGAAATGAGGTAGTTTTTGTAGTATAGGAAAATCTAAAGCTGATAAACAGTCGAATGATAAAATAATGACATGGTTTGTTAATGCTTTATCCATAAAGTTCCCTCCTGATTATATAAAACCTATTCTTATATATTACTATTAATACCTAGTAATAAAAATATATTTCTATGTGAAAATTTATTATTTATTTTCAGAAAAATTAAACATATAATTAAGTATAAGGGAATCTATGGAAGGAGGAAACACTATGGATTGGTTAGATGGATTTGGTATCTTTTACATCATTGGCGGAGTCACGATTATCCTTGTATTTGCTATTTCATATTTACTAAAGAAACGGTTTCCAGACAAACAGTTCGATATTATATTTGCACTTAGTTTAATACTTCTTTGCTTAGCATCCTTTCCCGTTACAATGATGGTTATTGGTGGGTGGGAAGGAATGGGATATGGATTTATTGGTTTCTTCGTCCTACTTGGTACACTTATCGGTATGATTGCACATCAACTTGTAAAAATTACGCGAAAAAGCTACGTATAAAACTGTAAAAAATGAAAAGAATATAAAAATAAGAAAATTCACTCTTGTTTTGGGTTGAAATTTATATTATGATAATCAACAAATTTATTTCGTTATAACGATGAAAAAGGACTAGTACATGTTCAACCTTTTTAGCAGAGAGAGAATCCGTCAGGCTGAAAGATTCTTAAAAAGGCAATATGGAACCTGCCTTTGAGTTCTGCATATGCAGCGGGAATTTCCCGTTATCAAAAAGAGAGCATGCGCAATTTTTGTGCATGAATCAGGGTGGTAACGCCGACAAAGCTCGGTCCCTATTTAGGGACGCGGGCTTTTTTGTATTTTCTAGAAGGAGGAAGACTGACTATGGCAAAAGAACAAGTGCAAGCCATTACGAAGATGGAAGAGGACTTTGCGCAGTGGTATACCGATATTGTAAAAAAAGCCGAACTTGTTGATTATTCAAGTGTAAAAGGATGCATGATTTTACGTCCGTATGGTTATGCCTTATGGGAGAATATGCAGAAGGTGATGGATGAGAAGTTAAAAGAAACTGGCCATGAAAATGTATATATGCCAATGTTTATCCCAGAGAGTTTATTGCAAAAAGAGAAGGATCATGTTGAAGGATTTGCTCCTGAAGTAGCATGGGTTACGCATGGCGGAGATGAAAAGTTAGCGGAAAGACTTTGTGTACGTCCTACATCTGAAACTTTATTCTGTGAGCACTTTTCAAAAATTGTGCAATCCTATAATGATTTGCCAAAGTTATATAATCAGTGGTGTTCAGTAGTTCGTTGGGAGAAGACAACTAGGCCATTCCTTCGTACGACTGAATTTTTATGGCAAGAGGGTCATACAATCCATGAAACGGCAGAAGAATCGCAGGCTGAAACATTAAATATTTTAAACTTATATGCTTCTTTCTGTGAGGATTATTTAGCAATACCAGTTATTAAAGGACAAAAAACAGAAAAAGAGAAGTTTGCTGGAGCAAAGGCAACTTATACAATTGAAAGTTTAATGCATGATGGAAAAGCACTTCAAACAGGAACCTCTCATAACTTTGGAACGAATTTCTCTAAAGCATTTGATATTAAGTTTTTAGATCGTAACGGTAAGTGGCAATATGTGCACCAAACATCTTGGGGTGTATCAACAAGAATGATAGGCGGGCTAATAATGGTTCATAGTGATAATAATGGACTTGTAATGCCACCAAAAGTCGCTCCAGTGCAAGTTGTTATTGTACCAATTGCTCAGCATAAAGAAGGAGTTTTAGCAAAAGCAACAGAGTTACAAGCACATATTCAAAAGGTTGCACGAGTAAAAATAGATGCTAGTAATAAAACACCAGGCTGGAAATTTAATGAGTATGAAATGAAGGGGATTCCAATTCGATTAGAAGTTGGCCCTAAAGATATTGAAAAGAATCAAGTTGTACTTGTAAGAAGAGATACGAAGGAAAAAGAGTTTGTACCAATGGATCAATTAGAAGAACGTATTCCAGCATTACTTGAAGAAATTCATATTGCTTTATTTAATAAAGCAAAAGCATTTCGCGATGAGAATACGTATGTTGCGACAAATTTCGAAGAGATGAAAAAAATAGCTGACGAAAAGCAAGGCTTTATTAAGGCAATGTGGTGCGGGGAATTAGCTTGTGAAGAAAAACTAAAAGAAGAAGTTGGCGTATCTTCACGTTGTATGCCTTTTGAGCAAGAGCATTTAGCTGAAGAATGTATTTGTTGTGGTAAAGAAGCTAAACAAATGGTGTATTGGGGAAAAGCGTATTAATACTTTTTCTGATAGGTGATAAAAGGACTTTGGGCTGCATAATAAAATGTAATCCAAAGTCCTTTTTAGTTTTATACAGTATTTCATGTACTTTTTAGATGGAAGGATGTTGTTCTTATTTTACGTTTTTACGACGAATAAACAGTAACATACCAATTAGGAATGTTGAAAGCCCCATTAAAATAGATATAGGGTAATGCGTTGCAGTATTAGGTAATTTATCACCTTGTTTTTTCGTATTACCTTTTACATTACCCCCTTGAGAACCGTTGCCCTCCAGAGAATTGCTATCGCCTTTAACACGATTGCCACCTTGAGAGCCATTACCCCCTTGAGAACTGCTATCACCTTTAACACGATTGCCGCCTTGAGAACCGTTACCGCCAGAACCGTTACCGCCAGAACCATTGCCACCAGAGCCATTGCCGCCAGAACCGTTACCGCCAGAACCATTGCCACCAGAGCCATTGCCGCCAGAACCGTTACCGCCAGAACCGTTACCGCCAGAACCATTGCCACCAGAGCCATTGCCGCCAGAACCGTTACCGCCAGAACCATTGCCGCCAGAACCATTACCGCCAGAACCATTGTCACCAGAGCCACTGCCGCCAGAGCCGTTGCCACCAGAACCATTGCCACCAGAGCCACTGCCACCAGAACCGTTACCGCCAGAACCATTGCCACCAGAACCGTTACCGCCAGAACCGTTGTCACCAGAGCCACTGCCGCCAGAGCCGTTGCCACCAGAACCATTGCCACCGGAACCGCTGCCGTCAGAGCCACTACCACCAGAACCGTTACCGCCAGAACCATTGCCACCAGAACCGTTACCGCCGGAACCGTTGTCACCAGAACCGTTACCGCCGGAACCATTGCCACCAGAGCCACTGCCACCAGAACCGTTACCGCCGGAACCATTGCCACCAGAACCGTTACCGCCAGAACCATTGTCACCAGAACCAGTATCGTCCTGAGAACCGTTATTTCCTGGAGGTATATTATTATCCTTTGAGTTTCCTTCTGCAAAATGATCGCTATTTTGTACAATAGCGTTTGTTAATGGTTGGAAGTTTTCAGTTGCAGCATTACCGATATTTAAACCGCTAAAAAAAGATAAAGAGAGTGTTGATGCTAAAATGAAGATTTTCGTCATGGTTTTCCTCCTAAGAGATTAATGTTCCATCTAAAATACATCCCTTTGTAATATTTCTTAGGAAAAAGAGTTTTATGCAAAAAAAACTATATATAGAAAAAGGTGGTGTATTTGTCAAAGCAGAAAAGAGTTAATGTAGATTTCCTGCAAATAGTAGAGGGGGAGAATTTACATTCATAACGGTAGAGGAAGTGGCAGCAGATGAAAGAGTATATAGCGTTTGATATTGGCGGTACGCAAATTAAGTATGGTATTGTTTCAGAAATAGGGAGAGTATTAAAGCATAAAACAGTTGCAACAGAAATTCATTTAGGCGGAGAACAAATTATTCAAAAACTTATATATGTATCAAAAAAAATAATGAATGAACATACTATTGCAGGAATTGGTATTAGCACTTCGGGAATTGTTGATATTAATAAAGGAATTGTGACGGGAGGTGCGGATCATATTCCGGGATATAGTACTATTCCTATTATTGATAGATTGCAAGAGATATTAAAAGTTCCAGTATCGATTGACAATGATGTGAATTGTGCAGCGTTTGGAGAAAAGTGGAATGGTAGTGGAAGAGAGAAAGATAACTTTATTATGCTCACCCTTGGAACAGGGATTGGGGGAGCAATTTTTATAGATGGAAAATTGTACCGAGGACATTCATTTAGTGCTGGTGAATGGGGGAATATGTTAATAGAAGGAAAAACGTTTGAAGAGGTTGCTTCGATTGCAGGATTAATTCGACTTGTAAGCAAATATAAAGGAAAAGGCGAGTGGAATGGGAAAAGAATTTTCGAGTTGTATGATAAAGGGGATCGGGAAGTTGCTCAAGCAGTTGGGATTTTCTTTAAACATTTGGCAATCGGAATTAGTAATCTTGCTTATATTTTTAATCCAGAAACGATTATTATTGGTGGAGGAATTACCGATAGAGGAAATGAGTTTTTAAAAGAAGTAAAAGAAGAGGTCAGTAAATACTTAAATCAAGAGATTTATAATAATTGTGAGATTGAACTTGCGCAAAACGGTAATTGTGCAGGAATGATTGGTGCTATTTACCACTTCTTACATCATCATAAGTAAATTATATGAATGTTTTCATATAACTGAGAATTTATCCTTTTTATCGCTAGGTAAATAATGCTACAATATAAGAGAAGAATACAATATTTTCCGATTTGGAAAATGCTTTGTAGAAAGGGAGAAACTTCATGCCTATTATTTTAGAAAAAGGTCAAAAGATCGATTTAACGAAAGGACAACCAAAAGTAGCAAAACTACAGGTTGGCTTAGGCTGGGATCCAATTGGGCAATCAGGTGGATTTCTGTCTTCATTATTTGGAAGTAAACCAAATGTAGATTGTGATGCATCTGTTGTTATGTTAGAAGGAGATCGTTTTTTAAACAAAAATGATTTAGTTTACTTCGGAAATAAACTTTCTACTTGTGGTAGTATTATTCATTCAGGAGATAATTTAACAGGTGAAGGCGCTGGTGATGACGAAACAATTTTCGTAGAATTACATAAAGTTCCAAGCCGTATTAATCGTTTAGTATTCGTTGTAAATATTTATGACTGTGTAAATCGTCGTCAAGATTTCGGGATGATTCGTAATGCATATATTCGTATTCAAAACCCGCAAACTGGTGAAGAATTAGCACGCTATAATTTATCGGATAATTATGCTGGCAAAACAACTCTAATTGCAGGTGAAATGTATCGTCACGGAAGTGAATGGAAGTTTTCAGCAGTTGGAGAAGGCACGCAAGATAAAAACTTAAGTGAGATTGTATCACGTTATCAATAAAATAACCGAGGAGGAATTGTATATGGCATCAATTTCATTGAAAAAGGGACAAAAGGTAGACTTAACAAAAACGAATCCAGGTCTTTCGAAAGTTCTTGTAGGACTTGGTTGGGACACGAATCGTTATGACGGACAAAACGATTTCGACTTAGATGTTAGTATTTTCTTAGTAGGCGCGAATGGTAAAGTTTCAGGAGCTGAAGATTTCGTTTTCTATAATAATCCAAAAGGTGCGAATGGTGCTGTAGAGCATTTAGGAGATAACCGCACTGGTGAAGGTGAAGGCGATGACGAAGCGATTAAAGTAGATTTGAAAAATGTTCCTGCTCACATCGAACGTATTTGTTTCACAATTACAATTTATGATGGAGAAGGCCGTAGCCAAAACTTCGGACAAGTTTCTAATTCTTTCGTACGTATTCTTGATGAAGAAAAGAATGCAGAATTAATTCGTTACGATTTAGGAGAAGATTTCTCTATTGAAACAGCCGTAGTAGTAGGTGAATTATATCGTCATGCAGGTGATTGGAAATTCAATGCAATCGGAAGTGGATTCCAAGGTGGATTAGCGTCTCTATGTAATAACTTTGGTTTAGATGTAGAGTAATAGATTTGATTTATATATCCATCGGTGAAATGTATGTTTACTGATGGATATATTTTTAAAGATAAAAATATAGAGGTGAATATAGATGGTTATTCAATTACAAAAAGGCCAGAAAATCGATTTAGGTAAGACAAGCCCTGGTTTAACAAAAGCAGTAATTGGTCTTGGATGGGATATTAAATCTTATGACGGCGGAGCCGATTTCGATTTAGATGCATCTGCCTTTTTATTAGATGCAAACGGAAAATGTACGAAGGAAACTGATTTTATCTTCTATAATAATTTACAGTCTCCTTGTGGATCTGTTTTACATACAGGAGATAACCGTACAGGTGAAGGTGAAGGTGACGATGAGCAACTTGTTGTGGACTTGAAGAAAGTTCCAGCAGATGTGCACAGAATTGCTATTACAGTTACGATTTATGATGCAGAAGGCCGTAGTCAAAACTTTGGGCAAGTAGGAAATGCGTTTGTTCGTTTAGCGAATGAAGAAACGAGTGAAGAAGTTCTTCGTTTTGATTTAGGGGAAGATTTCTCCATCGAAACAGCAGTTGTCTTTTGTGAATTATACCGTCATAATGGACAGTGGAAGTTTAATGCAGTAGGAAGTGGATTCCAAGGTGGTTTAGGTGCGCTTGTAAGAGCGTATGGCTTGGATGCATAGAAAGGAAACGATATTCGTTTCCTTTTTTTGACCTTTCTATAAATCTAGCAAAGAATAGGGGATAAAGGTAAGATGAGTATTTTGCAAGGAATCCTTGATACGTATGCTCAGTTTTTCGACTTGGACATGTGGATTAAAGTGTTGCAGGATCCAGTATCTTGGGGATTAATTGGTACACTTGTTGTACTTGAAGGATTATTATCTGCTGATAACGCACTTGTGTTAGCAGTAATGGTAAAACACCTTCCGGAAGAAAAACGTAAAAAAGCATTATTCTATGGACTTATTGGAGCTTATGTGTTCCGCTTTATTGCGATTGGAATCGGAATGTTCTTAATTAAATTATGGTGGGTAAAACTTCTTGGTGCACTTTACCTTGCTTGGTTATCAGTAAAATACTTTATTGATAAGCGTAAAGGTGCAAGTGAAGAAGACGAAGCTCACGGTATGAATCAAAATAGTATTCTCTTTAGAATGTTTGGTGTCTTCTGGGGAACAGTTGCGATGGTTGAATTAATGGATATCGCATTCTCTGTAGATAGCGTACTTGCTGCATTTGGTGTATCTAATGAAGTTTGGATTTTACTATTAGGCGGAATGCTAGGTATTTTAATGATGCGTGGTATTGCTGGTGTATTCTTAAAATTGTTAGAGCGTATTCCAGAGCTTGAAACGACAGCATACATTTTAATCTTAATTATTGCAGCAAAAATGTTACTGTCTTTAATCGAGATTGAGATTAGTCATACACTATTCTTTATTATTTTAGTTGTAGCATTTGGAGCAACATTTATACTTCACTACATGAAGAATTCTGGACAAGCTAGAGAAGAAGTTGCAGCTACTAAAGAAGACAATAAATAATTGAAATGGGTTTGCTCGTTTTGCGAGCGCCCATTTTTTATAACCAAAAATAGTTTATAATAGAAGAAGGACTTAGAAAAAACGTAAATGTTTTTGGAGGTGAACTGTTGTGTTTTCACGTTTTACACTTCAACCATATGCATTAAAAGATGAATCAGATTTAAAGCAATTTGAAACGCTTTTAGAAAAACGCCCACAATATGAGCTGACAGAGAATGAGATGAAATTTAGTTATATAGCATGTCGAATCCTTGGCGTTCCTAATGATGTAGATGAATATTTTAATGAACTGTTTGATTATAGTGAAGCGAAAGGAATCGAAGTTTTACACGAACAAAATTTAAACAAAGTGATTGATTCGGAAAAGCTTCGTCATATTCAAGAAGTGTTCGGATTACATCAAGAAGCACCAAATGGTCTGACAGTAAATAGGCTAGTTGCACACTTATCTGGGAAACAACTTTTACCGAAAGTAGACAATCCTGATTTACAGCATTACATACATACGACGTTTATTTCACTATTGAAATTATATGAGAAGCAACATAATCAGTCGTTAAAGACAGAAGGCTTCCGTCGTTTCTTAATCGACATAATTAAACTAAGCGAAAATTACGTAGCGAAGTGGTTCTCTACGATTAACTATAAGAAACAAATGCCGCGTATCATTTGGTACGGTGATGCACAGGAAAGCCGTATATATTTCTTATACTTTCTTATTATGCTCGGTTGTGATGTGCTTTATTATCACCCAGAAGGAAAAGATGGATTTGAAAATATTGATGAAGAGGGAAGAACTTTTGTTGTATCTCATTCAAGTCGCATTTCGCTTGAACCATTCCCTGATCGTCGCCGTGAGCGTGTTGCAACAGTAGCGTATCAAGCTTCGAAAGAAATTGAACAAGTACTTCACCACGATAATTCACTGCTGTACAAGCCGTGGCAATTCCGTTCCTATACGCCTGTAGCTCGTACACTAAAAACAACATATGATGAACTCTTTTTAATTACGAAAGAAAAGGCGTTTGTACGCCCGACATTCTTTGTTGAAAATAAACACATTTATATCCCTTCTTTATTTGCGAAAATATCCGGCGTTTCAAAGAATGATAAAGAATATTTTCAACGATTAAAGGCTGTTACATCATTTGATAACAGTTTATTAATTAATACATTCCCATTTACGAAAGAGCAAAAAGCAAACTTCCAATATCATTATCGAGATGCATTGGACCGAGCTGGGAAATTGCATCCTGATCTAATTATGAATAGCCATTGGTGGCCGCATAAGCGTTTACCGGAAGGTTTACAGCATGGAATTGCAGAAGCGATTATCCATACGTGTGAAAGTGAAATGTGTAAACCAATTGCGAAAGAGACGAAACAAGATGTAGCGCTATATGTTTTCGCGCAACTTTCTCAAATACCACCGAATATTTTAGAACAGCTTGAGAAATTTGATTATTCACAAGATGTACCGAAAATTGTTATATTTAATAATGAGAAGAGTGGAGAGTTAACTCGTTCTGATGCTGTTTTATTACTATTTTTGAATCAAATTGGAGTAGATGTATTTCATTTCAATCCAACGGGAAGAAACGATATTGAACCGTATATTGAAGCGGGGGCATTTGATTCACATTGGCTTGAAGAGGTTAATTTCGATCTTGAGTTTCATGGTTCATCAGCCTATAAAAATTTATCACAAACAATAAAAGGACTATTTCGTCCATTTTTATAAGGAAAGGGAGAATGCCATATGAATAACCCAGTCGTACTAGATCCGAAAACAGAATTAAATGAACAAACAGCACAAGATGTTCGCTTACAACTTAGACAAGATGCGGATGTACAACGTATTTATAATGCGGTAGATATTAAAGATCAATTAGAATTAATTGAACTTGGAAAAGAACCTTCTATGGAAATTTCACGTTTTGCTGATCAAATTTTACATACAATGTCATTATCAAAGATAGAAGATTCTGGTGAATTATTAAAACAGCTTGGTAAAATTATGGACCGATTCGATAGTAAAGACTTTGCGGAAGAGAAAAGCGGTTTCTTTTCACGTATGTTTAAAAAAGCGGATAAAATGATTGAACAAATTTTTAGCAAGTATCAAACGATGGGCCGTGAAATTGATAAAGTTTATGTGGAAATTACGAAGTACCAAGATGAGATGAAAAAATCAATTGGTACGTTAGATGGCTTGTATGAGCAAAACTTAAAATATTATCTAGACTTAGAGAAGTACGTAGTAGCAGGAGAAATGTTATTAGAGCGTTTAAATACAGAGTTAGTTCCGATGTATGAAGAGCGTGTACGTAATAATGATCAATTAGCAGGTATTGAATTAGAGTCGCTTAAAAACTCTGTTGAAATTTTAGAACAGCGTATTGACGATTTAGAAAAAGCACGTATGGTTGCGTTACTTACAGCACCACAAATTCGTATGATTCAACGTGGTAATAATAAATTAATTGGTAAAATTAATACAGCATTTATTACAACGATTCCTATCTTTAAAAATGGTATCATTCAAGCGGTAAATGCCAAGCGTCAAAAGCTTGTTGCGGATTCTATGGCTGAACTGGATCGCCGTACAAATGAATTACTTAAGAAAAATGCACAAAATATCGCAACGCAAAGTGTAGAAGTAGCGAGATTATCAGGTTCTTCTAGTATTAAGATGGAAACACTTGAGGAAACTTGGAACATTATTTCAAGAGGTATGCAAGAAACACAACAAATTGAAGAGCAAAACAAACGTGAGCGTGAAGAAAGCCGTAAGCGTATGGCTACATTAACAGAGAATATCAAAAAAGAATTACAAGGGTAAATGAAAAGGCAATGAGGAATATTCCTCATTGCCTTTTAGTTTTTCTTCACTAATTTAATGATTTCATTCACAACAAGCGGAATGATACTTAATAAGAGAACAAATCCCCAATCTCGCATCGTTAATGCATGTACACCGAATATATTTGCAAGGGGCGGGATGGAGATGATACAAACTTGCATAAGAACACCGATAAGGAGGGAGAAGACTAAATATTTATTTGTAAAGATCCCAATTGAAAAAATCGATTTCGTTCTTGAACGCAAGTTAAATGAATGAACGAGCTGAGAAAAACTAAGAACGACAAATGCCATCGTTTGAGCATGTAATAGAGCATCGTCATCAATTCGCTCTGGGAAAAGAGGGAATAAATTTGTATCTCCAGTATAGAATTTTGCTCCGGCGATAAAAGCTATTAGCGTTAAAAGTCCAATGATAACTCCATTGAAAATCAGGAAAGGAACGCTGCCACTAAATAAGCTTTCTTTCGCATGTCGTGGTTTTTCCTTCATCACATCTGGATCTTCAGGATCAACCCCAAGTGATAATGCAGGCAGTGTATCTGTAATTAAATTCACCCACAAAATATGAATAGGTCGTAGTGGTGTTGCCCAGCCGAGTAAAATCGCTAAAAATAAAGCGATAATTTCTCCGAAGTTACAAGAGAGTAGGAAGAGAATTGATTTTTTTATGTTACGATAAATATTTCTACCTTCTTCAACGGCTTTCACAATAGATGAGAAATTATCATCTGTTAACACGACATCTGCTGCCCCTTTTGCAACGTCTGTTCCTGTAATGCCCATCGCTACGCCAACATCAGCTTGCTTTAAAGATGGAGCGTCATTGACACCATCACCAGTCATAGAAACGATATTTCCTTTCGCGCGTAATGCTTTTACAATTTTCACTTTATGCTCTGGAGAGACTCTAGCGAATACATTTAAATGATTAATTTTGCTAGCTAGTTCTGTATCAGAAATGTTATCTAATTCAGTTCCAATCATAATTTCCGATATTTCTTCAGCAATGCCAAGTTCTTTGGCAATTGCAAAGGCGGTATCTTTATGGTCACCAGTAATTATAACTGTGCGAATACCGGCTTTTTTACATTCTTTAATTGAATCTTTCACTTCAGTTCGTGGTGGATCAATCATACCGACAAGACCAATAAAGATAAGATTTTTTTCAAGATGATTTATATCCACATCGTTTGAATCGTATTGTTTAAATGCGAATGAAAGTACTCTTAAAGCTTCTTGAGACATTGATCTGGCAGCTTTTAATATTTGATTTTTATCAGAATCAGTTAAAATCTCGATTTTGCCGTTTTTAAAAATATGGGTACATCGGGGTAAGAGCTTATCAATAGCGCCTTTCGTCATGCTATAGTAGCTTTCATCGTATGTATGTACAGTTGACATCATTTTACGATCTGAATCGAAAGGTACTTCGTTAACACGTTCATGTATTTTTTCTAAATGATCTTTTTGCATATTAAAGGTGGTTCCGGCAACGAGAAGAGCAATTTCAGTCGGGTCTCCCGTTTGTGATTCGTTATTGTAAGACGCATCATTACATAGCACCATATTTTCTAACAATAGACGTTGCGCATCATTATTTACATTTAAACTCTCTAAACGATCGTATGTGTTATCACTATAAAAGTGAGTAACGGTCATTTTATTTTGCGTTAACGTACCTGTTTTATCTGAACAAATAATTGTGACAGAACCGAGGGCTTCAACAGCTGGTAGTTTCCGAATGATAACGTTTTGTTTAATCATACGTTGCACACCAATTGCAAGAACGATGGAAACGATAGCTGGCAAACCTTCTGGAATAGCTGCAACGGCTAAACTAATTGCAGTCATAAACATTTCTAGTGTATCTCGTCCTTGTAAAAAGCCTATGAGAAACATCACGATACAAATAGCTACAGCAACAAAGCCTAAATACTTTCCGACTTGTGCTAAGCTTTTTTGAAGTGGTGTCATATCATCGTCAGCTTCATGTAAAAGGGTAGCAATCTTACCAATTTGTGAGTTCATTCCAGTTTCAACAGCAACACCGACGCCTCGTCCATATGTAACAAGAGTAGACATAAAGGCCATATTCTTTTGATCACCGAGTGGTACTTGCTCATCACTTTGCATGGAAGGGTGGTAGATTGCATCTTTATCAACAGGGACAGATTCACCAGTTAGAGCAGATTCTTCAACTTTTAAATTTGCGGTTTCGATCAGGCGTAAATCGCATGGGATATATCGTCCGGCGTCGAGCATAACGATATCACCTGGAACGACGTGCTCAGATGGAATTTCTTTTAGTTCACCATCTCGCTTGACGATAGCTTTAGGTGTCGCCATCTTTTTCAATGCCTCTAAGGCTTGTTCTGCTTTCGATTCTTGGACGACACCGATAACAGCATTTAAAACTACAACGAGCGCAATGATACTTGCATCTGCCCATTCACCTACAAAGGCAGAAATAAGGGCTGCAATAATAAGGACATATACGAGGACGTCATTAATTTGGGCGAAAATACGCTGCAATAAAGTGCGTTTTTGTTTTGTAGCTAATTCATTAGAACCGTATTGCTTTAAACGTTCACTTACAATTTCATCTGTTAAACCGTGTTGTTCGTTTGTTTCTAGGTCAATTAATGTTTGATCTTTCGTCTTACTGTACCAATTGCTCATAAGTAAGCACCTCCAGTAAAAACAGTTAGCAATGGTAGTGTTGCTATTATTTGTGAGTAGTATGTATGGAGAAAAAATCTAAGGTGAGGTTCTACTTCTATTGTACAATATTTTACAGTTGGTTGAGGGAAAGAGAAGAGTTGTCATGAATTTGTTGGAAATAAAAAAGAGCCTCATATAAGAGAGGCTTTTTTACTTTTTAATTAATGTACCTAATTCTTCTGTAATAGCTTGCATTTCACTAATGCTGAATGTTTCACGTTTCATAACATGATCATAAATGTCACGTAAATCTTCGTACATTTCTTCGTTAAAACTAGCGGCTCTCATCGCTCCAGCATTAACCATACGTAATTTTTCTTTAATAGCTTCGACCATGTATTCAACGTTTTCTTCTGACTTTACGGATAAATCCACCGAAGTGTCCCCCTTTAAAATAACATAAGGCTATCTTAACATTTTTTATCATTTTCGTTAATGAATCTTTTCAATCCCATTAAATTAGTAGGGATTTCCTTTATATTTAATAATTGGTTGTTTATACTATAAGTATATATTAAGAAATGCACCAAGAAGGGAAGAAACAAAAATATGGTTCAAGTATTGTTTGTTTGTCTTGGGAACATTTGCCGTTCTCCGATGGCAGAAGCGATTTTTCGAAATCTTGTCGTAAAAGAGGGACTTGAAGAGAAAATTGTCATTGATTCTGCAGGAACTGGAGATTGGCATGTTGGCCATCCGCCACATAAAGGAACACAAAAAATTTTAAAAGAAAATGCAGTCACTTTTGAAGGAATTAAAGCAAGGCAAGTAGAAAAAGAAGACTTAACAAAGTTTGATTATATTATTGCCATGGACAACAAGAATATAGCAGATTTAAAAAGTTTAGGTAAAACTGGAGGCTATATTGGTAGGCTGTCCGATTTTGTTCCAGACGGTGGCTGGACAGACGTTCCCGACCCTTACTATACAGGGAATTTCCAAGAAGTATATGACCTTGTAACAGAAGGGTGTGCAAAGCTATTAGCTTTCATTCGAAATGAACAAGGAATATGAGGAAGCTTAGAAAGAAATACTTTCTAACATAAGAAATGAAAGGGTGAAGGAATATGGCAAAGAAAAATAATATTGCTCGAAACATTGCGATTGGTGTAGCGGCAGGTGTAGCTGTATCTATGTTGAAGAAAGAAAATCGTGAAAAAGTAAAAAATACTGCAGAAAAAGCAAAAACAAAGATGATTGAAATTGGCGAAAATGCAAAGATCAAAGAAAAAGTGCAAACTGTTACAGATAAAGGACGCGAACTTGCTGATTTCAATGTGGTAAAAGCGAAAGTAGCAGAAATTAAAAAATTAACGCCATCTGTTGTAGAGACGTTAAAAGAAACGAAAGAAATTTTTAGTAAGAAAAAAGTTGAGCCAGAAGAAAAGCCAGAAACGATTGAAATTCAAGCTGTATCTCCAAAGGTAGATGAGTTGAAAGTAGAAGAAGAGCCAATAGTTGCTGAAGATGGTGGTATGAAAGAAGCGCGTGAATTATTTATGAAAGACTCAAATGCAGTGGAAAAAAAAACTGAAGCGTACATTGAGTTAAAGCAAGATAAAGAAGAGAAGAAAAGCGTTTAAACATATATGAGAAAAATTTTAGAAAAGGTGAGAAGAAATCGTACTTATTCGTTTGGTAAAGATTTGTATGACCGGACGATGCGCGATGATGTAGCGGGCTTGGCAGCACAGCTCGCTTATTTCTTCTTGCTTGCAATTTTTCCTGGGCTCGTTTTCTTAATTACGCTTCTTGGATTTATTCCCATTCAAACAGAGGATGTGCTTAGTTTATTAGAGGTTTATGTACCAGATGATGCAATGAACTTAATTGAGGTAAATGTAGATAAAGTTGTAAACCAGCAAAATGGTGGTTTATTATCATTTGGTTTATTATCCATGTTATGGTTTGCCTCAAATGGTGTTAATGCGGTTATGAATGCTTTTAACCGCGCTTATGACGTGAAGGAAACACGTTCTTTTATTACAACAAGAGCGTTATCAATTGTGTTTACATTAGCTATTATTTTTATGATTGTCTTTGCGTTAATTGTTCCGGTATTCGGACAAGTTATTGGAGCAGCAGTGTTTAAAGCACTCGGTTTATCAGATAGCTTTTCTTTCGTATGGAGCATTACACGATTAGTAGCGAGTTTCTTCGTGCTATTTGCTTTGTTTAGTTTCTTATATACATTTGCACCAGATCGAAAGTTAAAAAGAAGAGAAGTTATTTCAGGGGCGTTATTTGCTACTGTAGGATGGATTGTGGTATCGTACTCATTTGCTTATTATGTAGATAAGTTTGCGAATTACGCCAATACATATGGTGGTCTCGGTGGTATCATTATTTTAATGTTATGGTTTTACTTAACTGGATGGGTAATTTTACTTGGCGGTGAAATTAATGGTTTACTCCACCATTATAGAACCGGTGACAATAATTCCCGTAATGAATAATGAGCTCTTGTTCCATAATAAAAAGGAACAGGGGGGATATTTCATGAGTAATAATAAAAAGAACCATAATAATAAAAGTAATAATAAACAAAAGAGCAGTTCGCATCCAAAGCATAAAACGAGTAGCAGTGCGAACGGTCATAATAGCTATCATTAAAAAAAACGGGTCCTCTATGAGGGACCCGTTTTATTTGCTTCCTTTTAATAATCGTAAGCCATTCAAAATGACAAGAATCGTACTTCCTTCATGGCCAATAACACCGAATGGAAGAGCTAAAAATTGCAAGAAGTTTGAACAAATTAGCATGGCAATAACGACTAGCGAAAAGATTACGTTTTGCTTCACAATACGATTCATTCGTTTTGATAGACGGATTGCTTGAGAAAGACGAGATAGTTCGTTCTTCATCAGTACAACATCCGCAGTTTCTAAAGCTACATCTGTTCCTTCTCCCATTGCGACACCAATGCTAGCAGTAGCTAGTGCAGGTGCATCATTTATACCGTCTCCGACCATTGCTACTGTACCGTATTTTTCTTTTAACTTTTTAATCGTTTCAACTTTTGTTTCTGGTAAGCATGATGCGTAATATTCCTTTATATTACTTTCAGAGGCAATTGCTTTTGCCGTTTCTTCATTATCTCCAGTAATCATAATTGCTTCGACACCAATGCTTTGTAAATCACGAATAGCAGCTATTGTTTCTTGGCGAAGCGTATCTTTTAAAGCGATAAGTCCAAGAATGCCTCCCTCATCACTAATATAAACGACAGTTTTACCTTCCTTTTCAAGTGAGGCAGAAATACCATTATGAAATGTTTTTGTTTCTTCACCGATAAAATCAGCTTTACCTATTTTATAAGCGTTGTTTTCGAATATTCCTTTTAGCCCAAAACCAGTTACATCTTCAACCTTTTCTGGTTTTTTTAATGTAATGTCGTACGCATGTTGTGCATATTTAACAATAGATTCAGCCAAAGGATGTGTAGAGTGACTTTCAATTGATGCTGTAATAGAAAGTACTTCTTTTTCTGTCATATTTTCTCGAACATATATATCTGTTACGGTAGGTTTTCCTTCTGTTAATGTTCCTGTTTTATCAAAGGCGATTGCTTTTACTGAAGCGAGGCGTTCTAAATGTATGCCACCTTTAAAGAGAATTCCATTTCTTGCTCCGTTAGAAATTGCAGATAACGTTGCTGGTGTAATGGCAGCAACGAGTGCACAAGGAGATGCGACTACAAGTAAGATCATAGCGCGATAAAACGTTTCATTCCAGCTCCAGTCAAGTAAGAAATGAGGAACGAACATCATAAGCGCAACAACGAGTAGTACACCTTTTACGTATGTTCCTTCAAACTTTTCGATGAATAGTTGTGATGGTGATTTTTCACTTTGTGCACTTTGTACGAGACGGATAATTTTTTGGAATAATGTTTGATCGCTCGGCTTCGTAATTTTAACTTCGATAGCACCACGTAAATTTACAGTACCTGCAAATACTTCATCGCCATGTCTTTTCTCATTTGGAATAGGTTCTCCCGTGATTGCTGCTTCATCGATATTTGTTTCACCGTTATGAATCGTACCGTCAGCAGGAACACGTTCACCTGGTTTAATTAAAATAATGTCGTTAATTTGTAACTCTCCAACAGGAATACGTTCCTCTGTTCCGTTGGAAATGCGTAATGCTTCTTCGGGTTGTAAGTCAAGAAGAGCGGAAATTTCTTTTTGGCTCTTACTTAATGTATAAGATTCCATAGCACCGCTGAGCGCAAAGATGAAGATTAAAATAGCCCCTTCTGCCCAGTAGCCAATAATTGCAGCACCGATAGCTGCAAAGAGCATTAGCATTTCAACATTTAGCTCTTTTTCTTCAATCGTATCTTCAATTCCTTCTTTCGCTTTTGCATATCCACCAACTATATAAGCAAGGATATAGCAAGTAATACCTGCATTCATTGCATCGTTCTTTGTGAATAGCCAGCCAGCTAAAATAAAAATACCAGATGCCAATGCAAATACAAGTTCATAATGTTTTTTTAATGTGTCCCATAAAGAGGGATGAGAAATTGTTTCTTTTGCGTGTAACGTTTTTACTTCTGAGTTCATTACTACTCGCTCCTTCCGAATTCTTATTGAGAAAAATAATCAAAATCGAAACCCCTATAAAACGACGAAAGCTGCCATCCATAATGGATAGCAGCATTTCTGTTGAATCTGTTTTTAATAGTTATTATGTTGTAATTATTCTATAGTATATCATATGTTTTTATGAGATGGTACGGTTTTGTTTCAAGTATAAACGGAAAACTTGTGTTTTCGCAATTCCTTTGGTATATATGAATATTGTTCATAAAAAGGTCGGAAAGGAAGACAACAAGTGAAGACAGAGAAATTTTTTACCCATCCGATTGGCGTATTTATTGCTGCAATAGTAGCAACTTTTTTATGGGGAAGCGCATTTCCTTTTATTAAGTTAAGTTATGCTGAACTTGGAATTCAACCACAAGAAGTTGGAGAACAAATATTATTTGCCGGTTATCGTTTCTTGTTATCTGGAGTCATGCTCTTATTATTCTTTAAAGTGTTAGGAAAAGATATGAGCTTCAAAAAAGGAACGGGGAAACAGTTAATACAAATTGGTTTATTCCAAACGTTTCTTCAATATATCTGTTTTTACATTGGAATGAGTTATAGTTCAGGAATTGAAGGAGCTATCATTTCAGGGACATCATCATTCTTTCAAATTTTACTCGCCCATTTTTTATATAAAGATGATGCTCTCAATAGAAGAAAAATAATTGGGGTATCGATTGGTTTTTGTGGCGTCGTTTTAGTAAATGTGCCGAGTGATGGTAGCTTATCATTTCATTTTGGAATCGGAAGCTTATTACTTCTTAGTGCAGCAATGCTGTATTCATATGGAAACATATTAGCAAAAGAAGGTAGTAAAACATTAGATGTTGGCTATATGACAGCATACCAAATGATGTTTGGTTCTATAGGATTATTATGTATAGGGGCTTTACAAGTTGGAGTCATGCCATTTACATTTAGTCTACATGCACTACTTATGCTGATTTATTTATCTTTCTTATCTGCAGCTGGTTTTTGCATTTGGAATACAATTATGAAGTACAATAAGGTTGGAAAAGTATCTATGTATATGTTCTTTATACCCGTATTTGGTGTGTTATTATCGAGCATGATTTTAGGTGAAGCAATTCATTCATTTGTGTTACTCGGTTTAGCATGTGTAGCCGCGGGAATTATTGTGGTAAATCGGACGCCAGCTAAGCAAAAAATAGAGAAAGAAAAACAAGTAGCATAGAAAGCAGAAAAGCGATTACAATGGAAGAACAGTACTGTTCTTCTTTTTTTATAGAAAAAGGATAATAGACTAAGTGTAACGAAAAAAGATACAAAAAGCATTTATTGAGGAGAACATATTATGAATCTACTTTACGTGGTGTTAATTGGGCAAATACTTCTTTTTTTAATTGGTGCAATTTATGCAATGCGGCAGACAAAAAGAACGAAAGATAATATGCCGTTACCTTTAGCAATCCGTCTTATTCTTAGTTTTTCTTTAACAGGTAGTGCAATTTGGATATGGTTACAAGATCCATCTGTAGAGTATAGTACGTGGGTTGCACTTGGTATGACTTTATCGACTGTGGGAGATTTGTTTATGGCTGGGCTGATTCCAATTGGTCACAGGTTAATTGGAGGGATGGTTACTTTCGCTCTTGCTCATTGTTTTTATGTAAAAGCATTTTTGCAAACAGGAATTTCGTGGAATGGTTTTTGGATTGGTTTACTCGTATATGGGCTCTTTCTAATTGTAGGATGGTTCTTCTTTATCCGAAATGATAAACAGGATAAATTGTTTACGATAGGAGCTCTAATTTACGGATTGTGGGTTGGAGGAATGGCTTGCTTTGCATTCGCCTTATATTATGAAAATACAGGAATATGGTGGATACCAGCGTTTGGTGGTTTACTGTTTGTGATTTCTGATTTTATTATTGGCGTGACAGATATCGGAGGGCGTAAATTGAAGTATGAGCCACTTTGGATTTGGTTTACATATGTAGCTGCTCAAATGTGTATTGTATATGTGGGATTATAAAAAGATACTCTCAAAATAGTGGATAGACTATTTTGAGAGTATCTTTTTTGCTTGTTTAATTTGATCAGTATTACCATTTTGAAATTTCTAATATTATAATTTTATAATTCAGAATTTTGTAGAAAAATATCGGTTGTATTATTTATAATAAAAGTAAAAAGATGATGAGATGGTGAAATGATGCAAAAGAAAAAACGTTGGCGTGAATTCTTTGGAACTATTGCAATTGCATGTTTATTGGTGTTTTTGGCGAAAATTTTTGTGTTTTTCCCTACGACTGTAAAAGGAGCATCTATGAGGCCAACGTTGCAAGATGGAGATAAGGTAATTGTTAATAAGTTAGCAAAACAATTTGAAAGCTATGGGAGAGAAGACATTATTGTTGTGAAAACAGATAATTTTTATGTCAAAAGAGTGGTTGGATTATCTGGAGATATAATTGAGATGAGAAATGATCAATTATATGTAAATTCTGAAGTGAAAGATGAAGAGTATTTGGATAGTAATAAAAAACAAGCAGAAAAAAAACTTATGAATTTAACAGAGGACTTTGGACCGATTACAGTTCCTAAAAATAAGATTTTTGTTATGGGAGATAATCGCTTAATAAGTAAAGATAGTAGAAATGGTTTAGGTTTTATTGATAGAGAAGATGTGTTAGGAAAGTTAGCAGGCATTTATTATCCGTTTGAACATATGAAAATAATAAAGTAAAAAACCAAGCAAATTTTAGTTTGCTTGGTTTTTTTGTTAAACAGTAGGAGATTCGTTTGATACAAAAATATCTTCATGTTTCTTTGTAGTACTTAAAACGAATTTATGTTGTAGCAATTGTAGTTTAAATAACGCCAAAGGATCATGATATGTTTCTGGATTGCTTCTTAGCGTTGCTAATGTTTGCTCGTCTTCCTTTATCTCAAGTTGAGCTGCATCTACATTTTGTTTCAATATGTTAAGTGGATCTTTGAAGAACATCATGATATCACGTTCTAATGCACCTTCAAATACTTCAAATTGAAGGAAGAATTGTTTTGAAATTGTGTGAGCAATTTCTGTATAGTCTTCTGTTTCAATATATTGTTTATATTTGTTGGCGAGCATAGATTGGTTTTTTTGCATATTACCAAATAATTTTCCGGCACTTTTTAAGAAAAACTGTGTCGGTGTAAAGCGTAATAAAATATTGATGTTCGTTACTGTAATTCGATTTGTCATTCGTACAACATCTCGATTCCAATCATCTAATAATTTGAAATCGCAAGGAAGTTTCATACGTTCTTCTTTATATAATTTATTAAACGTTTCACTCATTTCATCTAAATAAGCTTGAGCTTGAATAAATTCATTATGTGCTGTTTCAATCCATTCTTGAATAGACCCAGTAAATTTAGGAAGAAGTACCTGTTGTACATGCTTTTGAACTCGTTCATTCATTGCAGCATTTAATTCTTCATGAACTAATTTGAAATCACTATCTTCTTGAACAAGATCAGAGCAGCTCTGTAATAATTCAGGAATTTGAGAATGTATATCTCGTGTAATTTCTTCTTTCGTTAAAAGATAGGATTCGGTAATAGAGCGAATTTTATCTTTTTCAAGAGCAGTAAGGTTATTAATAAATCCAGTAAGTTTCACTGAGATGTGTTTATTCCAGCGTACGGATTTTACTAATGTATTTTCTAATTCCACACGTTCATTTATGAGATAAGCAATTGTCTTTTGCGTAAACCATATTAGCTTTTCTATACGTTCTTTTTCTATATCGCGTTTTGCAAGATTAGAAAGAATAGATTCTGTTACATCTCCAAGTTGCTGGCTACTCTCTTGCGAAGGAGAGTATGGGAAGAATTGTGCATCTGGAAAATGTACTTTAAGTTTACTAATTAGTTTTTCATTAGTAGTCGTATTATTTGTGTGTGATACGAAGTGAATTTGTAAGTTTGGTACTTGTTCACGTAAATAAATTAACGTATCAATTTCTTGACTATGCAATGGTGAAGAAGAATTTAATACGTATACAAGGCTATCTGCTGCTTGTAAGTATTCAAAGTATGCATTGTTTTTATCCAATTGTGCTTGAATGGATGGTGTAATAAGAAATGTAAACTTATTTTTTCTTAAAAACCTACTTGGTAGCTTAATTTCTATACATTTTTTCTCAAGTTCTGACTGAGCAGATGTAGCCGTTATTTGATGGAATTCATCAAGGTTAGGGATATTTCTTATATCTAAATCGGTAAATTCTGTTATTTCAGTTTGACTAGCGTCTTTAAATAGAATAGGAGTTGTTAAAGTTTCAGTTAAGATGTTCTCTCCTAATATTGAATTAACAAATGATGTTTTATCATGGTCACTAGTTCCAGCTATTAGTATTGGTGTGACATTTAAATCACATAGTTCATGGACGAGTAGCGTAAATTGATGACTTAAATCTACATCATTTTTCTCAGCCCATACAGCGATTGTTTCGAATAAATGAGAAACTGTTTCCATATTTACATCTGCTTCAGCTGATGTATTAGAAAGTAAGGATCCAGCACTTTTTACGAGTAATGATTCTAAAGTTGTAGGTGAGACTTCATTCCATGCTAACACTGCTGCAGAGACAACTAGAGAATCTTTTGCTTTCGTTAAACTGAACCAATTTGTTAATAGATTTGGTACAAGTCCGTTTAATTCATGCATAAAATGATTTCCGGTAATTAATGCAAAGTATGTTTCTTGGTAGCGAGTAGAAATTTCATTCCAATCGTCATTATTGTCTGTTTCAATATGCAAGAATAAATGATTAATACTTTGAATCCAAGGAAGGTATAAGGATTCATGTTGATAGCTATTCCAAAGAGCAATAACAAGTTCTTTAAATTGAGCTTGATCAACAGCATATAGAGCTTTTAAAGACTCATAGAAATATTCAGGCTTAATGTTTTTTGTAAATCCTTTGTTTATGTAAGTTATTAACGTATCAAACCAGTGTAAAGATTGTGTTCGGATACCTTCTTGAACAGCTAGTTCGATAGCGTTGTTCCAATCTTCTTGTTTTTCATAGAAAGAACGTGCAATTGCAGTAATATTTGGGTAATCCGGTTGGAATGCAACAGCTTCACTAATCGTCTTAAAAGCGAGTCCTAAACGATCTTGTTCGATATAAAGAGAAAGAAGTTGTAAGGAAACCTCCATCGTAAGAGTCGTATCTTCCGTTTGAATAGATTGATAAATTTCTTCTGCCTTTGGTAAGAATCCTAGTTCAAAATAAGCATCTGCAATATTTTTTGTCGCCCAAAGTGCAAGAGCATTATTTACTTTTTCCCATTTAAATATAGCTGCTTCAAAATCTTTATTTTGATAATAAAATTCACCTTGAGCAAATCGAATATTAGAAATGTTGGAGAATTCATTTTTAGATTCATTTATATATGCTTCACCGAGTATTTCCGATGCAGGAGTAGAAGTTTCTTCTGTTAAAAATGTTTTATAGTAAACTTTTTGAATAAATTGATTTTCAATGGTCATGTTCGTTCCCCCCTGTATAATTTAGAAAAATGATGTTGTATGTAAAAGGGTGTATGTTCTTTTAATAGGTAGAAGTTGCATTATATAGACCAAACTATGTTTTTGCTAGATATATCATTTTTCTTGAGAGTTAAACCGTTGCGAAAAGTAACTTTCCTTTATTGTAACAAAAAAACACGCATATGAATTTTTATTTTTTATCGGGTTATTTGCGGGCAATAAGAATCTAATCTCAAAATTGATGAATGTAAGTGAGTTATGTGGAGTCGGGATGTCTGTAAAAGCAAGATTGGCATAGGTTAATAATTAGTAGAGGATGAACAAAACTCCCACTGAGTAAAGTTTTACTTTATCTCTGTTAAAGGAAAGAATAGAAGTAGAGTTCATTATAAAAACAATGTATAGTGAATATGTATACCATGTTTGCCTTAAAGATAGAAAGGGTACAATGTGGAATAACGACCGTGCATAGGATGTGTCTTCCGAATGGAACAACATATTGGCGAGTTAATCGCGCATTATGGCTATTTTGGAATTGTTATAGCTTTGGCTGGTGGGATTGTCGGATTACCGATACCAGACGAGTTTTTATTGACCTTTGTTGGTTATAATGTTTCAAAAGGAGTTATGTCAGGAACTGCTGCTTTTTTAAGTGGGATGGCTGGTGCGATGTTAGGGATCACGTTAAGCTACATATTAGGTTTAAAACTTGGGCTCCCTGTTTTAAAGAAATATGGGCCGAAAATTAGAATTAAAGAACATCACATTGAAAAAACACATATTTTATTTGAAAAATATGGGCCATTTCTTTTAATGATTGGTTATTTTATACCGGGCGTACGTCATTTAACAGCATATTTTGCTGGGGTATCAAATTTGACACTTTGGCGTTTTTGTTTGTACGCTTACGGTGGTGCGCTCATTTGGATAAGTGTTTTTATTGGGCTTGGCTGGAAGTTAGGCGAGAAGTGGCGCTTCGTTGAGTATAGTTTACATCATTATGGAATATGGATTTTATTAATTTCAGCAGTTGTTACATGTGTTGTATGGTTGTACATAAAGAAAAAGAAAAACCGCTAATAGCGGTTTTTTTAGCTGAAAGCAATAAATAATACACCAGCTGTAATAAAGACTACACCAACGCCGGTCATAAAGTTTAACTTTTCACCGAGGATAATCATAGCGAGAATGATAGAAAATACGACGCTTAATTTATCGACAGGAGCTACTTGTGAAACCTTTCCTGTTTTGAGGGCAAGAAAATAAAATAGCCATGAAGAAGCACCTGCAATCCCACTTAATGTGATAAATAGCAGTGCTTTTTTATTTAGCAGTACGTCGCCGATATTTTGAATTTTACCTTGTATGATAATAACGCCTATCATAAATAATGCCATAATAATAGATCGAATTGTTGTTGCAACGTTTGCATCGATGCCGTCTAAACCAAACTTTCCAAAAATCGATACAAGGGCAGCAGCAATTGCTGATAATAGTGCAAATAAGAGCCACGAACTCATAGTAAAATTCCTCCAATCTTACAGTATTATACATGAAAATGATTCTCATGTATAAAGTTGAAGCAATTGAGCTTTATAGGAAGCACGACTTCAACTTAACTTCTTGCTCCACCTGAATTTTAAGGTGGGAGTTTTACTGCCTGTAAATAGTGGGCTAAATAGCGAAATAATCCCCACCTTATATTTTTAATAAGGTGGGGATTATTATACTACTCTGCAATTTCCTCATATAAAAAGTACGTTACATTATAAATATGTTCTACTTCATCGTCTGTCATAAACAGTAATTCGTCACGCTCAATCCCTTTTTTCTTTTCAATAAACTCAATCATGTTTTTGCGTTCTTCTCTCTTCATCAATTTTATTTCTCCTCTCAATCTGTTTTAATACAGTTTATTTAAGTTAATGCTATTATATAACAGAATCTTTAGAAAGTTCCACCTATTTTATTGTTTTTTTAAAAGAACTTTTCGACAAAACAAGCCCACCTAAGGGGGGCTTGTTTTATTTTATAGTCGTAAAAACTCAGGCTCCGTCGTACCGGCACCATCGATGTAATAAATTGTGTCGGGGTTGATTTTTAACAATACGTAATTAGGGTCTTCAGGGCCGAGTAACCAACGTTTTAAGCTATTATTCCAAAACTTGTTTTTTAATGTCGAGTCTTCCTCAATTGAAGCCAATCCTTCAACTTCAATATAATCTTCATCTAATTTTTTCCCTTCTCGTCCGAGTAGTACATGGACATTAGGATTTTGTTCAATATCTGTTATCTTTTTTGATTGTCGATCTGTTGCAACATACAGTACAAAATCTTCATGGAAAAACATCATAAAGGCGCTATGAGGTTTCTCATTTCGTACTGTAGATAATACACCAGTACGTTGACCTTGAATAATAGTTGCGATTTTTTCTTTTAAGTGCATAATTTTAACCCCTTTTCACAATTTATAATTCTGTCTGTTTAAACAAGATAATTTAAATATCTTTCATACTGTTTTCTTCAATCCGATTTTTTAAACGTAATTGTGATGAAATCGGACAAGTTAGGAGAAGAATAATAATAATATTGAGGAGAAATACATACGATGGAAGGATGAAAAGCATGTTTAATAAAATATTTCTTATAGTAGCGCTTATAGGTGTACCACTATCTGTACTTGGAAAAACACTTCATTGGCCAGAAACAATTATGTTCGCTGTGTATTGTATTACGATTATCGCATTAGCTGGTTTTATGGGTAGAGCAACAGAGAGTCTAGCAATTGTTTCTGGTCCTAGAATAGGTGGATTATTAAATGCTACTTTCGGTAATGCTGTTGAACTTATCATTTCAATTTTTGCACTTCAAGCAGGGTTAATTGAAGTGGTGTTAGCTTCTTTAACGGGTTCTGTACTTGGAAATTTATTATTAGTAGGAGGGTTATCTTTCTTTGTTGGAGGTCTTAAATACAAAAGACAAAGTTTTAATGTATATGATGCAAGGCATAATTCAGCTTTATTAATATTTGCTGTTGTTGTGGCCTTTGTTATTCCAGAGATCTTTTCAATGAAGATGGACGCTGGCAAGACGTATCAATTAAGTATAGGTGTTTCTATTATTATGATTATCATGTACCTTGCTGCATTACTATTTAAGTTAGTTACGCACCGTGGTGTATATCAACATAAAAGTGACGAAGTAGCGCATGAAGAAGAGCCAGAGTGGTCAAAAGGGAAGGCGCTCCTTATTTTAGCGATAGCAACACTGGCAGTAGCTTATGTGTCAGAGGCACTCGTACATACTTTTGAAACTGTTGCAAAGTCATTTGGTTGGTCAGAGTTATTTATAGGGGTTATTATCGTTGCAATTGTTGGGAATGCAGCGGAACATGCGTCTGCAATTATTATGGCTTATAAAAATAAAGTAAATATTGCAGTCGAAATTGCAATAGGCTCTACATTACAAATCGCCATGTTTGTTGCTCCTGTATTAGTATTGCTATCTATGTTCTTCGCGCAAAGGATGCCTTTAGTATTTACCATACCAGAACTTGTGTCTATGATTACAGCCGTTTTCTTAACGATTGCGATTTCCAATGATGGAGATACAAACTGGTTTGAAGGTGGCACTTTACTAGCGGCGTATGTCATTATGGGAATTGGTTTTTATTTATTATGAAAAATAGGCATAACAATTGCGCTCAGAGAAAACAATAAACGAAGTAGTATATATACCTACATAGGAAGGAGCCAGACAGGTGAAACGAGTATACAGCATATGTCTTTCAACTATGGTCTCGTTTATTTTATTATTTCCTAACATGAGTTTTGCAAAGACAACAGTAGGAACAAAAATGCCTTCATCTGTTTTAAATATTTCAAAAGACAATACATTTCCAAATGATGCGCAAGATTTGCCACGTTTACAACCAAGTAAATTTGCTCAAGAGCTATTGAAAACGGCTAATATTAAAATTGAAAATCCAGACTTAATTCGGATGTTTAATGAAACGACAATTTCAAATGCTCCGCTTGCAGTAGGGTATCGGGCAAAAATTTATTTAGGTCAATGGGCTTTACATTATGAATCAGTAGACACATCGATTAATTGGGAATATAAACAAGTGAATCGAAATGTGTATGATAATCGCGGAGGAGACCGTTTGTATCCACTTCGCTATAAGCAAGAAACACAAAAGACGGTTGAAGGCGATTTAACAGCAGATATGAAAGATGCTGCAGATGTGAAAAAAATGATGCTTCTCAAAGCGCTTGAAAAAGTACAATTGCCCCTTTCGTTTAAAACAACTATTGGTTATGGTACTGGACATGAGCGTGTGTATAATATTAGTCCGAGTCAACTTGGATATTTATACGCTTATACACCAGCAGTAAATGAAAAGGGAAAAGTAACATTTGGAGAAGTGTATCTTGTATTAAAGGGAAATCAAAAAAGACTTGTTGTGAAAAATATTACTTCTCAAGGAATTGGAGCGGCAATTCCAATTCATGATCATTTGTTTTTTAAATTTATTTCTTCTTCTCACTCGCAATAACAAAAAAAACGTCAGCTTATAAGCTGACGTTTTTTTTATAATGTAATGTTTGCTGTTTTTGATAAGAAATCTTCTGTCGGATAGTAGCTGTTTTTTACAAGAACATTTGGTCCAAGACATTTTACTGCAGGACAGTGACAGCTTAATGATTTTGCTGTTTTTGAAGCGCTCCATTTTTCATACGCTTCTTGTAATGTGTTTGTTTGTATGTTTCCTAGAAGTGGAACATCACCAAAATCAGTAACGATAATATTACCATCAAAAATATTTACATTTAAGCGTGAACGACCATCTGGATCGTTACGAACAGTTACATTTTTGCTCTCTTGCAATTTTTTAAATGTAGCTATGTCTTTTTCGTCATCGCTACAAGCATAGAAAGGTAAAGTTCCAAATAGCATCCATACATTTTCATCGCGAATTTCTAGTAAATGTTCAATCGCATCACGAATTTCAGCTTTTGTTAAAATCTCTAGATTACTCGCGAAGTCACTTGGATACATTGGATGAACTTCATGACGTTTACAGCCCATCTCTTCGACGATTTGGCGGTGAATATGTTCAATATGTGGTAGAGTTCTTTTGTTTAGCATTGTTTCGGCCGATACAAGTACACCTGCATCTGATAGAGCCTTACTATTTGTAATCATTCTTTCGAATAATTTTGCACGTTGTTCGTAAGTAGGCTTACGCTCCATCATTGCAAATCCGCCTTCAACGAAGTCATCAATTGTTCCCCAGTTATGAGAGATATGCAATACGTCTAAATAAGGAATAATCTGTTCGTAACGTGCTAAATCTATAGTTAAGTTAGAGTTGATTTGAGTGCGAACGCCTCGTTCATGGGCATATTTTAAGAGTGGTGTTACATAGTTGTCGACGGATTTTTTTGAAAGCATAGGTTCGCCGCCAGTAATACTTAAAGAACGTAAATGAGGAATCTCATCTAATCGTTTTAATAAAAGATCCATCGGAAGCGGATTTGGGTCTTTCGGCTGTAACGTGTAACCAACAGCGCAATGCTCACAGCGCATGTTGCATAACGTCGTCGTTGTAAATTCAACATTTGTTAATAGTAGTTTGCCGTACTCTTCAAGGTCCATATACGCTTCCCATGGATCGTAAGAAGGAGTAATCGGCTTCATTTTTTGTGATATCGTCATATGAAATACTCCTTTGACTATTGAAATAACAATTTGTCCATTCTCTATAATAGAAGAATATGTGCTTTTTATAAAGTGAAACTTTTTAGCATGGAAAGAGAGAGGGCTTACATTATAGTGGATGACTGTGACAAAATTGATGAAATTTCATGCCCATAGCAATCGTTTTTGCGGTATAATAAAAGCAACTCGAATTAAAAGGAGAGTGCCTTCATGGGAAAAGCAATTCAAGATAAAGATACACAATTAGTATATTTAAAAGAACGTTTAAATATGTTCATTGAAGTAATTGATACAATTGAACCTGAAGAAGTAGAATTAGAAGATGTAGATCGTCTTCTTGCAATGTTAGATGAATTAGAATTAAAATGTGAGCAATTTAAAAAAGACGAATAATATATTAAAAAGGCTACCAATTCCAATTTGGTAGCCTTTTTCTGTTCGGGTAATAGAAGGACGATAGAAAAAGAGGTATAATCAAGTTGTGAAAAATTTCATTTATGCTCTAATAGCGTGAAACAAATAAATAGCTAAAGAGCATAACAATTGAATTTTCAGCTCATAACGTTTTGGTAGCGTTCACAATTGAGGGGGAAGTAACAATGGAAAAGCTTCAAGAAAGCATGTATCAACTAATTGTTGAAACGTCAACGAACTTACCGAAAGATGTTCGTCGTGCGATTCAACAAGCGAAAGAGCGAGAAAATGCAGGGACTCGTTCTGCGATGGCACTTGGCACAATTACAAATAATATTAAAATGGCTGATGATAACATCTCGCCGATTTGCCAAGATACAGGGATGCCAACGTTTAAAATTTATACACCAGTTGGTGTGAATCAATTAAAGTTGAAGGAAGCTATCTATAATGCGCTTGAGCGGGCGACAAAAGATGGTAAACTTCGTCCCAATTCTGTTGATTCTCTTTTTGGAGATAATAGTGGAAATAATTTAGGACCAGGTACACCGGTGATTAAGTTTGAACAATGGGAAAAAGATTATATTGATGCACGTTTAATCCTAAAAGGTGGTGGCTGTGAGAATAAAAATATTCAATATAGCTTACCATGTGAACTAGAAGGACTTGGACGAGCTGGCCGTGATTTAGAAGGGATTCGTAAATGCCTTCTTCATGCAGTATATCAAGCACAAGGGCAAGGATGTAGCGCTGGTGTAATTGGTGTTGGTATCGGGGGAGACCGCACATCAGGTTATGAATTAGCAAAAAATCAATTATTCCGTACATTAGATGATGTCAATCCAGTACCAGAGTTACAACATCTTGAAGAGTACGTATTAGAAAATGCGAATAAGCTGGGCATTGGTACGATGGGATTTGGCGGAGAAACAACTTTACTTGGTTGTAAAATTGGCGTCTATAATCGTTTGCCAGCTAGTTTCTATGTATCTGTTGCGTATAATTGCTGGGCATATCGTCGCCTTGGTGTGAAAATCCATCCTGAAACAGGAGACATTATGGATTGGCTATATCAAGAAGGTGAAGATACACTTCAGCATGAAGTACAAGAAAAAACAGAGCAACGTGAGATTGTATTACAAGCACCAATTACAGAAGAGCAAATTCGTGAACTTCGCGTTGGTGATGTTGTAACAATTAATGGCATGATGTATACAGGTCGTGACGCAATCCATAAGCATTTAATGGATAATGATTGTCCAGTAGATTTAAATGGACAAATTATTTACCATTGTGGTCCAGTTGTTGTGAAAGATGAAAATGACAATTGGCAAATTAAAGCGGCAGGTCCAACGACAAGTATTCGTGAAGAACCGTACCAAGGCGATATTATGAAGAAATTCGGTATTCGCGCTGTCATTGGAAAAGGCGGTATGGGTGCGAAAACATTAGCGGCTTTAGAAGAACACGGCGGTGTATATTTAAACGCAATCGGTGGTGCAGCGCAATATTATGCTGAATGTATTAAAGAAGTGAAAGATGTTGATTTCTTACAATTTGGTATTCCAGAAGCAATGTGGCATTTACGTATCGACGGGTTTAAAGCAGTTGTAACGATGGACTCTCATGGTAATAGCTTACATGCAGATGTTGATAAAACATCACTTGAAAAATTAGCTAGCTTTAAAGAGCCAGTATTTAAGTAAATAAAAAATGCATCTCGAATGATTCGAGATGCATTTTTTTGGTATATATAGAAAAACATGTTCAGCATGAAAGAATGCGTAGCAACAGAAACTACAAGTACGATTATATATGGAAAGGAGACTATTTATGAAATATAAATGGTTATATATCGGTCTCATTTTTTCAATTATGATGGCACTTGTTCCAGTTTCAGCACTGGCTTATACAAATACTCCACATAACTGGGGAATCCCGCGTCCTAAAAATGAAACAGTACCAGATGCAGGAAAGTTATATACAGATTTATTACAAAAAAATGGCGGGTTTTATTTAGGAGATACGAAGAAAAAAGATATTTATTTAACATTTGATAATGGATATGAGAATGGATACACAGGGAAAATATTAGATGTATTAAAAGAGAAAAAAGTACCAGCAACTTTCTTTGTAACGGGGCATTACATTAAAACGCAAAAAGATTTATTGTTAAGAATGAAGGATGAAGGACATATTATTGGAAACCATTCTTGGAGTCATCCTGATTTTACAGCGGTAAATGATGAGAAACTTCGTGAAGAATTAACGAGTGTAACGGAAGAAATTAAAAAAGTAACTGGGCAAAAAGAAGTGAAATATGTACGTCCTCCGCGCGGTGTATTTAGTGAAAGAACGTTAGCTCTTACGAAAGAAATGGGCTATTATAATGTATTTTGGTCACTTGCATTTTTGGATTGGAAAGTGGATCAGCAAAGAGGATGGCAATATGCGCATAATAATGTAATGACGATGATTCATCCAGGATCTATTTTATTACTTCATGCAATATCAAAAGATAATGCAGAAGCACTTGCGAAAATCATTGATGATTTGCGCGAGAAAGGGTATCATTTTAAAAGTCTAGATGACTTAGTAAAAGGCAATCAACCGTAAGCATGTATGCTTACGGTTTTCTCATGCTATAATGATGTGTAAAAAGGATGGGGAAACGTATGTGGAGCGAACATGTTACGTTAGAGTATCCGTATCATTTTGAAGAAGTATTAAAACGTTTATCTTTTGATCCTCTTAACGTCATTCAATTAGATGAGAAAGTTATTTATATCCCGCTTTGTATAGACGAGGAACAGTTTGTTGTTCGCTTACAAGGGATTGGTACTGTTCAAAATCCACAGTTTTGGATTTCTAGTCAGACAGGAGATCCAGAGAAAGTCATGAAACGAATGAGGGCCATTTTTCATTGGAATGAACCGTTTCAAGATATACAAAATCATTTTTTAAACACATCATTACGTCCACTATTTGAAACATATGCTTATACTCCAATTATTTTAGAATTTGATTATTTTGCTTGTCTGCTTCGCTGTATCATTCACCAACAAATAAATTTGAAATTTGCTACTGTGTTAACAGAACAATTTGTGAAACGGTATGGAACAGAGAAGAACGGTGTATTCTTTTTCCCCACTCCGGAAATAGTAGCAAATATTTCAATAGAAGAATTGAGAGAGCAGAAGTTTAGTCAGCGAAAGGCTGAATATATAGTAGGATTAGGTCGAAGTATTGTCAGGGGTACATTAAATTTAGCGAGTATAGAAAATGGGGCGGAAGAAGACATTTCAGCACAATTGTTGCCAATTAGGGGAATTGGTGCATGGACAGTGCAAAACTTTTTAATGTTTGGGCTTGGACGGAAAAATATGTTCCCGAAAGCGGACATTGGGATTCAGCGTGCAGTGCAAGGTATATTTCAATTAGATGATAAACCTGATGATGCATTTTTAGAAAAAGTGAAACAAGAGTGTGAACCATACTGCAGTTATGCAGCGTTATATTTATGGAAAAGTATAGAGTAGAGGTGTAATAATGATACAAAAGCAACATGAGAGTAAGTTGGAAGTTGGTCAAACGTTTCCTGTGACAATTAAACGTCTTGGGATTAACGGAGAAGGCGTTGGTTATTTTAAGAGACAAGTTGTTTTTATTCCAGGGGCATTACCAGGAGAAGAAGTTGTTGCAGAAACAACGAAAATTCAGCGTGGCTTCGCTGAAGCGAAAGTGAAAAAAGTTCGTAAAGCTTCACCGCATCGTGTGAAAGCACCGTGTCCAGTATATGAGGAGTGTGGTGGTTGTCAGCTGCAACATTTAGATTATAAAGAACAATTGAATCAAAAGCGTGATATCGTTGTACAAGCATTTGAGAAGTACATGAAAAATAGTATGGAAGAGAAAATTCGCCCAACGCTTGGCATGGAAAATCCATGGCATTATCGTAATAAGAGTCAATTACAAGTGGGGCGTAAAGACGAAAAGGTTATTACAGGGCTATATAAACAAAACTCACATCAGTTAATTGATATCGCTCACTGTATGATTCAACATAAAGCAACGAATGAAGCGACAAAAGTTGTAAGACGTATTTTAGAAAAATTAAATGTTTCTATTTACAATGAGAAAAAACAAAAAGGTTTAGTACGCACAATTGTAACACGTACTGCAGTTCAAACAGGGGAAGTACAAGTTACACTTATTACAACAAAAGAAGAATTACCAAATAAAGAACAATTTATTGCAGAAGTACAAAAACAGATGCCAGCGGTTAAATCAATTATGCAAAATGTAAACTGGCGTAAAACATCTGTTATTTTTGGCGACAAAACATTTAAATTAGCTGGAAAAGAAGTCATTCAAGAAACACTTGGCGATTTATCATTTGAATTATCAGCACGTGCATTCTTCCAGTTGAATCCAGAGCAAACAGTTGTTTTGTATAATGAAGCGAAAAAAGCAGCTGCGTTAACAGGAAACGAGAAGATTGTGGATGCGTACTGTGGTGTTGGTACAATCGGTCTTTGGCTTGCAAATGATGCAGCGGAAGTACGTGGTATGGATGTAATTCCAGAAGCAATTGCAGATGCAAGAAAAAATGCAAAGCGTCACGGATTTACAAATACGAAATATGAAGCAGGTAAAGCTGAACAATGGTTACCGAAATGGGTAAAAGAAGGATGGCGTCCAGATGTAATTGTTGTCGACCCACCACGTACAGGTTGCGATGATAAATTACTGGAAACAATTTTAAAAGTGAAGCCGAAACAAGTTGTGTACGTGTCTTGTAATCCTTCTTCATTAGCACGTGATGTACAAGCATTAATGAAGAGCTATGAAGTGGAGTATGTGCAACCAGTTGATATGTTCCCGCATACTGCGCATGTTGAGAATGTAGTGAAGCTTGTTAGAAAGTAAAGTTTATTAATATTCCCTCATGGTATGAGGGAATATTTTCTATGAAGGAGAATATTATGCATAATTATAAATTAACGATTCAGTACGACGGTGCACGTTTTAAAGGATGGCAACGTCTCGGTAATAACGATAATACAATTCAAGGAAAAATCGAAAGTGTCATATCTGAAATGGTCGGAAAAGAAATTGAAATTATCGGTTGTAGTAGAACAGACGCTGGTGTACATGCTTTGAATCAAGTTGCTAACTTTCAAAGTGATGAGAAGTTAGTGGAACATAAAGTGAAAAAATATTTAAATCAATATTTACCTAACGATATTAGCATTACGAATGTGGAAGAAGTACATGATCGTTTCCATGCTCGTTACAATTCTAAAGCAAAAACATATCTGTATAAAATTTGGAATGAAGAGCATACAAATCCATTTATGCGTAAATACAGCATGCATGTGAATAAAAAATTAAATGTGAAAAGCATGAAAGCAGCTGCAAAACATTTAGTTGGTTCACATGACTTTACTGCTTTTTCAAATGCGAAATCAAAGAAAAAATCCATGGTTCGAGAAGTATATACACTTGATGTGATGGAAGAGGCAGGGTTTGTACAAATTAGAGTAAGTGGTAACGGCTTCCTTCATAATATGGTAAGAAAAATTGTCGGGGCATTAATTGAAGTTGGATTAGGACAATTAGATGTTGAAGCAATTCCAAACATTTTAGAGGAAAAGCAGCGCAATCAAATTAATTGTCTTGCTGAGGCAAGTGGGTTGTATTTAGAGAATGTTGAGTTTTAATGGCAAATAAAAAAATCGGGCTAAGTAGCTCGATTTTTTTAGTATTAAGAAGATTTTTCGTTTTTTATACGTATCTTCAAATTCCAAAAAGCAGCAAGCATAATAGCTGCAAAGGAGCCAAAAATTGTTCCTAATAGCTTTGCATAAGGAGAGCTGCTTACATCGGCATTAATGAATAACATCATACAGAGCATGGCAGGGAAAAAGTATAAGTATTGTAATAACTTTAATTTTTTATCATTACTCATATATATAGCCCCTTTCTAGCATGTTATATGTTTATTGTAACATATTTTACCAATTTATTTTTACACTTGGAGACATGTTTATTTCATATGTGTAAATGCAGTTTTTTAATTCGATATTGTAAGTTTTGCCTACTTAATCCTAAAAATTTTGCAGCTTGTGAGATGTTGCCATGATTCTCTTTAAGAATTTGGTTAATGTAGTTCTTTTCCATTTTTTCTATTGTGTGTTTTAAAGTTTTAGGTGCATCAGTATTGTGAGTAGTTAGTGCATGTTGCATATTGAATTCTGTTTTTATTCGTTCGCGAAAGCGAGTAGGAAGATGAAACGCTGTAATGATGGTTTCATCTTCTATCAAGTTCATGGAACCTTCAATTATATGTTCCAACTCCCGTACGTTTCCAGGCCAATCGTATGCATAGAAAAATTCTCTTACATTTACATCTACATCGGTTACGTTGAGCCCGAATTGAGTATTATATTTTTCAATAAAGTGCTGAACAAGAGCTGGAATATCTTCTTTTCTTTCACGTAAAGGCGGAAGACATAAAGTAACGACGCTTAATCGGTAATATAAGTCTTCTCTTAATCGATTATGTGCGATGGCTTCAAAGGGATCTTCATTGATAGTTGCTATAATGCGAACATCAATTTCTTTTTCGTGTGTACCTCCGATTCTTCGTATTGTTTTTTCTTGTATAGCCCGCAGCAACTTAGCTTGAAGTATTGGGCTTAATGAATTGATTTCATCTAATAACAAAGTTCCTCCGTTTGCTTCTTCGAATAAGCCTGATTTATCTATTGCTCCTGTAAAGGCACCTCGATTTGTGCCAAATAGTAGGCTTTCCATTAAGGTATCAGGTATAGCGGCACAGTTTTGTGAAATAAAGGGTTTTGTTGAACGCTGACTTTCATTATGGATGCTTTGTGCAAATAGTTCTTTACCAGTGCCTGTTTCTCCTACTAGAAGTATGGAGGAAGATGTACGAATTACTCTTTTTCCTTCTGTAATGATTGATTGAATGGCTTCAGAATCACCAATTATGTGATCAAAGGTAAATTTAGTGCTTTGTTTTCGAGAAGGACCTATTTTTATCGTTTGCTTTAAGTTACTAATTTCTTTTGATATTTCAATAGCGCCTTTAATTTTTCCATTTTCTATTATAGGGAAAGTATCGTTAATCGTTGTAATTTCTTGTCCTTTATTGTTAAAATACGTTTGTTTTATATTTTTCTTTGTTTTTCCAAATTTTAATGCCTCTATAAGAGTACTATTTTTATTTTCCTCAAATGCGAATACTTCTAAAGGACTTTTATATAGCACATCTGAGCGCTCCATTGATTCAATTTCCATCATTTTGCGGTTATAGATAATCGTCTTACTTTCCTCATTAATAATATGAATTCCGATGTCGAGTTCATTGAGTAAAGTTTCATATAGCATATTCATTTCAATGATCTGTTTTAAATTAATTTCTTCTGTACGCATAGATTATCTTCTCCTCATTCCACCCTATGAAGACTGACTTTTTATAATTTTATTAAAATTCTTATAAAATCGCAAAAATTTTTTGCTATTTTCCTTTTAAAATCTCTGAAATGATAGAAAAATTTTGCGGTTATGAAGTTTTTTTTTTGAGAAACCTTCATTTTAAATAGGAATTGGAGATTGGTACGCATTTTGCATAAATAATAATTGATATATCTAAAGGAGGGATATGCAACGTTTCAGTACCAACTAATAAGAAGGAGGAGTGTATAAAGTGAAGACGGTTATAGAATGCGTGTATAGTCCTTGTTACGGGAAAGTAGAGAAGTTATTTGTTACGGAAAGTTCTTACGTATATGAGTGGGAGAAATTAGCATTAATTGAAACAATAGATAAACAGAAAGTAGAAATTAAGATAGGGATCAGTGGTTATATTGAATCATTAGAAGTAGTAGAAGGACAAGCTATTGCTGATCAAAAGTTATTAATAACAGTAAGGGATGACCTTTTAGTAACAGGCAGTGATTAATGTAAGTGACGTGTATTTTTGCTCTTTTAAATCATTATTTTTACGGTGAATAATTTTAAAAACGCTTACATTAAATGGGTTTACAAAGTGAAAAGGGGGGATTTATATGATGAATCAAAATCAAGGATTAAAAAGAGAATTGAAAAGCAGGCACATATTTATGATTGCACTTGGAGGCGTTATTGGTACCGGTCTTTTTTTAGGATCTGGGTATACAATTCATGAAGCTGGGCCTGGAGGAGCGATTGTAGCATATCTTGTTGGAGGATTTGTTATGTATTTAACGATGCTCTGTCTTGGAGAGTTAGCTGTTGCAATGCCTGACGCAGGATCTTATCAAACGTATGCTACGAAGCATATTTCCCCTGCAGCGGGTTATGTAGTTGGATGGATGTCATGGTTAAACTGGTCAGCTACGATAGGGATTGAACTAATTGCAGTTAGTATTTTAATGAAGCGATGGTTTCCAGATGTACCTTCATGGATTTGGTGCGTAGTGTTTGCGTTACTCCTCTTTGCTATTAATGCGTTATCTTCAAGAAGTTTTGCGGAAGTTGAATTTTGGTTTGCAAGTATTAAAGTAATTACGATCATTGCATTTATTATTTTGGGCGGGGCAGCAATGTTTGGTTTTCTAGATATGAAAGGAAATGAGCCAGCACCGATGTTCTCTAGTTTTACTGATTATGGTGGATTGTTCCCAAATGGATTATCAGCTATTTTAATTACGATGATTGCAGTTAATTTTTCTTTCCAAGGAACGGAACTAGTCGGTATTGCAGCAGGTGAGAGTGAAAATCCAGAGAAAACAATCCCGAAGGCAATTAACAATACAGTTTGGCGTATACTTGTTTTCTTTGTACTATCTATTTTTATTCTTGCTGGACTATTCCCTTGGCAACAAGCAGGAGTAATAGAAAGTCCATTTGTAGTTGTATTTGATAAAATTGGTATTCCTTATGCAGCAGATATTATAAATTTTGTTATCATTACAGCGGTTCTATCCGTTGCGAATTCAGGATTATATGCAACTTCTCGTATGCTATGGTCTATGTCTAATCAAGGAATGATTAGTCCGATTTTTGGTAAGTTATCTAAAAACGGTGTTCCTATTTATGCATTGATTGTAAGTACAATTGTAGGTTGCCTTTCATTACTATCAGGTATTTATGCGGAAGATACAGTTTATTTATGGCTACTTTCTATTGCTGGGTTCGGGGCGATATTAGTTTGGGCATCTATTGCTCTATCTAACTTATTAGCTAGGAGGTCATACATAAAGCAGGGCGGGGATGTGAAAGAATTGAAATTTAAAACACCTCTGTATCCATTCGTACCACTGCTTGCACTAGTATTAAATGTAACAGTAATTATTGGTATGGCCTTTATTCCAGAGCAAAGAATGGCATTGTATTGCGGAATTCCATTTATGATTGTTTGTTTACTGTTTTACCGTGCGACAAGAAATAAGGCACGTAAAGTAGAACATATTGAAAAGACAAATACGACGGAAGTAGAGAGCTTCTAATATGAATTAATTTGGAGACTGTAAGATTTGTAAACAGTCTCTTTTTTTGTGAAAATAAAGTTGGAAACATACTACGTATGTAAAGGGGAATTAGCGATGAATAAAAAAGTTTCACAGCTATTAGAGCAGATTGATTTACGAAAAGATGAGTTACTAGAGCTTACAAAGAATTTAATTCGTTTTGAAACACCAGCACCGCCGGCGAGAAATACAAATGAGGCACAACAATTTGTTGCAGAGTTTCTAAGAGAACAAAATTTTAGTGTTGATAAATGGGATGTATATCCTAATGATCCGAACGTTGTTGGTGTGAAAAAAGGGGCAAAAAGTGACTCATATAAAAGTCTTATTATTAATGGACATATGGATGTAGCTGAAGTATCGGCAGATGAGGCGTGGGAAACAAATCCGTTTGAGCCATTTATAAAAGATGGTTGGTTAGTTGGACGTGGTGCAGCTGATATGAAAGGGGGACTAGCTGGAGCGCTATTTGCTATTCAGCTATTACAAGAAGCTGGTATTGAATTACCTGGAGATTTAATCTTTCAATCCGTAATTGGAGAAGAAGTTGGAGAAGCTGGTACACTTCAATGCTGCAAAAGAGGTTATGATGCTGATTTTGCAGTCGTAGTGGATACGAGTAATTTACATATGCAAGGACAGGGCGGCGTAATTACTGGCTGGATTACTGTGAAAAGCCCTCAAACGTTTCATGATGCAATGCGTAGGCAAATGATTCATGCTGGAGGACGTTTATTTGGAGCGAGTGCAATTGAAAAAATGATGAAAATTGTGCAAAGTTTGCAAGAATTAGAGCGTCATTGGGCAGTTATGAAAACATATGAAGGCTATCCGTCTGGAACAACAACAATTAATCCAGCTGTTATTGAGGGTGGAAGACATGCAGCTTTTATTGCGGATGAGTGCCGGTTATGGATAACAGTGCACTTTTATCCGAATGAAACACATGAACAAATAATAAAAGAAATTGAAGAGTATATCGGTAAAGTAGCAGCTGCCGATCCATGGCTAAGTGAAAATCCACCACAATTTAAGTGGGGCGGAGAATCAATGATTGTGGATCGTGGCGAAATTTTCCCTTCTTTAGAAATAGATAGTGAACATACAGCTGTAAAAACGCTTAGCTCAGTACATGAATCAATTCTTTCTAAAAACGCAATTTTAGATATGTCTGCAACGGTAACGGATGGTGGTTGGTTTAGTGAATTTCATATTCCGGCTGTTATTTACGGACCAGGCACATTAGAGGAAGCTCATTCAATAAATGAGAAAGTAGAAGTAGAGCAGTTAATTGAATTTACAAAAGTAATAACAGCATTTATATATGAATGGTGTCATATGAAAAAATAGATTAGTATGTTGAAATCGTACAGGTATGTATACTTGTACGATTTTTTAGTGAACTATTTCAGAGTTAAATAGAAACAACTGAAATAGTTCTTTATTTTTCTATGTCTTTCGTTTTAGTTCCATTAATTTCTCTTTTGCTAATTCAACAGCAATCGCATCATCTAAATAGCCAATTGGAAAGAGATAGTCGGGAATAATATCTGTCGATAAAATGAAATACAGTAATGCGCCACCAAGAACTGCACGCTCTTCTTTTGGAATCGTTTCATTGCAAAATTGTTGATACATATCTGTTAATTGTTCAATGAAAGGGCCAGCACTATCAATTTGTTCTAACTTGCTCGCGAAACTTTCATGAATGCGCTTTTCACCTTCTGTTGTTTGAGCATATCGTTCATAGTTTTCAAGTTCTTGTTTTACGCGGGTTGTTGTGTAGTCGAAATCGAATAAGTTAGAGGATTGCAGAGTTTGCTGAATTGTATCAAGAGATGTGTACATATCCGTCTTTTCTTTATTAATGTGAGGAGAATCAGGATACATTTCATCAAATAACAATTGGGGTGGAACTTGTAGACATTCTGCGAATTTTTGTAGGTGTTTTTGTTTTGGCGGTTGTTTACCATTCATAATTCTTGAGATTGTTGCGGGATCAATATTTGTAAGCATTCCGAGTTGGCGCATAGATAAGGCACGTTCTTTTAAAAGTTTTTTTATTAATCTACTAAGCCGCTCATTTGGATTTTCTTTAGGCATAGCGAAGGCACTCCTTTTTATTGTTGAAAAAATGTTGAGCATTTATTACATGTATATGAAACAGACAGGCACAGTTGCTCAACATTTTCATAAGATGCATGGAAAAGTGAGGAAAAGGGGTGGCTATTTATGAGTACGGCAGGTCTATTTTCAATTTTTTTAATCGGGATTGCTTCTAATTTAGATAATGCAGGTGTTGGGATTGCATATGGCATTCGTAAAATTAGAATTTCGTGGTTCAACAATTTTATCATCGCATTTTTGGGGTTTTTATTTACTTTATTAGCTGGATTTTTTGGGAACTGGATTGCGTTATTTATTTCAGAGTTTACAGCAAACCTGATTGGAGCGATAGTTTTAGGGATAATCGGGGTGTTTATTTTGTGCCAGCCTTTCTTGGGGCAAAGAAATACCGTAGGCTCTAAAGATGGTAATGTACTTATGGGAATTTTACGTGATCCAGAAAAAGCAGATTTTGATGGTTCTAAAACAATTAGTTTTTCAGAAGCAATTGTATTAGGGATTGCGTTGTCTATTAATAATATTGCAGGTGGATTTGATGCTGGGATAACAAATTTAAATCTTTGGCTTACAGCGACTATTTCTGGGGTGTTTAGTTTTATTTGTATTAGTGGTTTTGCGTATGTAGGAAAACGATTTTTAGCAGAATACTTAGGGAAATGGGCGACAATTATCGCAGGAGTATTATTAATTCTTATTGGGATCGATCAGTTGTTGTAAGGAGAGTAGAAAACAAGGTTCGAGTATTTCCTTGGAAATACAGCAAGGGATTGCATATATCGACGTACTTTTCTCCATACTAATACGGATTTCTTTTAAGAAAGGGGGATTTGTATGGGACGCGGGAAAGCATTTGATCATAAGAAAAAAGGGCATGATCATCAACCACCTAAAGGTGCGTTCATTCATAAAGATGTAAATGAACATACTTTGGAAGAGGAAGAGCTACCAGTAAATATTGAGGCGTATAAAAATAGTTTAAAAAAACATTAAAAGCACCTACATAGGTGCTTTTTTACCGTATATCTTCAATTAATTGTTCCGATTCTTCATGCATACTGTACTCACTTAATACTTGAATGCAAAGCCATTTTAATTCCTCAATCGTATGCTCAAGTTCTTCAGGAAGCACGTGATAAATGTCTTCAAGTCCCATCCCGAAATGAATAAGTTCAAGTACTTGATCATCGATGTTCCGATCCATTAATAATTCAAGTACTTCTAAATTGAATATGTATCGGTGAGCTTCGTCGAGTGAAACAACTTTTAACTTCAAGCTTTCTACAATACTCAATATAAAAAGAAGGATTGTTTTTTCAAGAACAGGTTGTTTTCCCATTTGAAATATTAGTTTCATCTTTCACACCTCCACATATAGCGCTAGGTTGTACTATATTATTCAGGAGGGGGGAACAAATATGCATGATATAGAGAAACTTTCAGCACTGTTTTTATAAGAAGATTGATAACTGACAAAAGTGAGGTTTTGGCGAAATAAAAAATCCTGCTAGTATAGCAGGATAACTCGCGATTAAAAAATGCTCCAACCTTCTTGAGCAGAAAGAAGTTCAAGAATTTTAAAACCAGCAATACTATTTCCGTTTGCATCTAAAGCTGGTCCGAAAATACCGATTCCCATGTCTCCTTTTACGCAGCCAAAAATACCACCGGCTACACCGCTTTTTGCAGGAATACCAACACGAATTGCAAATTCACCAGATTCGTTATACATACCACATGTGACCATAAATGTTTTGCAAATTTTTGTAATATGTTTAGGGATGATTTGTTTCTTTTTATATGGATCATATCCATCCATTGCAAAAATTAAGCCGATACGTGCTAAATCGATGCAGTTTACTTCAACTGCGCATTGACGAGTATATAAATCCATAAGTTCTTCAATATCACAATCGATAATTCCGTTTTGTTTCATATAATAACAAAGTGAACGGTTTAGATAAGCTGTCTCTAGTTCTGAATCGGCAACTTTAGAGGAATAATTAATAGTAGGATTATCTGTTATTTCACGTACAAAGTGAAGAATACGTTCCATTTTTTCCTCGTTATCTTTTCCTGCTAACATGCTTGTAATAGCTAATGCTCCTGCATTTATCATGGGATTAAGGGGTTTGGACGGACTTGTTGTTTCTAACTTAATAATAGAATTAAATGGATCACCCGTTGGTTCCATTCCAACTTTAGAAAATACATATTCTTCACCACGGTCTAAAAGGGCAAGGGCAAGTGTAATTACTTTGGAAATACTTTGAAGAGTAAATAGTGTTTGTGAGTTGCCTGCATGGATATATTCTGTTTCTTTATGGAAAATGGCAATCCCTAAATCGTCTGGATTTGCATTTCCTAGTTCGGGGATATAAGTAGCAAGTTTTCCTTTTTTCGTATATGGTTTTACTTGTTCTAACAACTGTTGTAAGTTGTTTGTTTCAATGCACTGCATAGTACCAACGCTCCTATTTTGAATTAACTAAGTTTACTTTTCCCGATATGCTCGGAAATAAATAATAACATGAAAAAGTGGAATGATAAAACGAAAGTTCAATGTGATATAATAGGTCCTTCGTTTCGAGTATTCTGTATTTTAAAAAGGAGAATTTTCCTTTTATATAACAGTTTGGAAATAGGAGATTTATCCATAAAAAGTTCAGAAATAAAAACTACACATCTATACAACTATATGTTATTATGGTTATGTAATAGAAAGCGTTTTCTAAAGCGTACTTATAATGATAACGATTTCATAAATTTAATTAGGGGGAATTAAAATGTTGCAGTTTTTACAACGTATTGGTAAAGCTTTAATGCTTCCGATCGCAGTACTACCAGCAGCAGGATTATTGCTTCGTTTAGGGCAACCAGATGTATTTGATATTCCTGTTATGGCACAGGCCGGCGCAGCAGTTTTTGATAACTTAGCACTTATTTTTGCAATTGGTATTGCAATCGGTCTTTCAGTGGATGGTAGTGGTGCAGCAGGTCTTGCAGGTGCAATTGGTTATCTTGTTATGAAAAATAGTATTGATGCACTTAGCAAAGGGTATTCAACTGCTGAATTACAAGGTAAATTAGGTAAAGTCCAAGATTTAATAGGTAATAGCGCAAATGTAGATCCATCTAAGCTTGCAGATACAATGACACAAGTATCTAAGGCTGCTGAATTATCGACTAAAGTAGATATGAAAGTTTTAGGTGGTATTATTGTTGGTGTTATAGCAGGACTTCTTTATAATAAATTCCATAAGATTAAACTTCCAGAATGGTTAGGTTTCTTTGCTGGAAAACGTTTCGTTCCAATTGTTACATCAGTTGTGATGCTGATATTAGGAATTCTATTTGCACAAATTTGGCCAACAATTCAAAATGGTATTGATGCATTAGCTCATGGAATTGTTAATTTAGGTGCAATTGGTTCAGGATTATTTGGTTTATTAAACCGTTTATTAATCCCAATTGGTTTACACCACGTAATGAACACATACTTCTGGTTTGTATTTGGGGACTTTACAAATGCAGCAGGTAATGTTGTTAATGGTGATATTGCTCGTTTCCTTGCAGGTGACAAAACAGCAGGTATGTTTATGACTGGTTTCTTCCCAGTTATGATGTTCGGTTTACCAGCAGCATGTTTCGCAATGATTGCAGCTGCTAAACCAGAAAAGCGTAAAGCAGTTACTGGTATGTTAGCTGGTCTAGCATTAACTTCATTCTTAACTGGTATTACAGAGCCTATTGAATTCTCATTCATGTTCTTATCACCAGTATTATATGGTATTCATGCTGTACTAACAGGTCTTTCTTTATTCATTACAACATCACTTGGCATTCATGATGGTTTCTCATTTAGTGCCGGTGCAATCGATTATGCTTTAAACTTCGGTATTGCAACAAAACCAGTCTTACTAGCAGGTATCGGTTTAATTTACGCAGCAATTTATTTCATAGTATTCTACTTCTTAATTAAGAAGTTCGATTTAAAAACTCCTGGTCGTGAAGATGACGATGAGTTAGTTGAAGATGGTGATGCACCAGTTGCAGGTTCAATTGGTGAAACTTACGTAGCAGCTTTAGGCGGAAAAGAAAACTTAACAGTTATTGATAACTGTGCAACACGTCTACGCTTACAAGTAAAAGATGCTGGTCAAGTAAATGAAGCAGCATTAAAACGTGCTGGTGCAAAAGGTGTTATGAAATTAAGTAATACTAGTGTACAAGTTATCGTAGGTACAAATGTTGAATCTGTTGCCGATGATATGAAAAAACACGTATAAATAATGAGATAAGAGGATGTCCAAAAAGATTGATAACATCAATTTTTTAGAGGATATCCTCTTTTTTTTGTTAATAATTTAACGGGAATCTTACTTTTGTAAATTTTCTTTTTCTTTTTTGTACATATAGGTTGGTAATATGTGCAGTGCGTGATAAAGTAGGGATGATATAGAATGGATTATCCATAATCTACTAAAACGAATCTTTAGTAGACGAATTAAATTATTGGTGAGTAAGGGGAAAAAAGCAATTATGGATCAGGAAAAAAATAATGCGAATGGGAAAGAACATCGGCCGATTGTATACATAAAAAGAACAATCATTCTCGTCTTACTATTATCACTTGTATATTTCATGTATACAAAAATTGTTGCGCATAATAAGAAAGAAGAAACTTTAAAAGCGGCAGCAGAAATGAAGAAACAAGAAGAGTTAAAAAAGAAAGAAGAAAAAAAGAAACAAGAAGTACAGAAGCAAAAACAAAAAGAGCAGGAAGAACAAATGAAGCAAGCGCAAGCAGCGGAGAAACCTGCTGAAGGACCACCTCAAGAAATTAATGAAAACGCTCAATTGGACCAGTATTTACAAAACGCAGGATTTAGCGGGACAGCTGTTATTGTGAAGAACGGAAAAGTTCTTCTGAATAAAGGGTATGGTATGGCAAATAAAGAGCAGCAAGTACCGAATAATTCAGAGACGACTTTTTATATTGGTTCTATTTCAAAGGCGTTTGTAGCAACTGCTATTATGCAATTGAAAGATCAAAATAAATTACAAGTAGAAGATACTGTTGCGAAGTATATTCCAGATTTTCCACAAGGTAATAATATTCAGCTAAAACATCTATTAACACATACATCAGGGATTCCCGAATATGAGCAGGGAAAAGAAGATATTTCTCATGAAGAACTGATAAAGCGGATAGGAAATCAAAAGCGTATTGGTGGTCCAGGAGAGAAGTGGAAGTATTCTGATTCGAACTACTCTATACTTGCTTATATTGCAGAGAAGGTAAGTGGGCAGTCACTCGAAGAATATATTAAACAACATATTTTTGCCACTGCCGGTATGAAACATTCTGGCTTTGGCACAGCGTTAGAACAAACAAGATTCCCATCAACGGGTTATAAAATAGTAAATAATAATATGACAACACCTAATATTCCAAGCATGTCACAACTATATGGTTGTGGTGATATATACACAAGTGCGCATGATTTATATTTATTTAACGAAGCACTATTCTCTGGAAAATTAATTTCAAAAGAGAGTTACGATCAAATGTTTACGGGTGGAAAAAAGGATTACGGGTTTGGATGGTACGTAGACCCAGGAAGCTATTCGAATCATGGTGTAATGCCAGGTTGGAATTGCTTAAACGGATTTAGTAAAAATGGTAGTGTATATGTTGTTTTATTATCTAACATTCAAAATAATATTAAATCATTTGGTAAAGTGAATAATGACATTTATTCGATATTGCGGAATATTGAAGTGTAAGAAACTATCCTGTTGGATAGTTTTTTTTTATGCTCTGAAACAAATATTTCTTTTAGAAAATGTATGTCTTACCTATCACAAAAATATCCATTTTGTATACATTAAGATGTATGGATGTAAAATTTTATAATCTAAAAATAATAGGAGGAGAAGTGTATGTGTCTGTTCAGAAAATATTGGCATAAATTATCAAGATTGTTTAATAGACAATTAGATTATTTTTTAGATAATAAGTTATTGCCTGCTGTGGAAAGACTTTTATTTTCACAAAACTTCGCGAGATTTATTCAAAGAAACTCTAAGCAAGCTACGGAAGAAGTTATTGAATCAAGTAGATTTCAATCTATTATTTGTAACATTTTAAAAGAATGCAATACATCACCTTTTAAAGAAATTGCAAAGCAGTATTTAGGTAAAAACGTAGAAATTACGGTGACAGTTGGACAATTAACAGGTGTTATTGTAGCAGTTGGTGATGACTTCTTAACATTGCAAGAAGGAATAGGAACTGAAGTTTTATTACCATTTACAAGTATTATATCAATTAAAGAAGCGTAAGAAAGGAGAGTTATATATGTTATTTACTGATGAATTACGTAACCATGTTGGAGAACTAGTGCAAGTTGTGACAGCTGTAGAAATCATTGTAGGCGTTCTTTTATCTGTGACGGATGGGGCAGTAATTGTTCGTACTTCTCCTTCTTATGGACCACCAGAAGATGTAGTTGTGCGTATTCCTATTATTGCTTATGTTCGCTTGGAAGGGTAAGAGTGATACAAGTATGAGAGTGTCAGTTGTTATTCCAGTGCATAATGAAGCAAGTACTTTATCAAAAGTTTTAGTAGAGGTAAGAAAGCTCGAACCATATGAAGTTATCATAGTAGATAATGGATCGACAGATGGGACGAAGGAAATAGCATTACAGCATAATTGCCGTGTGATTTATTATAGATATTCTCTTGGTAATGATGTGGGACGGGCAATTGGTGCTAGAGAAGCAAAAGGCGAGATTGTTTTGTTTTTAGATGGTGATATCGTCATGAAAAGTGAAGAATTATACAATTTTATTAAAGGAATACGACAAGGACATGAGATTGTTTTAAATAATTTAACATGGTCCGTTTACTTGAAGATGAGACCGCATTATACGACGGTTGGAAAATATATGTTAAATCGTTATTTGAACAAGAAAGAGTTTGTTGTAGGATCTTTAATTGCAATACCACATGCGATAAGTCGTAAAGTGATTGAAAAACTGGGGTGGTGGAATTTAGCAGATCCAGCATTATTTCAAGCGATGGCGATGTCTAGAGGAGTAGATATTTCTGATATGGCTTCAGTTGATGTCATCTACACAAATAAAGTTCGTCCTGTGCATACTGGTACATCACCTGGCTCTCCTTATCCGAAAGCGACTAGTCGTATTATGGGTGATCATTTGCGAGCTTTACAATACGTAATCGAAACATATGGTAAACGCGGTGGTTTTTCAGAGGACAATAGAGATAGAGAGTTTGTAGGAAAGTATAAACCAGTTTTATTACAAAAGAATAAAGCGAAATATAGTGCCATTATCCCAGTATCAGAAGAGAAAATGACCATAAGATCTGTTATAAAAGAAGTGAAAGAAGCAGGTGTAGATGAAATTATAGTTGTCGCGAATGGAGCAGATGTTGAGACTGTTAAACAGGCAAAGCTAGAGAATGTTATTGTTGTTGAATTGACGAAGGCGCTTGGACATAATGTAGCACGAGCAATAGGTGCCATGCATGCTACGGCAGATATTTGTTTATTCGTTGATAGTGATCTTGTTATTCCAGCAAAAAAACTCACTCTATTTTTACATGCTGTTGAAGATGGAAATGACGTGGTGTTAAATGATTTACAATGCTTATTAGATATGTTTCATCCAGCAGATCCAATTAGTATGGGAAAATACTTTGTGAATTTGATAGCGAAACGACCAGATTTATGGAATAACTCACTAACTGCTGTACCACATGCCATTCATAAGAAGGTAATAGAGAAAATAGGATATGATTCCCTTATCATTCCGCCATTAGCACAAGTGAAAGCTATTTTAGAAGGATTCTCTATTACAACAGTAGAGTTAGTAGATGTTATAAAAACAAATCGAGTACGTCCAGAGCAACACGAATTTGTAAATGGGCGTATTTCAGCGTTTGATCGTATTTTCGGTGATCAACTTGAAGCGGTTGCGTATTTATTACAATGTACGGACGAACGTGGTGGTTTTACAGATGGAGATAGAGATAGAGATGTAATTCAAAAATTGAGAAGGGAAGAAGAGAATACAAATGAATAGTAGTAAAGTAGCTATTATTGGGCTAGGGTATGTTGGCCTTCCTTTAGCGGTACATTTTGCAGAAAGAGGGCATACAGTACTTGGATTAGATAAAGATATTAGAAAAATAGACTCAATTATAAAAGGAGAAAGTTATATTCCGGATGTTTCTTCTAAAGAGTTACAAAGTTTATTGACGAAAAAAAAATTAACAGTAAATACACCGGATCAAGGCATTGCTGATTTTCAAAATAGTGATTATGTTATTGTCACTGTCCCGACTCCAATTAATGAACAAAGAGAACCAGACTTAAGTGCCCTCATTTCAGCTTCGCATTATATACAACAAAACCTTCAAAAAGGACAAACCTTCATTTTTGAAAGCTCCACATATCCAGGTACACTTGAAGAAGTCATCCTACCTATTATTTCTCAAAATGGTAAAAAGGTAGGGGAAGATTTCTATATCGGATATTCCCCTGAGAGAATTGATCCAGCAAATAGTCAATATTCAGTTCAAGCTATTCCAAAAGTTATTAGTGGACAAACAGAAAAGTGTAAACAAAAGGTACAGGATTTATATAGTACCATTTTTGACGAAGTTGTACCTGTTAGCTCTCCGAAAGTAGCAGAGATGTGCAAGCTATTTGAAAATATTCAGCGCTTAGTTAACATTTCTTTAGTAAATGAACTAAACACACTATGTGAAAGTTTAGGCATTGATTTTTATGAGGCCATTGAAGCGGCATCTACAAAACCATTTGGGTTTACTCCGTATTGGCCAGGGCCAGGGATAGGGGGACACTGTATTCCCGTAGACCCTTTATATTTTCAATGGAGAATAAAAAAGAATGGAGCAATTAGTCAATTAATTGAGGCTGCACATATAATTAATGAAGAAATGCCAGAGAAAATGGTCCGGAAAGTAAAAAGTGTGGTGCAATTACCTGCAACGGTGTTAATTGTAGGGATTGCGTATAAAAAAGATGTAAATGATTTGAGAGAATCACCAGCGTTACCGATTATTCAATTATTAAGAAATCAAGGATACGAGATAGAATATCATGATCCTTATATTTCTTCCGCGGAAATTGGAGATAAGGTGTACCAATCTGTTTCTTTAGATGAAGAAAAAGTTAAAAAAGCGGATTGTATTTTAATTTTAACGGATCATTCTAATATTGATTGGAAGCTTTTTAAAGGAATAGACCGAGTAATAGATACACGCGGGATTGTAAAGAAGGTGAGTAAATGAGTAAGAAATGTTTAATTACAGGTGGAGCCGGATTTATCGGGTCACATTTAGCTGAAGAGTTGATGAGAAGAGGTTATGAGGTCACTGTTGTGGATAACTTTTATAAAGGTAAAAATAAGTACCATAAAGAGTTAATGAAAGAAATCCGTGTTATTCCAATAAGTGTTTTAGATAAAAATTCTATTTATGAATTAGTAGATCAGCATGATGTCGTGTTTCATTTAGCAGCAATTTTAGGTGTGAAAACAACAATGGAAAAAAGTATAGAGCTCATAGAAACGAATTTTGATGGGACGAGAAATATTTTACAAGCAGCGCTAAAAGGAAAGAAGAAAGTAGTTTTTGCTTCTACTTCAGAAGTATATGGTAAGGCCAAGCCGCCTTTCTCTGAAGAGGGAGATCGATTGTACGGGGCAACTTCTAAAATTCGTTGGAGTTATGCGGTTTGTAAAACGTTAGAAGAAACATTATGTTTAGGATACGCATTAGAAGGCTTACCGGTAACGATTGTTCGATATTTTAATATTTATGGTCCAAGAGCGAAAGATGGTCCGTATGCAGGAGTAATTCCGCGATTTATCCGTGCGGCACTGCAAGGAGAAGACATTCTCGTATATGGAGATGGAAAGCAGACACGTTGTTTTACGTATGTGAGTGATGCGGTAGAAGCAACAATTCGGGCAATGGATGAGAAGGTAAATGGTGAGATTATTAATATAGGTTCTGAGAATGAACAGAGTATAAAAGAAGTAGCAGAAGTAATTAAAAAATTAACGAATTCTTCTTCGAAGATTGTACAAGTGCCTTTTGAAGAAGTATATCCTCATGGTTTTGAAGAAATTCCAAATAGAAGACCAGATGTAACAAAATTAAAAGAGCTTGTTCAATTTCAGGCGAAAGTAACGTGGGAAAACGGATTGAAGGAAACAATTAAGTGGTTTCGTGAACAAAACAATGGCTAAGTCATTATCTGTTATTATTCCTGCATGTAATGAGGTCGATACGATTTCAGACGTTATTCAATCGGTAAGACCATTAAATCCAGTAGAAATCATTGTAGTAGCAAACGGTTGTAATGATGGAACAGAAGATGTTGCAGATCGTTTAGGGTGTAAAGTAATCAAGCATACAGAGCTACTAGGGAACGATGTTGGACGTGCAGTCGGCGCAAAACATGCGATAGGTGATGTATTACTATTTATAGATGGTGATTTTGCTATTCCAACTTCAAAATTAAAATTATTCCTTAATCCGATTTTATACGATCAGGCAGATGTAGTTTTAAATAATTTGGATGCATTATTTTTAAAAAGGCAAAAAACCACTTCTATTACAGTATGGCGCCAAATATTAAATGCAATGTTAGAGCGTGAAGAATTAAAAATGAATTCTTTATTAGATGTACCTCATGCGCTGACGAAAGAAGTCGTTCAAAGCATCGGATATGAATGTTTTGTTAATCCTATTGTGGCTCATTTACACCTAGTTCAAAGTAAATGGAGAATTAGTCGTCATTGTGCCATTGACGTTATTACGCCGAATAAATTTCGTCCATTCCAGCATGCTGCATATGGGCCAAATCTTTCCCAATCTGAAAAAAGAATGATAGGTGATCATATAGAAGCAGTAGCAGAACGGATATTAAGCAGTGATGAGCGCGGAGGATATTATGATGGAAATAGGAAAAGGGATAGTGTCTATCATACTTTAAGTTTTGAAGAGTTTTATCAAGGGTGGGGTGTTACATCTGATTTGTATAAAGGAAAGCAACTATCGGTTGTTATTCCCGTACAAGATGAAGAGAAAACAATTGGAAACGTTATAGAAGAGCTTCGCAAAATTGAACCTTTCGAAATTATCGTTGTCGTAAATGGTTCGTCAGATAAAACGAAAAAAATTGCAAAAGACAAAGGGGCAACGACAATTGTATATAAAGAAGCACTCGGAAATGATGTGGGGCGCTCACTTGGAACGTATTTTGCAAAAGGAGAAATTGTGTTATTTATAGATGGCGATTTTGTTATTCCAGCGAGTGAGCTGTATCCTTTTGCGAAAGCTATTGCAGATGGAACAGATGTTGCATTAAATGATCTAAATCATTATTTAGATTTAAGAGTACCGCTTCATCTTGTAACTGCATTTAAATATGCATTAAATTTAGCTTGTGATAGAAAAGATCTAGGCGTAGGCTCTCTTATCGCTGTACCGAATGCGTTTAGCCGTAAGTGTTTGAAAGAAATTGGGTATAGATCTTTACTGGCGCCGTGTGTAGCCCAAGTGAAAGCTATTCTTTTAGGATTTGAAGTTGCATGTGTAAGTCGTGTTGAGGTCGATAAGATGAACCGTATTCGTCCCAGTGAACATTTTGCTAAAATAGGTCATCCACCAGCTGTACTTCGAATTATAGGTGATCATATAGAAGGACTAGATCAAATAATTGCATTAACAGACAATCGTGGCGGATTCTATGATGGCAATAGAAAAAGAGATGTTTTATAGAAGTAACAAAAAAAGTGTACAACATGTGTACACTTTTTTGTTCTGTTATAAAAACTATAACAGATTAGGAGATAAGAGTATTACAGCTCTACAATGGGTATTGTTCTTATATTACAAAATAGGACTCGTATATAAGGATACCAAAAAAATACAATTAAGGAAAGGGTTAATTTTAAAGACTTTTAAATGAAGTTAACACTATATATATAGTAGTTTGCTCAACATTTCACAAACATGTCACAACTATTTCGTTCACTTTCGTAAAAAAGTAGTATTCTAAGTGTGTAAGCTGTTATATAAAAAATCTTAGTCCTGTACTAATCAAAAATGGAGGAGATTAGGATGACTCAAGTATTAGAAAATGTTAAAAACGCATGGGAAAACTTTAAAGGTGAAAAATGGAAAGCAGAGATTGATGTTCGCGATTTCATTTTAAATAATGTAAACGTTTTCGAAGGGGACGAATCTTTCTTAGCAGAAGCAACTGAAGCAACGAAACAACTTTGGGATCAAGTAATGGATTTAACAACGAAAGAACGTGAAAACGGTGGCGTTCTTGATATGGATACAAAAATTGTTTCTTCTATTACATCACATGACCCAGGATACTTAAATAAAGATATTGAAAAAGTAGTCGGTTTCCAAACTGATAAACCATTTAAACGTTCTTTACAACCATATGGTGGTATTCGTATGGCAGAACAAGCTTGTGAATCTTATGGATACGAAATGGATAAAGAACTTAGTCGTATTTTTAGAGAGTGGAGAAAAACTCATAACCAAGGTGTATTTGATGCATACACACCAGAAATGAGAAATGCACGTAAATCAGGTGTTATTACTGGTCTTCCAGATGCATACGGACGTGGACGTATTATCGGTGACTATCGCCGAGTAGCGTTATATGGTATTGATCATTTAATTGAAGCGAAAAAAGCTGATTTGAATTTAACTGGTGGTGTAATGAGCGAAGATACGATGCGTTTACGCGAAGAGTTATCTGAGCAAATGCGTGCACTTCAAGAGTTAAAAGAAATGGCTGCTTCTCATGGCTTCGATATTTCTAAGCCAGCAACAAATGCACAAGAAGCATTCCAATGGTTATACTTCGCATACCTTGCAGCGATTAAAGAGCAAAACGGGGCTGCAATGAGTCTTGGACGTACTTCTACATTCTTAGATATTTACATTGAAAGAGATTTAGCAAATGGTACTTTAACAGAAGAAGAAGTACAAGAAATTGTAGATCACTTCATTATGAAATTACGTCTTGTGAAATTCGCAAGAACACCTGATTATAATGAATTATTCTCTGGTGACCCAACTTGGGTAACTGAATCTATCGGTGGTATGGCATTAGATGGTCGTCCATTAGTAACAAAGAACTCATTCCGTTTCTTGCATACATTAGATAATTTAGGACCAGCTCCAGAACCAAACTTAACTGTTCTTTGGTCTAAACAATTACCAGAGAACTTTAAAAACTACTGTGCGAAAATGTCTATTAAAACATCAGCAATTCAATATGAAAATGATGACATTATGCGTCCTGAATACGGCGATGATTACGGTATTGCATGTTGCGTATCTGCAATGAGAATCGGTAAACAAATGCAGTTCTTCGGAGCTCGTGCAAACTTAGCGAAAGCATTATTATATGCGATTAACGGTGGTAAAGATGAAAAGTCAAAAGCACAAGTTGGTCCTGAGTACGCACCAATTACTTCTGAAGTATTAAATTATGAAGAAGTTATGCATAAGTTTGATATGACAATGGAATGGTTAGCGGGTCTATATTTAAACACATTAAATGTTATCCATTACATGCATGATAAATATAGCTATGAACGTATTGAAATGGCACTTCATGATACAAACGTTCTTCGTACAATGGCAACAGGTATCGCTGGTCTATCTGTAGTAGCAGATTCATTAAGTGCAATTAAATACGCAAAAGTAAAACCAATTCGTGATGAAAATGGTATTGCAGTTGACTTCGAGATTGAAGGAGATTTCCCTAAATACGGTAACAATGATGATCGTGTAGATGAGATTGCTGTAAATCTTGTAAAAACATTTATGAATAAACTTCGTAAACATAAAACATACAGAAATTCTGTTCATACAATGTCAATCTTAACAATCACATCTAATGTTGTATACGGTAAGAAAACTGGTAATACTCCAGATGGCCGCCGTACTGGAGAACCATTTGCACCAGGTGCGAACCCAATGCATGGACGTGATACAAAAGGTGCATTAGCTTCATTATTATCTGTGGCTAAATTACCATATGAAGATGCACAAGATGGTATTTCTAATACGTTCTCTATTATTCCGAAAGCACTTGGTAAAGAAGATGATGTACAAGTACGTAACTTAGTATCAATGCTTGATGGTTATGCAGTAAAAGAAGGGCACCACTTAAATATTAACGTATTTAACCGTGAAACATTAATGGATGCAATGGAACATCCTGAGAAGTATCCACAATTAACAATTCGTGTATCTGGTTATGCTGTAAACTTTATTAAATTAACTCGTGAACAACAAATTGATGTAATTAACCGTACAATGCATGAAAGCATGTAAATGAAAAAAGTGTCCCTTCGCTCTTAATATATAGCGAAGGGAGGCTGTTTCAATAAAGGAGGAAGTAACATGGTAAAAGGAAGAATACATTCTGTAGAGTCTTGTGGTACTGTTGATGGCCCAGGGATTCGTTATGTCATATTTACACAAGGGTGTTTATTACGTTGTCAATATTGTCATAATGCTGATACGTGGGAAATTGGTAAAGGTAAAGAAATAACAGTTGAAGAAGTGATGCAGGATGTGACATGTTACCTTCCATTTATTGAAGCTTCCGGAGGCGGTATAACAGTTAGCGGTGGAGAGCCATTATTACAGCTAGACTTTTTAATTGAGTTGTTTAAAAAGTGTAAAGCGGCTGGTATCCATACAACAATCGACTCTTCTGGTGGTTGTTATTCTGAGGAACCAGAATTCCAAAATAAGCTAGATATTTTAATGGATTATACAGATTTAGTTTTATTGGATCTGAAACATATCGATTCCAAAAAGCATCGTAAATTAACAGGGAAACCAAATGAACATATTTTACAATTTGCTCGTTATTTATCGGATAAGAATAAACCAATTTGGGTACGACACGTATTAGTTCCTGGTGTTACGGATAATGAAGAGGATCTACAAAAACTATCTAGCTTTATTCAAAGTCTGTCTAATGTTCAAAAAGTTGAAGTGTTACCATATCATAAGCTTGGTGTATATAAATGGGAGGCGCTTGGACACAAGTATCCACTCGCAAATGTAGAACCACCTACTGAGAAAAATGTAGAACATGCTAAATATATTTTACAAGCGGTCTAATCCAAATATTGGATTAGGCTTTTTGCTTTCTTTACAATAAAATCTAGAGTATATATTGATAAAAGAGTATACTGAAAGTAGAATATCCATAATTTTGTACGGAATAAATGGAGAAATTTACATAATTGTAAAGGGAAATCAAAATAGTAAAAAGAATTAAGAAGTAAAAGAGTGAGTATCATGGAATAGAGAACATTTGTAAGTTATTGCGAAAGCTCTTATAGGAAAGTATAATGTAAAGATATGAGCACAGATAGGATTAAGGGGTCAATCTTATATGCTTTGCATATCCACGACAGGTACATAGCTGAAAGGGAATTATTAGAATCTGTTTATGTAATTTTTAAGGAAAATGTTTTTCCTATTGTCGTATATGCAATATGGAGAAACAAAAAGCTAGGAGTGGATTTGTTTGATAAAAAACCCCAAGGTTTTAATATTAACTGCACATTACGGTAATGGTCATGTGCAAGTAGCAAAAACATTAGAACAAACATTTCGCCAAAAAGGAATTGAAGATGTTATTGTATGCGACTTGTTTGGAGAATCACATCCATTTATAACTGACATTACAAAATATCTATATTTAAAAAGTTATACAATAGGAAAAGAATTATATCGTTTGTTTTATTACGGGGTAGAAAAAATTTATGATAAGAAAATAGCATCTTGGTATGCGAACTTTGGAAGAAAACGTTTGAAAACACTATTACAGGTGGAGAAACCAGATATTGTAATTAATACATTTCCAATTATCGCTGTACCAGAATTGAAGAAACAAACAGGTATTTCAATTCCTGTCTATAACGTATTAACGGATTTTTGCGTGCACAAAATATGGATTCATCGAGAAGTAGATCGTTATTTTGTTGCAACGGATCATGTGAAAGAATTGATGGTTGATATCGGTGTACCTGCGGAACAAATTGTTGAAACAGGAATTCCAATTCGGAGTAGTTTTGAGTTAAAGGTAAATCCGGAAATCATATATACTAAATATCAGTTATGTAAGAATAAAAAGATTTTACTAATTGTAGCAGGTGCTCATGGGGTATTAGGAAATGTAAAAGAACTATGCCAATCATTTATGTCAGTGCCTAATTTACAAATAGTTGTCGTTTGTGGGAAAAATGAAGCTTTAAAACAGGATTTATTAAGTTTACAGAAGCAAAATTCCGATGCATTAAAAGTGTTTGGGTATGTTGAAAATATTGATGAATTATTCCGTGTTACTTCTTGTATGATTACGAAGCCAGGCGGAATAACATTAAGTGAAGCAGCAGCGTTGCAAGTACCTGTCATTTTATATAAGCCTGTTCCAGGACAAGAAAATGAAAATGCGATGTACTTTGAAAGAAAGGGAGCAGCAGTTGTCATTCGCGATGATAGTGAGGTTTTTGCAAAAACAGAGGCATTATTACAAGATGATGTGAAGCTTCTTCAAATGAAAGAAGCAATGAAAAGCATCTATCTTCCAGAGCCAGCTGGTCATATTGTAGATGCAATTTTGGCAGAAAATCATGCAGAACCGCGTCATATACCTATTAAATCACCTGCTCTTGCACAATCTTTTACTTAATATGAAACCCTCTTTGTATATGTAAAGAGGGTTCTTTATTATTTTCAAAGAAAATTCAGCCAGTTATCCACAAAAGGATTACGCTTTCATTAAACAGTAAAGTCGGAATATTAACAACTATATCCACATTGTCCACAATTTTTAGAAAAATATCCACAATTAAAACAGCTGATATATGCTTTAATATAGAAAAATATTAAATGTTTTTGAAAATTACTAACAATTCTGTTGGTTTTGTGGATAAAGTTGTCCACAGCAAAAAAAGTCCCTTATGTATAAGGGGCTTTTTTGCTTACTTCTATCAGTCGAGAAAATTATGTAATGAAAATGAATAATTAGGGGGGAAACTTCTAATTATTCATTTTCACTTTAAATGCTTTTCGAGCGATATCCTGCTGCACGATCTGCTTTTTGAAATTCGCGTTGATAGAGAACTTCTTGTGTACTAGATAATGTGTTTTTTGCTTTATCACGTTTCTTTTTATCCATTACAAATCACCTCGTGTCTTAAAGTTACTATTTATCGTTTCCAAAGACATGAGGGGATATACGCATATGGAAAATGTTAACGATTGATTATCATTTCAGAAAATTTAGATTACGCTTCTTTTAATTGATGAGCATCTTGGAAGGATGTATCGCGCATTGTAGCAAGTGTGTATTGATCTTTTGGAATTTCATATAAGTTATACACTTCTTCGTTTGCGTTAATTTCATCATATACGGCTTTTCTTGTTTCGTTTGCTAGATTCACATATTGCAGTTTTTCTGCAGCTTTAATAGAACGAATATTTATTTTACGAATACGCATGAAAATTGTTTCAATATCTAATTCATAGAAAAGTTCACTAAAAAATGAATCTTTTGCTAATTTGTTATAGCCTTTTCCATGATATGGTTTGCCAAGCCATGTCCCGAGAAATCCAGCTTTTTCTTGCACATCAAATAAAGTAATTGTTCCGATAGGGTTACCCCATTCATCTAAAATTGTGCGTGAAATTAATTCACCACGTTCTTCAGCTTCAATCGTTTGTTTTGTTAAGAATAAATATTCTTCATAAGAATAAGCCTTTTGACGCACAAAAGGGAAGACAGCTGGATCCACCATTAACTCGTATAGAACGTGGCTGTCGTGTAAGTCGCGTTTTTTCAACATACTAACTCCTCCTCACACGAGGGTAGCATGACGAAAAAACACCCCACCCTCGAAATTTTTATATCAATCTTTAAAAAATTTCGGGGTGGGAATCGAACCCACTAGAACCAGTTTCTAACGCTGGTGGCGCACCATTTGCCTTCCCCATTCATCAATTTGAAAATGATAATCACGACACAAATTGATTATGGTTTCATTCAGTTTATAATCGTATAATACTTTATCTAGTCAAAAAAATAAACTAGTTTTTTTTATTTTTTTTGTAAATTATTTTTCCATCAATCATAGTTAGTACAGGCTTGGCTAAATAATGGAAAGGATGATGAGTCCATAACACGAGATCGGCGTCTTTTCCAACCTCAATGCTTCCAATTCTATCCTCTAAACGCAAATTTCGCGCTGGGAATATGGTGATTCCTTCTAGTGCTGTTTTCTCGTCTAACCCTTCTCTTACTGCAACAGCGGCACAAATATTTAAATATTGAATGGGTGTATAAGGATGATCTGTTGTTATAGAAACTTCCACACCATTTTTAGATAATATATGGTAAGTATCCCATGTCTTGTTTTTTAGTTCGATTTTAGAACGACGTGTCAGAGTGGGACCAACTGAAACCTTCAAATTGTGTTTCGAAAGCTCTTCAACAAGAAAGTGTCCTTCTGTACAATGTTCAATACGTAGATCGAGGTTGAATTCCGTTGCAAAGCGTAGCGCAGAACTAATATCATCTGCTCGGTGAGCGTGGATACGTACGGGTATTTCACGACGTAATGCTTTTAAAATAGGAAGCATTCTAAAATCAGCTTCGTGCCCGTAGTGTTGTGCTTCATAGAATGATTCCCGAAGTAACCCCATAATCCCCATACGTGTAATGGATTCTTTTGTTCCATTACTATGGACTTTTTTAGGATTTTCTCCAAAGGCAATCTTTAAACCAGCAGGTTCTTGAATAATCATATGATCAATACAAGTTCCAGCTGTTTTTATTACACAAGTAGTACCCCCGATAATATTTTGACTGCCAGGCATAACGTGAACGGTTGTAATTCCGTTTTGTACAGCGTCTTGAAAGGCAATATCGAAAGGATGGATTCCATCTAAAGAACGAATATGTGGTGTTGAAACTTCAGATGTTTCATTGGCATCATTTCCAGCCCAACCAGTACCTTCATCATAGAGACCAAGGTGAGTATGGACATCAATAAAGCCAGGTAAGAGATGGAGTGCCCGTGCATCTATAACGGTCATATCTTGAGTAGGTTGAATAAAAGGTTTGACCTCGGTAATTCGCTCTCCTGTAACGAGTACATCTCCTTGAAACTTTTGAGATGTAATAGGGTATACAATGGCTTGTTTGAGCAATATTTTCATAGGTACCTCATTTCTGTTACTTTATAATGCTAATGGAAGTTAAGGGAAAGTAACTGAAAGGTTATTTGTATGGTAATGCTTAGGATCCTAGAAAATGAAAGTTTTGAAAGAGCCCATGTAAAATTGTGTTTTAGAAGTACTACATTGTATGCGAAAGTATATTTTGTAATGCATGGTCTATTGCCGGAAATGTGTATTGGTATCCATGTTCAATTGCCTTAATGGGTAATACACGTTGCCCTTCTAGTACAAGTATGCTCATTTCACCCAGTAAAGTTTGAATGATAAATGAAGGTACAGGCAACCAATGAGGTTTTTTCATTATAGTTGCAATGTTTTCTCCAAATTCCTTCATTCTTATGGGTGTTGGTGCTGTCATATTAAGAGGACCATCAATTTCTTTTTTGTGTATGATGAAATCCATCATACGAACGACATCGTCTATATGAATCCATGATAACCATTGCTTCCCAGAACCAATGGTGCCGCCGATATAGAATTGATAGGGAAGTAGCATTTTGGGAAGAGCTCCTCCATTTGCACCTAATACAACTCCAAATCTTGCGTAGATTGTTCGTATTCCGAGAGAACGTGCTTTAGATGCTTCTTGTTCCCATGAATATACTGTATTTGCTAAAAAGTCATTTCCAGGAGTCTCATGCTGTTCTGTAAAAGACTCTATTTCAGACGTTCCATAGTATCCAATAGCACTTGCGTTAATAAATGTGTGTGGTTTTGTATGGAGTGTCTGCAATTGTTTAATGATTCCTTTTGTTGTTTGAATTCTACTGTTTAAAATGACTTTCTTTTGTTGCTTTGTCCATCTACTATTAATAGACTCTCCGGCTAGATTAATAACTATATCAATAGAAGAGAGGGGGAAGGTTTGTAAATCTGGTGTCCATTGAACATACTGAAGGTTAGGATCGGAAGTTTCAGTAGTTTTTTTTCGTGTGAGAATGTAAACAGTATATCCTTTTTGAATAAAAAAAGTAGAAAGGGATTTACCGATAAAGCCTGTACCACCAGAAATTGCGATTTTCACAAGTATTTCCTCCTCATTATATATATTCTTGAAAAGAAAAAATGTTCCTCGACTATGTTAAAATAATAGAGAGGTGAGAGTATGGCTGTCATTACAAAAATAGAAGTACAAAAACGATCGAAAGAACGATTTAATATTTATATTGATAAAGGTCAAGGCGAAGAGTACGGATTTAGTGTGGATCAAGTAATCTTAATAAAACATGGATTACAAAAAGGCTTAGAAATTGATGAAATCGAGTTAGGAAATATTTTGTACAATGAAGAAGTACAAAAAGCATATTTACAAGCAATCTCCTATTTATCCTATCAAATGAGAACAAAACAAGAAATAGAAGATTTTTTACGAAAAAAAGAAGTGGGACAGGCCATCATCTCTGAAGTCGTTTCGAAATTATTACATGACCGATATATTAATGATAAAGAGTATGCTGTTTTATATACGCGAACGCAAAGTAATGTGAATCGAAAAGGTCCAACTGTTATTAAAAGAGAGTTATTAAATAAAGGTGTTCAGGATTTAATTATTACACATAGTTTACAAGAATATCCGAAGGAAAAGCAAATTGAGAATGCCTTGTTTCTCATAGAGAAGAAGAAAAAATCTTATCAAAAACATTCTTTTTTACAAATGAAACTAAAGTTAGATGAGATGCTTGTTCGAAAAGGATATTCTAGAGAAGTAATTCAAATTTGTTTGGAAGAATTGAAAGACGAAAAAGATGACGAAAAGCAACAAGAAGCGTTACACTATCATGGGAATAAATATTATGAGAAATATAAGAAGTATGATGGATGGACATTTGAAAACAAGATGAAACAAGCGTTATATCGAAAAGGATTCTCTATTGATGAAATCGAGATATTTTTGCAAATGAAACGCGAAGAGGAATGAGGAGAATAAGATGAATATGCCAAAACGCTACAGTGAAATGACACCGCATGAGCTAAGGGAAGAAATTGGCGCTTTGAAGGAGCAAGCAGTAAAAGCTGAGCAGCTTGGGATTGTCAATGAATTTGATGTATTAATGAGAAAAATGGCAATGGCTCGTGCTTATATGACGGATGTAAACAAATTCCGTATTGGTGAAACATATGAATTAGTAGAAGAACCTGGTGTATTATTTAAAATCACGTATTTCAATGGGGTATTTGCTTGGGGATATAAGCAAAATGATAATGAAGAGATTGGCATACCAATTTCCTTATTGCAAGAAAAATAAAAACCAGAGAGCATATATCTCTCTGGTTTTCATCTTTGGTAGGCGTTAAAGGAGATAGGAGATTCTAAAATTGGCGTTTTTTACATTCATTTGCCAATATAATGAGAGACTGGGTTTGTTGCGTCTGTCCGTTAACTTGTGCTTTCGCATGTTTTGGACGAGTCCACGTATGGTTAAATAATTCAGAACGACTATCTAAGCGATCACGGTAGCTCATCTTTATCACCTCGTGTAGGAAGTTAATTTAATTTGTACTATTCTTCCTGCTGATTTGCAGCACGCATACGTTCTTGTGGGTGCGTGTTAATTGTGCCGTTAGGTCGTTTCGAAGCGAAGCGTGATTTCGCTTTCGGTTGACCGTCGATTTTGCTGTTGTTTTTTGACTCAGACCAAAATTCGGCTTGTTTACCCATTGCGAACGCCCTCCTCATTATCGGTTGATACCTCTTTAAGAAGTATCAATTATAGAATGTGCAAAATTGAAGAAACTATCCTTTAGAAATGAAGGGATAAATAGGTAAAAGGAGATTATAATATGAATGATATTTATGAAACATTAACGAAAGAATTATTAGACAAGAATGACAAGCTTTCTTACGCACAAGCTCGTGCGTGGGTTGAGTTACTATGGGAAGATTTTCAAACAACTTATGCAAAATCAGGTCGTTATCAAGGCGATGAAATGACGGAACAAGTGGTACGATCATGGATTAATAATCATGGTGTACGCCTTCATGAAATGCGGACAAATAATCCGAAGTATAGTCATTTAATTAATCAAGAAGATCATTTGAAACATTAAAAAAAGCGACTTAAGTCGCTTTTTTTAATGTGGAAGTAATTCCAGTTTTTTTCGAAGCTTTTCTTCACTAAAGATCCATCCTGTATAGGAACTAATAATATTTAAATTGTGGTCGAGCTGAACGATTGCAACAAATGGATAATAATCTTTACTTCGATATCGTAAATCAATGAATCGTACTTCATAATAATGGTCATGATCAAAAATATCCCAGCGATATACAGGAGAGAAAGATAGGAAGGCTGAGATGTTTTCATCTTGTTTAGCTGCTCGCATAATATTATTGTCTGGGAACGGTATCCGATCGAACTTATCATATATCATGATGTTACCACGGTGCCATCTCGCAACGTAGTAATAATCAGCCGTAACGACTGCTAAATGGTAATGATAAAATCGGTAAGAAGGAGAAATGATAATCTTTTCGACATTTTTGAAACGTTTGTGTACAACGCTTCTTATATTTCTGTGCATCATAATCCGTCCGATATAGTAAACAATCATTAATATATATGCCGCTAAAGCTGTATATCCCTTATGAGAACCGACGAGCATGCAAGCAATTGCAAGTATATGGATAAAGAAAATTACGGTATCGAATGTATTAATTATGCCAAGTGCGACCCATTTTTTTGTGAAAGGTCGTAATGCTTGTGTACCATAGGCGTTGAAAATATCTACAAAGACGTGAAGAAAGACGGCAATAAATGACCAAAGTAGTAGATGAAGATATGGAGCTTCTGAAAAGAAGGCGAAAGAGATGCCACTTATAAGGAATGACCAAAGAATTACCGCAGGAATAGAATGAGTAATCCCACGATGATTTCTTATATATTTAGCGTTATTACGCAATTTTAAAACTGTGTCAATGTCAGGAATGTTGGAACCAGCAATTGTAGCAAGCATAACAGCTTGGGGGCCAATATCACTTTGTGCTATGGCTGGATCTAATGTTGCTAAGCTACCTAAAGTGATACCCATAACAAGGTGAGTGGCTGTGTCCATAGAAATCCACCTCCGTTTTTTATTAATGTAACTCTTTTTATTCGATACCTCAAGTCCTTTGCCTTCTATTTCCTATGTCATCTTACTTAAATTTTTTCCTAAAATCTTTATAATAGTACTTATATGCAAAAAAATGAGGGGGATCAAGTTTGACACTTGAAATACTAAACAATTTTAATATAGAGCAGTTTCAAAATGATTTAATTGGTTGGTTTGAAGAAGAACAGCGCGACTTACCGTGGAGAAAGAATAAAGATCCATACCGCGTTTGGGTTTCTGAAATTATGTTGCAGCAAACAAGAGTAGAAGCTGTAAAACCATATTACGCAAATTTTATGGGGAAGTTTCCTACACTTGAAGCGTTAGCGAACGCTGATGATGAAGAAGTATTAAAAGCATGGGAAGGTTTAGGATATTATTCTAGAGCACGTAATTTACATGCGGCAGTAAAAGAGGTAAAAGAAGTATACGGCGGGGTTGTACCAAGTGATGTAAAGAAAATTGAAAAGTTAAAAGGAGTAGGACCATATACAAAAGGTGCTATTTTAAGTATCGCATATGGTATACCAGAGCCGGCAGTTGATGGAAATGTTATGCGTGTATTATCTCGTATTTTATCAGTATGGGATGATATTGCAAAACCAAAGACTCGAAAAGTTTTTGAAGAGATTGTGCGTGAAATTATTTCAGTAGAAAACCCATCTTATTTTAATCAAGGATTGATGGAATTAGGTGCATTGATTTGTATTCCTAAAAATCCATCGTGCTTACTTTGTCCTGTGCGTGAGCATTGCAGAGGATATGCTGAAGGTGTTCAAAAAGAATTACCAGTAAAAAGTAAAGCGAAAGCTCCTAAAATGGTACCTATTGTTGCAGGCGTACTTCAAACTGAAGACGGTCGTTACGTTATTAATAAGCGTCCAAGTACAGGTTTGTTAGCTAACATGTGGGAGTTTCCTAATGCTGAACTTGGAGAAGGTATTCGAAATCAGAAGGAACAGCTTATAGATTATATGAAAGAAAAATTTGAGCTCGAGGTTTCTATTGATGAATACGCAATGAATGTACAACATACGTTTACACATCGTACTTGGGATATATTTGTATTTTACGGAAAAGTAACCGGTAATATTGTTGATACAGATACATTAAAATTTGTATCGAAAGAGGTATTTGAGCAATTACCTTTCTCAAAATCACACCGTACTATTTATGAAAATTGTGTGGAGAAAATTACAATGCAATAAATAAAAAAGTGTTCCCAATCTAGGGAACACTTTTTTAATCGTAAGAAATTTTTGTCCCATGAGTCCAACTAGCTTCACCTTCTTGTAAGCCGCCTCTTGATTCGATTTCTACTACAATTTCTTTGTAAATACTTTGCCCTTCTACATTTAAATAAGGCAGAACCTGTTGTAGTGAGTGATGAAAATAAGCTAATTCATCTTCTTTCCATTCATTTTTTGAAATCATCGTTAGTTCAGTCATATCGCGTCCTATATACATATTTCCACCTCCATTTCTTATAGTTTGAATAAGTAACAAAAGATATATGCGGAAATTATTCAAAAGAAAATTACGGATAGCTTCTAAGTGAATTGGTTACATTATTGATTGTGGAGGTGAGAAAGATGAGTAAAAAACAACAAGGTTATAACAAAGCAACTTCTGGTGCTAGCATTCAAAGTACAAATGCTAGTTATGGTACAGAGTTTTCAACTGAAACAGATGTACAAGCTGTAAAACAAGCAAACGCACAATCAGAAGCAAAGAAAGCACAAGCTTCTGGTGCACAAAGTGCAAACGCTAGTTATGGTACAGAATTTGCAACTGAAACAGACGTGCATTCTGTGAAAAAACAAAATGCTAAGTCAGCTGCAAAACAATCACAATCTTCTAGCTCAAATCAGTAATGAAAGAAAAACACTTCTCTAATTCGGGAGAAGTGTTTTCTTTTTGCGTGGATCGTTGTAATGAAAAGAAAGCGAACGACATAACTTCTAATAAGTCAACAAATGTAGTCAAAGGAGAAGGAAGTTAACAATTAGAATTATGTAATTAGGAATAATAACTGATGAATAAGTCCAAAAGGGGGTAAGTAATGAACGATTTTGATAAGTTGGTAGGGGAGCAATTAGAAACGATGGATGAATTGTTAAAGTTACAAGCACATCTAGAGAAGTATCAACAAATTGAAATGAATGAAAAAGATACGTGCGATAAAAAAGAACTGCATTTTATCCGCCAGGAAATATATAGAACAGAAGTAGCGTTGAAGATGTTACATGAGAAATTTGAAGAACAAACGAATAGTGTAATTCAATCTTTTGCAACTGAAAAAATGATTTCAAATTTAGGATAAGATATATTGTTATCTTTAGGTGAAAAGTCCTTCTTTGTATGGAAATAAAGAAGGGCTTTTTCTATTACATGTCCTCGCTTATAAATAATATAGTACAATCCTTTTATCTCCTAAGAAGCGGTGGGGCATAGTATTCAACGATAAACCTCCTGCATATTCAGTTTGAAAAATAGAGTCTTATCCCTTTAGTTTTAAAATTTCGACAAAAAAGTTATAATAGAAAAAAAGTGAATGCCGTTCAAAGGGCATTTGCAGTTGAAAGAAGGGAGCATATATGGGATTTCCCAAAGAAGGAGAAAAAGTACAAATACATAGTTATAAACATAATGGCTCCATTCATAGAATGTGGGAAGAAACAACAATTTTAAAAGGGACACAGAGTCTTGTAATCGGAGCGAATGATCGTACAGTAGTTACAGAATCGGATGGCCGAACATGGATTACTCGTGAACCAGCAATTTGTTATTTTCATGCCAACTATTGGTTTAATGTGATTGGGATGCTTAGGGAAGATGGCGTATATTATTATTGTAATTTAAGCTCACCTTTTGCGTATGATCCTGAAGCATTAAAGTATATTGATTATGATTTAGATATTAAAGTATATCCAGATATGACATATACGCTTCTAGATGAAGATGAGTATGAAAAACATAGTGAAATTATGCAGTATCCACCTGTTATTGATACAATTTTAAAACGAAATGTAGCACATTTAACACAGTGGATTCATCAAAGAAAAGGTCCATTTGCATCAGATTTCGTAGATATGTGGTATGAACGATATTTAATGTACAGAAATTAAAACAAACCTGCAGGGGGCTTCCCGGCAGGTTTGTCCTATTAGAGGGGGGATTATGTGCAAGGCATAAAAAGATATTTACAATTTGTTAAACCATATCGATGGCTTATTGCTATTACAATTATTATTGGACTAGTTAAGTTCGGTATCCCACTTATTATGCCGTGGTTATTAAAGTATATTATCGATGATGTAATTCAAGGCGCTGGCTCACTTCAAGATAAAACATCTCAATTAATAACAGCGATTGGAATTGCTTTCTTTATTTTTGCGGTATTAAGACCACCGATTGAATATTATCGTCAATATTTCGCCCAACGTATCGCAAATACAATACTGTATGATTTGCGGAAGCATATTTTCGGTCACTTACAAAAGTTAAGTTTACGTTATTACTCCAATACAAAAACAGGGGAGATTATTTCGCGTGTCATCCATGATGTAGAACAAACGAAAGATTTTGTAATTACTGGTTTGATGAACGTCTGGTTAGATACTGCAACAATTGCTATTGCTATCATTGTTATGTTTTCTATGAATATAAAATTAACATTTGTTGCGTTATTGATTTTACCTATTTATGTAATTGCAGTGAAATATTTTTTCGGACGTCTTCGGAAATTGACGAAAGAGCGTTCACAAGCGTTAGCGACGATGCAAGGGTATTTGCATGAACGTATTCAAGGAATGCAAGTGACACGTAGCTTTGCGTTAGAAGAGTATGAGGGGAAGCAGTTTGAAAAAAGAAATAATGAATTTTTAACGAAAGCATTAACCCATACAAGTTGGACGGCAAGAACATTTTCGGCAGTAAACACGTTAACCGATTTAGGTCCGTTACTTGTGATTGGTTTTGCAGCATATGAAGTAATTCAAGGGCAGTTAACGCTAGGAACGATGGTAGCTTTTGTTGGATATATGGATAGTTTATATAGTCCGCTTCGCCGCCTTGTTAATTCATCTACAACATTAACACAATCTTTTGCATCGATGGACCGTGTGTTTGAACTGTTAGATGAAAAATACGATATTGTTAATGTACCAAATGCGGTACAAACGAAAAAATTAAATGGAGAAATTGTATTTGACAATGTTTCTTTTCGTTATAATGCAGATGAAAAAGAGATATTACACAACTTGTCATTAACTATGCAACCTGGAGAGAAAGTAGCGCTTGTAGGAGCGAGTGGGGGAGGAAAGTCATCTCTTGCTAGTTTGATCCCGCGTTTCTATGATGTTTCTGAAGGCACGGTTTATGTAGATGGCATAGATGTAAGAAAGTATAATATGAGAAATTTGCGTAGTCATATTGGAATTGTACTGCAAGATAATTTATTGTTTAGCGATACAATTGGAGCTAATATTTTATATGGAAATCCGAAGGCTACAGAGAAAGAGGTGATTGCAGCTGCTAAAGCTGCGCAAATTCATGATTTTATTATAGACTTACCAGATGGTTATAATACTGTCGTTGGAGAACGTGGTGTGAAGCTATCGGGCGGGCAAAGACAACGCGTGGCAATTGCACGAGTGTTTCTAAAGAATCCTTCGGTACTTATATTAGATGAAGCAACTTCAGCATTAGATTTAGAAAATGAAAGGTATATTCAAGAGGCGCTTCAGACGTTAGCTGCTGACCGGACAACGATTATAATTGCACATCGATTAGCGACGATTACGCATGTTGATACGATTATTTACATTGAAGACGGTGAGATTAAAGAGACTGGTTCTCATGAAGAGTTAATGCGAAAAAGAGGATTTTATTACAATTTATATCAACTTCAACATATAACAGAAACAGCTCCTTTAGCATAAAAGGAGCTGTTTTTTATTCGTCTTCTTTTTTATCATCGATTTGGAGTTCTTTTTCTGGTTTATGGTATGTGTAGAAGCTATCTACAAGCAAATCTAAATGCTCTACTTCTTCACTATAGTTAATGATGGAAGAAATAAGAGGGAAGAGATGTAACCATGTTTTATATGCTTCTTCATCGTCTTTATTTTGATATTCCATAAAGATATCAATTAATTCTTGTTTACCTGTTTCAACTTCATCAAGCATTTCAACTGATTGTTGTTTTTTTGCTTTACCAATAAATTTTAATAAAACTTGTTCATGATAATGTGTTAATGAGTCAAGTTCGTTTTGGATAGATTCCTGAAATTCTTCCGGCATATAGCGCAGTTCATTTTCAGTACGGTGTAATGATTTTAACGTACTTAAAGCACGGCTTGTTGTCGCTAACATTTGTCTGAATAAAACGAGCTTACGAATTTTTGCGAACTTTACTTTTTTCGTGTAGCTTCTTTCTTCTTTATACAGCAAATAGTAATGGTTTAGTTTGATCATTTTTTCTTTCATACGATCAATATCAGTTTTTAGCGTTGTAAAATCAGAAGCCTGCCTGCTATTCATTCGAATCCATTTTACAATTTCTTCTGTATTATCAACGATACGATGATAAAGTTTTGTTTCATATTTTGGCGGCATAAATACTAAATTTACAAGTGAAGCCGCAATAATACCAATCATAATCGTCGCAAATCGAAGTAAGGCAAAACTAAAGAAATCTTCGCCTTGATACTCCATAATGGCGATAACTGTTACTAAAGCAATTGATATTGTGTTTTCTAATCGTAATTGTAATGTAAGAGCAATTACTAATATACATGTTAATCCAATAATAAAAGGATTATGTCCAAAAGCAGTAGCAAATGCGATAGCAAATATCGCACCAATTACATTTGCTTGAATTTGTTCAAGTGCTGTTAAATAAGAACGGTATACAGACGGTTGGACAGCAAAGATAGCTGAAATTCCCGCAAATACCGGACTCGGTAATTGAAGTAAAATACAAGCAAATAAAGCTAACGTGATGGCAATACCCGTTTTTAAAATGCGAGCACCAAGTTTCATACCCTTAATAAGATCCTTTCTCTTGTCATAATGAATGTACAACATGATACTATACATTCATTACAATATGTTAGCAAGTGATATTTTAGTGACGTTAAAAGAAATTAGTGTTCATTTTATCCCGCTAATTGTGAGTAGTAAGATTCACGCCTCAAAATTCAGAAGCTGGATGCCGGTAAACGTCCGATTGGTGTAGGCTAATTAAAGTTTCACTTTATAATTTTTCCTAATTCCTTTTAAACATCAGTTTTTAGTAAAAAAACCTGCTGAATTTCAGCAGGTCTCAAATTGTTACTATAGATTACTATGAGAAGCGTACTTCGTCAATTTTTTCTTAATAATGAAAATTACTCATTTTACTCTGTTGAGATAGATGGATCTGCCTGTTCTTTTTTCGGGATAATCTCAAAAAACTTGTTCTGTATATCATCTAATAATGGTGTTAACAAAGCAACTTCCTCATATTGCTCGTGCTCGTTTAGTACACGAATATAGTCTAGCAATAATTCAGTTACATCTTTCAAACCATTTTTACTAATTGGTTGTAATGTAACATTTGCGCCTTTTGCGATTCTTCTTTTTAAGGCCTGTTCTGTTAAGCCTAAGTTTGAATCACGGCGCAAATAAACAACACCGCCAGTCATGCCAGCGCAAATCCATGGACCAGGGTCACCTAAAACAAGCGCTCGCCCATTTGTCATATATTCAAAAGCAAAACCTTTAATATTGGAGTATGCACCTATATTTCCTTGCTCTTTTTCACGGAGTGGTTTTGTTATTCTACCTCCAATTATCATGTCTGCCCCAGAAAGGCGAATGCCAGCGCGAGCATCAGCGTTCCCTTGCACGTATAGTGCCCCTTTTTGTGCACCATATCCAAATCCTTTTCCGACAGAACCGTTATAATATACTCCGTCTTTTCCTTTTGATTTCGTTATATAAATCCCACCACCAAAGGAAGTTTTACCAATGCCATCTTGTGCGCCGCCATTTACGTGTATAAATAAATTTTCACTATTGTAAGCACCTAACCCATTTCCGGGAATAGAACCATTCGTATACTTTAATGTAAGTGGTTCAAGTTGAGTAGCTTCATATAGTTTACTGCGAACGCGATAACATGATTCTAGACCACCCATAACGCGTTGCTCTACACCAACGCCTACCAATTCTTTTGAGTCAGCGGAATGAACTGTCTTAAATTGTTTTTCCGGTACGCCTTCTGTTGTTGTAACAGATGGATGTTCTATTATTTGTAGTAAATTACGTAAGTTTAATAAATTTTCGCCTCGAACTTGCTCTAATAAATCAGAACGTCCAACAATTGCTTGTAAATTTGTATAACCAAGCTGTCCTGTTAATCGTTTTAGTTCTACACCGAAAGAGGTGAATAAATTTAGCAGGCCAGCAACTGCGCTTTCTAATTCGCGTGGGACGAAGCGGCGTAACCCATGTTCTTTTGCTTGTGCTTCAGACTCGATTTGTGTCGCAATTCCAACATGGCAAGTATCTAGATGGCACCCACGGCAAGTAGTACAGCCGATTGCAATCATTGATAGTGTGCCAAATCCAATACGGTTTGCTCCGAGGAGCATGATTTTCAAGGCATCATTTACACTTCGAATACCACCATCTGCCCAAATCTCTACTTTATGTCTCATGCTTGCTTCTAATAAAGCGTTGTGAGCGGCTTTAACACCAATTTCTACAGGGAGACCTACATGCTGCAATGCGTGAATACGTGCAGCGCCTGTTCCGCCATCGAATCCGCTAATGTTAATAAAATCAGCGCCAGCTTTGGCGATACCGACAGCAATTGTTCCGATATTAGGAACAACAGGGACTTTCACGGCTACTTTGGCAAGTTGATTAGCTGTTTTAATTTCTGTAATCATTTGAGCTAAATCTTCAATTGAATAAATATCATGGTTATTAGAAGGTGAAATTAAATCTGAGCCGATTGTCGCATTACGTGCTTCAGCGATTTTGGCTGTCACTTTTGAACCAGGTAAATGCCCACCTTCCCCAGGCTTTGCGCCTTGACCGATTTTGATTTCAATTAAGTTTGATGAGTTTAGTAGTTCGGCATTTACTCCAAATCGCCCAGATGCCACTTGTTGTCCACGTGTATGTGGATATTTTCCAATCATATCTTTAATTTCGCCGCCTTCACCGTTCAAGCTAATCATATTTAGCTGATCGGCTGCTTCTGCATATGCGCGAAAGGCAATTTCGTTTTGAGAACCAAATGACATAGAACTAATAATAAATGGTAAATTATGATTTTTGATGCCGATAGATACTTCTTCAGTTGGAACGACATGTTTTGTTTGTTTCGTTTGAACAAGGTGTCTGATTGCAATTGGATTATTCTCTTCTAGTTCACTTAACTTGTCACGGTAATCATCATAAGAATTTCCTTTTGCAACATCGCCGATTGCTTTCCAAATTCGCGGGAATATATGAAATGATTTTCGCATTCTAATTTTAGGATTGTTATAATCCTCTGCTCGTATTTTTGCATCTTCAACAAGTGATTCAAGTGAAAAGGCTAAATCATTTGAACCGAAGAAATTTGTAATCTGTAATATATTTGCGATTTCTTCATGTAACCCAATAGATGAATAGAGACGTCCGTAACCACGTAACTCATGAATTCCAATTGTTGAAATGACTTTTTCTAATCCTTTATTAAGTGCATTATATAGATTCGTAATTGGTGTTTTTGTTCCATCATTTACAGTCGCGAATAATAAATATGGATTAATACCATCTGCTCCTAATCCATATAGCGTGACAATGTCATGTAAGGAGCGAAGAGCACCAGAACGTATAACGAGAGAACAATTGCGGCGTAATTTATTTTCACTTAATGCTTGATGTACTTTAGCAGTAACTAAATGTGGATCAATCCACAATCGTTCATTTAGATGGGCTTTTGCGTCATCTAATACTAGTAGGGAAGCGCCATTGTTAACAGCAGCTATCGCTTCAGAACTAATGCGGCTTAATGCGCATTGCAGAGTTTCTGACGAGCTGAATGTAGCAGAGATTGTGGCGATAGAGTTATGAGTCTTAAATAGCTCTATGAGTTGTTCGTACGTAATTGTGTGTAATTCCTCTGCAATAGGTTGTGCCACGCTGCCTTCTAAAATAATTGGTGAAAGCATTTCAACTACAAATGGCCGTTTTGCGCCGCTTAATAAACTTGGACGCTCTCCAAGTACAGTACGTGTAGAGAAGTGTTCAATTTCACGGTCACGATCAATTGCAGGGTTTGTAACAACAGCTACACTTTCTTTAATAAAGTCAGCGATATTTCGTCTATCAGTATCGAGTGCGGCAAGTGGTGAGTCATGCCCAAGTGAGCGTATTGGCTCAACGCCTTTTGTTGCCATCTGTTCAAGAAGTTGAATATGTTCTCGGTCCCATCCGAAAGCGACGTATTGTTTCGTTTCAACTTGAACAGAATCACATAGCCCTTGGATTTTTTTCGTTTCAGGGATAGATAAATTTAAATGGTAATTGGTAGTATCAATTCGCTTTTTAAAACGGTTATATACTTGGATTTGATATTTGTCATATTCATAAAGAACAAGTTCATCTTGTTCATTCCATTTTAATCCGACTTTTTCTCCAGGAGCGAGTGGTTTTGGTTCTGCTACATATTTAGTTGGTGATACAACTCCAGGTTCAGAAGAGAAAATATAAGAGCTCTCTGTCTCTACTTTCCATACTGGGCGTAATCCAAGGGAATCAACGCTGAAAACAGCTTCATCTTTAAAACGGGAAATGATGCCAGCTGGTCCTTGTGCAAAATGTCCCCATGCTTCACGTATATACGTATATAAATCTTGTAAAGGTGTTTCATAAAGTTTAATTTCATTAATAATTGGTGGGAATAGAATTTCCATTGCTTCAAATAAGCTGTAGCCGTATTGAACAAGTAGGGTTTCTAAGGTGCGGTTTAAATCTTGAGAGTCACTGCCTCCTGCAGTAAGTGGTACATCAATCATTTCAGCTTGATCGCGTAATTTCGCAATTGTGTTAATTTCACCATTATGTCCGAGAATGCTAAATGGTTGTACACGAAAAAAATTAGATAATGTATTAGTAGAGTAGCGGTTATGTCCTAATGTCATAGTTGAAGCGATAAGCGGATGTTGTAAATCATTATAGTAGGCAACAAGCGTATCACCAGCACCTAGAACTTTATATACAACATGATCATGACTTAATGAAGCAACATGAATTGCTTCGTTTTCCTCTATTTTTATTGTGACAGAAAATAATGTTTGCTCAATATTTGTAATTTCGTTTTCTGCGATAAGGGCAACTTGCCAAAATAAAGGTTCTTCTTGTTTACCAAGTGGACCGAGCGCATCTGAGTGTGTTGCATCATCACTTTCGAAAATGATTGCAAAGTTTTTGTTGTTTAATTGCGTACGAATATAATCTTTTAAGGCAGTAATGTTTTCTTTTTTATTTAGAAAAAAATGTCCAACGATAAAGTGGGGATGATCCACAATCGTTGGATTATATCCGCTACTTTTTAGTTTTTCATTCCAAAGCGTTTTTGGTATATCAATGTGAATGCCGATGCCATCGCCCTCGCCATTAATGAAACCAGCTCTATGATTCATTTTGACGAGTGATTGTATGCAAAGGTCAATGTTTTCTTTTGTAGCAATTTTTCGTTTCTCCATAACGGAAACGATTCCACACGCATCATGTTCTGCATTTCTATAATCTCGAAATAAAGACGGTGTCCATGTATTTTTTTTATTGAGCATCCGTCAATCCCCCCTCTTGTAAAAGTTAGAATAATCTTACTATTTAAGGTGCAAATCACCTTGTACACAGAGATAGTAATGCTGTAAAAGAATATAAAACAGATAATTATGAATAATTATACTATTAATGCGTGATTTATGAAATAGAAAAAAGGAAAAAAGAAAGGTGAGCTTTCTTTTTTCCTTTTAATGAAGGGATTATTTATTGTCTGCTAGGGCAGCAAATGCTCTGCCTACAGCTTCGATTGTATATTCAATATCTTCTTTTGTATGTTCTGTAGTTAAGAACCATGCCTCGTATTTAGAAGGTGCTAAGTTAACTCCTTCTTGAAGCATAAGCTTGAAGAATTTACCGAACATTTCACCGTCTGTATCTTGTGCGGCATCGTAATCTTCAATTGTATTAGTTGTGAAGTATACAGTTAAAGCCCCTTTTAGACGATTTAATGTAATGTCGATATTATGTTTCGCTGCTTGCTCTAAAATTCCTTTTTCAAGCATTGCACCAAGTTCATCTAATTTCTCATAAAGCCCTTCTTGTTGAAGTACTTCTAGACAAGCGATACCTGATGCCATAGAAGCAGGGTTTCCTGCCATTGTACCAGCTTGGTATGCAGGTCCAAGCGGAGCAACTTGTTCCATAATTTCTTTCTTACCACCGTAAGCACCGATTGGTAAGCCGCCGCCAATAACTTTACCAAGCGCTGTTAAGTCAGGTGTAACACCAAGTAAGTCTTGAGCACCGCCGTACATAAAGCGGAAAGCAGTAATAACTTCATCATAAATTACTAGTGCGCCAGCTTCGTGAACAAGTTCATTCACTTTTTCAAGGAATCCAGGTTTAGGCTCTACAATACCGAAGTTTCCAACGATCGGTTCTACAAGGATAGCTGCTACTTCATGACCCCATTTATCTAAAGCTTCTTTTAAAGTTTCTACATTGTTAAATGGAACGGTAATAACTTCTTGTGCGATACTTTGTGGTACGCCAGCTGAGTCAGGAGTTCCTAAAGTAGAAGGGCCAGATCCAGCTGCCACAAGTACTAAATCAGAATGACCGTGGTAACAACCAGCAAATTTCATGATTTTTGTGCGACCTGTATAAGCACGAGCAACACGAATCGTTGTCATCACTGCTTCTGTACCAGAGTTTACGAAACGGACTTTATCTAATGCAGGCATTGCTTCTTTTAACATTTTTGCGAATTTTACCTCTAGCGCTGTTGGTGTTCCATAAAGTACCCCATTTTCAGCAGCTGTTGTAATTGCTTTTGTTATATGCGGATGAGCATGTCCAGTAATAATAGGACCGTATGCTGCTAAATAATCGATATATTTATTTCCGTCTACATCCCAGAAATAAGCGCCTTTCCCACGTTCCATAGCAACAGGAGCGCCGCCGCCAACTGCTTTAAAAGAACGAGAAGGACTGTTAACACCGCCAACGATATGCTCTAAAGCTTCTTTATGTAATGCTTCTGACTTTGTGAAATTCACTACAATTCATCTCCTTACAAAAATCTATGTATTATTCTAACATGTTTTTCGAAAAGACGTATTGTTTGTGATAGCGAAGGCAGTTGGGTAAACTATTCGTTGTGACATTTAGGAGGGGGGTCCGATTATGAAATCGGTAATTGAGGTACAAGGGTTACGTAAAGAGTTTACAGCCTATTCAAGTCGTCCGGGCTTAAAGGGTGCATTTCGCGATTTATTAAATCGTAATTATAAAATAGTACCAGCAGTAAATGATGTATCTTTTACTGTGAAGCAAGGTGAAATGGTTGGTTATATCGGTGAGAACGGTGCTGGTAAATCAACAACAATTAAAATGCTTACGGGGATTTTAACTCCGACATCAGGGCAAATCACAGTAAATGGAATGAACCCACATAAACAAAGAGAAGAATTTGTAAGAACAATTGGTGTTGTTTTTGGACAGCGTTCGCAACTTTGGTGGGATATTGCAGTACAAGAATCGTTTCGTTTATTAAAGAAAGTGTATGGTGTATCAGACGCTCAGTATAAGGAGCATATGGAGCACGTAATTGAAACGTTAGATATAGGGCCCTTATTAGATAAACCAGTTCGAAAATTATCTCTTGGTCAAAGGATGCGTTGTGAATTAGCGGCAGCCTTAATTCATAATCCACCGTTATTATTTTTAGATGAGCCAACAATTGGGTTAGATGTACTTGTGAAATTGAAAATACGTGAATTTTTAAAAGAAATGAATGAACGTTATAAAACAACAATTTTATTAACAACACACGATATTACTGATATTGAAGCTTTATGTGAGCGCGTTATCATGCTGGATGAAGGAAATATTATGTATGACGGTTCTTTAAATAATCTTCGTACGCAGTGGGGAGCGGAGAAGGAAATTCACTTTCAGTTTGTTGCACCAGTTTCCTATCAGGCTTTATCAATGGTTATGCCAGATAATCATGTCGTTTGGTCGAAAGCAAAAGAGGAAAATGCATGGGTTGCAAAAATTCCGAATGAAGAAGTTATTATTTCAATGCTTATTTCTAAAGTAGTACAAGCCTTTCAAATTAAAGATTTAAAAATTAACGAAGTGTCTACAGAGGAAATTATTCGTAACATTTATGAAGAAGGTATTACGCATGGGTAAGTATATTGAAATGATTCGAATTCGCTTTTTAATGATGCTTGCGTATCGTACAAATTACTATAGCGGGATTTTAATTTATACGATTAATATCGGTGCTTACTATTTTTTATGGCAAGCAATTTATAGCGGAAAAGAGAATATTGAAAGTTTATCTATTTCGCAAATGACCACGTATATCGCAATCGCGTGGATGGCACGTGCCTTCTATTTTAATAATATAGATAGGGAAATTGCGATGGAGATTCAAGAAGGACGTGTGGCTGTAGAATTAATTCGTCCGTATAACTATTTGGGAATGAAAGTTATGCAAGGTCTTGGCGAGGGAATATTCCGTTTTGCCTTCTTTTCCATTCCAGGCATGGTTATCGTTACGTTATTATTTTCGTTGCAAATTACAACAAATTTTCAAACGTGGTTATATTTCTTCTTATCTTTAATATTTAGTTTTATTATTAATACACAAATTAATTTAATGACGGGAATGCTTACGTTTTTCCTATTTAATAATAGTGGGATTATGTATGCAAAACGCGTTGTTATTGATTTATTTTCAGGTCTATTATTACCAATTAGTTTTTATCCGCTATGGGCCCAAAAAGCAATGATGTTTTTACCGTTTCAGGCTATTAGTTATATTCCAAGTATGATTTTTTCTGAAGGTATAAAGGGGAGTAAGTTGTATGAGGCTTTAGTATTTCAAGTGATTTGGGCGATTGTACTTATTATTCCAATTGTACTCATGTGGAGAACGGCGAGAAAACGTCTAATTGTACAAGGGGGATGATGAGATGCTATATATAAACTTATTTTTACAATATGCAAGTCAATATATAAAAACAAAATTGGAGTATCGAGGCGATTTTATCGTTGGTTTACTTTCTGATTTATCGCTTCAAGCAGTTAATTTAATATTTATTCTCGTTGTATTTGGGCATACACAAGCATTGAAGGGATGGAGTCGAGAAGAAGTAATCTTTATTTATGGTTTCTTTTTAGTACCATTTGCCATCTTTTCAGCTTTCTTTAATATATGGGATTTTAATGATCGATACATTATTAAAGGGGAGATGGATCGTGTATTAACGCGGCCGATCCATAGCCTATTTCAAATTATATTAGAAAGAATGGAACTTGAATCTTTAATTGGAGCTATTACAGGGATTGTTGTAATGGGATATGCAGCTGTGGAGTTACAATTATCTTTTTACTGGTATGATTTCTTCTTATTTATATTGATGGTAGGAGGAGGAGCACTTGTATATGGAGGTATATTTGTTACGCTGGCGAGCCTTGGTTTTTGGTCGGATGCGAAAAGTTCAATTATGCCTCTTATGTATAACATAGGTAATTACGGGCGCTATCCTGTTAATATTTATAATCGTGTAATTCGTTTCATTTTAACGTTTGTTTTACCGTTTGCGTTTGTTGGAGTATATCCAGCGGCATACTTTTTAAGAAAAACAGAATGGAATAGTTATGCATTTGCGACGCCAATTGTTGGTGTTATCTGTTTTACGATTGCAATCACCCTCTGGAACCAAGGGGTAAAAAGGTATCGTGGCGCGGGTAATTAATTATAGAAGCTTGTTCGTTTCTAAGGGATAAATCAGTTCTCCACCTCATACATATAAAATGAGGTGGAGGACATGTTATGGGGATTTATTCTATTAATTGCAGCAATCGCTATTTTGAAAAGTGTCCAATTATTATGGAGTTCCTATTCGGATTCAACGCGTTTTTTTTCGCTCTATAATTTGGCCACATTATTTTTAATCTATACAACAGTACTAATCGCATTTGGATTAAGTTACGTTGTATTAGAGGAAATGGGTTTCGCAGTTTTGAAAGAGGACGGAGAAAGTTTGAACGCTCATTCTTTTCAACTCGTCGAAGTTTGTTTATATTTTAGCGCAGTTACTTTATTGTCTGTTGGATATGGTGACATATCTCCGATTGGAATTGGGCGATGGATTGCAATCGCAGAAGCGCTAATTGGATATACACTCCCTTTTGCTTTTGTGATGAGGTCTGTAATAGACAATGAAAAATAAGGAAGCATTTGTTATAGTAAAGGAAAAGAGTAGGAGTGATAACTATGATTACAGTAGGAGAAATGGCACCAGAATTCACATTAGAGGGAAGTAACGGAGAAGAAGTTCGCCTAGCTGATTTCCGCGGTAAAAATGTAGTTCTCTATTTTTATCCGAAAGATATGACGCCAGGGTGTACAACTGAAGCATGTGATTTTCGTGATGCGTATGGAGTATTTCAAGAGAAGGATACGGTTATTCTTGGAGTAAGTCCTGATTCAGCGAATAGACATTTGAAATTCATTGAGAAACATGAATTGCCATTTACACTTTTAGTAGATGAAGATCATAAAGTAGCAGAGTTATACGATGTTTGGAAGTTAAAAAAGAACTTTGGGAAAGAGTATATGGGAATCGAGCGTTCTACATTCCTTATTAATAAAGACGGTGAACTTGTAAAAGAGTGGCGTAAAGTGAAAGTGAAAGGACATATTGAGGATGTTCTTTCTTATATAAAATAAATCTACATTGGAGATAAAATATGCAGAAACAAGGCAAGTGTCTATACATATTTTACTGCCTTACATAAAGTGGAAGTGTAGGGCATACCTCCTCAGATGATAGTATTCCAAGTGCGATTATGTCGCACTTTTTTCTATGGAATATATGAAGAAAAAAGGGAAAGATACATAAAAACAAGTCCTGAATATAAAAATAAACTACATACTTATAGTAGAAATATTGACGATTTATAAGAAAAGGAGTACACTCTTTATAAGAATTATAAAATAATAATCCGTATAGAATCGGGGTGCATGACGGTGGTCAAAGAAGAATTAAAAGAAGCGCTAGAAATGCTGAAAAATACGGGTGTACGCATTACTCCACAGCGTCATGCTATTTTAGAGTACCTTGTGGAATCAATGACGCACCCAACAGCGGATGATATTTATAAAGCATTAGAAGGTAAGTTTCCAAATATGAGTGTTGCAACTGTCTATAATAACTTACGTGTGTTTAAAGAGGTTGGACTTGTAAAGGAATTAACTTATGGAGACGCTTCAAGTAGATTTGATTATGTTACAAGTCAACATTATCATGTGATTTGCGAAAAATGTGGTAAGATTGTTGATTTTCCTTATGGAGGCTTGGAAAAGCTGGAAGAGGAAGCTGCGAAAACGACAGGCTTCGTTATCAATAGTCATCGCTTAGAAATTTATGGCGTTTGTCCAGAGTGTCATAAGGCGTAATATATAATAAAGAAAGAGGCTGACGGCTATACGTCAGCCTCTTTCTTTATTATATAAGGATTAGCGTGAGGTTAATCGGGATTTACAGTGCTAAGTTAGTAAGAAGGGTTAGATAAAAGTTTGTCGAATTTACTTTGTATTGGTGGAAATGAATTCTTGGAGGGGACATTTTGAAGAAATATGAGATTAAAAATAACATTCCAACATTGGAAGAATATAAATATTTATGTGATTCTGTGGGATGGACTAACTATATGAACTTTGAGGTGGCGGAAATATCACTTCAAAATTCGATTTACTGTATAACAGTCAAGGATAATAATCAAATCATCGGCATGGGGAGAATTGTTGGTGATGGGGCTATCTATTTCTATATTCAAGATATAGTGGTTCATCCAGAGTATCAAAAGAATGGTATTGGAAAGAAAATAATGAATACTTTAGTAGAATACTTAAATGGGAATGCTCCAGATAAAGCATTCATTGGTTTGTTTGCGTCGCAAGGTAAAACATCATTCTACGAAAAATATGATTTTAAAGATTATTCGCCTAATATGACAGGGATGTTTGCTGTTATTTCGAAAAAATAGGTGTAATAAATTTAATAAAACAATTAAAAAGTTGATTTTTTAAGAAATCAACTTTTTAATGAGT
>NZ_CP150193.1:517500-720000 GCF_037966225.1 Bacillus sp. FSL E2-8900
ACGGGGAGGTTTGGCACCTCGATGTCGGCTCATCGCATCCTGGGGCTGTAGTCGGTCCCAAGGGTTGGGCTGTTCGCCCATTAAAGCGGTACGCGAGCTGGGTTCAGAACGTCGTGAGACAGTTCGGTCCCTATCCGTCGTGGGCGTAGGAAATTTGAGAGGAGCTGTCCTTAGTACGAGAGGACCGGGATGGACGCACCGCTGGTGTACCAGTTGTTCTGCCAAGGGCATAGCTGGGTAGCTATGTGCGGAAGGGATAAGTGCTGAAAGCATCTAAGCATGAAGCCCCCCTCAAGATGAGATTTCCCATAGCGTAAGCTAGTAAGATCCCTGAAAGATGATCAGGTTGATAGGTTCGAGGTGGAAGCATGGTGACATGTGGAGCTGACGAATACTAATAGATCGAGGACTTAACCATATAATATGTAGCAATGTTATCTAGTTTTGAGAGAACATAAAAAACTTATTGACTTTTAAAGTAAATGAGTTATAATAATGATTGTCTCAAAAGAATAATGTCTGGTAATGATGGCAGAGAGGTCACACCCGTTCCCATACCGAACACGGAAGTTAAGCTCTCTAGCGCCGATGGTAGTTGGGACCTTGTCCCTGTGAGAGTAGGACGTTGCCAGGCAATATTATTCCGCAGTAGCTCAGCGGTAGAGCTATCGGCTGTTAACCGATCGGTCGTAGGTTCGATTCCTACCTGCGGAGCCATTGGAGAGCTGTCCGAGTTGGCCGAAGGAGCACGATTGGAAATCGTGTATACGTCACAAGCGTATCAAGGGTTCGAATCCCTTGCTCTCCGCCATAGGATTTATAATATTTGGCCCGTTGGTCAAGTGGTTAAGACACCGCCCTTTCACGGCGGTAACACGGGTTCGAATCCCGTACGGGTCACCACTTTGGAGGATTAGCTCAGCTGGGAGAGCACCTGCCTTACAAGCAGGGGGTCGGCGGTTCGATCCCGTCATCCTCCACCATATAAATTTTATATGAATAGTATTATCGCGGGGTGGAGCAGCACGGTAGCTCGTCGGGCTCATAACCCGAAGGTCGCAGGTTCAAATCCTGTCCCCGCAACCAAATGGTCCCGTGGTGTAGTGGTTAACATGCCTGCCTGTCACGCAGGAGATCGCCGGTTCGACCCCGGTCGGGACCGCCATTTTAATAAGGCTCGGTAGCTCAGTCGGTAGAGCAGAGGACTGAAAATCCTCGTGTCGGCGGTTCGATTCCGTCCCGAGCCACCATTTATTTTAATAAAATACGCCGGCTTAGCTCAATTGGTAGAGCAACTGACTTGTAATCAGTAGGTTGGGGGTTCAAGTCCTCTAGCCGGCACCATGTAAGTTTCGGAGGGGTAGCGAAGTGGCTAAACGCGGCGGACTGTAAATCCGCTCCTTCGGGTTCGGCAGTTCGAATCTGCCCCCCTCCACCATTTACATAGGGGCATAGTTTAAAGGTAGAACTGAGGTCTCCAAAACCTCCAGTGTGGGTTCGATTCCTACTGCCCCTGCCAAATATATTTACACAACATGGCGGTTGTGGCGAAGTGGTTAACGCACCGGATTGTGGCTCCGGCATTCGTGGGTTCGATTCCCATCAGTCGCCCCATTTTTATTTTAAAAATTACAAATAATCTAATGGATACTTACATATAATTAAGTAAGAATTCGATGGGCTATAGCCAAGCGGTAAGGCAACGGACTTTGACTCCGTCATGCGCTGGTTCGAATCCAGCTAGCCCAGCCATTTTTGCGGAAGTAGTTCAGTGGTAGAATACAACCTTGCCAAGGTTGGGGTCGCGGGTTCGAATCCCGTCTTCCGCTCCAATAAAATTTAATATGGCGGCATAGCCAAGTGGTAAGGCAGAGGTCTGCAAAACCTTTATCACCGGTTCAAATCCGGTTGCCGCCTTTTCTTTTGTGCCGATGTGGCGGAATTGGCAGACGCGCACGACTCAAAATCGTGTTCCTTCGGGAGTGTCGGTTCGACCCCGACCATCGGTATCATGAACGGCGTAATAAAAGACTCTACACCAAATGTGTAGAGTCTTTTTATGTTTTCATCACACTATAAAATAAGCAAAAATGGTGTGTTGGTGAAATGGTTATAAATGATTAAGGTAAACTTATTCATTTAGTACATGCGATACAGTTGGGGAAAACTACAAAACAATAAAGGGATAAATTTTTATCCCTTTATATAATTTCATTATTTTATAGAGAATTTCTCCAACCTGGTGACATGAAGTTAAATCCGACGCCACCAGTAGATATTAGTACATGATCAGCTGTTAATTTCGTAATTTCTAAGAACTTCTTTTCAAACTCTTCTCTGTTGTATTTGTACATAGTTGAGTGGCATGACCACATGTGCGTTGAAGTACTCAACCAGTCTCCTAATTCCTTTAATTCAGGAAACGACTCAAATCGAATTGGTTCATCTAATTTCATGAATCTCACTTGATAGATAGTTGGGTTTAATTTTTCTCCTATTCCTTTAAAAGCATGTGATTTTTTGTCTTTTGAATGTGTCATAATTCACCCTCCATCTTTTCTTCAAATTTTTTCCTATTTTTATTATACAACAATAGAAAACAATTATGGGAATAATATGGAAATCGGTATTAGCAATATAAAAAGACACTAACAGAAATGTTAGAGTCTTTTTGTTAAATTATACTATGTGCTTCTAAAATTCGTAATAAACGTAGGAATTCATGTATAATATAACTTGTCGAAAGAACAAAATGATAGTGATTTATATTATGTCTGTAATATGAATCAAAAATGAACTTTTTATATTTCTTTTAAAAATGTGTTGAACACACATTATATTTCATATTAATATTTTTATGTAGATTTAAAACGGGAAAGAGAGTGGAAAGTATGGGCCGTAAATGGAACAATATTAAAGACAAAAAAGCATCAAAAGATGCAAATACAAGCCGTATATACGCGAAATTTGGGCGTGAAATTTATGTGGCAGCAAAACAAGGCGAGCCAGATCCAGAATCAAACCAAGCACTAAGAGTTGTATTAGAGCGTGCGAAAACATACAATGTTCCAAGAACAATTATTGATCGTGCAGTTGAAAAAGCAAAAGGCGGTTCAGAAGAAAATTATGACGAGCTTCGTTATGAAGGATTCGGACCAAATGGAGCTATGGTTATTGTAGATACACTTACAAATAACGTAAACCGTACTGCAGCAGATGTACGAGCTGCATTTAGCAAAAACAGTGGTAATATGGGTGTGAACGGTTCTGTAGCTTACATGTTTGATGCGACAGCTGTTATCGGCCTTGAAGGTAAAACATCAGATGAAGTTCTTGAAATTTTAATGGAAGCAGATGTAGATGCACGTGACATTCTAGAAGAAGAAGATTCTGTTATCGTGTATGCTGAACCAGATCAATTTCATGCAGTACAATCTGCACTTAAAGGTGCTGGCGTTGAGGAGTTTACAGTTGCAGAATTAACAATGCTTGCACAAAGTGATGTAACACTTCCTGAAGATGCTCAAGCACAATTTGAGAAAATGGTTGATGCATTAGAAGATTTAGAAGATGTTCAACAAGTTTATCACAACGTAGACTTAGGAGAGTAATACGATAGATGACCCTTTTCGCTTAGCGGATAGGGTCTTTTTTATGAAGTTAATTAAGGTGATGAAGTATTAAAGGTATTTTGTTGTAGGTAGGGAATATGATTATAGGGATATATAAAATATTCATTATCTCTAGGAGGCTTAATATGGAACATAAGACACCAAAGCATATCGTTGCTGTAGCAGGTTATTTAACAAATGAAAAAAATGAAGTGTTATTAACAAAAGTGCACTGGCGAGCTGATACGTGGGAGTTGCCAGGAGGACAGGTAGAAGAAGGCGAAGCGCTCGATCAAGCTGTCTGTAGGGAAATAAAAGAGGAAACAGGGTTAACGGTGAAGCCTATCGGAATTACAGGCGTTTATTATAATACTTCTATGCATATTCTAGCTGTTGTTTTTAAAGTAGCATATATAAGTGGTGAAATAAAAATTCAACCTGAAGAAATACAAGAGGCTAAATTTGTTGATTTAAATGAAGAGAACATAGATGAGTATATAACGCGTCCTCATATGAAATCCAGAACGCTTGATGCAATGAGAGCAACACATTTTATTCCGTATGAAACGTGGGAAGTACAGCCGTATAATTTAATAGGAAGATTGTAAAGAAAAGAGTAGCCGATTTGAGATACATTCGAATCACTACTCTTTTTTTGTATACTGTTTAAGAAAAAGGTCAAAATAATAATAGCACTAGTATTGATTTTAGGAACATTTGTTCTGTATAATAAATCTATATGTTATATACATTTAGATTACTAGATAGTCAAAAGTATATATATTTGTAGATGATATAATTAAAGTGTAAAGTGAAAATATAATAGTCTTAAGGGTTTCTCTATTATTGGTTATTCGTACTTTAACATAACCTATATTCAATATTTCAGATGAATAGTAGATAAAAAAATACTGTGATACAATACTTTTTTATCCCACTATTTGCTGGGCAGTAAGCCTGATTGATGAGGGCTCATTAAAGTTTCACTTTATACCTTACAATGATGTAAGGTACGTGTAAGAGAAATCGATGGGATATTTTTTTACAACAATGTATTCTTAAAGTAAGAGTTATATGCTGTGTGGAAAAGAGGTGTTCAAGATGAAAGAACGAGTATTATCTAGGGTGAACTATCATCAAAAAGTTGCATTAAATCCAATGACTAAACTTTTTTATAAAGCCATTATATTATTATTATTGTTAAGTTGTACGTTATTATTCATTGGAAATGTAATGATTGAGAAAAGTGATATTAGTAAATTACATGTACCGGCTAAGTTAGAGGTGCCAGAATCATTAACACATGCATTTATTGCGACAGAAGATAAAAGATTTTATCATCATAACGGTTTAGATTATATAGCAATTATTAGGGCCTCTGTTGAGAATATAAAGGCTGGTGGTGTCGTGCAAGGAGGAAGCACAATTACACAGCAGCTATCTAAAAATGCCTTTTTAACGAATGAACGTACATTTTCTCGGAAGTGGAAAGAGATTTTTTATACGAAAAAAATTGAACGCACATTTACGAAGGATGAAATATTAAAATTATATGTAAGTAATATTTATTATGGAGAAGGAGCATGGGGAATTGAAAAAGCAGCAAACCTTTACTTCGGTAAAAAGGTGAACCAATTAACGTTGGCTGAAAGTGCAATGATGGCTGCTGTAGTAAAAGCACCTGCTTATTACTCACCTGCCCAAAATTATGATAAAGCAGTAGAGAGACGTAATGTCGTTTTGAGACTAATGGAGAAAGAAGGCTATATAAGCCATGATGAGTATGTTCAAGCAGTTAGTGAGAAATTGGTAATTCGTCATGATATAAAAATAGAGCAGTCGATGTTAAATAGCGCGCGTAAAAAAGCAGTAAGTTAAGAGAAGTTCCTACAGAGGAGCTTCTTTTTTTGAATAAATTGTGACAAATTGTGACACAATATCGTCACAATTATTGTGTTTTTGTAATTTATGTGAGCGTGTTCATTGCGTGACGTATATAAGTGTTGATATTATGTGTATTGTGTACAATGCTGTATACAGAATATGAATTTAAAGAGGAATGTATATGAAATCAAATAAACTCATGGCTCTTGGTATAGTTTTTTCTATCGCAGTATTAATTGTAATTGGAACAATTGCGTATAGCATCATAAATGACAAAAAAGATAAAGGGAATGAGATGTTTGCTTATTCTACGCAACAATCTTTAGGGAAAGATGATGCTCCAGTTAAGGTAGTTGAATTTGGAGACTTTAAATGTCCTGCTTGTCGTACTTGGGATGTAACAGTATTACCTCGATTAAAAGAAGAGTATATTGATAAAGGCAAAGTGCAGTTATACTTTATTAACTTCCCATTTATTGGAAAAGACTCAGATTTAGGTGCAGCAGCTGGTGAAGCAATTTATAAACAAGATAAAGATTCATTCTGGATCTTCTATGATGAGATCTATCAAAATCAAAAGAAAGATACAGAAGAATGGATTACAGAAGATTTGCTTCTTAGCATTGTGAAAGAGAAACTGCCGAAAGTTAATGTAGAGCAATTTAAGAAAGATTTACACAGTAAAGACATTAAAGAAAAAGTAAGTAAAGATTCAGATCGTGCTCAAAAATTAAAAGTTCAAGGTGCTCCTTCTGTATATGTAAACGGAAATCTTGCAAATCCTGATTTTGATAGTATGAAGAAGGCAATTGATAAAGAATTGAAAAAGTGATGAGGTCTCTCATCACTTTTTCGACTTTTTTCGATAAAATTCTTGCCTCTACTTTTTTTACATGCTATACTACTTTACATAAGTTATTCTAATATCTTATATGTAATTCATATTTGCGGGTGTAGTTTAGTGGTAAAACAAGAGCCTTCCAAGCTCTGGTCGAGAGTTCGATTCTCTTCACCCGCTCCAAATTTTATTAAATGTTTTTCTATAAATTGTGATCAACGCAGTGTTTCGTTTCCGAGATAAACGAGGCATTGCGTTTTTTAATGTTTGAAAAATATAATTACATGCGAAAATAGAAGTAAATAATAGTATTCCAAACGTGAATTACTAACCAATAGAGTGGTTACATAAGGGGTGGATTCATCTGAGGAGGCGATTAAGAGTGGATTTTGAACAATTAAAGCAAGATGTAATTGCGTATAGTAAAACAATTGGCATAGATAAAATAGGCTTTGCGAGCGCTTCTCCTTTTGAGGAATTAAAGCAGCGCTTAATCCAGCAACAACAATTAAATTATCAATCTGGATTTGAAGAGCCTGATATAGAGAAGAGAACGAATCCGCAACTGTTATTACCGGGTGCTAAATCAATTATTGCGATTGCTTTAGCATATCCTTCAAAATTAAAAAATGCACCATTAAGTAAGCGTGGAGAACGCCGTGGGATTTTTTGTCGTGCTTCTTGGGGACAAGATTATCATCTTGTTTTACGAGATCGTTTGCAAAAATTAGAGGCATATTTAATTGAAAAACTTCCCGATATAGAAGTGAAGTCCATGGTTGATACAGGTGAATTAAGTGATCGAGCTGTATCAGAGCGTGCTGGTATTGGATGGAGCGGTAAAAACTGCTCTATTATTACACCTGAATTTGGTTCGTACGTATACTTAGGGGAAATGATTACAAATGTTCCATTCCCGCCAGATAAGCCGATAGAAGATCAATGCGGAGGCTGTACGAAATGTATCGATATTTGCCCTACCGGTGCTTTAATACAGGGGGGACAGTTAGATTCGAAGAAGTGCATTGCGTTTTTAACACAAACGAAAGGATTCCTACCTGAAGAATATCGCGATAAAATAGGAAATCGCATATATGGATGTGATACGTGTCAGACTGTTTGTCCGAAAAACAAAGGAATGGATTTTCATAATCATCCTGAGATGGAGCCGGATCCTGAGCTAGTTAAACCATTATTAACGCCACTTTTAACAATTAGTAATCGTGATTTTAAAGAGAAATATGGGATTATGTCAGGGTCATGGAGAGGGAAAAAACCACTGCAAAGAAATGCGATTTTAGCATTAGCACATTTTAAAGAAGCATCGGCAATTCCAGATTTAATTGGTGTTATGAAAGATGACCCAAGACCGGTACTACGCGGAACGGCAGCATGGGCACTTGGGAAAATTGGCGGAGATGGAGTAGGCGAAGCGATTGAGAAAGCGATGGAACGTGAGAAAGATGAAGAAGTGCTTCATGAAATGAATCGCGGGCTTGAATTGTTAGCACAGAAAAAAGAGTAGATAATATTTCCCTTTTTCATATTGTAATATGGGAGGGAGACAGAATGGTTGTAAAAACGAAGATTGAAAACCAAGTACAACAATTTTTAGCATATATAACGGAGAAAAGAACGAATGTGGATGGTATTGCTGAGGATTTACTACAAATGGCACTGAGAAAGAAACAATTGTTTCAAAGGCGTAGTGCACATATAGTGAAAGCAACTGCGGATGTTTCTTTCATTAGACAATTAAATAGTAATGACCATCAAGAAATTGATTATCAAATACATTTTAAATATTTAATTAAGCATAAAGAATTATTTTATATTGAAGAGGAACAATTAAAACGAAGAGTTTGTTTAAATAATAGTCGAATTATAGGCGATTCTGCTATTGAAGTGTCAGAAGAAATTAGAATGGGTGAGACATTAGAAAGGGATATTACGAAAGAGAAGTACGGTTCTTATCAGTATAATCGTTTAGAAGCAGTGAAATATGCAGAGCGTTGGTGGGATGACCGGAATCCTATGTATCGTAATTTCCCTGATAATTGTACGAATTTCATTTCTCAATGTCTTCATACTGGAGAAGTACCTATGAACGGGTATCCTAATATTCGTAAAGGATGGTGGCAAAGGGAGAATCAGTGGAGTTGGAGCTGGGCTGTTGCACATTCTTTTTATTGGTATTTGTCAGGTGCTACAACAGGACTTCGAGCAGAGGCGGTAGAGAGGCCAGAAGAACTTATTCTTGGAGATGTCATTGCTTATGATTTCGAGGATGACGGAAGATGGAATCATACGACGATTGTAGTAGCAAAAGATGCAGATGGTATGCCGCTTGTAAATGCACATTCAGCGAATAGCCGTCGACGTTATTGGAACTATGAAGACTCTAGTAAATATACACCACAAATGAAATATAAATTCTTTCATATTATTAATGGGTAGAGATTTTTCGCTCAAGTGGTATAATACGTAGTAGACAAAAAACAGAGGTGAATATCGCGTGGGAGTACATGTTGTTTTATATCAGCCAGAAATTCCAGCAAATACAGGGAATATTGCTCGTACTTGTGCAGCAACTGGAACAGAATTACATTTGATTAGACCGCTTGGATTTTCAACGGATGATAAAATGTTAAAGCGTGCAGGATTAGATTATTGGCAGCACGTAAAAATTACGTATTATGATTCAATTGAAGAATTTTATGAAAAAAATAAAGACGGTGAATTCTTCTATTTAACAAAGTATGGCGAGAAAGCTCATACAGCGTTTGACTATAGCAAGCGTGAGAAGGATTACTATTTTGTATTTGGAAGAGAAACAAACGGCTTACCAGCTAATGTAATCGAAGAAAACTTTGATCATTGTTTACGTATTCCAATGACAGATAAAGTACGTTCATTAAATTTATCTAATACAGCAGCAATTTTAATTTATGAAGCGTTCCGTCAACAAAATTACCCTGGATTAGATTTAGAAATCGTTTATTAAAAGTCGCCATATGGCGACTTTTTTTTATAAAATAAAAATAATATATAATCATACATTTAAAAGAGAGGACATAATCATATAGAATGGGATATATGATTAAAAATAGATAAGACGGGTTGAGATAAATATGAAGGAAGAATATAGTAATCAAAATACCTTTTTAAGTATGATAGATATGGATTTAATTAGACAAGGATTATTACATGCTATTCAAGATTTAGTATTCATATTGAAAGTTATTGATAATGAAACGTTTCAATATATGTATGTGAATAAAATAGGAATGGATTATGCTAGGTTAAGCGAAGAGTGCTATGGAAAAACTTTTGCAGAAGTATTACCAAAAGATATAGCGGGGATATTGCAAAGGCAATATGCAAAAGTAGTGAGAGAAGCGAAAGCACACACTTTTTGTGATGTAGTCAATTTACCAAAAGGTGAGATACATTATGAATCTTCACTTAATCCTGTCTGCGACGAAGAAGGAATATGTCAATTTGTTATTTGTATTACAAGAGATATTACAGCTCAAATTGAGGAGAAGACAAAGATAGAGGAAAAACAAATGTTATTTAAGTCGTTACTGGAATATAATAATGACTCAATTATATCTATAGATTCTATAGGGAGAGTTACATATGCAAATCCGGCAACGTATGAAATATTTGGATACCGGTATGAGGAATTAAATAATAAATTTATTTTTGAATTCATTAATAAAGAATATGAAAAAGATTTTCAAATTATATTTAAGGGATCGATGCAAGGAAAAGCAAAACAAATTGTTTCAAAGAAATATGTTCATAAAGAAGGGTACGAGCTATATATTTCTTTGAGAACTATCCCGATTATTGTGAACGGTGAAATTGTTGGGATTTATATTGTTACGAGAGATGTTACAAGGCAAGTATTAAACGAAATGCGAACAGAATATTTAGCTTACTATGACCAGTTAACGGGATTAATGAATAGAATTTCATGTACAAATAAGTTAAATACTTTTTTAAATGAGAGTGTAAATTTTGCGCTTGTATTTATAGATTTAGATGAGTTTCATCGTATTAATGATACATTTGGTCATAAAGAGGGAGATAAAGTATTACAAAAAGTTACAGAATGTTTAAGCAATCTAAAAATAGAAGGTATGCACTTATTTAGAGAACACGATGATCAATTTGTTATGTTGATAGAAAATATAAAGAAAGAATATGTAGAGGAAGTTGCAAAAAGCATACTGAAAAATATTAGTGAATATTTTGTAATCGAAGAAGAAGATGTATATTTAAGTGCATCAATTGGAATTGTAATGGCTCCAGCAGATGGAGAAGATGAAAAAATACTATTTCAGAGGGTCGATGCTGCTTTAGAAAAAGCAAAAGAAAAAGGAAAAGGACATTATCATTTTTATTGTAGTGGATTAGACTGTGAGCGTGAACAAAGGTTTATAATAGAAAACCAGTTACATCGTGCTATAGAAAAAAATGAATTTTTCTTATATTATCAGCCACAAATTAATATTGAAACGAAAAAAATAGCTAGTATGGAAGCTTTAATAAGGTGGGAGAATAAGGAATTAGGATTTGTTTCTCCAAACCAATTTATTCCGTTGGCAGAAAGAACAGGATTTATTATTAAGCTCGATGAATGGGTAGTAAATCAAGTGTGTCAGCAACTGCGCGAATGGTTAAATAAAGGATATGAAGTGGTCCCAATTGCGGTTAATATTTCAGCTAGACACTTTCGTTCTATTACATTAATAGAGATGATTACACGGGCTTTAAATAAGTACAATGTATCAGCTCATTTATTAGCGATAGAGGTTACAGAAGGAGCTCTTATACATAAAGATATATCAAAGAGAGTGTTACTACAATTAAAAGAACAAAATTTAAAGATTCATTTAGATGATTTTGGAACAGGCTATTCATCTTTAAGTTATTTAAAAACATATCCAATTGATACTTTAAAAATTGATCGTTCTTTTATGGAAGGTATACATATAGATGAACGTGATACGAATATTACAGCTGCAATTATTCATTTAGCTCATACTTTAGAATTGAATATAATTGCAGAAGGAGTAGAAAAAAAGGAGCAAATACAGTTTTTGAAAGAAAAGAATGTGAAGCTTGTACAAGGTTATTATTATAGCCGACCACTATCCAAATATGATATGGAAAATATGTATTATAAATAAAAAAATGATGTGCTAAAAGCACATCATTTTTTATGTGTACCTGGTTTGTCATTGTAACCGGATGTAAAAATAGCTGTAAGAAATGTGAGTGATACACCTAAAATTAATAATAATTTCATACTAATATCCTCCTTACTGTTTTCGGTTTATGAGTTTTATTTATTATCCAAAATGTATGTAAGGTTCTTAGAAGAAAAGAATTTATTTATAATGAATAGCAGTGTAAAAATGTTAATACCTATATTATACAGAATTTTCTTTGAATTTTGGAGAGAATTTTAGCGTGCTATTATATATTTCGTTTTGATTTAAAGAATGTTTAAGGACATCCTAGCATACCTTTTATAATAATCCGATTGAACAAGGAGATGGGGGAGGAGCTATAATGGATATTCTAAAAAAGATTGAACAGCATCGAGCAGCAGAAGAACGTTTACAATGGGAAGGTACGTTTGCGGAGTATTTGGAGCTTGTGAAAGAAAGACCATGGGTGGCTCAAACAGCACACTCTCGCATTTACAATATGATAAAAGACGCTGGAATTGAAGAAGTTGATGGTAGAAGAAAGTATAACTTCTTTAGTAATCAGCTCTTTGGATTAGAGGATGCTCTAGAACGTCTTGTAGAGGAATATTTTCATCCATCTGCAAAACGATTAGATGTTAGAAAAAGAATTTTATTATTAATGGGTCCTGTTAGTGGAGGGAAATCAACGTTAGTTACAATGTTGAAACGAGGATTAGAAACATATTCAAGAACAGATCGCGGAGCAATTTTTGCAATTAAAGGATGCCCAATGCACGAGGATCCACTGCATTTAATTCCACATCATTTACGAGATGATTTCTTTGATGAGTATGGGGTTAGAATTGAAGGGAATTTATCACCACTAAATGTCATGCGTTTAGAGCAAGAATACGGATCAAGAATTGAGGATGTAGTTGTAGAGCGTATTTTCTTCTCTGAAGATCGCCGTACAGGGATTGGTACATTTAGCCCGTCTGATCCAAAATCACAGGATATTGCAGATTTAACAGGTAGTCTGGACTTTTCTACGATTGCAGAATATGGTTCAGAATCAGATCCGCGTGCGTATCGATTTGATGGAGAATTAAATAAGGCAAACCGAGGAATGATGGAGTTCCAAGAGATGTTAAAATGCGATGAGAAGTTTTTATGGCACTTATTATCGCTTACGCAAGAAGGGAATTTCAAAGCGGGAAGATTTGCGCTTATTTCAGCAGATGAATTAATTGTAGCGCATACGAATGAAACAGAGTATCGCTCATTTATAGCAAATAAGAAAAATGAAGCATTGCACTCAAGAATTATTGTAATGCCAGTTCCTTATAATTTACGAGTAAGTGAAGAAGAACATATTTATGAAAAAATGATTCGTGAAAGTGATGTATCGAATGTTCACATTGCACCACACACACTTCGCGTTGCAGCAATGTTCACTATTTTAACTCGTTTAAAAGATCCGAAGCGTCCGGATATTGATTTAATTAAAAAGATGCGTTTGTATGATGGAGAAACGGTAGAAGGTTATAATGCGATTGATGTAGAAGAATTACAACGCGAATATCAAGATGAAGGTATGAAGGGTATTGATCCTCGTTATGTCATTAACCGAATTTCGTCTACAATCATTCGAAAAGAGGTACCATCTATTAACGCGTTAGATGTACTTAGATCTTTAAAAGATGGGCTAGATCAGCATCCATCCATTAGTAATGAAGACCGTGAACGTTACATGAACTTCATCTCATTAGCGAGAAAAGAATACGATGAAATCGCGAAGAAAGAAGTACAAAAAGCGTTTGTTTATTCATATGAAGAATCAGCTAAGACGCTTATGGATAATTACTTAGATAACGTTGAGGCGTACTGCAATAAATCGAAATTACGTGATCCGTTAACAGGAGAAGAAATGAGTCCAGATGAAAAATTAATGCGCTCAATTGAAGAGCAAATTGGAATTTCAGAAAATGCTAAGAAAGCGTTCCGTGAAGAGATTTTAATTCGCATTTCTGCTTATGCCCGTAAAGGAAAACGCTTTGATTATAATTCACATGAGCGTCTTCGTGAAGCGATTCAGAAAAAACTATTTGCTGATTTAAAAGATATAGTGAAAATTACAACATCAACGAAAACGCCGGACGAAAATCAGCTTAAGAAAATCAATGATGTTGTTGCGCGTTTAATTGATGAGCATGGCTATAATTCTTCTTCAGCAAATGAATTACTACGCTATGTAGGTAGCTTGTTAAACAGATAGTTTGATAACAAAACGCTGTCTCTTGTATTTTGCGGGACAGCGTTTTATTATCCGTTCATATGTGTATAAAGTGTCATACCTTGTCCAAATGTAATAAATTAAGATGCAATTTTATGAATTTATTGTCAATTATTTTTACAATATGCATATGATAGAGTAACCAACCATTCATACGAAAAAAGCCAACACAATACAATATGTTGCAAAGTAAAAATGTGTGCAACAATGCATTGTGTTTCTTTCTTATCAGTGGCTGAATATTTCTTTCTATTTATGTGAGTGGCAAAATTTTGTTTAGGATGCTCGGGGTATTGTATGAAAAACGTTATAAATGTTTATGGGATAATTTTCTGTGGGCAGTTACCTTTCAAATATTCTAGCTTGCATATTACAGAACAAAATTTATAGATTGCTGTTCATACAGGAAGACAATTACAGTAAGGAGGGAAAGGAATGGGCGAAGAAAATCAACCAAATTATACGATTTCACAGGAAAACTGGTCCCTCCATCGCAAAGGATATGACGACCAACAGCGCCATCAAGAAAAAGTACAAGAGGCAATTAAGAATAATTTACCCGATCTTGTAACAGAAGAAAGTATAGTTATGTCTAATGGCAAGGATGTTGTAAAAATACCAATTCGTTCTCTAGATGAATATAAGATTAGATACAATTATGATAAAAATAAACATGTTGGGCAAGGAAACGGTGACAGCAAAGTTGGTGATGTCGTTGCGAGAGATGGATCAGGTGGTCAAAAACAAAAAGGGCCAGGAAAAGGGCAAGGAGCAGGAGATGCAGCTGGGGAAGATTACTATGAAGCTGAAGTCTCTATTTTAGAATTAGAACAAGCGTTTTTCAGAGAGTTAGAACTGCCTAATTTAAAGAGAAAAGAAATGGATGAAAACCGGATTGAACATGTTGAATTTAATGACATTAGAAAAACAGGATTATGGGGAAATATCGATAAGAAACGAACAATGATATCCGCATATAAACGAAATGCAATGAGTGGTAAGGCATCTTTTCATCCAATTCATCAAGAAGACTTAAAGTTCCGCACTTGGAATGAAGTATTAAAGCCAGATTCAAAAGCTGTTGTATTAGCGATGATGGATACGAGTGGATCGATGGGAATATGGGAGAAATATATGGCACGTAGCTTCTTTTTCTGGATGACAAGATTTTTACGCACAAAGTATGAAACAGTTGATATTGAATTTATTGCTCATCATACAGAAGCGAAAGTCGTTACAGAAGAAGAATTTTTCTCAAAAGGAGAAAGTGGCGGAACAATATGTTCCTCCGTATATAAAAAAGCATTAGAACTTATCGATAATAAATATTCACCAGACCGCTATAATATTTATCCATTCCATTTTTCAGATGGTGATAATTTAACATCAGATAATGCTAGATGTGTAAAGCTTGTTGAAGAGCTAATGAAGAAGTGTAATATGTTTGGGTATGGGGAAGTGAACCAGTATAACCGCCATAGTACACTCATGTCAGCCTATAAAAATATTAAAGATGATAATTTCAGATATTATATTTTAAAGCAAAAAGCAGACGTATTTCATGCGATGAAAAGCTTTTTTAGAGAAGAATCAGGTGAGAAAATGGCATAACCTCTTTTAAAGAGGTTCTTTTTTTGTAAACTTTTTATTTTTTCAGTTGACAATGATAATGAAAATCATTATCATTTATTCGAGAAATGATTACATTTCGAATTATATATTTCGGAGGAGATGTAAAGTTGAAACAAAATAAAAGAAAACGTATAAATGCAATGATTATAGCGGCGGCGTTATCACTTCCGTTTGCTGTGTATTCAACACCTGCTTTAGCGGCAGTAGCAATTGAGGCGAATAAAACTGGACAAGGTTTAGAAGATGGTACATATGACGCTGTTATTAAAGCGTATAAAGATAAAACGAATGAAGAGTCTATGGCAGCTGTTTATATAAAGGATCCGAAATTAACAATTGAGAATGGAAAGAAAATTGTAACAGCAACATTAAGTGATAGTGATTTCTTTCAATACTTGAAAACAGAGGATATTCATACTCCAGGTGTGTTTCATGATGTGAAAGTAATATCAGAAGACAAAAAGAAAAATGGAACGAAAGTGATTCAGTTTGAAGTAGGGGAATTAGGAAAAAGGTATAATATGCGAATGCATATTTATATTCCAACAATGGCCTATGACAATAAGTACCAAGTACAGTTTGAAGTAAATACATTGAATTTAGATAAAGATGTTCCAGAAGCACAAAAGGAAAATAAAGAGGATAAAGTGGATCAACAAGATGCGAATGTAATAGTAGATAAGCAATTACAAAGGCATATTAATAAATATAACTTGAATAGAGAGAATCTAGATACTCCAATAACTAAGGAAGATTTATTAAAAGTTAAATCCTTAATAGTCGTTGAAGCTAAAAGTAAAGGAATAAAAGACGTAAGTGGTCTAGAATATATGACGAACTTAGAAAACTTAACGTTGGAAGAAGTTAAGTTAAAAAATATAAAATTTATCTCGGACTTGAGACAATTGAAATCATTAAGTATAACCTATGGTGAACTTGAAGATATTGGGCCTTTGGCTAAGTTAGAGCATATTGAGTTTTTAACTTTGAGAAACAATAAAATCTCAGATTTAAGCCCATTAAGCCAAATGAAGAAGATTAAAATGCTAGATTTAAATAGTAATTATATAAAAGATATTAAACCATTATTTACAGTGAAATCTTTAAGGACTTTGACTGTAGCAAATAATCAAATTAGTAATGATAACCTTGCTGGAATTGAGCAATTGAAAAATGTAAAAAACTTATCTTTAAGTAACAATGGACTTACGAATATTGAACATATTACATCAATGAAAAAATTAGTAGAGTTAGATCTTGCTAAAAATGAATTAGAAAACATCGAACCTTTATCAAGATTATCTACTGTACAATCACTTAATTTAGAAGAAAACTATATTTCAGATATAACGCCACTTAGTCACTTAACAGACTTATATGATTTAAAGCTAGGTTCAAATGAAATTCGTGATGTTAGACCTGTTCAAGAGCTAGGAAAAAGAATATATATCGATATTCAAAGACAAAAAATCTTTTTAGATAATGTAGAAAAAGATAAGGAAGTTAAAATACCTATCTATAATTTACAAGGAGAGTCACTTGATACTATTCAATTGAAGAGTGAAGATGGGATAGTTAATAATGGTTCTGTTAAATGGGGGACTACTGGTGAAAAAACATACGAATTTACGTTGGATATAAAGCCAGAAGAGAATCGTATTAAGTTTAATGGAACAGTAATTCAAAATGTTGTTGAAAGATTAGACGAAATCAAGGAAACAATAAAAGAGGATAATGAACAAAAGGAAAATGTAATTCTCGATAAAACTTTACAACAACATATTAATAAAGAGAATTTAGGTAGAGAGAATGTAAACGCTCCTATCACAAAAGAAGATTTATTACAGATTAAAAAACTAGAGATACTTAAAGAAAAAGGAAATGAGATAAAAAATATAACAGGTTTAGAGTACATGACGAACTTAGAAAACCTCACTTTAGAAGGAGTAGGTCTGAAAAATATTGAGTTCATCTCAAACTTGAAACAATTGAATAATGTGAATGTATCTCATAATCAAATTGAAGATATAACACCACTATCTTCATTGGAAAATTTACAGTGGTTAAATCTTGCGGACAATCATATTAAAGATGTAACGGTTATTGGTTCCATGCTAAACTTATTTAGCTTAAATCTAGCTGGGAATGAGATTCGTGATGTAAGGCCGTTAATACAATTAGGTCAGTGGGGAACAATTGATGTTAGAAGGCAAAAAGTCATTTTGGATGATGCAGAAATAAATAAAGAAGTGATAATTCCTGTATATGATTTAGAAGGAGAGCCAATTGAAAAGATTACACTAAAGAGTGAAGGTGGAACACTTACTGATGAGGGAATTATTTGGAGTACTCTAGGGGAAAAAATATATGAATTTGATTTAGATGCAGATCATTATGAGACTGGCATATTATATAGTGGCATTGTCATGCAGAATATAGTAGAAAAATTAATACCGAAAGAAGAAGTAAAAGAGCCAACAAAAAAAGTTGAAGAAGAGAAAGAAGAAGTAAAAGAGCCAACAAAAGAAGTTGAAGAAGAGAAAGAAGAAGTAAAAGAGCCAACAAAAGAAGTTGAAGAAGAGAAAGAAGAAGTAAAAGAGCCAACAAAAGAAGTTGAAGAAGAGAAAGAAGAAGTAAAAGAGCCAACAAAAGAAGTTGAAGAAGAGAAAGAAGAAGTAAAAGAGCCAACAAAAGAAGTTGAAGAAGAGAAAGAAGAAGTAAAAGAGCCAACAACAGGAGTTGAAGGATCGAAAGCGAAGGTAAAAGAAACAGGAAAAGAAATTGAAGGTTCAAAAGACGCGGTAAATCAATCAGCAGTAGTCCAAGAACAAAACGTGAATAATCAAGTTGTGAAAGAAAATAAACCAGCTGTTAATAAGCAAGAAGAAAATAAGAAAGCATTAGGAGCAACAGGTGGACAAGAGAATACATCAATATTACTTTCAGGCATAGCGTTAGTTCTTTCAGCGATGAGTATGCTTGTATTTAGAAAGAGATTATTTAAGAAATAAAAAACGTTTTATCTTATTATAACGTAAGATGATTATATGAGTTTTTGAGAAGACATTATCATGGCGATTTCATTTTGAAATATGCTTATGGTGATGTCTTTTTTAGAAGGAGATAAATGGAAAAGGTGTGAATATATTAGAGAAGGAGGAGAGATTATGTATGTTAGTTCAATTTCAAAAGTTGAAGACGCAGCATCATTTATTGCGAATATGAATAAAGATGCTATTCATCATGTTGGTTATTGCGGAGATGAGAAAAAGGAGGTGTTACATACGATTCTTCATGATTTTTCTGATATAGGCTGGGAGAAATCTTTCGTTGTTACTTATGAGGACAATAAAATAACTGGCGTATTAGGGTTTGATGTGGATGAAGTAAAGAGATGTGCAGAAATTTGGGGGCCGTTTATTAAAGCAGAGAATTGGGAAGAAGTTGCTTTACATATGTGGAAGGAACTTATAGAAAAGGGGCCTTTTCATATTGAAAAATTTTATGGTTTTTATCATGTAGAAAATAATAATTGTGCCCGTTTAATGAAGAATTTATATGCAAAAGAACAAGATCAACATAGTATTTTCAGTTTAAGTCATAATATTGTGGAAGAACGTAGTATATGCAATGTAGAAGAGGCTTTACCAAAAGTATTCGAGCAGTTTATCTCTTTACACAATCATACTTTTCCTAATGCATATTATCAAGGAAATGAAATTATTGAACGTTTAAGTGATACGAATAAATTATTTGTAAGTAGGAAGAATGGTAAGTTAGAAGGTCATGTATATGTTGAAGTAAATCCGGAGTTTCACGAAGCGAATATTGAATTTATTGCAACCGCTGAAAATAGTAGAAGAAAAGGTGTCGGAGAGCGGTTATTACAAGGGGCAATTCAGTATATTTTCTCCTTCCAAGGGATGAGAGAGATAGTACTATGCTTGAATACCAATAATGATTGTGCGATGAAGTTGTACAAGAGGGTAGGTTTTGAGGAGAAGGCATGTTTACAACACTATATAATAGAGTAAAAAACCCATTCATATGAATGGGTTTTATTAATTTATTCTTTCCTCATTTATCACGGATTTAAAAGTAATTTGAGGCGCCAATCGTTACATAACCTTTTTTATTTTTTTCGGAATTTCTTTCGTTTGCGAATTAACATCTTCTTTTTTTAGCTCTTTAAAAAGAGAAGTGACCATAAGAACGACTACAATAGAAAATGGTAGCGCAGCAATTATAGCTGCGATTTGTAGTGCATTTAATCCTCCAGCTTGTAATAAAATAGCGGCAATTATCGCGATTGTTAATCCCCATATAAGTTTTAAGCTATTTTTCGGTGATAAGCTTCCATTACTCGTTTGCATGGAAACAACAAATGTTGCTGAGTCGGCAGAAGTAACGAAAAATGTGGCTACTAAAATTAACCCGATAATTGTTAAAAATGTAGAGAATGGTAGGTGTGAAATAACAGCAAATAATCCAATCTCTGTACCATTTTTTGCGATTTCATCAGCTATTCTAAGGGATTGGAACATTTCCATATGGATAGCAGTACCGCCAAATACTGCAAACCAAAATGTACAGATAAGAGTTGGGACTAATACAACTCCAAAAATAAATTCTTTTATTGTGCGTCCTTTAGAAATACGTGCGATAAATGTGCCGACGAATGGAGACCAAGAGATCCACCATCCCCAATAGAAAATAGTCCAGTTTTCAATCCAAGAAGAAGATTTTTCACTAAATGCTCCTAAATTTAATCCCATACTAGGTAAAGCGCCGATATAAGAACCGAGTGTAGATGTGAAATATTTCATAATAAATACAGTTGGTCCTAAAAGTAAGAAAGAGATGAGTAAAATACCTGCAAGAGAGAAATTCAAGTTACTCAAATATTTAATCCCACGATCTAAGCCAGTTTGTGCACTTGTTAAATATAAAACAGCGAAGATAGCTATAAGTACGAGCTGAGTAAGTAAAGTGTTATGAATGGAAGGGAATAAATAGCTTAACCCTCCAGCAATTTGTTGAGCACCAATCCCAACAGATGGTACAATGCCAAATACTGTGGCTAAAACAGCTAGAATATCAACTGTTTTTCCAATACGAGAATTTTTCGATCGATTAAATAATGGAGTAACTGTAGCCCCGATAGTGCTACCTTTTTGTTTGCGGAATGTGAAATATGCAATTGTTAAAGCGACCATTGCGTATAGTGACCACGGAAAGAGTCCCCAGTGGAAAAATGAATATTGCATAGCGAGTTTGGCGCTTTCTTCTGTACCTGCTTTTCCTGTTAACGGATCTGTAAAATGTGAAATCGGTTCAGCGATTCCATAAAAGAGGAGTCCAATTCCCATTCCTGCCCCAAACAACATGGATAGCCAAGATGGATAATTATATTTTGGCTTTTCTCCATCTTTACCAAGACGAATAGAACCGTACTTGGAAAATGCTAAATAAGCAGCCAAAATAATCATTGTAGTCATAAGTAGAGAGTAAAACCATCCAAATTTATTGAGGATAAATGAGTTTAAAGAAGATGTAACACTTTGTAAATCGTAGCCTTGTATCCAACTTGCTGGGGTAATTCCCCATATAATGAATAATGTTGTTAGCAAGAAGGAGATATAAAATACACTATTTTCTTTTTTTATCATAGAATCCCACCCTTATTTAATAAAGTTAACAATTATAATAATCATAACAATTAAGTTTTTAATTGTCAAAAAATTCCCTTTTTATAATGTGAAAGGATGCAATTTGTTTTAGAGAGGTAAAGAGCAATGCGTTCACGATATGTACAAATTATAGGAAGAAATAATATGAAATATTGCATTTTATATTGTTACATCCAGATTTTATGTTAAATTCTTGAATGGAATATTAAAATAGGGGGCAAGGATATGAACAAGAAATCAAAGATCAATAAAGTGATGCTTAGCATTAGTACAATGGCTTTATCGTTAGGCGCACTTCAAACTCATGCAGCAGCGGAAGAAAAAGTACCGTATAACGTGTTAAAAACGAAACCGGTTGGAATTGAAAAGTCGGTAGATGAAGTTGGACATATTTCAAAAGTTGATGAAACTTTATCATTTCAAGAACGTTTAAAAGTAGGAGATTTTTCACAGCGACCAGCATCTATTACGAAGAAAACTGCAGTAAAGCAGGTTAAAGAAAGCTATTCAATGGCTGATTTAAACAAAATGAATGACCAAGAATTAGTTGAAACGTTAGGCAGTATTAAATGGCACCAAATTACAGACTTATTCCAGTTTAATGAAGATGCAAAGGCTTTTTATAAAGATAAAGGAAAAATGCAAGTCATTATAGATGAATTAGCTCATAGAGGTAGTACATTTACGAAAGATGATTCAAGAGGAATTCAAACGTTTATTGAAGTACTGCGTTCAGCTTTTTATCTTGCATTTTATAATAGTGAATTAAGCGACTTAAATGAAAGAAGCTTCCAGGATAAATGTTTACCTGCTTTAAAAGCAATCGCAAAAAATCCAAACTTTAAGCTTGGTACAGTTGAACAAGATACAGTCGTATCTGCGTACGGTAAATTAATTAGTAATGCTTCAAGCGATGTTGAAACGGTTCAATATGCATCGAATATTTTAAAGCAATACAATGATAATTATACTACTTATGTAAATGATCGAATGAAGGGACAAGCAATATACGATATTATGCAAGGTATTGACTATGATATGCAGTCGTACTTAACTGAGGCTCGTAAAGAAGCGAATGAAACGATGTGGTATGGAAAAGTAGATGGGTTTATTAATGAAATAAATCGTATTGCTCTTCTAAATGAAGTAACGCCAGAAAATAAATGGCTCGTTAATAATGGCATTTATTTTGCTAGCCGTTTAGGGAAGTTTCATAGCAATCCAAATAAAGGATTAGAGGTTGTTACACAAGCAATGCATGTGTACCCGCGCTTAAGTGAACCGTATTTTGTTGCGGTAGAACAAATTACAACAAATTATAATGGTAAAGATTATAGCGGGAATACAGTAGATTTAGAGAAAATACGTAAAGAAGGAAAAGAGCAATACCTACCAAAAACGTATACATTCGACGATGGATCAATTGTGTTCAAAACAGGAGATAAAGTATCAGAAGAAAAAATTAAGAGACTATATTGGGCTGCGAAGGAAGTAAAGGCACAGTATCACCGTGTAATTGGAAATGACAAAGCGTTAGAGCCAGGAAATGCGGATGATGTATTAACGATCGTAATTTATAATAGTCCAGATGAATATCAGTTAAATAGACAATTGTATGGATATGAAACAAACAACGGTGGAATTTATATTGAAGAGACAGGTACATTCTTTACATATGAGCGTACACCAGAGCAAAGTATTTATAGTTTAGAAGAGTTATTCCGTCATGAATTTACTCATTATCTGCAAGGGAGATATGAAGTTCCTGGTTTATTTGGAAGAGGAGATATGTATCAAAATGAAAGGCTAACTTGGTTCCAAGAAGGAAATGCAGAGTTTTTCGCAGGATCTACTCGTACGAATAACGTTGTACCAAGAAAGAGTATAATTAGCGGATTATCATCTGATCCTGCAAGCCGTTATACAGCAGAGCGTACACTATTTGCTAAATACGGTTCTTGGGATTTCTATAATTACTCGTTCGCATTGCAGTCTTACTTATATACGCATCAGTTTGAAACATTTGATAAAATTCAAGATTTGATTCGTGCGAATGACGTGAAAAATTATGATGCATATCGTGAAAATCTAAGTAAAGATCCTAAGTTAAATAAAGAGTATCAAGAGTATATGCAGCAGTTAATTGATAATCAAGATAAATATAATGTACCGGAAGTAGCAGATGATTATTTAGCTGAACATGCACCGAAATCGTTAACTGAAGTGAAAAAAGAAATTAGTGATACGTTGCCTATGAAAGATACAAAAATGACAAAACATAATTCTCAATTCTTTAATACATTTACATTAGAAGGTACGTATACAGGTAGTGTCACAAAAGGTGAATCAGAAGATTGGAAAGCAATGAGTAAAAGAGTAAATGAATCTTTAGAACAATTGGCGCAAAAAGAATGGAGTGGCTATAAAACTGTTACAGCATACTTCGTCAATTATCGTGTGAATAGCTCAAATGAATTTGAATATGATGTAGTCTTCCATGGAATCGCAAAAGATGATGGAGAAAATAAAGCTCCAACGGTTAATATAAATGGCCCTTATAGCGGTCTTGTAAAAGAGGGAATTCAATTTAAAAGTGATGGCTCAAACGATGAAGATGGAAAAATTGTTTCTTATTTATGGGAATTTGGAGATGGAAGCACAAGTGTAGAAGTGAATCCAGTACATGTATATGAAAGAGAAGGTTCTTATAAAGTATCGTTAAGAGTAAAAGATGATAAAGGCAAAGAGAGTAGAAGCGAAACAACTGTTACGATTAAAGATGGAAGTTTAACAGAATCAGAACCAAATAATCGTCCAGAGGAAGCAAATCGTATCGGGCTAAATAGTACGATAAAAGGTAATCTTATTGGCGGGGACCACACTGATGTTTATACATTTAATGTAGCATCAGCGAAAGATATCGACATTTCTGTTTTAAATGAGTATGGAATTGGGATGACATGGGTACTTCACCATGAATCAGATATGCAAAATTATGCAGCTTACGGTCAAGCCAATGGGAATCATATAGAAGCGAAATTTAATGCAAAACCAGGCAAGTATTACTTGTATGTATATAAATATGATAATGGCGATGGAACGTACTCATTATCAGTAAAGTGAAACTTTAATCATTCATCCTCCAATGATTATTAGCCCACACCAATCGGGGGAAAATAAGTGCTTTTCCAATGTATGTTTAACTTTACTTTTTGTGGAAAATAGTATATTATATAGATATATAATATATCGGTTATTTTCTAGGAGGAGCCTGTCACAATAGGTTTCTCCTGTTCTTTTTTAGGGGCCTGTTTTACAGGCTTTTCTTTAAAGAGTAAATAACTGAAAATTAAGAACTATAATCTTTGAAAGAGGTGGGGCATACACATAACAAAAAAGGGATTGTTTAAGAAAGGGGGATAAGAAATGGTCTTGTTTGGTTATCCACTTGAAACAATTTATTTATATGGATTTATTATTGCTACTATACTCACTGTTATTTATATCTTCTTTGGAGATATATTTGAATCGATATTTAGTTTTGGGGGCGGATCTGTATCCGTTGTTACTTTATTACTTAGTTTCTTCGCCATGTTATGTGGGCTTAGTTATATAGGAGAGTACTTATTTTCCTTTAATAGTATTACTATTTTCGGGGCTGCATTTGCTATATCTTTTATCGGTGTTTTCATCATGAAAATACTAATTTTAAAACCGATTGCAGAAGCAGAACAAAATACGATGCAACGTATGGATGAATTTATCGGTTGCAAAGGAGAAGTCATTACGACAATTCCTACAGAAGGATTTGGTGAAGTATTAATTTTATCCCAATTTGGAAGTAATGCAATCCCAGCTAAAACTGTTGGAAAAAAAGATATTTCGCAAGGAACAGAGGTTATTATCGAGGGAGTCCAAGATGGTGTTTTACTTGTACAAAACATCGCTTATTCTTTAAAAAAACCAAAATTATAAGGGGGAATTTACATGACGATTCCATTAATTATCGGTGGAGTTTTACTGGCAATTTTAATTCTACTCATTTTAGTATTCATTACGAAGTATCGTACGGTTGGTCCAGATGAAGCGTTAATTGTTACAGGGAACTGGCTTGGTGGAGGAAAGAATGTTGTTACCACTGATGATGGAAAGAAGATTAAGATTATCCGTGGGGGCGGTACTTTCGTAGTTCCAATTATGCAAAGAGCAGAGCCTTTAAGCCTATTAAACTACAAATTAGAAGTTGGTACACGTGATACGTATACGAAGCAAGGTGTTCCAGTTACAGTAAATGGTGTTTCTATTATTAAAGTAGGTTCTACAATTGAAGAAGTATCTACTGCAGCTGAGCAATATTTAGGAAAAGAAACAGAAGAGTTAAAAGTAGAAGCAAAAGAGGTTTTAGAAGGTCACTTACGTGCAATCTTATCTTCTATGACAGTAGAGGATGCGTATAGTAATAGAGAGCAATTTGCTCAAAAGGTACATGAAGTAGCTTCTACAGATTTAAAGAAGATGGGACTTCGCATTGTTTCTTTCACAATTAAAGAAATAATGGATAAAAACGGATACTTAGATGCGCTTGGTCAGCCGCAAATTGCGACAGTTAAGCGTGATGCAACAATTGCAAATGCAGAGCGTGAAAAAGAAGCACGTATTGAAAAAGCACGTGCTGAAAAAGAGGCAAAAGAAGCAGAATATCAACGTGATGCACAAATCGCTGAAGCTGAAAAACATAAAGAATTAAAAGTACAATCTTATAAGAGAGAGCAAGAACAAGCTCGTGCAGATGCGGATCTTTCTTACGAATTACAACAAGCGAAAGCGCAACAAGGTGTTACAGAAGAGCAAATGCGCGTTAAAATCATTGAGCGTGAGAAACAAATTGAATTAGAAGAAAAAGAGATTGCGCGTCGTGAAAAGCAATACGATGCAGAAGTTAAGAAAAAAGCAGATGCAGATCGCTATGCTGTTGAGCAATCAGCAGAAGCAGAAAAAGTAAAACAAATTAAAAAGGCAGATGCGGATCAATATAAGATTGAAGCTGAAGCGAGAGCTCGTGCGGAAGAAGTACGTGTGGAAGGTTTAGCGAAGGCGGAAATCGAAAAAGCGCAAGGTCAAGCGAAAGCGGAAGTACAAAAAGCGCAAGGTACAGCAGAAGCAGATGTTATTAGATTAAAAGGTTTAGCAGAAGCAGAAGCGAAACAAAAAATTGCTGAAGCATTTGAATTATATGGTCAAGCGGCAATTATGGATATGGTTCTTAAAATGCTTCCAAGTTATGCGAAGGAAGTTGCAAGTCCGCTTAGTAATATTGATAAAATCACAGTTGTCGATACAGGCGGCGGTGGTAAAAATAGCGGGGCCGGAAAAGTTGCGGGCTATGCCACTGATTTAATGGCAACGATGCAAGAAACGTTAAAGGCTTCTTCTGGAATTGACTTAAAAGAGCTATTAGAAGGATTTGCAGGAAAAGGAGCAGTGCAACAATTATCAAGTGATAAACCTGTTGTATCTGTAGTAGAAGATGAGAAAAAAGAAGTAGAAAAAGATAAAGAATAATAAGGTGGAAAGAACCTCTAGTAAGTGAAATACTAGAGGTTCTTCTGTGAATTATAATATTTCGAATAATATACATTTTTATACATTGTTTTAATTATTTAATTTATATAGAACGAAAAAGATATGTATCAATTCTTTATGATGTAGAAAAAGATAGAGAGTCTCATCGATACATTTAAATCGTATTATTTTTATAGAAAGATTAAATGTTAATTAATTACATTTAAAACGGTATGGAGGGGTAGAAGTATGTTTCAAGGGAAACTAAGGAGTAGTAGTTTAAAAACAAAGTTACTTGTATCATTTATTATTATTTTAGTTCTTCCAAGTATTGTAATTGGTTGGACGTCTTATCAACAGGCGAAGACGAATTTTAATGAAACGATTTTAAACTCGGCGAAAGATAATATAAAAATTTTGGATAATGTAATTAATAAAGAATTGGATAGTAAAAAAGTAGATGCAACTTATTTTACGAAATTATTCACACAATCAAGTTACCAAGCAGATCAAATTCAAAACATACAAAATAAACTAGAAGAATACAATAAACTGCATCCAGAAATGGAAGCAATCTATACAGGATCTAGTAATGGACAGTTCATTCAATCACCAGCTATTCAGATGCCAGATGGATATAATCCTACAGAAAGAGATTGGTATAAAGAGGCCGTGAAGAAAAGCGGAGAAGTAATTGTAACTGCTCCATATAAGTCAAAAACGACAGGGAATATTGTTATTACACTAGCAAAGCAAAACGAGGATAAAAGTGGAGTTCTTGGGATTGACTTAATCATTAATGATATTGTTACTACTTCCAAGATGGTTAATATCGGTAAGGAAGGATATGTAGCGATATTTGATCAAGATAAAAATGTAGTAGCGCACCCGAAAATGAAGCCAGGAGAGAAATTAGAAGAGAAACTTAGTAAAGAATTGTATAAACAGGAAGCTGGGGATTTTCATTATTCATTAGATGGTGAAGATCGCAATATCACTTTTAAAACGAATAAGAAAACTGGGTGGAAAATAGCAGGAATTATGCCTTCCAAAGAAATTATCGAAGCGGCTGAACCTATTTTCTATAAAACAGTAACTGTTCTTGGAATTTCACTAATAATCGGTGGGATTGTAATTTACTTCATAATTGCGTCTATTATTAAACCGTTAAAACAACTTGTCATATCATCGAAGAAGATTAGTGAAGGTGATTTAACAGAATCAATTACAGTTCATTCTAAAGATGAAATTGGACAGCTAGGAGAAAGTTTTAACGAGATGGCTGCATCGTTACAAAGTGTCATTTCCAATATAAACACTTCAGCAAGTCATGTAGCGGCATCTTCAGAAGAATTAACAGCTAGTATGAAGCAGACAAGCGAAGCGACGGAACAAATTACACAGGCAATAGAGCAAGTATCAAGTGGTGCAGAAATACAAACGAAAGAAGTTGAAGAAGGAGCAACATTGTTAGAAGAAGTTACAGAAGGAATTCAGCGTGTTGCAGATAGTTCTTCATTAGTATCTACAGCCTCTATGTATACGAAGAAAAAAGCTGAAAATGGTGGGAAGTTAGTTGAACAAACTGTGAATCAAATGCAATTAATTCATGAGTCTGTTTCACAGTCAGACAAAATCATTGGTTTGTTAGACGATAAGTCGAAACAAATTGGAGCAATCCTTGAAGTGATTCAACATATTGCAGAACAGACAAATTTATTAGCGTTAAATGCGGCAATTGAGGCTGCGAGAGCTGGAGAGCAAGGAAGAGGATTTGCAATTGTAGCAGATGAAGTGCGAAAGCTAGCAGAACAATCAGGACAGTCTTCTACGGAAATTGGGAAACTAGTGAAAGAGATTCAATTTGATATAAAAGAAACAGTAAGCTCTATGAATCAAGTTGGAGCAGAAGTACAATCAGGACTTGTAGTTGCAAATGAAACGAAGCAAAGCTTTGCTGAAATATTGAAATCTACGGATGATACAGTTGTACAAATTGATAACATGGTAGATGTAGCAAAACAAATGACGGTAGATGCAAAACAAGTAAGTGCATCTATTAATGAAATTGCAGCTACAATTGAAGAAAATGCAGCAAGCGTTCAAAATATTGCTGGTTCCTCTGAGGAACAATTAGCTTCAGTAGATGAAATAAATGCAGCAGCAGTCCATTTATCACAAATGGCAGAAGAATTACAAGAGATGATTAGTAAGTTTAAAGTGTAATAACGAATGTTAAGAAACGAGGTAGTAATTTTACTTCGTTTCTTTTTTTATGAGAAGAAAAAGAAAGAAATATAGAGTAACCGTGTTATGATTAAGTATAATTAAAGAGACTGTATATTCTTTAAATTCTATCTTTAATCATGTTAGGGGAATGGTTTTGAAATTAAAAAAATTAAAACTCCAACCGAGAATTACATTAACTATTAGTACACTTATTTTAGTTGTACTTATGCTAACGAGTTATTTATTTTATTACATATTATCTGAAACGGTAGAAGAGCAAATTGGCAAAAGGGCTTTGCATGTTGCGAAAACAGTTGCTGCTATACCTGAAATAAAGGAAGCTTTTCAAAAAGAAAACCCAGCTTCTATTATTCAGCCGATTGCAGAAAGAATTCGAATGGATACAGAGGCTGACTTCATTGTAGTTGGAAATAAAGAGGGGATTCGATATGCACATCCTGAGCGAGATAAAATAGGAGAAGCGATGATTGGTGGAGATAACAAAGGCGTTTTATTAGAAGGAAAATCATATGTTTCGAAAGCAACTGGATCATTAGGCCCTTCATTACGCGGAAAAGTTCCAATCCGTAATCAGGAAAATGAAATCATTGGTGTGGTGTCTGTTGGATTTTCAATGGATGATATTCATGGAGCGGTAGAGGTGTATGGAAAGCGTGTATTTTGGATTACAATAATAGGGCTATTAATTGGAGTAATCGGCTCTATATATTTAGCGGCAAGTATAAAAAGAATGATGTTCGGTATGGAACCAGAAGAAATTTCATCTTTATATGAAGAGCATAGTACAGTGATTCAATCTGTACGTGAAGGGATTATTGTAATCGATAAAAATGGCATGATTAGTTTAGTCAATCAAGCAGCTTATGATATTCTTTCGCTAGATAAACAACAAAATATTATTGGGGAATTTATTTTAAATGTAATTCCTAATTCAACGATACTAGATGTACTTCAAACTGGTGAAGAACAGTTTGATCGCCAATTAAATATAAAAGGACAGGCTGTTATTGCGAACCGTCTACCTATTAAAGTAAAGAATAAAGTAACTGGCGTTGTATCGAGCTTACGTTTGAAATCTGAAATGGATCAGTTAACAGCAGAATTATCTCAGACGAAGCAATATACAGAGGCATTACGAGCGCAAGCGCACGAATATAACAATTTATTGTATACGCTTTCAGGTCTTATCCAATTAGAATCATATGAAGATGCTTTAGAGCTTATTCATAAGGAAACAGCGGTATATCAAGATTTTGTTCAATTTATTATGAAGCGGATTCAAAATCCATGGCTAGGTGGAATTTTAATTGGATTTTATAATAGAGCACGAGAGTTGAAGATTGATTTTATGCTAGATAGAGAAAGTGGTTTAGACAAATTAAGTCCACATATTGAGAGTAATTATGTCGTTTCTATTTTAGGAAATTTAATTACGAATGCATTTGAAGCAATTGAAAAAAATGAAGAGAATGATAAGAGAGTAAGGATGTTTGTAACTGATATTGGAGAAGAAATATTAATTGAAGTGGAAGATTCAGGACAAGGGATTCATGATGAAATAATTACTAGCATATTCTATAAAGGCTTTTCGACGAAAGAAGGAGGAGAGCGAGGATATGGATTAGCAAAAGTGAAAGAGTTAGTAGAAGATTTAAATGGAAGTATTGCAATTGAAAAAGGGGATTTAGGTGGTGCGTTATTTATTATTGCACTACCGAAAGAGAGAGGCGAATAGTAATGGGTGAGGAGATTGAAGTATTAATTGTAGAAGATGATATTCGGATTGCTGACATTCATCGTCGTTTTACTGAGAAAATTGAGGGATTTAAAGTAATTGGAACGGCAACGACTGGAGAACAAGCGAAAGAATGGCTAGAGCTTGTGAAGCCACAGCTTGTTTTATTAGATGTGTACTTACCTGATATGCAAGGAACGGAACTTGTCACATATATTAGGCATCATTTGCACGATACAGATATTATTATGATTACAGCGGCATCGGAAACAGATGTAGTGAGGCACGCCCTGCGGGGCGGAGTAACAGATTATATCGTAAAGCCACTAATGTTTGACCGATTTAAAGCAAGTCTGGAAGGCTATCAAAAAAAGATTATACAGTTAAAGAAAAATAATCAATTATCTACGGAGCAAATTGAATATTTATGGTCTCAAAGAGGGGTGAAGGGAGATCAAATAGAATATGCCCCGAAAGGGATAGATCCTTTAACTTTAGCGAAAATAAAAAAGCATATGTTAACAGTTAATGAAGAAGGGATTACAGCAGAGGTGCTAAGTTCAATGGTAGGCGTAAGCCGATCAACTGCAAGGCGTTATTTAGAGTATTTGATATCTGGGAAGAAAGTCCACGCAGAGCTAATATATGGAAGTGTTGGGAGACCGGAGAGACGTTATTTTCTTGTTTCTTCATAATAAAAAACAGTAGAGGATTTTATTCCTTCTACTGTTTTTTTTGCATCTTATATTGGAATAATCCCAATTACAATTCCGGTAATTAACATAACCATTGTCGTTCCAACGGCCCATAATAAAGTGAAGCGTTGATGTTCACCGAAATCAACTTTTGCCATTCCGACCAATAAATAAGTGGAAGCGACAAGAGGACTTAATAAGTGAACGGGTTGCCCAAGTAAGGAAGCACGCCCCATTTCAGCTGCACTAATTCCGTAAGTCGCAGCAGCTTTCGTCAAAATAGGTAATACCCCGAAGTAAAATGCATCATTAGACATGAAAAATGTGAATGGCATACTGAGAAGTGCTGTAATAATTGGCAATTGTGGTCCAAGTGCATCTGGTATAAGAGTTACTACACTGTTAGCCATTGCATCTACCATTTTTGTTCCAGATAAAATACCAGTGAAAATACCGGCAGCAAATACGAGAGAAACAACTGCTAATACATTCCCAGCATGAGAAGCAATACGTTCTTTCTGTTGCTCTAAGTTTGGATAGTTAATCATAACAGCGATAGCAAAAGCGACTGTAAATAAAACAGGTAACGGCATAACTTCTAGTATGAGACAGACAAGTAATGTGGCGGTTAATAAAAAGTTAATCCATAGAAGTTTAGGGCGTTTATGCACTGCTGCTTCGACAGTTGCAGCTTGCTCATCCATTGTTTGCATTTGTTTTAAATATTGTACATCCATAATTCCTAAACGTTTTCTTTCTTTTTTTCCAAGATAGTAGGCAACGAAAACAACCCAAATTGCACCAGCAATCATTCCTGGAATAAGAGGTGTAAATAATTCGGAAGCTTCAAGTCCAAGTGCGCTCATAACACGAGCTGTCGGTCCACCCCAAGGTGTAAGATTTGTTACCCCTGCCCCTAACATAACAACTCCAGCTAATATGAGGGGGTTCATTCCAAGGCGCTTATATAGTGGATACATTGCGGAAACTGTAATCATGTATGTTGTTGTACCATCACCATCTAGAGAAACGATAATAGTCAATATAGCCGTTCCGACAACGATTTTTAAAGGATCTCCTTTTACAAATTTTAAAATCTTACTAATGACAGGATCGAATAAACCGCTATCAATCATAATCCCAAAATATAAAATAGCGAACATAAGCATAATACCAGTAGGTGCTAATTTTTGAATCCCCTCTAACATCATAGGCCCCATATTGGCATAGAATCCGCCAATTAATGCAAAAACACTCGGAATTAATATTAATGCTACTAGCGCTGACATACGTTTCGTCATAATTAAAAACATAAAGACAAATACCATCGCAAATCCAAGTAGTGCTAACATGTAATTTCCCCCTTAAAAGAATGATTGCGCTTTCAAAATAGAATAAAAATTCAGAAAAAGGTTTTTTATTTATAATAAAAGCATCTATTCAAATGGTAAATAATTTGAAAAATAACATCATTAGAAGCATAATTTTTATTTTGTTCATTTTGTTCACGGTAGTTAATTTGAATTTTTAAAAAGTAAGCTGCTTTTCGTAAGAATGGTAGAATAAGATGAAAATAGTGAAGTGTGAAATAGGGAGTAGATGTTATATGAAAACGAGAATTGAAGAGATTTATAGCTCTTATGAAGGAAAAGTAGAGGAGATTTTTATTAATGAATCTTCTTACGTATATGAATGGGAAAAATTACTGATGATCCGAAAAAATGACGGTGAGCTTAAAAAAATTGCAGTCGGGATTAGTGGAAATATAAGATTGGTAAATGTAGAAGTTGGACAGGAAATTAGTGCGGATACATTATTAGTTAAATTAGAAGATGATTTGTTAATTACAGGTTGCGAGTGATGAGAGATGTGTAGAAATAACTACACATCTTTTTTTGTTTTCTATATTACAAAAAGCACATTGTTTTTTCACAAATCTCACACAACCTTTTGGTATTCTTTTCGTGGAGTATACGGTTTCTAGGGAGGAATATTGATGAAAGTAAAATATGTCGTACTTGCTATATGTTTATGTTTCGTATTTACGGTAGTCGGGTGTGGGAAAAAGGAAACAGCAGCTGTTGCCATTGATGAGAAACATGATAAATGTGATATTTGCCAAATTGGGGTAACAGATAATCAATTTGCAACAGAAATTATTTTAGAAAATGGAAAAGCGTTAAAGTTTGATGATATCGGTTGTATGTATAAATGGATGGAGATCAACTCAGATGAAAAGACGAAAGAGAAATTTGTCCGAGATTATGATTCGAAAGATTGGATTTCGTTAGAAGACGCTACTTACGTATATGATAAAACAATAACGACACCGATGGCTTATAATGTCATCTCATTTAAAAATAAAAAAGATGCAGAGAGCTTTGTATCTAACTATAAGGGGAAAGTTCTTTCGTATAAAGAGCTAGCAGAGCATAAATGGGAAATGAATAAAGAGATGATGGGGAAACCGAAGGCAGGAAATCATGGTGGACATCATTAATAATAGAAAAAGACAACTATATAGTTGTCTTTTTCTATTATTACTCAGGTGCAAATATAGAAAAGGTGTAAAATTTTTAGAAGAACGGTTACAATGGAATATAGTAACCTAAAGCAATCATTTATCCCGCATTAACGGGCGGTAAGATCCCCACCTCAAAATTTAGTGAAAGCAAAGAAGTTAGGTGGAGTCGGGCTGCCCGTAAAAGCCCAACTGGTGTGGGCTAATAATTAGTGGTGGATGAACAAAACCCCCACTAATTAAAGTTTCACTTTATGTACTTTTTAGAAATGTATACAAATGCGGTAAAAACGTGCTAAACTAATTGCTTCATAATGTTAATGATGGGGCCATCAGGCGTATCATTTCAATAGGTTGAGAAACATAGTATAAGCTTAAGATAATCCGATTAAAGAAGGAATCTAAAGGGCTTATGGATAAATGTACTCAAGAAGAGTTATTGTATGTGATGGAGGAATGGTTAAGAAAACATTATCTTTCATAGGAGCTGTAGTTGTGAGAAAACAAAAAATTTTATTATGTATTTTATTAGGACTTTTAATGACGGTAGTGGCTTGCGATAAGCAAGAAGAACCAGAATCGAAACCGGTTCATGTGAAAAATGAGAAGAAAAAAGAGAAGCATAAAGAACAGGAAGAATCTAAAGAAGAGAAAAGTATAAATTTAATGGACAAACAGTTGTTACTTTCAGCTACTCTTGGAGACACAGAGACAGCTATGAAGTTGATTCAGGATGGAGCGAATATAAACGTAGAAGGTGACAACGGAGAAACGCCTGTCCTTGCAGCGACGTACCAAAATCATGTAGAGACAGTTAAAGCATTAATTGGTGCAGGTGCTAATATTGAAATTAAAGATGAGAAAAAAAGTAATCCACTTCTTTATGCAAGTAGAGAAGGATATACGGATATTGTAAAAGTATTAATTAATGCAGGAGTTAATACGAAAGAAACGACTAGGTCAGGTGGGACAGCACTTATTTCTGCATCTGAGCGTGGCCATGTAGAGGTTGTTAAAGAATTATTAGAGCATACAGATATTGATGTGAATTATAAAAATGAACGTGGTGGAACAGCGTTATTAGAAGCAATTGTATTAGGAAATGGTAGTGAAAACCATAAGAAAGTAATTCAATTACTTATTGATCACGGTGCAGATGTAAACATGGCTAACAAGGAACATCTGACACCACTGCAATACGCTGAAAAAAGAGGTTTTAAAGATATTGTAAATATGTTGAGGGTAGCTGGAGCGAATGAAGTAGTACAGCCACAACAACCAGTAGAGTAAAAAACGAAAAATAATCCCATTTAGATAGACAGAATGAAGAAATCAGTTAGTATGATGGATTCAGTAATGTGTATTTGAATGGGATTTTTATTTTGAACATGAAAAATAGATTATGAATGGATGGTAAATGGAGTAAATAAGGAGGCAACCTTATTTGGCAATTGTAAAAAATGAAAAAGTAGTTTCTGTTTGTTGCAGTGCCAGAAGTACGCCCGTAGCTGCTGAGGCAAGTGTGGAAACTTTAGCTGAGTTTCAAGGGAACGGATATGGTACTGATGTTGTTACAGCCTAGGCCATATCAATACAAGAGAAAAGGCGCATTCCACTTTATAGTACTGCTTGGGATAACTTTAGTTTGCAAGCAGTGGCAAGCAAACTAAAAATCATTAACTATGGAATGAATTTACATATTGATTGAATTTTAAGTATTGTTTCGTTCTATTTATTTATATTTTAATATCTAGATTAATGTAAATAATGATATGGTGAATATTAACATTCGATTAACACCTAATTAACAATCTATCAAAACTGACTTAATAAATGCGTAATATAGTAAAGGTAACAAAATAACTAGGGTAGAGAACATTTGAGAACACCCACTTACATATAATGTGCCACTTTCTTAGGTGTGCTCTATTCCCTAGAGTTCAAATAAGGAGAAAGGCGTTCTATGTAAGTAGGTGTTTTTAGTTTGGATAAAAATAGAACAGTTAGGTGGAATAAATGTTTAAAGAACCTTATATTGCGATGATAAAGGATTGGAAAGGATACAAAGCATACAAAAAATTGCCGAAAACAGTTTTTCTTATGACTGGTTCAATGCTGGAATTACCAGAGCGTGTATATGAATTGCAGAAACATGGACATGATGTATTTCTTCATTGTGATTTTATACAAGGCTTAAATACGAATACAGAGGAAGCGCTTTTGTATATTCAAGATGTTATCGGAGCACAAGGTATTATTTCAACAAAGGGTTCAACAATTCGAAATGCTAATAAAATTGGATTGAAAACAATTCAACGTATTTTTATTGTAGATACTTTATCTCTTACTAAATCAATTGAAAATTGTAAAACGACTAAACCAAATGCAGTAGAGATTATGCCGGGGATTATGCCTTCTATTATTAAGCAGCTAGTAGAGGAAATAGAGTTTCCTATTATTGCAGGAGGGCTGATTCAAACGCGAGAAGATGCGGAAATTGCAATTCGTGCAGGAGCAAGTGCGATTTCAACAAGTCATTATGAAGTATGGATACAAGAAGAAAAAAGGAGTGCAACCTTGTGATTGAATTGAAAAATGTTTCAAAGGTATATAAAAATGCAGAAGAGACAGCGGTTAAAGGCGTATCGGTTCATATTAAGAAGGGTGAATTTTTTGTTTTAGTTGGACCTTCGGGATGCGGGAAAAGCACATTATTACGAATGATCGCTGGCTTAGAAGAGATTTCTTCAGGAGGTTTAATTATTAATGAACGTGTTGCAAATGATCTAGAGCCGAAAGACCGTAATCTATCAATGGTATTTCAAAATTATGCATTATATCCACACTTATCTGTAGAAGAAAATATTTTATTTGGACTTAAGGTAAGAAAAGTACAAAAAGAAGAGCGACAAAAGCGATTAATGGAAGCTATTGAAATGGTAGGACTGAAAGAGTATGTGAAAATGAAACCAGGCCAATTATCAGGCGGACAAAGACAGCGTGTTGCACTTGCCAGGGCAATTGTGAGTCAAGCGCCAATCTGTTTAATGGATGAACCACTTTCGAATTTGGATGCGAAATTACGTGCGCAAATGAGAATTGAAATTAGAGAAATTCAGCAGCGATTAGGAATTACGATGATTTACGTTACCCACGATCAAATAGAAGCGATGACTATGGGTGATCGTATCATGGTTTTAAATAAAGGAAGTATACAGCAAGTTGGAACACCACTTAACATATATAACGAACCAGCAAACGAATTTGTTGCAAGCTTTATAGGTTCTCCTTCTATGAATATAAATGATGGGGAAGTAAATAAAGAAAAAGGTGTATTACATATAGGACAATTGCAAATTCCATTATCTATTAGACAGTTAAAGCAATTACCAGAAGGAACAATTCGCATAGGCATGCGCCCTGAGCATATTGCACTGTCTGAGGAGGGACAAGAAGTGACGTTGCAATCTGTAGAAGTATTAGGGAATGAATCTATATTGAACTTTGCGGTAAATGGAACAACTTGGAGTGCGAAAGTTATCGGACAGTTACTCCTGAACAAAGGTGACAAAGTAAAATTATTATTCTCGCAAGAAAAGTTATGCTTCTTTAACGAAAACACGAATGAACGCTTAAAAGTGGTAGCTGAAGAAGAGTTGAAAGTGGTGGCGAAATAATGATCGAAGTAAGTAAGTTACCAGTTCAAACAAAGGTGTCAAAAAAGAAAAAATTATGGGAGAGAACGAAAGATTTAAGAATAGGATTATTGTTTTTGGCGCCATCTATTTTGCTATTTTCGATTTTTCTGTTCTATCCATTGTTTAGGACGATTTATTATAGTTTTTATTTAACCGATATACATGGAGAAGCTAATCTTTTCGTTGGCTTAGAAAATTATCAATATTTATTCTCTGATCCAGCCTTCTACAAAAGTATAAAATCAACTTTATTATTTGTTTTATATACAGTTCCTACGAGTATTATATTTGCTTTGTTTCTTGCATTGATTGCAAATGGAAAGGTAAGAGGTATTGGGTTATTCCGAGTTCTGTTTTCTTCGACGATGGGAATATCAGTAGCTGCTAGTGCAGTGATTTGGCTATTTTTATTTCATCCAAGTGTAGGATTATTTAATAATATATTAGCCTCTATGAACCTTCCTGCAATCGCATGGTTAACGAGTCCGGACTGGGCACTATTCTCTGTATCAGTTACAACAGTTTGGGTGAATACAGGTTTTGCATTTTTAGTTATATTAGGTGGTTTACAAAATATTGATACGTCTTTATATGAGAGTGCATCTATAGATGGCGCTAGTTATTTATATAAGCTTCGCCGTGTTACATTACCGATGCTATCACCAACTTTATTCTTTATTGTAACAGTAACATTAATTAGTGCGTTCCAAAGCTTTGGACAAATTGATATTTTAACGCACGGTGGACCAAATGATGCAACGAATTTAATTGTGTACTCGATTTACAAAGAGGCGTTTGTGAATCATCAATTTGGAACAGCAAGTGCACAAGCGATGGTATTATTTGTTTTCATTTTCGTTGCTACATTACTTCAATTTAAGTTTGCTGAGAGAAAGGTGCATTATAAATGATTGTTAAACAGTGGAAACAAAATTTCCTATTATACATGCTACTCATTATTAGTGCAGTGATGGTATTTTTTCCTGTACTGTATGCTTTTTTAATAAGCTTTATGACACCAGACGATATTCAAATGAGAAGGTTATTTCCGACCCAGTTTACTTTTGATAATTTCATTAATATTTTTCAAAAAGTACCGCTTTTTACATACTTATATAACAGTTTAATTGTATCGACAGTCGTTATGATTGGACAACTTATCGTATCAAGTTTAGCAGCTTATGCTTTTGTTTTTCTTCAGTTTAAAGGGAGAAACTTAATTTTCTTCCTGTTTATTTCAACGATGCTTATTCCGTGGGAAGCAACGATGGTGCCTAACTTTTTAACGATTCAAAACTTTGGCTGGATCAATAGTTTCGCCGGGATGACAGTGCCGTTTTTTGCAACAGCTTTCGGTATTTTCTTGTTACGTCAACATTTTATGACACTTCCGAATGAACTGAAAGAAGCTGCTTTTATTGAAGGGATTGGAAATATAAGATTTTTATTCAGCGTTGTAATACCGTATTGTAAAACGAGTTTTATTACGCTTGGAGTATATAGCTTTTTAACAACATGGAATATGTATTTATGGCCACTTTTAGTGACCACTGATGAAAAAGTAAGAACAGTGCAAATCGGTGTAAAGCAGCTTCAGTCTCAAGAAGTTGCAACTGATTGGGGAAGCGTAATGGCCGGTGTTACGGTTATCGTTATTCCAACATTGATTTTACTATTTTTAGGGCAAAAGCAATTACAACAAGGATTAACAAAAGGTGCAATTAAATAACTAAGAGAAGGTGGGATTTAAATGAGTCTAGTTAAAAAAGGTGCTGCTCTATTAATGGTAGCAACAATGGCATTATCTAGTGCAGCTTGTTCAAATAGTAAAACAGAGGGAAAACCTGAAGCACAGGCAAAAGTAGCACCATTTGAAAAAAATGGTGATAAAACTGTAATTCGCTTCTGGCATGCGATGAGTGGAAAAACACAAGGAGTATTAGATGGTCTTGTTGCAGACTATAATAAGTCGCAAAATAAATATGAGATAAAGGCAGAGTTCCAAGGGACATATGAAGAGTCTTTAACGAAATTTAGAACGATGTCTGCAACGAAAGAAGCGCCAGCTCTTGTTCAATCGAGTGAAATTACAACGAAATATATGATTGATAGTAAAAAAATCACACCAATTGATAGCTGGATAAAAAAAGATAAGTACGATACGTCAAAATTAGAAAAAGCAATTACAAATTATTATTCAGTTGATGGAAAAATGTATTCTATGCCATTTAATTCATCTACACCAGTATTAATTTATAATAAAGATGCTTTCGCAAAGGCGGGCTTAGATCCAGAGAAAGCTCCAAAAACATATGCGGAATTACAAGAAGCAGCGAAAAAGTTAACGATTAAAGAAGGCGGAAATGTAAAACAATATGGATTCTCCATGCTTAACTACGGTTGGTTCTTTGAAGAATTGTTAGCGACACAAGGTGCTTTATATGTAGATAACGAAAACGGTCGTAAGGATGCTGCAAAGAAGGCGGTATTCAACGGTAAAGAAGGACAGAAAGTATTTGGAATGTTAGATGATTTAAATAAGGCTGGCGCCCTTGGAAAGTATGGAGCAAGTTGGGATGATATTCGTGCCGCGTTCCAATCTGGACAAGTTGCTATGTATTTAGATTCTTCAGCAGGTGTTCGTGATTTAATCGATGCATCTAAGTTTAATGTAGGTGTTTCATATATTCCGTATCCAGAGGATTCGAAACAAAATGGTGTTGTTATTGGTGGAGCATCATTATGGATGACGAATATGGTTTCAGAAGAAACGCAACAAGGTGCTTGGGACTTTATGAAATATTTAACGAAGCCAGACGTACAAGCAAAATGGCATACTGCAACAGGTTATTTCTCAATTAATCCAGATGCATATAATGAGCCATTAGTAAAAGAGCAATATGAAAAATATCCACAGTTGAAAGTAACAGTAGATCAATTGCAAGCGACGAAGCAATCTCCAGCAACACAAGGTGCTTTAATTAGTGTATTCCCAGAATCACGAGATGCAGTTGTAAAAGCATTAGAAGCGATGTATGACGGGAAGAATAGTAAAGAAGCGTTAGATGAAGCTGCCAAAGCAACAGATAGAGCAATTAGCATTTCAGCTCGTACGAGTCAAAAATAAGAGAAAGCCGTATCCTTAAAAGGGATACGGCTTTCTTTATAGGGAGATAAGGGATCAAAGAAATGATGAAGTCTTATCTCTTTTATATGAGTAAAGGGTCTAGAGTGAATGTTGTCCTTTTCATTATTTATTTAACTCCATTGCGACTTGTTTACCATTTACGAAAACCTCTACTACCGCTACTACAACTTCCATTACTTTTTTCATCTCTCATCTCTCCTTATTTTTGTTTCATTTCTTACTCTCAGTATAAGGAAATACAGTAATTACAACTATCGAATTGGATGACAAGAGACTTACATTGTTGTAAGGATAATAGTTTAGTTTGTAATAAAGTGAAACTGTAATCAGTGGGGGGCTTACTGCCCGTTAATGCGGGATTTCAATTCTGAACTTTCTGTCGTTTTGAACTATAATTAGAAAGAGGGGGGATAATATGAAAAGAATTCTTGTTATTAGTGATATTCATGGAGAGATAGAAAAGTTCGAACAGTTATTGGAAGAAGCTCAATATGATGCGAAACAGGATCAATTAATCTTACTGGGAGATTATGTAGATCGTGGTCCAAATGCGCGTGCTGTAATTGAAAAGGTAAGAGAATTGAAAAAAGAGGGAGCACTCATTTTAAAAGGAAATCATGAAGATATGATGATTAAGGCGTTAACGACAAATGAGGAACGTTCATGGAACCATTGGGTAAAAAGAAATGGTGGAGATAAGACATTATATAGCTATGGATTTGTAGAAGAAGATATTGCGGTTAATGAGAAAGACTTCCAAAAACCGATTTTACACTCTCGTGTATTAGAGGAACATATAAAGTTTATTCAAGAATTAGATCATTACATTGAAACAGAAGAGTATATATTTGTACATGCTGGGGTTGAACCGATGAAACGAGTTTCTGAATCTGAACCATATACATTAATGTGGATCCGTAATGAATTTCATAATGGATATAGCGGTGAAAAGGTTGTTGTATTTGGGCATACGGAAACAAAAACGCTTCATGGTAGTGAGGATTGCGGAGTGTATTTTGGTAGTAATCGTATTATTGGGATTGATGGCGGGGCTGTGTATGGCGGTCAGCTAAATTGTTTAGAGTTGCCGAGTAAAAAGGTATATGTAATAAAAAATTGAAAGAGATAAGAGGAATCTTATTTCTTTCAATTTTTTATTAAGCTAAATTTAAGACAAAGTTTTTATAATAAAACTTCAAAATTTTAGAAGGAAATAGTTAAAAATGAAATTACGTAATGTAACTACATTCTTTTGTTATAAAGAGAAGAAATGTAATAATAAATAGAATTGAACTATTTGATGGAAGGTGAGAGCATGCGTTTACTTGTAGTAGAAGATAATGCTTCGTTATTAGAGTCTATCGTACAAATTTTACGTGATGAATTTGAAGTAGATACGGCAATAAATGGAGAAGATGGATTGTTTTTAGCTCTTCAAAATATATATGATGCAATTTTGCTGGATGTGATGATGCCAGGGATGGACGGATTTGAAGTGATTCAAAAAATACGAGATGAAAAGATTGAAACACCAGTCCTGTTTTTGACAGCGAGAGATTCTTTAGAAGATCGGGTGAAGGGATTGGACTTTGGTGGAGATGACTATATTGTTAAGCCATTTCAGGCCCCTGAATTAAAAGCGAGAATTCGTGCTTTACTACGCAGAAGTGGTAGTTTAACAACGCAGCAAACAATTCGTTATAAAGGGATTGAATTGTTCGGAAAAGATAAAGACGTTCAAGTAGATGGACAAAGTATTAAGTTGACATTGAAACAATATGAGCTACTAGAGTATCTCATTCAAAATAGCGGGAAGATTTTAATGCGTGAACAAATTTTTGATCGTGTTTGGGGATTTGATTCAGATACTACAGTAGCGATTGTAGAAGTATATGTGCATCATTTGCGTAAAAAATTAGAACCATTCGGTTATCAGAAAGATATTCAAACCGTTCGAGGTATTGGATATATATTAAAAGAACAATGAAAAAAGGAAGTATGTTTCAAAAAACACGCATTCGTTTGACTATAGTGAACTCATTAGTATTTATTCTATTAATAGGTATATTAGGTAGTATTATTTATTCATACACATATAAGCGTATTTATAATGAAGTGGATCAATCTATAAAAATGATGGCTCAGTATAGAGAAAAATTAGATGTTAAAATACCACCAAGAAAACGCATGGAGAATATCCAAATTGGAGATCCGCGAGTAACTAGAATAACTTGGAATGGAAAAATAGTGAAAATAGAGGGCGATAACCGTAAATTCCGTTCTATTTTTGAAGAGAATTTGGAAAGTTTTTCTCCCGAAAAATTAGAGGAGTTACAAGATATTGAAATACAAGGACGATATTTTAGAGCATTTTCGCTTCAAAAAGATGGAGAAATAGTTCAAATCGTGCGAGATATAACAGCGGAAGAAGGAATGTTAAATACTTTATTTTTAATTCTCGTTATAGGTTGTAGCATAGGAAGCCTCTGTGCGATAGGTATTGGCTTTTTCCTAGCTGGTAGAGCACTTGTACCTATTCAAAGTTCATGGGAGAAACAGCAACAATTCGTTTCTGATGCATCACATGAACTCAGGACACCACTTGCAGTTATTCAATCAAAAACGGATGTTTTATTCCAGTCACCATCCGCTACGATAGAAGAAAAAGCGATGGATATTTCTACAATTTCAAAAGAATGTAGGCGGTTATCGAAACTCGTTAGTAATTTATTATTGCTAGCACGTTCTGATTCTAATCAAATTGAGATGGATAAGAAAACATTTGAACTTGATAAATTGTTAGAAGAAATAGTAGCTCCATATAAAGAGATTGCTTCTTATCAAGAAAAAGAAATGATGCTAAAAGTAGAACGTGGTGTATCTTTTATGGCTGATAGAGAGCGGATTCATCAAATGATGGTCATACTGTTAGATAATGCGATGAAGTATACAAACGAAGGTGGGCATATTCAAATTGATTGCACGCAAACGAGTAGTTCAATTCGCATACAGGTGAAAGATGACGGGATAGGAGTGAAAGAAGAAGATATTCCGAAATTATTTGATCGTTTTTATCAAGGGGATAAAGCAAGAAGTACGTCAGAAGGAGCTGGATTAGGTCTTTCAATCGCAAATTGGATTGTAGAAAAGCATTACGGAAAAATATCAGTAGAGAGCAAATGGGGAGATGGCACTTGTTTTGAAGTGATTTTCCCTAAAAACCAAAAAATATAAGTAAGAAGACGACCTTGTTTTTACAGGGTCGTCTTTTTTTAAGGTAAAGTTAAGAAACTATTTATATTATGTATGGCATAAAGAAAGTTCGTTACATGAAGAAGAGACTAGGTGTATGTGAGTGGGGGTTATCAATCATAATGTTATCTCAAGCAGCGATGAGATGTATGTATAGTATTAAAAAAACTAGGGGAATGATGGGAAAGAAAGTATAAGAGGGAGGAATTAATTTTGAAAAAGAAAATGATGACGGTATTCACTATTGGAGTAATGAGTTTAAGTATATTAGGGGGTGCCTCTCCTTCTGAAACACAAAAAGGAAAGACAGATTACACGCAGCGCAGTAAAGAACAATTGAACAATGGTAAGATACATGCAGTGCATACAGAAGAAAAAGCAGAGAAACTAGGTATTGAAACGGAAGGAAAAGAACAAATTACACTAGAAAAAGAAATTCATGAAACAGAAGTAGGAAGGGAAGCAGAGCAGTTAGGCATATCGATTGAAGGAAAAGATGTTGGGACGCTGTCAGAAGAAATCTATGAAACAAAAGTAAAGCAAGAAGCGTTAAAGCTAGGTATATCTATAGAGAATACATCAATTGTAGATTTAATTACTCAAATTAATGCGATTAAAATTAAAGATGAAGCAGATAAATTAGGTATTTCGACAGATGGAAAAGAAATCGAAGACATCGCGGAAGAAATCTACGGAAAGAAAGTAAGAGAAGAAGCAGAAAAGCTAGACATTTCTCAAAAAGGAAAAGAAATTGAAGAGTTAGCACAAGAAGTGTACGAACAAAAAGTACAAGAAGAAGCAAAAAAACATCATATTGATTTGTATGGTAAAGATATATATCAAATATTAAGAGAAATTAATGAACAAAAGGTGCTACAAATGGCAGATGAGCTTAATATGGATAAAATGAATATGAATATTCAAGAGTTAGCGGAAAAGATAAAAAAAGATCAGCCTGAAAAAGGAAAAGAACTAAATTTTGTACCGATGGTACGAACGGATGCTGACGCATTTTATTCTTATTTAACGAATTAATAAGGGTGTGAAAGCGATAAGAAAATTGAAGTGGTATATATGTACAGCTTTACTAGGTGCAGCAATATGGAGTGTATATACAAATGGAATTCCAAAGTATGTAGAGAAGTTAACATTCTCAAATATACAAAGAGGAAAAGAAACGGAGTTTAGTAATAACGATGAAAAAGTCATCTTATCAAATGTTCCCTTAATTCAGCAGTTACCAGAATTGGATAGAGGCTGTGAAGTGACGAGTTTAGCGATGATGTTACAATACGCTGGTGTTTCAGTGGATAAGATGACATTAGCAAATGAAATAAAAAAAGTTGATTTTATAGACGATGGTGTGCGCGGGAATCCAAATGAAGGATTTGTAGGTAATATTTATACATTTTCTGAATCGGGATATGGTGTATATCATGGGCCACTTTTTCAGTTAGCGGAAAAATATTTACCTAATAAAGCTGTAGACTTAACAGGGAAGAATATAGAAGAAATTTATAAGAGTATAAAAGCAGGGCAACCTGTAGTCATGATCACAAATGCAACATTTGCACCATTAGATGCAGATGAATTTACTACATGGGAAACAAATAGTGGAGATGTTTCTATTACGTATAATGAACATTGTATTGTACTTATCGGGTATGATCAGGAATCTGTATATATTCGAGATCCACTTGAGGGTAGCTTAGATGTAAAAGTACCGAGAGAAACCTTTGAACAGGCATGGGCGCAAATGGGAAGTCAGGCAATTAGTTATGTAAAGAGAGTCAAATAAATTAGGACGAAGAGTTTTAGTAATATGACTATAAGGCGAAGGATAAAGATTTGAGGATTATAAGAGAAGTTTTATAGAGTATAAGCTGTTAAGAAATAAGAGAACTTTAGTATATATAATGCTAAAGTTCTCTTATTTTTATGATTAAAATACGTATAAGGAGTGAATATGCAAAAATGCATAATTGACGAAAAAATTACATGTTATCATTATATATTGTTTTATATATGTTAATTGTATAAAATGACACAAGTATCCACATTACATAAAGGAGGCTTATTATGCAAAAAATATTTAACTGGGTTAAATGTATGAGTATCAAGAAAAAATTAATCATTTCATTTTTTCTAATTTTAACTATACCAGGACTTATTATCGGTGGTGTTTCATATCAAACTGCCAAAACAAATTTTGAACAACAAATCACAGGTAAAGCAAAGGAAAACATTTCGATTTTAAATACTGTTATTTCTCAAAATATAGAAGAGAAATTTGTTGATGCAGCATACTTTGCAGACATCTTAACAGAGGATACATATCCAAACGGACAAGAAGAAATAGTAAGAACGAAGTTAGCGCAATATATAAAACTTCATCCAGAAGTAGAAGGTATTTATATTGGAACAGAGACGGGAAAGTTTATAAGAGAACCATTTATCCAAATGGCTGATGGGTATAATCCAACAGATAGATCTTGGTATAAAGAAGCACATGAAAATAAAGGGAAAGTAATTGTTACTGCACCATATCAATCAGCATCTACAAAAAATATGGTAGTGACAATTGCAAAAGAAGTAAAAGATGGTAAAGGTGTTATAGGAATTAATTTAAACTTAGATAACATCTTAAAAATTTCCAAAATGATTAACATTGGTGAAAAAGGTTATGCAGTTATTTTAGATCAAAATAAGCAAATTGTTAGTCATCCATCTAGAAAACCAGGTGCAAAAGTTACTGATCCTTGGATTAAACCAATTTATGAAGATAAACAAGGAAATGTGTCTTATACAGAACAAGATGATAAAAAGAATTTAATCTTTGCAACAAATGAGAAAACGGGCTGGAAAGTAGTTGGCGTTATGTTCGATGAAGAAATTACCCAAGCTGCCAGTCCAGTGTTTTATAAGACTTTGATTGTCATTGCTATCGCTATTGCATTTGGTAGTATATTAATTTATTTCATTACAAAGTCTATTACAAGGCCATTACGAAAAATAGCTGAATCGGCATATAAAATTAGTAAGGGAGATTTAACAGAGAAAATTACAATCCATTCCAAGGATGACATAGGGAAATTAGGGAATTCATTTAATGAAATGTCTACGTCTTTACAAGATGTTATTACCCAAATTAGCTTTTCAGCAGAACATGTTGCAGCATCGGCAGAAGAGTTAACAGCGAGCGTACAGCAAGCAAATGATGCGACAGATCAAATTACAATTGCAATGGAACAAGTATCAGGTGGGGCTGAATCACAAAGTCAAGGTGTTGAAGAAGGTGCGGCTACATTGCAACAAGTAAATACAGCAATTCAAGATGTAACTGGAAGCGCAGAGTCAATTTCTATTTCCTCATTACATGCGCGAGAAAGAGCTGAAGAGGGAGAAGATTTAGTTGAACAAACTGCAAAACAAATGCAGTCTATTTCTAGGTCGGTATCCGAGTCAGATGCTATTATTAAACTGCTTGATGAGAAATCAAAGCAAGTAGGAGCTATTTCTGAAGCAATTCAAAACATCGCAACTCAAACAAACTTATTAGCTTTAAATGCGGCTATTGAAGCAGCAAGAGCAGGTGAACAGGGACGAGGATTTGCTATTGTAGCAGATGAGGTTAGAAAATTAGCAGAGCAATCAGGAGAGTCATCTGGAGAGATTGCAAATTTAATTGCAGAAATTAAGGCGGATATTGAACATACTGTTAAGGCGATGGATAATGTGAATGGAGAAGTTCAACAGGGCCTTGATGTTGTAACAAAAACGAAAGTAAGTTTTACGGAAATTTTAAGTTCTACTACACATATTGTTTCTCAAGTTAATCAAATGGTAGAAACAACGAAGAGAATTGCTGGAGATGCAAATGAAGTGACAAATGCTATTGATGAAATTGCAGCTGCTGCAGAAGAAAATACAGCTAGTATGCAAAGTGTTGCAGCTTCAACAGAAGAACAGGTTAATTCCATGGAGGAAATTAGTTCAGCTTCGCAAAACTTAGCTGAGATGGCAGAAGAACTACAAGCGATGACTAGTAAATTTAAAGTATAATAACAGCAGATAAGTAAGGTGAAAATAATATCACCTTACTTATTTTTCTATTCAGCAATTAGGGGAGTCATTAACGGGATGAAAAAAAGAAGAAGACTATGGAATTTATGGAAAACGATTACATTGTTAGTTTGTACAGTTGTAATTTTTTCTTTACTTGTGACAGATATATTAATTAGTCATAATGTAGAACGGACGACGGAGGATAGCCAAGCAGAGAAGGCAAAAACAATTGCACACATTGTGGCGAATGATTCGATTGTAATTGATGGTTTGGTTGGGAAAGCAGATACCTCTGCAATCCAAACGTATACAAATAGAATATTACAAAACACAGGTGTTCAGTTTATTGTAGTTATGGACATGAATGGAATAAGAAAGTCACATCCAAATCCTCAAAAAATAGGGCATCATTTTATTGGGGGAGATGAAGGGCCTGCATTGAAAGGAAAAGAACATGTATCGTTAGCAGAAGGAACTTTAGGTATTTCCATGCGAGTGTTTGTACCAATATTTTCTGAAACAGGTGAACAACTTGGAGCTGTGGCTGTTGGTATTTCAGCAGATAATGTAAAAGAGAGAGTTAAGGAAAGTAGACATATCATTTATATTGGTGTCGGAGTTGGTGTATTAGTCGGAATTATAGGAGCAATATTGCTAGCTAGACATATAAAGAAAAGTTTATTCGGTCTTGAGCCGCACAGGATAGCAAAAATTCTTGAAGAAAGAAATACGATGCTACAATCTGTAAAGGAAGGTATTATTGCTGTAGATAAAGAGGCTAGAGTAACATTAATTAATAATGAAGCGAAACGTCTATTTAAAAAAAGCGGACTTGAAGAAGATTTTATCGGTAAAGATGTTGAGTTGTATATGCCAAATTCACGTATAAAAGAAGTATTGCAAACGGGAGAAGTACAATTAAACGAAGAACAAAATATTTATGGAATTACGATTGTGACGAATCGAGTTCCTTTATATGTAAAAGGAGAAATAGTTGGTGCAATTGCAACATTTCGTGATAAAACAGAGATTAGAAAACTAGCAGAGGAACTAACTGGTATTAGACTATATGCAGAAGCATTACGGGCACAATCTCATGAGTTTATGAATAAGATGCATGTCGTATTAGGGCTTACACATATGAAGCAGTATGAAGAATTACAGAAGTATATAAGCGGCATGGTATCAGAGCATCAATATGAAATTGGTGGAGTTATGAAAAGAATAAAAAGTCCAGTATTTGCTGGTTTTTTACTAGGTAAGCTCAGCTATGCTAGAGAGAAAAATATAAAATTAATTATAAGTGAAGATTCTTATATGCCGGAAATAGATGATGAAAGTATTACTCATGAACTTATTACGATTGTCGGAAATTTAATTGATAATGCATTAGAGGCAGTTACGAATTGTGAAAAGAAGCGAGTTGAAGTTAAGATACAACATGGGGATATACTAACTATTACAGTACAAGATACGGGAAAAGGTATACAAGAAAAAGAAATAGAGGAATTATTTACGAAAGGTTATTCCACAAAGGGAGATAACCGCGGTTATGGTTTGTATCTTGTAAAAGAAAGTATACAGCGAATAAATGGGGAAATTCATATGCATTCATTAGTAGGTAAGGGAACAACGATAACAATTGAAATACCTAAAGGTAGGGATGAGAGGCAAATATGATTAAAGTTTTAATTGTAGAAGATGACCCGATGGTAGCAATGCTAAATACGCATTATTTAGAGCAAGTAGGAGGATTTGAACTTGTTCAAGCAGTTAACTCAGTAAAGTCGGCGATCGAAATATTAGAGAAATCACGAGTAGATTTAGTATTACTTGATATTTTTATGCCTGAAGAGACTGGTTTTGAGCTTTTAATGTATATCCGGAACCAAGAAAAAGAAATCGATATTATAATGATTTCAGCTGTACATGATATGGGAAGTATTAAAAAAGCATTACAATATGGTGTAGTAGATTATTTAATTAAACCATTTACATTTGAACGATTTAAAGAGGCATTAACTATATATCGAGAAAAACTTACTTTCATGAAAGAACAACAAAAAATTAGTCAAGCGGAATTAGATTCGTTAATTTTACAAAAAGAAAAAAGGGAGCCTACTGTCACGAAAGAGCTTCCGAAAGGGTTAACGAAGCAAACGTTGCAATTAATTTGGCAGAAAATCGAGTCGTTGAATGGAAGAGTGTTTACAACAGATGAAATGGCACAATTAGTTGGAATTTCAAGAGTTTCTATTCGAAAATATGTAATGTTTTTGACTGACATTGGGGTGTTAGAAAACGAAATGATGTACCAACATGTGGGCAGACCTGTAAGTAAATTAAGATGTGTTGATCAAAAGAAAATAGAGTTTTACGTATAAGCGACTTAATATAAGTCGCTTATACTTTTTTTAATTACAAAATCAATTACAAAACTTACAAAAACTATTTTTACTATTGAAAGCGTTTTAATATTGTTATTAAGAAAACGAGGGGGTGCCATATGGGAATTCAAAAGAATGTGGAAGCGGTATCATTTTCTGAAGGAAATGAAGTACAAAGAGAATCTTTCGCTTCTAAAATTATGAATGTAAAAATCGGTGTTATACCTTTACCGTTATATGTAGTATTGGCTGCTATTATTTATGGGGCATCTGTATATAATAAATTGCCAGCAGATATGATTGGTGGATTTGCAGTTATTATGATCATGGGGATTTTCTTAGGCGATATTGGGATGAGAATTCCAATTTTAAAAAATATCGGCGGTCCAGCAATACTTTCGTTATTTATTCCATCATTACTTGTATTTTTTAACTGGATGAATCCAGCTTCAATGGAAGCTGCGACTATGTTAATGAAAAAATCGAACTTTTTATATTTATATATTTCTTGTTTAGTAGTCGGAAGTATTTTAGGAATGAACCGTAAAGTGTTAGTACAAGGTTTCGTTCGCATGTTTATTCCTTTAGTAGTAGGGACATTAGCTTCTGTAGCAGTAGGGTTATTGGTCGGTTCATTATTTGGATTTGAAATGAAGCACACATTCTTCTTTATCATCGTACCAATTGTGAGTGGTGGTATCGGGGAAGGGATTTTACCATTGTCGCTAGCTTATAGTGATATTTTAAATGAATCATCAGCGACGTTTGTATCACAGCTTATTCCAGCAGCTATTATTGGAAATATGTTCGCAATTGTAAGTGCAGGGTATATGAAGCGTTTAGGTGAGAAGAAACCGGAGCTTAGTGGTAACGGTGTATTAGTGAAAACAGACAATCAAGCAGAATTATTAAAAGAACAAAATACAGAGAAGCCAATTGACTTCTCATTAATGGGAGCAGGTTTATTAATTGCGTGTACGTTCTTCATCTTCGGAGGATTTGCTTCTAAGTTCATCGGTATTCCTGGGGCAATCATTATGATTTTTTCAGCAGCACTTGTGAAATACTTTAAATTAATGCCAGCAAAAATGGAGCAAGGAGCATTCCATTTATATAAATTTATTTCGAAGAATTTAACTTGGCCTTTAATGGTTGGATTAGGATTGCTATATATTCCGTTAAAAGACGTAGCAGCAGTTCTTTCAGTAGGATATGTTGTTGTGTGCGCATCGGTTGTTCTTACAATGGTAGCATCAGGTTTTCTTGTAGGGAAAGTGATGAAGATGTATCCAGTTGAATCGGCGATTGTAACTGGATGTCATAGCGGTTTAGGCGGAACTGGAGATGTTGCTATTTTATCGGCTTCAAATCGTATGGAATTAATGCCGTTCGCGCAAATTTCAACTCGTTTAGGCGGGGCGGCAATGGTTGTAACGGCGACAATATTATTAAAAATGTTTTCATGATCAAACAAGCTAGCTATATTCGTATAGCTAGCTTGTCAAATTAAGGGGAGATTATAAGTATGTTAGCAAATCAAATTAATGAAAGATCATTGTTATTGCATAAAGAATTAGTAGGGAAAATTGAAATTACAAGTAAAGTGGAGGTAAATTCAGCGGATGATTTAAGCCTGACGTATACACCAGGTGTAGCGGAGTCGTGTAAAGCGATTGCGGCAGATGAAGAAACAGTGTATGACTATACAGCACGTGGCAATATGGTGGCAGTTGTTTCAGATGGAACAGCGGTACTCGGTTTAGGAAACATTGGACCGAAAGCCGCTATGCCTGTTATGGAAGGAAAAAGTATTTTGTTTAAGAAGTTTGCGAATGTAGATGCTTTCCCATTATGTTTAGGCACAACGGATGTAGATGAAATCGTTACCCTTGTAAAAAATTTAGAGCCTACATTTGCAGGGATTAATTTAGAAGATATTGCAGCACCGCGTTGTTTTGAAATTGAAAAACGATTAAAAGAAGAAACGAATATTCCTGTATTCCATGATGATCAACATGGAACAGCTATTGTCGTTTTAGCAGCTGTTATTAATGCATTAAAAGTTGTTAGCAAACAAATGGATAATGTGAAAATCGTTATTAACGGTGCGGGTTCGGCAGGAATTGCAATTGGAAAATTATTATTAAAGGCTGGTGCAAAGCACATTACGCTAGTTAGCCTAGAAGGTATTGTTTGTGAAGGTGAAACATGGATGAACGAAGCACAAATTGAAGTTTCAAAAAAGACAAATCGTGAACATGTGCGTGGAACGTTAAAAGAAGCAATTCACCAAGCTGATATTTTTATTGGCGTATCTGCTCCTAACGTATTAACGAAAGAACTTGTACAGACGATGAATGAGAAAGCAATTGTGTTTGCAATGGCGAATCCAATTCCAGAAATCTTCCCTGAGGATGCATTAGAGGCTGGGGCAGCTGTAGTAGGAACTGGACGCTCGGATTATGCGAATCAAGTAAATAATGTATTGGCGTTTCCCGGAATATTCCGCGGTGCGTTAGATGTGCGCGCAACTGATATTACAGAAGAGATGAAATTAGCGGCAGCATATGGGATCGCTAACATCATTACTGATGAAGAACGTAATGCGAATTATGTAATTCCGAATCCATTAGATAAAAGAGTTGTTCCAAGTGTTGCAGAAGCAGTAGCGAAAGCAGCTATTGATTCAGGCGTGGCACAAATTACGAAAATACCACGTTATTAATAGCGAAAAGCAGTGCCTAAAAGGCATTGCTTTTTTGAGATAAGAAATCAAAATAATGAAGAAGTGTAGAATTATTTATGTTTCTTCACTATTTATTTAACTCCATTGCAACTTGTTTACCATTCACTAAAACCTCAGTTACTGCTACGATCACTTCTATCATTTTTTTCATCTCTCATCTCTCCTCGTTTCATTTCTTACTTTAAGTATAAGAGAAGAGAGATAATTCAACTATCGAAGTACATGACGTAGAAATTACATTGTTGTAAGAAAGTGGCTTATTTTTGTCACTTTACTCAGCGGTGATTACAAACTGATCATAATATTTTTCATTCACATATATATTTAATAACCATAATCCAGATGAAGGTAGTGACATAGCGAGAGGGAGTTCGCTTGTAGTAGAATCGATTGTATTTGAAGTAGTCCAAGTTTGTTTGGAAGTTTCTTTTTGAAAGAGTACTGGTGTTGGAGTTACAGATCCTTGTTTTAGCGCAATAATAGACAATTTTCCAGTTGGTATTTCAGAATCTAGAAAGTACCACATTATTTCATTTTGTTCATTTGCGATAATAGGACTATCAGCCATTGCGACTTTACCTTCGATGCCTTTTAAAGGTATTTTTCCGTCTATGAATGAGGGTGCTTCTTCCCAATTTACATCTTTTAAAACACTAAGGTGAAAGAAGGAAGGTGCGTTCACTTGAGTGGATGACGTTGCTATTACGTCTTTTTTTTGTTCTTTTGAATCCGGTTGCGTTTGTGTACATCCAGTGATGAGGAAGGAGAGAAGTAGCATAGTTCCGATTTTTTTCATGGTGCCACACTCCTAGTTTTTATTGTTAGTGTAATTGTATTTGCTAGAAGGCGGGACAATTCCTTTAAAGTATAAAAAGAGGTCGTAAGTTTTGTACGACCTCTTTTGACATTTTTATCACGTAAAAGCCCGATTGGTGTAGGTTAATAATTAGTGGGAGATAGTCCCCACTAATTAAAGTTTAATTTTATATTTGTTCCGTTGTATAGGTTGGTTCGGTTTCTTTTTGAGGCATCGTCAAAAAAATAACGGACAGAACGATACATACGCCGCCTAATAATTGATATGTTCCAAAAGATTCATTTAGCCAAGTGATTGAAACGATGGCAGCTACAAGGGGTTCAATGCTAGATAAAATGCTTGTTTCTGTTGCTGCTAAATATTTAAGACTACCGATATATAGAAGGAAAGAAAGGGTACCACTAATAATGATAAGAATAAGCATAGAAAAAGTTTTTAGTGTAAGGGTTTGTGAAAATTGATTCCACCCGAATGAACGATTATAAATAAGTAGTGCAATTCCTCCGATTAACATCCCCCAACCAATTACTACAGTTGTCCCGCATTCTTTAATGAGAGAAGCCGGATGAAGGGTATAAAATGCAAATCCGATTGCTGTTAATAGTCCAAAAATAATAGCTTCTTTGGATAAAACAATATTTTCAATTGAGCCATTTGTAATAATAAAGTATGTTCCTATTAGCGCGGCTATAATTGCGAATAGTTGCATGGAAGCAGGGAATTTTCTTTGTTCAAATGCAACATACATGGTAATAAGAACAGGACCTAGAAATTGAAATAGCGTTGCTGTGACTGCATTACTAATATGAACCGTTTCGATAAAGGCGTATTGCGCACCGAGCATGCCGAGAATAGAAAAAATAATAAGTTGTATAGAATATCTAGGGTGTTTCCAAATTTGAAATATGTTTTGTTTCTTTATAAGTAAGAAAGACAAAATAAATATTCCTGCAAGCAACAATCGAATTGTTAAAAAATCAATTGAGGATACATTAGTATGCTGAAATAGCCACTGAATCATTGGACCAGATAATCCCCATAATGTAGCCCCTGTAATAATCATAATAAGTCCGATACGTCTACCATTGTTCATTATCATGTTTCTCCTCTCCGGTATTTGATTTTTTATGTGTGACATGATAAAAGGAATTATATATAAAATCTGGTACTGTAAAAAGTATCAGATTTTAGTTTTATTAAGGGGTCAGATATTATGTTAGAATTAACGCCTAATTTAAATATGAATAGTAAAAAGGCATTGTATGTGCAATTGTATGAGTATATAAAAAAAGAGATTAAAGATGGATCGATTGTCCCTTTTACGAAATTACCGGCTAAGCGAAAGTTAGCGATACATTTACAAGTAAGTAAAAATACAGTAGAGGCAGCGTACGAACAATTACTTGCAGAAGGTTATATTGAGTCGATATCGAGAAAAGGCTATTTTGTATGCAAAATTGAGCAAATGGCTCATGTAGAGGATAGTGGAGATAGAATAGAAGAAGTACCGTTTCAGGAGAAGAGTTATAAATTTGATTTTACACAAACAGGAATTGATACAAATGCTTTTCCATTCAATATGTATCGGAAAATTGTAAATGAAATATGGCAGCCGCATAATAACGAACTTCTCTTTCTAGGACACCCTCAAGGAGAAGCGAGCTTAAGAGAAGAGATTACGAATTATTTGTATGAATCTAGAGGTGTACGTTGTTCAGCTAGTCAAATTGTATTAGGAGCGGGAACACAAATATTAGTGAAACTATTGTTTCAATTGTTAAAGGGAAGCAATTATGCAGTTGAAAACCCAGGGTATCATAGAAAGATGGTTGTTTTTGAACAGGGAGAAGCAAGAGTCCAAATGTTATCTTTAGATAGAGATGGAATTTGTATTGCAGATTTAGAAAATAGCAATGCGAATGTTGTATTTGTTACACCTTCCCATCAGTTTCCATATGGAATGATTATGCCTATTACGAGAAGGATGCAGCTTTTACAATGGGCAAAGAAAGAAGAGAGCAGGTATATTATTGAAGATGATTACGATAGTGAATTTCGCTATTCTGGAAAGCCTATACCGGCGCTGCAAGGGTTAGATACAGAGGGGAAAGTTATTTATATGGGGACGCTATCTAAAGCATTATTGCCATCGCTACGGATGAGCTATATGGTGTTGCCGAAGAAATTAATTAAAAAGTATCAACAGCAATATTTATTTTATACACAAAGTGTTTCAAGAATGGACCAAGAAGTGATTAGAAGATTTTTAAATGAAGGCTATTGGGAAAAACATATTCATAAAATGCGTGTCGTCTACCGAAAGAAGAGAGATCGACTTGTTTTTGAAATAGAGAAGTATTTCTCTAATCGTGTTGAAGTGATAGGAGAAGATTCGGGATTACACATTTTATTAAAAGTGCATAATGGAATGCGGGAAGAAGAATTAATTCAAGAAGCTGCGAAACATAGTATCAAAATATATCCTGTGTCTACGTACTATAAAGACGGTACGGCGCCTGAGAATGTAGTTTTACTTGGGTTTGCGATATTATCAGAGGGTGAGATTGCGAAAGCGATTCAATTATTACACACGGCATGGTTTACAAGAAAGTAAAAAACATCCTCCAAACATGAGGATGTTTTTTATTATTTATTTTCATCTAAGAATAAGACCATATGCTCTTCATCCCAATATTGTCCGTTATATTTTAATGAACGTTCTTGTACACCGAATGTTTTAAAACCTAATGATTCATAAAGTTTTTTCGCTCCATCGTTGCCAACAACAACATCAAGCATAACTTGTTCTACTTCTAAAGATTTAGCAAGCTCAAGACATTCTTTAATAAGTGCTTTTCCTGCTCCAAGTCCGCGTGCTTTTGGAGATACATATACAGAACCGATTTTAGCTTTATGTTCTTGTTTTACATATGGTTTCGTTTCCAGTGTTGCAACCCCGATTAATTTTCCATCTTTAAATGCACCTAGCGTATAGTTTTCGTCTTGTGCTAATTTTTGTGCTTTATATTCAATCGCACACTCTTTATTAATAATATCTTCATAAGAAGAGCTGAATGCTTCAGGGTTTTGCTTTAATCCTTCTACGCGAAGTTCTAAGTAAATTTCTGCTTCGTCTTTTGTTAATACATGGATATCCAATTATATCACCCTCCAAATCTTTGCAAATGTACCTTTATTTTATATTGAAATAAGAATAATTTCAAAAGCTTAGCTTATATGAGCTGTTGTTATGAACAAAATAACACCAGTAGTGTTTACTACTACTGGTGTTTTCACACGCATATTATTCAAAAGGTAGCTCGATTATAAAGTTTGTTCCCGCTCCTAATTGGCTTGTTACTAGAATAGAACCGTTATGCAATTCTACAATTTCTTTTGCAACAGCTAGCCCGATGCCTTTTCCGCCTGTAGCTCGTGTTCTGGATTTATCAACACGATAAAAACGGTCAAAAATATGCGGGATATCTTCTTCAGGAATACCTTCACCTTTATCTTGTACACTTATTGTAAAAGAATCTGTTTCCATGAGTACACGTATCGTAATGGATGTGTTTTCTGGCGAATGTTGATAAGCGTTGTGTAATAAATTTAACATAACTTGTTCCATACGTCTTTCGTCTATGCAAACTTCTAAATCATCTTTGCAATATACATGAAGTTGCATTTGCTTATTCGTTAATGTTGTTTTTGTTTTTTCAACCATTCGTTCTAAAAATGGCTGAAGAAGCACTTTTTGTTTTTTTATAACAAATTGGTGTTGTTCTAATTGTACAAGCATAAATAAATCTTGGACGAGATCGGTTACACTATCCGTTTCATCCTCAATAATTTGTAAGTATTCTTCTCGCTCCTCTTTTGTTAAAGAGTCTCTCTTTGCTACCTTCGCATAACCTTTCATATAGGTCAATGGAGTTAATAGTTCATGAGCGACACTAGCGAGAAATTCATTGCGCTCTTTTTTCATATACGTAAGTTCACTCGATAAATCTTCAATTGTTTTTGCTAAACTTCCGAGTTCATCATTTCGTTTAATACCTAATTGAATTGGCTTGTTTAATTTTGACATTTTTTCTGTCGCTCTCTTCATTTTTACAAGTGGTTCTGTAATAACGCGTGAAAAAACAAAGACAGAAATTGTTGTTAAAATAATTGTTAAAACGCTAATGATAAGAAATTGGTTCATGAGTTTAAGTAACATATTTTCTAGGAAAGATGTTTTTAATAACATATATAGCTTTCCTTGAAACTTTGTTGTGTTAAGTGGGCTTACTGTTGTGATGAACTTTGATTTTTTCCAGTTCCTTTCAACGACCAATCCGCCGTCTGGGACAGTTTCTGTTTTACAAGTAAGTTGTTTTTGCATATCTTTTGTTACGGGTTCTGAGGTGGAAATAATTTTGCCGTTATGGTCAGTAATAATGATAGCTATATCGGAGTTAGAAATTGATTCCGATTCAACTAAGTGTGCAGCCTCATTCGTAATATCGAACTCAGGGTACACAGGACGTTTAGGATTTTTATTATGTTCAGCGTGTTTCATTTCTTTATAATATTCATCCCGTCTCTCGCGGCTTTTAATTTTTTTACTATAGCGATTACCTTTCTCTAAAAGAGCATCTGTTTCCTCTACAATCCGCATTTTTGAAAGACTTTTATAAAAAGATACGAAGGCAATTGTTTCAATACATAAAGCTAATATTAAAAAGTATGTCCCAATTTTAAGGGAAAGTTTACTCATTTTTTCACCATACCTTATTCATAATAAAGAGTCAGTGGTATACGATTTCCCACTGACCGAAGTAATTATTCACTTTTCCATTTATATCCGACTTTATAGACCGTTTCTAGGTAATCTTCAATAGGAAATCCTTTTTTGCGTAGTTTATCACGGATATTACGAATGTGTGAATCAATTGTTCTATATTCGATATCTGTTTCATAGCCCCAAATTTTTTCGATTAAATCATCTCGGCTATAAGCACGGTTTGTATTTTGTAAAAATAGTCCGAGTAACGAAAATTCGATAGGAGTTAATGAGATTTTTTCATCATAAACTGTGACAGTATGTTTCGTTTTATCCCACTCAATACCATTGAAACTAACAAAGCCATCTTTTTTTGTACGGCGTAATATAGCCTCGATTCGTGCGACTAATACATGCTCATCAAATGGTTTTGTAATATAATCATCTGCGCCCATCGTGAGGCCTTTCACCATATCGTAGTTTTGGTTGCGAGCTGTTAACATAATGATAGGAACGTTGGAAATTTGACGAATTTGATAGCAAGTATCCCATCCATCCATACTTGGCATCATAACATCTAATAAAATAATATCGAATTCTTTTTGTTCGATTAATTTTAGTGCTTCAAGGCCAGAGGTAGCTTTCATACAAAAATAGCCGCGAGGGCTTAAGAACAGATCTAATAATCGTAACATACGTTCTTCATCGTCTACTAATAAAATTTTTACCATAATCTTGTGCACCCCAAACTGTTCATTCTACTTGTATAGTTTACATGAAAATAATAAAAAACTCTTTTTATGTGATTGAATGGAGGGCTGATTTTTTCGCTCAGAGTAATTGACATAAAAAATGCACTAGTTTTGCACAACTATTTTTTATAATAGAAAACGTAGCGACACAAAATACCCTATGTTGCGACATAACGTCATGTCATTTTATTTATAAAATGACAATTCCATTCTATTGTGTATGTGAGATAGAGAGGGTTTTCGTATTCACCTCGCATCGGATAAGAAAAATTTCCTATCTCACACTTTTTTTAAAAGGAGATCATACACATGAATTCAAAAGAAGAAATTTCAAAAAAAGAAAAGCAAGATCGTAATACGGTTGTCATGTGCGTTGCCGTATCTATGGTTATTATTATAAGTTGCGTAAATAAAATTTTGGGGATTTTATAATATAAAAAAAGCTGATTGCTTCTTAAGAAGCAATCAGCTTTTTTCATTGTTAGGGGGAGTGTTCATATAATAAACCAAGGTAAAATTGCTAATCCAGAAGTTACAATTGCTGTAGTAAATATTAAAAGCATAGCTCGTTTGTTTTGTTTCATGTCACATTCTCCTCTACATATCAAGTACATGCGATCAGCGTGGGATGTAGTTCCTCACTGAGTAAAGTTTCACTTTATATTTTTAGTATAATGAATGGAAAGGTTTGGTACGATCGATAAAGGTGACATGAAGATTACATTGTTGTAATGAAAAAAACATCTTTCTTATTAAGAAAGATGTTTTTGGAAAACTCCCCCACTGAGTAAAGTTTCACCTTATATTGAAGTATTAATCATTTAAGAACAGAACCATATGTTCCTCGTCCCAATATTGACCGTTATGTTTTAATGAACGCTCTTGTACGCCGTAAGTTTGGAAACCTAATGACTCATATAATTTTTTTGCTGCATCGTTACCAACTACAACATCGAGCATAAGTTGTTCTACATGTAATTTATCGGCATTTTCAATAATTGCTTTAATTAGAGCTCGTCCTGCTCCGAGACCACGTGCTTTTGGGGAAACAAAAACGGAGCCAATTTTTGCTTTATGTTCTTGTTTAATGAAAGGCTTTGTTTCTAAAGTAGCGATACCAATTAAATCGTTATCTTTGAAGACCCCTAGAGTATACTTATCCGGATTGCTTAATCGTTTTGCCATAGCAGCTACAGGATCCTCATGTTTAAGAACATCTTCATAAGAAGAGCTAAAAGCTTCCGGGTTCTTCGTTAAACCTTCCATACAAACTTTTAAATATATTTCTGCGTCCTCTGTCGTTAATAAGCGAATTTCCATCGTTGTAACCCCCTTGGTCGATTTTAAATAAAATAAATCCATTGCTTTTATAAGAATGTGTATGCGTTTTGTTAGAAGTCTCTTTTAATTTGTAAAAGAATGAAAAGATATATGCTACAATGTTTTGTTTTAATTATGTAATGAAATTATATATTAACTTTATTAACTATTCAAGTGTTTAATATGTTACATTTTTATAACTAAAATAACTCCTCGATTGAGGAGTTATTTTTTAAACATTGGATTGATAGCCATCAATTCGTTTTGGATGTGTGTAAATATTACAAGAGTCATTTCTAATAAACCCTACGACTGTAATGCCTAAATCATGGGCAAGTTGCAATGCTAGTTTTGTTGGGGCAGATTTAGATAGAACAATTTCACATCCGATTTTTGAAACTTTGAGTAAAATTTCAGATGAAATACGTCCGCTAAATGCGATAATTTTTCCTTTAACAGATATATCATTGCGTAAACAATGACCGTATATTTTGTCTAATGCATTATGTCTTCCGATATCCATTCTTGATAGAAGGATATTATTTCGATCACATAGCGCGGTATTGTGAACACCACCAGTTTGGCGAAAGGTAGTGGAAGATTGTTGTAAAGTATTCATTAAGTAAAAACATTCTTCAGGAGTAATTTTTACGTGTATATCATGTAAGTCTTTTGCTTTTGCTGCGTCGTTTACGAAAATAAAACCTTGTCTACCTTTTCCGCAGCAAGAAGTGACGTATCGTTTATTATATAAAGTTTGATAGAGCGGATTCACTTTTGATGATTTTACATGGACAATTCCGTTATCTTTTTGAACCCATAGTTCTTCAACATCGTTATAGGAAGAAATAATCCCCTCAGAAATTAAAAAACCAATTACCATATCTTCAATATAATTTGGTGTGCATACGACTGTTACATATTCTTCACCATTCAATTTAATAGTAATAGGAGATTCTGTAACAATCTCATCCAGTTGTTTTGAAAATGTACCAGATTGATAACGTACAATTGTATAAGTCTCTTGCGTAGGCCCCATATTTAATTCCCCTTTTATATGTATTTCTCTCCCACATTTATCATAAAACAATGGGAAAAATAAAAACACCTATTAACAAGAAGATCATAGATTATTTTGGTTATTATTGTATATGTACGATATAATAGAACTGTAGAATAGTGATATTTTCAAGCTTTCGTAGTTATAACTTATAACATCTAGAATCGACTTCATAAGAAAGTATTTGGGTAGAGCGTTTCAAAAATATGTACAGTAATGCGATTTTGAAAACGGATTCATGATTGTGTTGTACAGTTGGTTGTAAGGAGAGGGGAAACTATGGCAGAACAGACAGTCCGTGTAACCGTCGATGGTAAAGAATTTTCTGCATCAGGTGAAAAGACGATACTACAATTATTTAACGAGAGTAATTTGGAACATCCTCAAATTTGTCATGTACCAGAAGTAGATCCAATTCAAACTTGTGATACGTGTATTGTAGAAGTAAATGGAAAGTTATTGCGTGCTTGTTCAACGAAATTAGAGAACGGTATGCATATCGAAAGACAGTCCCAGCGTGCAAAAGAGGCACAGACTGAGGCAATGGATCGAATATTAGAGAATCATCTACTGTATTGTACCGTTTGTGATAACAATAATGGTAACTGTAAAGTCCACAATACAGTACATATGATGGGAATTGAGGAACAGAAATATCCGTATGAGCCAAAAGTAAGTGCGTGTGAAGTGGATATGTCACATCCGTTTTATCGATATGATCCAAATCAATGTATTGCTTGTGGACAGTGTGTAGAAGTATGTCAAAACTTACAAGTGAATGAAACTATATCGATTGATTGGAGCTTAGACCGTCCACGTGTTATATGGGACAATGGTGTAAGTATAAATGACTCATCTTGTGTAAGTTGCGGGCAATGTGTAACAGTATGTCCATGTAATGCGTTAATGGAAAAAACAATGCTGGGTGAAGCTGGATTCATGACAGGATTGAAACCGGATGTGTTAGATCCGATGATTGATTTTGTAAAGGATGTAGAGCCGGGATATAGTAGTATTTTAGCAGTTTCAGAAGTAGAGGCTGCGATGCGTAAGACGAAAGTGAATAAAACAAAAACAGTTTGTACATTTTGTGGTGTAGGTTGTTCATTTGAAGTATGGACGAAAGACCGCCACATTTTGAAAGTGCAGCCTGTTTCAGATGCGCCGGTTAACGGTATTTCAACATGTGTAAAAGGCAAATTTGGATGGGATTTTGTAAACAGTGAAGATCGTATTACAAAGCCATTAATTCGCCAAGGAGATATGTTTGTTGAAGCTTCATGGGAAGAGGCTCTTGAAGTTGTTGCATCCAATATGCAGCATATTAAATCAGAATATGGAAGTGATGCATTTGGGTTTATTTCTTCTTCGAAAGTAACGAATGAAGAAAATTATCTTATGCAAAAACTAGCCCGTCAAATATATGGAACGAATAATGTAGACAACTGTTCCCGTTATTGTCAATCTCCAGCAACAGACGGTTTATTTAAAACTGTCGGTATGGGCGGGGACGCTGGAACAGTGAAAGATATTGCGGAAGCAGGCCTTGTCATTATCGTTGGAGCAAATCCGACAGAAGGACATCCTGTACTTGCAACGCGTGTAAAACGTGCTCATAAATTACATGACCAAAAATTAATTGTGGCGGATCTTCGTAAACATGAAATGGCAGAGCGTGCGGATTTATTCATTCATCCGCGCCAAGGAACTGATTACGTATGGCTCGCTGGTATTACGAAATATATTATTGATCAAGATTGGCACGATAAAAAGTTCATAGCTGAAAATGTGAAGAATTTTGATGAATATAGCAAAATGGTAGAAAAGTATACGCTTGATTATACAGAAGAAATTACGGGGATTTCGAAAGAAAATCTGAAAGAAATGGCACGTATGGTATATGAAGCAGATGGTACTTGTGTACTTTGGGGAATGGGTGTAACTCAAAATACTGGAGGAAGTACAACTTCAGCAGCAATTTCAAATCTATTGCTTGTTACGGGTAACTATCGTCGTCCTGGTGCAGGAGCATACCCATTACGCGGACATAATAACGTACAAGGCGCTTGTGATATGGCAACATTACCAAACTGGCTTCCAGGTTACCAAGCGGTTTCAGATGATGTGCTTCGTGCGAAATTTGAAAAAGCATACGGTACTACAATTCCGAAAGCACCAGGCTTAAATAATATTGCAATGTTACTGGCAGCAGATGAAGGAAAACTGCGTGGTATGTATGTTATGGGTGAAGAAATGGCTTTAGTAGATTCGAATGCCAACCATGTACAACATATTTTAGCGAATTTAGATTTCCTTGTTGTTCAAGATATGTTCTTATCGAAAACAGCTCGTTTTGCTGATGTTATTTTACCGGCAGCACCAAGCTTAGAAAAAGAGGGAACATTTACGAATACAGAGCGCCGTATTCAAAGATTATATGAAGTATTGAAGCCGCTTGGTGATTCAAAGCCAGACTGGTGGATTTTACAAAAAGTAGCTCGTGCGCTTGGCGGGGACTGGAATTATGCAAGTCCAAGTGAAATCATGGATGAAATTGCATCGCTTGCACCTTTATATTCTCAGGCAACATACGATCGTTTAGAAGGATGGAATAGTTTATGTTGGGGTAGCCATGATGGTAGCGATACACCGCTATTATATGTGGACGGATTTAACTTCCCGGATAAACTAGCTCGTCTATCATTAGATGAATGGGTACCACCAGTTGTAGCGCCAGATGAGTATGATTTACTTTTAAATAATGGTCGTATGTTAGAACATTTCCACGAAGGGAATATGACGAATAAATCGGCTGGTATTTTATCTAAAGTATCTGAAGTGTTCGTTGAAATCTCGCCTGAACTTGCCCTAGAGCGCAATGTGAAAGATGGTGGCCTTGTAGAATTAGCATCACCATTTGGGAAAATTAAAGTACAGGCACTTGTTACAGATCGTGTAACGGGGAAAGAGCTATATTTACCGATGCATGCAACGGTAAATGAAGAGGCAATCAATATTTTAACTGGAACGGCGACAGATCTTTATACGTGTACACCAGCGTACAAACAAACAATGGTAAAGATGCGTGTATTACGTGAAAAAGGGAATCGTCCGTTACCATCTTCAAACCCGAGAGATAAAAAGCGTAATCCGCAAAACGGTGTTGAAATCGAGCGAAAATGGCAAAGAAAACAATACGTATCACTTGTGGACTAGGGGGCGGAGATAGTGGCGAAAGAAATTACTGTAATTAAAAAGAAAGTTGTAACAGAGGAAGAACAGAAACAGCAAGTAGCAGATGAACTTCTAAATGAGCTATCTAATAATCGTGAAGCAGTAGAAGAAACAATGCAGCTTTTAGCACAGTTGCAGAAGGCTGGTATATTAGATGCGGCAATTAGTTTACTTGCTGCGAAGGAAGATGTTTCAAAAATCGCTGTGGAGCAACTAAATCGTGAACCAGTTAAAAATGCACTCAACAATATGATGGGGGCAGGAGAAGCGTTATCTTCAGTTGACCCAGAAATAACGAAGCAAATTACGTCAAGTTTAGTTACAGGATTGCAATTTGCAACAGATGAATTAAATAGTGGTAAAAAAACAAAAGTGATGGACTTCTTTAAAGTATTAAAAGATCCAGATATCAATAGAGCTATTACATTCGGTTTTAGCTTCTTGAAAGCATTTGGACAAGGGCTAGAGAAAAAATAGAATAAATGAAAAAGTGATGGGAAGTAGCCATCACTTTTTTCATTATATGTATAAGAGTGTTCATGTTAAGCGGAATATATTATTATTAAAAAGATGGATTAGGACTGGAAATATGGAATCCATCTCAAATACCGTTTTAGAATTTGGAGGAATATATGCAACACCGTAAAAAACTATCTATACCAGGAGTAATGAGACATTCCTTTCAAACAGTTAAATTTGCTTTTTGGAATGTATTAACTTTTCAACTTGCTTATAAATTATTAGCAGCGATTGTGTTCGTTCCACTATTTGGAATTATTTTTAATAAGTTATTGTATTTTGGTGGTTATGCAAATGCGACAAATGATGAATTATTAGCGTTTTTAAAGACGCCTTATGGCATCTTAGCAATCGTAATTTTATCATTGTTAGCACTGTTTCTTATCTTTACAGAATTTGCGGTGCTTATTATTATTTCGTATTTCGCTCATAAAAGACAGAAGGTGAAATTACGTCCGATTTTATATAAAACGGTAACGTATTTACCTACTCTTTTCACATATTGCTTACCAGGATTTATTTTATATGCTGTCGTATTGTTGCCTCTTTTAAATATGGGATATGAAACGGCATTAATCCCGCAAATTCAAATTCCTAACTTTATTACAGGAGAACTGTTTAAGACAACGATGGGACAAGTTGGTTATTACACGTTCTTTGCTGTAGTCGCGTATTTGAATCTTCGATGGATTTTCGTTCTACCTATTGTTGTTTTAGAGCAAAAACCATTTCGCGTGGCAGCACGTAAAAGTGCAACTTTAGTAAAGGAAAGCTTTTTTAAAGTACTATTCTTTTTAGTAGGATTTTTTATCTCAATTGGAATTGTATATGTCGTGTTTTTGGGAATGTATTTATTGTGCCTATGGGGTGTTTATGAATTTACAAACCCGAAAGGAACATTTGCATTATTAGCTGAATCAACGATTTCTGTATTTTTAACGAGTACATTGTATTTATTCAGCTTTATCGTGACGCCATTTTATATTATGGCGATTACGCGATTATACTTACAAAAGGTTCCAGTTGAGGATGTTTTATTAGAAGAAGGATTAGATTATTCGAAAACGAAAGCAGATAAATGTTTCTTCCAAAAACATCGTTGGAAATTCATTGGCGTATACATTGTAGGAATTATTACTGCGGGAATGGTCGTTGCCTTCATTGTAACGTTTATTTCAAATTCGTATAAAGAACCGATTATTATGGCGCACCGCGGGTATATATCAAAAGGCGTAGAAAATACGAAAGAAGCTGTGCAAGGTGCTATTGATGCAAAAGCAGACTACGCTGAAATAGATGTATTACAAACGAAAGACGGTGAACTAGCGGTTATACATGATTTGAAGCTGAAACGTCTCGCAAATGCCAATGTGCATGTGTCAGATTTAACGATGGCGGAGTTAAGGCAGCTTACCCTTAGTCAAGATGGACTTTCAGGACAAATAAGTACACTTGATGAAATCATTAAGCTAGCAAATGGCAAAATCAAACTTAATATAGAAGTGAAGCTTCATGGGGGCGAAAAAGATTTTGTAAACAAAGTCTTAAAAACGATTAAAGATAATGAATTTGAGAAGCAATGTGTAATTCAAACGTTACACTATCCACTTATTAAAGAGTTTAAGCGTGCAAATCCAGATATAAAAGTAGGGTATATACTGTATGCAAGTAGAGCTAACTTAAAGAATGTGAAGGCTGACTTTTACGTAGCAGAAGAATATATGTTAAATAAGAAATTAGTAAAAGAAGCAAGGAAGTTAAACAAACCAATTTACGTATGGACAGTAAATGATATGGAAAATTTAAAGGCATATTATAAGTTAAACGTAGATGGTATTATAACCGATTACCCTGAAGATGCACGTGAAACAATTAAGATGTTAAAAGAGCAAGAAGCGGAAGAAAGTGATCTGTTTGATAAAATTACTGAAACGACAGATGATTTATTTTCTAAGTTATTTATAAGTTACCCAGCTGCTAGCTAAATGCTAGCAGCTGTTTTTTTGTGAAAAGAATATATCTCTAAAGTATTGAGTAAAGTAATAACTGTATATGTATACGTTATCGCTTAGGTTTCTTACATTGTTACATTATTGTCAAATAATAAATGATTGCTGTTTATTTTGAAGCAGTATAATAAAAATAGAGTGAAAGATAATGGAATGACACGAAACCCCTAATAGAATCAATGTTTTATATATTTACACTATTCTAAATATAAAAACTTTAGGAAAATGATATGTTAGCGTTTTCATAACTTTTAAGTTATGCTAGAATAAGGACATAAGTTATTAATTATTACAAAAAGAAAAAAGAATCTCTTTTTTCTGTTAATTATAAGGGGGCATTTCATTATGCGTATTGGGGTACCAGCAGAAATTAAAAACAACGAAAACCGTGTGGCAATGACACCAGCAGGTGTTGTACATTTAATTCGTAACAATCACGAAGTATTCATTCAAAAGGGTGCAGGTTTAGGGTCTGGTTTCACAGATGCTCAGTATGTTGAAGCGGGAGCAAAAATTGTTGATACAGCTGAAGAAGCTTGGAATATGGAAATGGTTATGAAAGTTAAGGAACCAATTGAAAGCGAATACAAACACTTCAGTGAAGGCTTAATCTTGTTCACATACTTACACTTAGCTCCAGAGCCAGAATTAACAAAAGCTTTAATCGAGAAAAAAGTTGTTTCTATCGCATATGAAACAGTACAATTAGAAAACCGTTCATTACCATTACTTGCGCCTATGAGTGAAGTAGCTGGTCGTATGGCTGCACAAATTGGTGCACAATTCCTTGAGAAAAACAAAGGCGGTAAAGGTATCTTACTTGCAGGTGTTCCGGGGGTTAAACGTGGTAAAGTAACAATCATCGGTGGTGGACAAGCTGGTACAAATGCTGCTAAAATTGCAGTTGGACTAGGTGCGGATGTAACAATCATCGACTTAAGTGCAGAACGTCTTCGTCAATTAGATGACATTTTCGGAAACCAAGTAAAAACTTTAATGTCTAATCCTTACAATATTGCAGAAGCTGTTAAAGAGTCTGATCTTGTAATCGGTGCAGTATTAATCCCAGGTGCAAAAGCTCCAAAACTTGTAACAGAAGAAATGATTAAATCAATGGAACCAGGTTCTGTTGTTGTAGATATCGCGATTGACCAAGGTGGTATTTTCGAAACAACTGATCGTATTACAACTCATGATAACCCAACTTATGAAAAACACGGCGTTGTTCATTATGCAGTTGCAAACATGCCAGGTGCGGTTCCACGTACATCAACTCTTGCATTAACAAACGTAACAGTACCATATGCAGTACAAATTGCTAACAAAGGCTACAAAGAAGCTTGCCTAGGTAACACTGCATTACTAAAAGGTATTAACACATTAGATGGCTATGTAACATTCGAAGCAGTTGCAGAAGCTCACGGTGTAGAGTACAAAGGTGCTAAAGAATTATTAGAAGCAGAAACAGTATCTTGCTAATAGAAGCATTATACAAAACAAAATCGAACAATATATAAAACAACATGATAAGAGCTAAGAGTGAAGATCTCTTAGCTCTTCTTGGCAAAAGGGGGCATACATCGTGGCCAACCTATTTAAAAAGAAATCCGTTACGCAATTGTTAGGGGAAAGTAAAAGTAAAACTTTGACGAAAACGCTAGGGGCATTTGACCTAACAATGCTAGGGATTGGTGCGATAATTGGTACAGGAGTTCTAGTATTAACTGGATTAGTAGCAGCAAGAGATGCTGGTCCAGCAGTTATTTTTTCATTCATGATTGCAGCCATCGTTTGTGGATTTGCAGCATTATGTTACGCAGAGGTTGCTTCTACACTTCCTGTTTCAGGTAGTGTGTACACATACTCATATGCAACAATTGGTGAGTTTGTAGCTCATTTAATGGGATGGACATTACTATCCGTATATGTTGTAACGACTGCCGCAGTAGCTGGCGGATGGACTGGTTACTTCCATAACTTAGTGAGTGGATTAGGGCTTGAAATTCCAAAAGCACTGCTAACGATTCCGTCTCAAGGTGGTATGGTGAATTTACCAGCAGTTATCGTTACATTAGTTATAACTTGGTTATTATCAAGAGGTACGAAAGAAAGTAAACGCGTGAATAACATAATGGTATTAATTAAAATTGGTATCGTTGTTTTATTCATTGCAGTTGGTGTATTCTACGTGAAACCAGAAAACTGGATACCATTTGCACCGTACGGTTTAAGTGGAGTTTTCGCGGGGGGAGCAGCAGTATTCTTTGCTTTCTTAGGATTTGATGCATTAGCAACTTCTGCTGAAGAGGTAAAAAATCCGCAACGTGATCTACCGATTGGTATTATCGCTTCGTTAGTCATTTGTACAATCATTTATGTTGTAGTTTGTCTCGTTATGACGGGTATGGTTTCATATAAAGAGCTAGATGTACCGGAAGCGATGGCGTATGTGTTAGAAGTTGTAGGACAAGATAAAGTAGCTGGTATAATCGCAATTGGAGCTGTAATTGGTATTATGGCAGTAATTTTTGCTTACATTTATGCAACGACACGTGTATTCTTTGCGATGAGCCGTGACGGTTTATTGCCAGAATCTTTCGCGAAAATTAATAAAAAGACAGAAGCGCCAACATTTACAGTTTGGTTAACAGGAATTGGTAGTGCTTTAATTGCTGGATTTATCGATTTAAAAGAATTGTCGAATTTAGCGAATATTGGAGCGTTGTTAACATTTGCGATGGTTGGTGTGTCAGTTATTATTCTTCGTAAAACACATCCAAAATTACAACGTGGATTTATGGTACCACTTGTACCGATCTTGCCGATTATTTCGATTGCATGTTGTCTATTCTTAATGGTAAATCTACCATTAAAAACATGGATGTACTTCGGTGCTTGGTTAGCAATTGGAGTAGTTGTATACTTTGTTTATTCGAAAAAACATAGTCATTTAAAAGACGATGGAAGTTCGCAGGATAATTTAGAACAAGCTAATTAAAAGCTTAATTAAAAGGGATATAAGTATAGTAAGCCTTGTGCGTCTAGGGAGCGCGCAAGGCTTTTTCTTTTGTTGAAATAAAGGGAATGTATATTACTTTGTTGAATTTTTATGTCGGAATATGAAAAAAGGGTGGGAGCAAAATGGAAGAAACAAAAGTTGTTGTTGGAGCAGAGGGTTATAATAATAACTCTGGTTGGTTACATACGAATGAAGAAGAATTAAATTTATTACGGAGAGAAACTTGGCTTGATAAATTTCAACCTAATTCTTTATCAGTAATTTTGGCAGAACATGTATGGGAGCATTTATCATATGAAGAAGGAATTGAAGCTGCAAAAATTTGTTATGAGTTTTTAATGGAGAATGGATATATTCGTTGTGCAGTACCAGATGCATTTTTTCCAGATGAAGAATATCAGCAAGGGGTACAAGTAGGTGGACCTGGTCCATTAGATCATCCTGCAGCAAGCCATAAAATTGTTCATAACTATAAAACAATCACGTCCATGTTTGAATCAGCAGGTTTTCAAGTGAGGCTCTTAGAATACTGTGATGAGAATGGTAAGTTTCACTATAATGATTGGAATGAGAAAGATGGATTTATTTATCGATCGAAGCGCTTTGACCATAGAAATCGGGATAATCAGTTAGGATTTGTTTCTTTAATTGTGGATGCGGTGAAAATGAAAAGTAAGTAAAAAGGGGTGTGCGAATTGTGCATCCTTTTTTGTATGAGAATATAGAGGGTGCGGAAAATATGTATACGACTTATTAAAATGTGAACGGAAAGTTCATAAAAAAAAATCAGATTTCATTGACACATATGAGTAGGCGCTCATATAATAAGAGTATAAGATATATGAATGATTGTTCATATGTTCAATTAAAGAGGTGAGCTATAATGGCTGGAAATAAAGTAGAAACACCACAAGAGACATGTTCTCAAACGATAATTCATGAAGAAGTTGTAGAGCAAGTAAAACAAACAATTCCAACTGATGAAAGTTTAAGTAAAGTAGCAGAACTATTTAAAGTGTTAGGTGATCGTACACGTACGAGAATATTACATGCGCTATTTGAAGCTGAAATGTGCGTTTGTGATTTAGCTTATTTATTAGGAATGACACAATCATCTATTTCGCATCAGCTTCGTGTGTTAAAGCAAGCGAAACTTGTGAAGAATCGTAAAGAAGGAAAGGTTGTTTATTATTCGTTAGCTGACCAGCACGTAATTCATATCTTCGAGCAAGCGTTTGAACACGTAAACGAAGAAGAATAAAAAGAACGCGAGGAGGGAGAACGATGGCTGAAGCATTAGTGAAAAAGAAACTGATGTTAGAAGGTTTAGATTGTGCGAACTGTGCAATGAAAATTGAAAAAGGTGTTGGGAATATAGAAGGAGTAAATTCTTGCTCTGTAAACTTCGCAACAAAGACAATGATCTTAGAAACAGCGCAAAATAAAGAAAACGAAGTTGTTACGGAAGCAAAACAACTTGTTACAAAATTAGAACCGCATATTAAAGTGCAAGAAGAACAAAAAAATAAAATTGCTAAAGAAGTACTTATATTAGAAGGTTTAGATTGCGCGAACTGTGCAATGAAAATTGAAAATAAAGTGAAGGAAATGCCAGCTGTCTCAGAAGCAACTGTTGATTTCGTATCGAAGAAACTACGAGTAGAAATTGCGAATAAAAGAGAACTAGAAGCGACTGTAGCAAATATAACAAATGTCGTTCAAAAGTTAGAACCAGATGTGAAAGTTGTTCGTGAAGAGAAGAACGGTCATGACCACGGACATAGTCACGATCATGGTGAAGCAAATGTGAAAAAGATGGTAGGGAGATTAGTGGTCGGCGGAATTTTGACAGCAATTGCTGCATTAGCGGGCTTACCACAAATGGTAACAATTCCGTTATTCGTCCTTGCTTATTTATTAATAGGTGGAGATATCGTTTGGAGAGCGGTAAGAAACATAACTCGTGGTCAAGTATTTGATGAAAACTTCTTAATGGCAATTGCAACTGTAGGAGCTTTTGCAATTCAACAATACTCAGAAGCTGTAGCAGTAATGCTATTTTATCAAGTAGGAGAACTATTCCAAAGCATTGCGGTAAACCGCTCTCGAAAATCAATTACTTCATTAATGGATATTCGTCCTGATTATGCGAATGTAAAGGTTGGAAATGAAACGAAACAAGTATCACCAGAAGATGTACAAATTGGCGATTATATTATCGTTAAGCCAGGTGAGAAAGTGCCGTTAGACGGAAAAGTAATTGAAGGAACATCAATGGTAGATACTTCAGCATTAACAGGTGAATCTGTACCACGTGAAGTTGAAGTTGGAAATGATGTATTAAGTGGCTTTGTGAACCAAAACGGTGTGTTGACAATTGAAGTTACAAAAGAATTCGGTGAATCCACTGTATCGAAAATTTTAGATTTAGTTCAAAATGCAAGCAGTAAAAAAGCACCAACGGAAAACTTTATTACGAAGTTTGCACGTTACTACACTCCAGTTGTAGTTATTACAGCGGCGATCATGGCGTTTATTCCACCACTTATTTTAGAAGGAGCTACATTCTCTGAGTGGATTTATAGAGCTTTAGTGTTCTTAGTAATCTCTTGTCCATGTGCGTTAGTTGTATCCATTCCTCTTGGATTCTTTGGAGGTATTGGTGGTGCATCTAAAAGTGGTGTGTTAGTAAAAGGTAGTAACTATTTAGAAGCTTTAAATGATGTAAAATATATTGTTTTTGACAAAACAGGAACATTAACCAAAGGTGTTTTCAAAGTTACAAAAATGGAACCGAGCGAAGGTACTACAAGTGAAGAGTTATTAGAGTATGCGGCATTTGCTGAAGTATATTCTAACCATCCAATTGCCCAATCTATTCGAAAGGCATATGGAAAATCAATTGATGAAAAAATAATCGATGATTATAACGAAATTTCTGGTCACGGTACAGTTGTAAAAGTACAAGGAAAAGAAATTTTTGCAGGTAATGCAAAATTAATGAGAAAAGAAAATATTGAATTTAAGCAACCAGAAACAGTAGGTACATTAGTTCATGTTGCTGTAGATGGAAGATATGCAGGTTATATTGTTATCTCTGATGAGGTAAAAGAGGATTCGAAACAAGCGATTCAAAAATTAAAAGAACTAGGTATTAAAAAGACAGTAATGTTAACTGGTGATGCAAAACCAGTTGGTGAAGCTGTCGGTAAAGAATTAGGCTTAGATGAAGTTCATGCGGAATTACTACCGCAACAAAAAGTAGAAGAGATTGAAAAAATTGATGCAGCGAAGCACGGAAAAGAAAAAATTGCCTTCGTTGGTGACGGTATTAACGATACACCAGTATTAGCCCGTGCAGACGTTGGTATTGCGATGGGTGGTTTAGGGTCAGATGCAGCAATTGAAGCGGCAGACATCGTTATTATGACTGATGAGCCTTCAAAAATTGCGACAGCTGTAAAAATTGCAAAACGCACAAGAAGTATAGTGTGGCAAAATATCATCTTTGCTCTAGGTGTAAAAGGGATCGTTTTATTACTTGGTGCCTTTGGTATTGCAACAATGTGGGAGGCTGTTTTCTCAGATGTTGGTGTAACACTACTTGCAGTGTTAAATGCAATGCGTGTATTACGAGTGAAAGATTTATAAAAAAGAGGACGCGACCCGCGTCCTCTTTTTTATTGGTGATTTTGTTGAAATTGACTCAATAAAATAATACCAAATATTACTTTACTTTTAAATATCGTTATATTAAAATTTACAAATAAAATACACTCGTCTTATTATTTTAATATATTTTTTACAAATATCCATATAGTATTGAAAAAACAGAGAAGGGAAACTTCTCTGTTTACTTTTGTATGTTTTTTTCAACTTGTTCTCGAACTGTTTGAATGTAATTCATTTTATGATCCCAGCACTCTTGGCTTAAATCGACAGGGTATTCTTCAGGATTTAAAGTTCGCATATATTCTTCCCAAAATAGAGAGAGACTCTGTTCATTATATTTTTGAATATCTAATATACTTGGTAGTTCATATGTTCTTTCACCGTTAACGAAAATATCTTTATGCAGTTCACGGGCTTCAAAGTTTGTTACGAATTTACTTATATATGTGTGAACTGGATGGAACATTTTTAAGCGCTCTTCTTTTCCAGGTTCTTCAGAATCTAACGCAATATAATCGCCTTCTGCATGATCGTTTACCCGATTGATAATACGATAAATTCGTTTCAGTCCTGGAGTGGTAATTTTTTCAGGGTTAGATGAAATTTTAATCGTATCATTTAATTTTCCGTCAGTATCTTCAATCGCAACTAGTTTGTAAACAGCCCCCAATGCAGGTTGCTCAAAGGACGTAATTAATTTTGTCCCAACGCCCCATACGTCAATTTTTGCTCCTTGAGATTTAAGGTGCATAATTGTGTATTCATCTAAATCGCTAGAAGCGATAATTTTTGTATTTGTAAACCCTGCTTCATCTAATAGTTTTCGTGCCTTTTTCGATAAATAAGCCATATCACCACTATCAAGACGTATGCCATAGAAATCAATACGATCCCCAAATTCTTTTGCAACACGAATCGCATTTGGAACACCAGATTTCAATGTGTCATATGTATCAACGAGAAAGACGCACTTTTTATGAGTTTCAGCGTATTTTTTAAACGCGACGTATTCATCGCGATATGCTTGAACGAAAGAGTGAGCGTGTGTGCCAGCTACAGGAATCCCAAAGCGTTTCCCAGCACGAACGTTGCTTGTAGAGGAGAAACCACCAATAAAGGCAGCACGCGTCCCCCAAAGGGCAGCATCGAACTCATGGGCACGTCTTGTGCCGAACTCTAAAAGCTCATCATTACTTGCAGCATGTTTCATACGTGCTGCTTTTGTGGCAATTAATGTTTGGTAATTCACAATATTTAAGAGGGCAGTCTCAATAATTTGTGCTTCACCAAGTGGTGCATCAACACGTAATAAAGGCTCGTTATTAAATACAACTTCACCTTCTTGCATACTGCGAATCGTCCCAGTGAATTTCATATTTTGTAAATAATGAAGGAATTCTTCTTCAAATTGTAATTCTGCTAAATAAGCGATATCGCTTTCAGTAAAACTGAAATTTTCTATGTACTCTACAATTTTCTCAAGGCCAGCAAAAACAGCGTAGCCGTTCTCAAATGGAAGCTTTCGAAAATATAAATCAAAAACAGAACGGCGATTATGAATACCATCTTTCCAATATGTATAAGCCATGTTGATTTGATATAGGTCTGTATGTAAGGCATAACTATCGTCTTTATAATGAGTCATCGCGAGAACACCTCCATAATTTGGTTATAGTATACCAATTTTTCACCATTCGTAGCAAAGAAGAGATATTGATGTGAAGTCAAGAGAGAAAAAAATGAAATTATGCATATTTTTTAGAAAATTTATATTTATCAATTTATATTTCTACAGATTTTATGTATTATTAGAGTAATGGGGGTAATGAGAATGGAGGAGGACAATGCAACAAACATTAGAAAAAATAGGCAAACAAGTCTTTTATAAACGGCTACAGCAAAAAATGACACAAGAAGAATTATGTCAGGGCATTTGTTCTGTCTCATACTTAAGTAAGATTGAAAATGGAAAGATTGAAGCATCAGAAGAAATTCTACAATTGCTCTGCGCAAGATTAGAAATTGCCGTGACGGATTTGAGGGATGTAGAAGAAGATGTGAAGGGGAAGCTGGATGAATGGTTGAATGCACTAGTTCATTTAGACAAGCAACAAGTAGAACGTATATATGAAGAGTTGCAAGGTGAAATGAAGCATGTGTTGGATTTTGAAATTATAAATTATTATAAATTATTATAAACTGCTGTATACACGTTATTTAATTATGAAAAGGGATTTTCCTGCTGTCGAAAAAGAGTTAGAGAGCTTAAAGAAGATGTACAAAAAGTATTCACCATTCCAAAAATTATTATATACGTATAGCAAAGGGTTATATTATTTTTTACAACATAGATATAAGAAGGTATTGGAGTATTTGACTCGAACAGAAGTAATGGCAAAGGAACAAGGTTATCATGAGAATGGAATATATTTCAATTTGGCTCTTGTTTATAATGAATTAGAAGTTGAACATATGACTTTACATTTTGCTAATGTAGCAATGGAAGGATTTAAGAATGAATATAAATTCCGTTATGTGATAAATTGCCAGTTACTTATTGCGTTGAGTTATATACAAAAAAAGCAATATAATGAGGCACTATCTATTTATAATAATATTTTGAGGGAAGCAAATTCTTTTGCTGATAAAGAAAGTATAACAGCTATTGCTTTAAATAATTTAGGCTTCTTGTACTATAACTTAAAAGATTATGCAAAAGCAAAAGATTATTATTTACAATGCCTAAAGTACAAAAAGGAAGAGGATTTAAATTATATTGATGCAGTGTATGAGATCGCTTTGCAGTGTATTGAATTAAAAGAATTTGAAGAAGCGAAAGATTGGATTAATAAAGGAATAGATGTTGCCAAGAGGGATGAAAAGTATAAAAGTATGCTATATATACTTTCAATGCTTAAGAATAAATACTTTGAAACGAAAGATGTTTATAAAAGATTTTTAGAAGTTGAGGCAATCCCATTTTTTAGAGGCGAAGAAAATAAAAAGGAATTAAAAATGGTGTATTTAGAACTAGCAGGATATCACGAGGAATTACTAGAATTTAAGGAAAGTAATAACTACTATAAATTAGCAATTAATTTATTAGAAGAAAAGGGAGGAAAATAATATGAAAAAAATAATTATTGGTGCTTTGGCTTTGGTAGCTGTATTAGTGGTATTGGAACCGCAATATGCTTGGACATCGGATATTTATGGTCAAGGCGAAAAAGTAGTAGAATTAATAAATTCTTAACAGAAACCCCTTTCCAATCGGAAAGGGGTTTTTCAATATTTGTTCCTCAAAATTCTACAAAACTTGAGAAAATAATTATTTGAATTTTTAGTATATTAATAGTGGAAACATAATGCTAATATAAAACTACTCTTTTTCAAAAAAATTTTTTATTAGGGGGAAGGTTCATGAAAAAGAAAAGTTTAGCGTTAGTGTTAGCGACAGGAATGGCAGTTACAACATTTGGAGGGACAGGCTCTGCATTTGCGGATTCTAAAAATGTACTCTCTACGAAGAAGTACAATGAGACAGTACAGTCACCTGAGTTTATTTCTGGTGATCTAACTGGAGCGACTGGTAAGAAAGCGGAATCTGTTGTGTTTGATTACTTAAATGCAGCAAAAGGTGATTACAAGCTAGGGGAAAAGAGTGCGCAAGATTCTTTCAAAGTGAAACAAGTGAAGAAAGATGCTGTAACTGATTCAACAGTAGTACGTATGCAACAAGTTTACGAAGGAGTACCTGTATGGGGTTCTACTCAAGTGGCTCACGTAAGTAAAGACGGTTCTTTAAAAGTATTGTCTGGAACAGTTGCACCTGATTTAGACAAAAAGGAAAAGTTGAAAAATAAAAATAAGATTGAAGGCGCAAAAGCAATTGAAATCGCGCAGCAAGATTTAGGGGTAACACCGAAATATGAGGTAGAACCAAAAGCGGACTTATATGTATATCAAAATGGTGAAGAAACAACATATGCATACGTTGTAAATCTAAACTTCTTAGATCCAAGTCCAGGAAACTACTACTATTTCATTGAAGCAGACAGCGGTAAAGTATTAAATAAATATAATAAATTGGATCATGTAACAAATGAAGATAAATCACCAGTTAAGCAAGAGGCTCCTAAACAGGATGCGAAAGCAGTAGTAAAACCTGTAACAGGAACAAATAAAGTAGGAACTGGTAAAGGTGTATTAGGAGATACAAAATCACTTAATACAACGTTATCTGGTTCATCTTACTACTTACAAGATAATACGCGCGGGGCAACAATTTTCACATATGATGCGAAAAATCGTACTACATTGCCAGGAACTTTATGGGTAGATGCAGATAATGTTTTTAATGCAGCGTATGATGCAGCAGCAGTAGATGCTCATTACTATGCAGGTAGAACATATGATTATTATAAAGCTACATTTAACAGAAACTCTATTAATGATGCAGGAGCTCCGTTAAAATCGACAGTTCATTACGGAAGTAAGTATAATAATGCATTCTGGAATGGCTCACAAATGGTATACGGAGATGGTGATGGTGTAACATTCACTTCATTATCTGGTGGAATTGATGTAATTGGTCACGAATTAACGCATGCTGTTACTGAAAATAGCTCGGACTTAATTTATCAAAATGAATCAGGAGCGCTAAATGAAGCAATTTCTGATATTTTTGGTACTTTAGTAGAATTCTATGATAACCGTAACCCGGATTGGGAGATTGGTGAAGATATTTATACGCCTGGTAAAGCAGGAGATGCGCTTCGCTCTATGAGTGATCCAGCGAAATACGGTGATCCAGACCATTATTCTAAGCGTTACACTGGTACTAGTGATAACGGTGGGGTTCATACAAACAGTGGTATCATTAACAAACAAGCTTATTTATTAGCAAATGGTGGTACGCATTCGGGTGTAACTGTAACGGGCATTGGTAAAGATAAGTTAGGTGCAATTTATTACCGTGCAAACACACAATATTTCACGCAATCTACTACATTTAGCCAAGCTCGTGCTGGTGCAGTACAAGCTGCAGCTGATTTATATGGTGCGACTTCTGCGGAAGTAGCAGCAGTTAAGCAATCATTTAGTGCTGTTGGTATTAACTAAGGATTAAAAAGGATAGCTATTAATAAAATACCTCAAAAATAAAGAAGGAGCCTATGCTCCTTCTTTATTTTTTTTCTCCATTTTTTCCATAAATAAAACAATCCAATAGCGCCTGCGATTGTTACAATCCACTTTGCTTCATTTGTTCCGTTCATGACATGATAGGCAGAATATACTTCGATTAACAATGCCGGTATTTTCCCTATTGTGCTGGCAATACTGAAGGAGAGTAATGACATCTTACCTAGAGCCGCAAATAAAGTCACGATACTTGATGGGATGAAAGGTATCAAGCGAAATGATAGAACGAGTAGAAAGGCCTCTCTACCTTCTACATAAAGAAGACGCTCTACCTTTGGGTATTTATTTACTTTATCGTGAGTGAACTTTTGAAGGCCCATGCGGTAAATATAAAACGAGATAATAGCCCCTAATGCTTCGCCTACGATCGAAATAACAGTACCATTTGTTACGCCAAAGAGCTGTATATTAATGGCGGTTAAAAAAATACTAGGGATAAAACCTAAAAGACTAATGATGATGTTAATTAAGATACTAAGTGGAATTGCGATTGAATAGTATTCTGTTAAGAAATTTTGAATCGTTTCAGCCATTGTTTAAAATCCTTTATCTTTTTTTGCATTACACCACATTTCGTTTGTATAGGCAAGGAGAAATTTACATAATGTAGAAAAACGTTGATAAGAAGGGTATTTTATACCTTATATGGGTATTGGGTATATGAAAATAGGGGTATTTTAAAATGTTTTTAAAAATACTATAAAAACCTTTGTATAAAAGAGTTTTATAGTTATGTTATCGGTGATTTCATCTGGGAAATAATCGAAAAATATAGGGGGTATATATTATAAAAGGCGAAAAATAGAGGGTTGATGAAATTGCTGGGGTAAATATGGAAAAATAGATAAAAAAAATGAAAACTGATAGATTTTTTCGTTGTGAAATTGACTTTTAGTGAAGTTGCGATAATAATCATGGAAGAGGTGATATGATGAAACGAATAAGTAGTCTTTTCTTCAGTAGTTTATTGGTATTAATGCTGATCTTAAGCGGATGTGCAGGAAAAGAACAAAAAACAGAGAAACAGACAGGGAATCAAGCTACATCGGTAGAAAAAATTAGTGATAATATTTTAGATGAAATGGAAGGACCACCTAAAAATGGTCATACGATTGAAAGACATGTAGGCAAGTCAGAAGAGGATTTGAAGAATCGCTTGAAGACAGATAAAGTGTCAGCCGCAAGTACATACTATGATAAAGAAACAGCGACGAAAGCTGTAAAAGATAGCTTGAAGCAACATGACAAGGAAATTCAAGATTGGTTAAAAAATTCTAAAGAGGCTCGTCTCGTATTAAATACAACTCATTCATTTCCTGTTGGAAAAACGGTAATAAAGAAAAATATGAGTGTAAAAGACAAGTTAGTAAAAACTGTTACTGTTTTAGCAAGAGATAAGTCAGGAGAATTAGGGTTTAAGATTATTACTTCTTATCCATCTGATAAATAAGAAGGGGGAGTACATTATGTATACGACATTACAATACTTTCTTAAATCGTACTGTACGTTAAGTATTCATGAGGATGAAATAGTAAGCGTGATGGAAGAGTTTATTGAACAAGAAGACGAAGAAATTGTTTTGAAATTACGTGATGAATTAATAAATATGAAGAAAAAGAACGCGTGGGAAGAGGCGTGTGTATTAGCTGCGAAGCAAGGAAATCGTATGTGGTCTTTAGAAGAAACGAAAGACCATCTTGAAACTTTTTTACTATTACTGCAAAAGAAAAAGGCGTGATTTAATCACGCCTTTTTCTTTATGCTATTCGGTTGGTATTATCTATTCTTTTGGAGCGCTTTTATATACGCTTTTTGAAATTTGTCCATTTGATATTACTTCCCCGTTTTGTGTTACTTTTTTATACGTAACCGCGGTGATTTTATCACTAGTTCTACTAATTACTTGAGAAGAAACTTCAACATTTTTACCAGTATTTGTACCGAAAATGCGTGTAGTAATACTACCTCCATTTGAAAATGCTTGAATATAAATATGATTGCCTGTATTATTTTTAAATTTTAAATCTGGACCATAATCTGCTACTGCTGCATCTTGCCCAAGTGGTAAATAATTTACTGGCATAGAATGATTGCTTCGAGAAACAATTCCTAAATCAGCCCTTAAAGCGGCGCTGTATAAAGTACTACTGACTTGGCAAACTCCTCCGCCTGCACTTTGTATTACTTTACCTTGTGAATATACTGCTGCAGATTTGTAACCATGTGCAGCATCAGTTACGCCAACGCGGCCGTTAAAACTAAATGTTTCATCAGGTGCCACAATAACCCCACTTAAAGTATTAGCTGACTTATTTACGTTAAATGATTGATTTCCGTTACGGCCAGCCATTGGAGTAGAATATTCAGCAATGACTTCTTTAATACCCATTTTCTGTATATCTTCTGTAGAACGTTCTGGTTTTATGAATGTAACTGGTAATGTAACATCTGATTTACCAGTAGTAATAGCTTCGTTTGTTAAACTGTTTAGTTTTCCTTTATCAATTTTTTCTCCGTTTTGGCTTTGACTAACATTTACTGTTGAGCCTTCAATGCTTAATTCTGCATTAACAGGATTTTTTAATGTTTCATTATATTTATCTTTTATAAAGGTTTCATAAGCTGTTGCATTTAATTGTGGTGTTAATTTATAGTCACGTTTTAATTCACCGTTTTCAGCTTGCTTGCGCATTTTGTAACGATTCATTACGTTTCCTTCTTGTTCTTTGAAGATTTTGTCAATAATATCTTTCTCTTTATAATTTACCCCTAAATCTTTCCATGTGTAAGTTTGTTTATCGTTTTGGAATATGTAGGTAAGGGATTTTTGATCTAACTCAGTTACCTTTTGATTAATAATTGCTTGAATATCCTTCTTATTTTTTCCGTCGAGAGAAATACCTTCAAATGTAGTATTTGGTAATGCAGTAGTATCTAATTGATTATTTAATTTGGATACATATTGATATCCCCCAACACCGCCTACACAAAGTAATATGCCCCCAGCAATTGCAGAACCAATCAGTATTTTACTTAGCTTCATTTATTTCCCCCCAGAAATTTATGTATAAATATATGTATTACATTTTTTGTATAAAAATGATGAAAATAACATTATGTACGTACTAGTATACTATTATTTTCACTGTGTGTGTAATGTTTTCATAAAAAATGTTACACCGCTGTAATAATTGTCACTTCTTGTCACAATGTGTATGAAAAATATGTTGAAAAATATAATAAAAAGGCTGTCTAGAAAGATCTAGCAGCCTTTTTATTATAATTTTTTATGTTCATTTTTATTCGTAACACCGAGATGTTTTTGAAGGGTAGTTGAAATAGTATCGACGCTTTTTTCATTTGGAACGTAATAATAAATACCACCTATATATTTATCTGTACCTTCTACTTGCATTTTTTCCATCTTTAAATTTGAATCCATTGAATTTTTTGTAATTGTCATCATATCATCAAAAGTTAAATTGGTTTTTAAATCTTTATCGACAGCGTCTAGTAGACCACCGATTTTATTAATGGAATTAAGAGATAGTGCCTTTTCAGCAATGGCCTCTAATACAAGCTGTTGACGTTGACCACGCATATAATCACTATCGATGTGACGAGTTCTAGCTAGTGCCAGTGCCTCTTCTCCATTTAAATGTTGACGTCCTTTTTTTAGATGAATGGCATCTGCTTCATCTTTACTATTTTGCTCTGTGAACTCAACTGGAACGTCTACAGTAATACCACCAAGAGAATCAACAATTTTAATAAAGGATTTAAAATTGAATTTTACATAGTAGTCAACTGGAACATCTAAAAAGTTCTCTACCGTATCAATTGTGCTGTCTACACCACCGAATACGTGCGCATGTGTGATTTTATCGTATTTATCACGTGATTTAATGTAGACGCGTGAGTCACGTGGAATGCTTACAAGTTTAACGGATTTATCGTTTTTATTAATTGTTGCAAGTAATAACGCATCTGTTCGAGTTGCTTTTCCATAACCTTTTTCCCTAATATCACTTTCATCAACACCCATAATTAGTACGGAAATATTGTCGGTCATAGGTTTAACTGCTTTTTCACGTTTACTGGACTTATCTCCTCGACCTAGTTCAGCATAAGCGTTATTTAAGACGGACTTTGCTTTACTGTATATATGGAAGGAGTAGCCTCCTGCTCCAAGTGCTACAATTAGTAATGGAATAAGAAGGAACCAAAGTAGGCGTTTTTTCTTTGAGCTTCCTTTTTTGGCTCGCGTATTGTTGTTCGTGTCGGATTTCATCATTTTTTCTCCTTTAAAACTATCAAAGTGTATACATTTAGAAGTGTATTCAAACACATAAAAAATATTTTACGCTAAATAAAAGCGATTGTACATGTATAAAAAATAGATGTCTTGATTATTTATAAGACACCTATTCGTTATTGTATACAAAAGATAGGGATAAGAAAATGATAAAATTTTACCTAATTACAACATAATGCTTACGATAATTGCAGATAAAATACTAACGAGAGTAGCTCCATATAGTAATTTAAGGCCAAACCTCGCAACAACGTTTCCTTGTTCTTCGTTTAGTCCTTTTACCGCACCTGAAATAATACCAATGGAAGAAAAATTGGCAAAAGATACAAGGAAAACAGAAATAATACCAACTGTACGGGGAGAAAGGCTATTAGAAATTTTACTAAGGTCCATCATTGCGACAAATTCATTCGTTACAAGCTTCGTTGCCATAATGCTGCCAGCTGCGACAATTTCAGAACTGGGTACACCGATAAGGAATGCGATAGGTGCAAATACATAGCCGATTAATTGTTGGAACGTAATACCGAATATAATGAGGAACAGGTCATTAATACAACTAATTAATGCGACGAATCCGATGAGCATAGCGCCGACAACAATGGCTACACGAAAACCATCAAGAATGTATTCTCCAAGCATTTCAAAAAAGCTTTGTTTTTCACCTTTGATTTCTAAAATATCTTCGTCATCTTTAACGTCGTAAGGGTTAATGATGAGTATGATAATAAAACCGCTAAATAAATTGAGAACGAGTGCAGTTACTACATATTTAGGTTCAATCATTGTCATATAGGCACCTACGATAGACATAGATACGGTTGACATAGCAGAGGCACAAAGTGTATAAAGACGGTGTTTTGGAATTTGAGCTAATTGTTTTTTCACTGTAATAAAAACTTCTGATTGGCCGACAATGGCAGAGGCGATAGCGTTGTAAGATTCTAATTTACCAAGACCATTTATTTTACTAAGAAAGTACCCGATCCAACGAATAAAAAATGGTAATATTTTGAAATGTTGTAATATACCAATTAAAACAGAAATAAAGACGATTGGTAATAATACAGTAAGGAAAAATGGCATTTCACCTTTATTTGCAAGACCACCAAATACGAAATTTATTCCATCAGCAGCATACTCGAGTAGCTTGGTAAACAAACTGGAAATGATTCTAATAAGTATGAGGCCGATTTCTGTATTTAATAGTAAATAGGTTAAAATTAACTGTATAATAAGCATGATAAAAATTGGTTTAAATTTAATATGCTTCTTATTATTGCTAGCAATATAAGCGAGCAAGAAAACAACAATTAGTCCGACGAAAAAAGTAATGAATTTCATGGTAAGCCCCCTAAAAGAGATATTCTGCTATATATGTTTTTCATTTCAAGGGAGAATATGCATCTTTGGTAAAGAAAGGAATAGAGAGAGCATGAATATATGTAGAGTGCATCACGTTGCAATTATTTGTTCGAATTATGAGATGTCAAAGGATTTTTATACTAGGATATTAGGGTTTAAAGAGATAAATGAAGTATATAGAAAGGAACGAGATTCTTATAAATTAGATTTATGTGTAGGAGAAGAATATCAAATCGAATTATTTTCATTTCCAAATCCGCCTGAGCGCAAAAGTTTTCCAGAAGCAGCCGGTCTTAGACATTTAGCATTTGCTGTTACAAATATAGAAGAAGCTGTGAAGCATTTAAACCAATGTGGTGTTGAGACGGAACCGATCCGTATTGATGAAATAACGGGGAAGAAATTCGTCTTTTTCCAAGACCCTGATGCTTTACCTTTAGAATTGTATGAGGTTTGAAAATTGGTGGATTTTATATAGAGTTGCTGTCCAATAATTGAAGAAACTAAAGTGAAACTTCTTTTTAAAAGGAGGTGTAACTTTAGCTAAGAAAGCTAAAGAGCATATGTGGATATTTTAAAATTATTGATGGTAGTCATTCTTATTGGGTTAACAGCATTTTTTGTGGCTGTTGAATTTGCAATTATTAAGGTACGTAGCAGTCGTATTGATCAACTCGTTAGCGAAAAAAGACGAGGTGCACTGGCAGCTAAAAAGGTAACTTCAAATTTAGATGAATATTTATCGGCCTGTCAGCTAGGTATTACAATTACTGCTTTAGGGCTTGGGTGGTTAGGGGAACCAACCATTAAACATTTACTCGAGCCGTTGTTTTTAAAATTAAAATTCTCACCTGCAATTTCCAGTACAGTTTCATTTATTATTGCCTTTGCAGTAATTACATTTTTACATGTTGTCATTGGGGAACTTGCTCCAAAGACATTTGCTATACAAAAAGCAGAACAAGTTAGCTTATTGTTATCGAAACCACTTATTTATTTTTACCGAGTTATGTATCCGTTTATTTGGGCTTTGAATGGTTCAGCGAGGGTTGTAACTGGTTTATTCGGATTACATCCAGCTTCTGAACATGAAGTAGCTCATTCAGAAGAAGAATTAAGGTTAATCTTATCTGAGAGCTATGAGAGCGGAGAGATTAACCAAAGGGAATTTAAATATGTAAATAATATTTTTGAATTTGATAATAGAGTAGCAAAAGAAATTATGGTACCTCGTACGGAAGTTGTAGGCTTATATGAGGACGAACCATTTGAAACACATATTAAAGTAATCGCGCAAGAAAAGTACACGAGATATCCTGTATTTGGTGAAGATAAAGATGAAATTATTGGGATGGTTAATGTAAAAGATTTATTTATTCGTTATATGGATGGTAATCGGGATGAGGAGTGCTCGATTATGCCATATACAAGGCCAGTTATTGAAGTGCTAGAAAATATTCCAATTCATGATTTACTATTACAAATGCAAAGAAAACACATTCCATTAGCTGTATTGTATGATGAATATGGTGGTACAGCTGGGATTGTTACACTAGAAGATATTTTAGAAGAAATTGTTGGAGAAATTCGAGATGAATACGATGAAGATGAGAATCCTCCTATAGAGCATGTAAGTGAAGGTTATAAAATCGTAGAGGGAAAAGTGCTTATTAGTGAAGTAAATGATTTGCTTGGCATACATTTAATTGCTGATGATGTAGATACAATTGGTGGCTGGATTATGGTACAAAAACAAATCGTTGCTGAAGGAGATATTATTGAGAAACACGGTTTTTATTTTAAAGTCCTTGAAAAGGATATGCATCAAATTAAACGAGTGGAAATAAGGAAAGTAGAAGAATGATTTTCTATAAACTTTAATAAAAAGGATATACAGAAAAATAAATGTTTGCGCTTTCAAAAAAGGTGCTATATAGTGAAGGTGGATACTGAAAAATTCTTCTGAATGATACTCGTGTTTTTAGAGGGCGGATTTTTTGGATAAGGATTTAGAATGAAAAAGTATAGGTGATAAAAATGATAGCAACGAAGGATATACGTATAGAAAAAGATTTTTTAGGTGAAAAAGAAGTACCAAGTGCAGCTTATTATGGTGTACAAACATTACGTGCCGTAGAAAACTTCCCAATTACAGGATATCGCATTCATCCATCACTCATTACAGCAATGGCAATTGTGAAAAAAGCGGCGGCGCTTGCGAATATAGATACTGGTTACTTAGCTAAAGACATTGGACATGAAATTGCAGAAGCAGCGCAAGAAATTGTTGATGGAAAGTTTCATGATCAATTTATCGTGGATCCTATTCAAGGTGGAGCCGGAACTTCTATTAATATGAATACAAATGAAGTAATTGCGAATAGAGCGTTAGAACGTATGGGATATGAAAAAGGGGCGTATGGGAAAATTAGCCCAAACACTCATGTGAACATGGCCCAATCAACGAACGATGCGTTTCCAACAGGGATTCATATTGCAACTCTTATGATGTTAGAAAAGCTTCTTATTACAATGGAAGAACTTCATTCTGCTTTTCGTAAAAAAGCAAAAGAGTTTGATCATGTTATTAAAATGGGACGCACACATTTACAAGATGCAGTTCCAATTCGCCTTGGACAAGAATTTGAAGCGTATAGCCGAGTGCTTGCGCGTGATATAAAAAGAATTAAACAGTCTCGTCAACATTTATATGAAGTGAATATGGGCGCGACAGCTGTTGGTACAGGATTAAATGCAAATCCTACGTATATTGAACAAGTGGTAAAACATTTAAGAACGTTTAGTGGATTCCCACTTGTTGGTGCAGAGCATTTAGTTGATGCAACGCAAAATACAGATGCATACACAGAGGTATCTGCAGCACTTAAAGTATGTATGATGAACATGTCTAAAATTGCAAACGATCTTCGTATTATGGCGTCTGGTCCACGTGTTGGGTTAGCTGAAATTCAATTGCCAGCACGTCAGCCAGGTTCATCGATTATGCCAGGAAAAGTAAATCCAGTTATGGCAGAAGTGATTAACCAAGTCGCATTCCAAGTAATCGGAAACGATCATACAATTTGCTTAGCATCAGAAGCAGGACAATTAGAGTTAAACGTAATGGAGCCTGTGCTTGTATTTAATTTAATTCAATCTATTAGTATTATGAATAATGGATTCCGTGTATTCCGTGAATATTGTATTGAAGGAATTACGGCAAATGAAGAATTGCTGAAGCAATATGTTGAGAAAAGTGTTGGAATTATTACAGCAGTTAATCCTCATATTGGTTATGAAGTAGCATCTCGTATTGCACGTGAAGCAATTGAAACAGGGAAATCTGTTAGGGAGTTATGTTTAGAACATGGTGTACTGACAGAAGAGGAATTGGATATTATTTTAGATCCATTCGAAATGACTCACCCTGAAATTGCTGGAGCTTCTTTATTAAAAAATAAAAAAATGTAATGTGAAAAACACCGATCCACTTGGATCGGTGTTTTATTTTTAAAAGATATTAAATACAGCGTTTAATTGAAGTAAGCTAATAACAGCTAAGAAGATTAAACTGTATTTCATTGCTGTTTTAAATAGAGCAGATTCTTTACCAACTAGTCCAACTGCGGCACAAGCAACTGCTACAGATTGTGGTGAAACCATTTTTGCCATTGTACCACCTACTACGTTTAAGGCAACGAGTGTAGAAGGAACGATGTTTAACTGGTCTGCTGTTACTGCTTGAAGTGGTGCGAATAAAGAACCACTTGAAACTACTGAACCTGTAATGAATACGCCAATCCATCCTAAGATTGGAGAAAGAACTGGGAATGCATTACCAGTAGAAGAGAATGCAAGTCCAAGTGTAGATGACATACCAGAGTAGTTTTCTACGTAAGCTAAAGCGATAACGCTACAAATTGTATATACTGGAGCTTTTAATTCTTTCATTGTTTCAATCATTAATTCTTTAACCATTTTACCTTTTACGCGGTAAACGATAAGTGAAACGATAATTGCTAGTACAATCGCAGTAGTTGTAGAAGAGAATACATCAAATTTGAAAACAGCTGCGAAAGGTGTATCAGCTTTTGTAATTGGTGTAGTTTTCATAACAGCATTATGAAGACCAGGGAACTGAATGTTAAATACTAAGTTTGCTAACGCACCATCTGGAGCAAATAAAGCTTTAATCGGTTTTAAGTTAAAGATTGTTACAAATGCAGTTAAGAATACGAATGGAGACCAAGCATATAAAATTTGATTGAATGTGTGTGATACTTTAGTTTCTTGTTTTTCTTCTTTAGTAGAAGATTTTGGTTGCCAAACACGTAAGAATAATGCAAGAGAGATCATACTTACAACGGCTGCGAAAATATTAGTAAGTTCTGCGCCTAAGAAGTAAGTTACAGCGAATTGAGTAATAGCGAAAGAAACACCACTTACAAGAATACCTTGCCAAGTTTCTTTAATACCTTTAATTCCATCGACCATTGAAACAAGTAAGAAAGGTAAGATAACACTAATGAAAGGTAAAATAAGAACAGTTTGACGACCAATAGTTAATGCGTCAAGTTGAGTTAATTGTGCTGGTACTGTAACTGGAATACCCATAGCACCCATAGCACCACCAGCAATATTAGCTACTAAACAAATACCTGCTGCTTTTAATGGATTAAAGCCCATACCTACAAGTAGTGCAGCTGTAATAGCAACTGGAACTCCTAGACCAGCTGCGCCTTCTAAGAAAGCACCGAAAGAATAAGCGATTAATAATACTTGTAAACGTTGATCATTTGTAATGCTTGAAATACTATCGCGAATAATATTGAATTGCTCTGTTTTAACAGTTAATTTGTAAAGGAAAATTGCGGCGATAACGATAGTACAAATTGGATAAAATCCAGATAAAACACCGAATCCGGCAGATGCTACAGCTACTGTTGCTGGCATTTTATAAACAAATATTGCAAGGATAATAGCGACAATCACACTATAAAGACCAGCCATGTAACTTTTCATTTTGAATCCCATTAAACAAATGATGAAACAAAAGATTGGAAGTGCTGCGATTAGTGCAGATAACCAAATATTGTTTAATGGGTCATAAATTTGTGTCCAAGTACTCATAATAATGACAACTCCTATCTATTATATGTGAAGAAATTCACATTATTTGTGAAACTATTCACAATCAACTTACATGCTTAGTATATTCTCCTTCAACACTATTGTCAACGTAAAAAAGTATAATTATTCCATAATAGTGTTAAAAGAAAAGCTTTGTTCATAAAGTAGACAAAAAACACACTCAAATGAATTTAAGTGTGCTGTATAAACTATGTGCATATTATTTTGCTTATTCAGATGGCATGTTCCTTATAGGCGTATATTAGATGAAGTCTTTTATATTAAGTATAAAGTTTGATATATGCAATTATCTGTCCTGTTTGATCTAGTGGGGGGAACGGTGAGTGGATTTAATAGGAAGTTTTGCACAACAATCCAACCGCTTGCAATACGAATAAAAAATAAGAAACAAATTTTTAATATCACATCATCTCTTTTTACTGAAAATTCCTTTTAGCGTAACAAAGAGGTTAATTATAGTTCAACTACATTACGATAGGTTATCAATTATAGACGGTATTTTACAATACCGTTACTGTGCATTTCAATGAGGTGAAAATATAACAAAAAGCCTGATAAAACAACGTTTGCAAGCAAAGTATTCGTAGGCCATTATTTTGCTTTTTCGTTATATCATATAGTATAATATTCAAAATCAGCAAGGATTTTTTCCTGAATTTTTGCTGATAAAGATGGAAAATTTTTTCGGCTTTATAGGTTGATAAAGTTATGTCGTAACAGGAAATATAAGAACAGATATATAAATAAATAAAAAGAACATAAAAACGCAAATAAAAACGAAAATGAGGGGAACTTTATGAGCCAAAATCAATTCGAATGTCGTATTTCAGAAGAAGATGTACAAATGTTAAGAGCGTTAGCTCACCCACTTCGTCTACGTCTAGTAATGGAACTTATGCAAAGAGGAACATGTAATGTAACACAGCTACAGGAAGTATTAGAAATTCCACAATCAACTGTTTCACAATATTTAACGAAGTTAAAGCAAAATAAAGTAGTACGCTTTGAAAGACGAGGATTAGAAGTGTATTATCAAATCCATAATGATAAAGTAAGTGCGGTAGTAAAAACATTATTTTCTTAAAATTTGAATATTATGGAAAAAGACGTGTAGAATATACGTCTTTTTTTATTTGTCAGAAAGGTAGCGAGAGAGTAAATATTAGCATGTGAGGAAGAAATGACTATCAATCAACATGCTGCCTTACGGAATATATTCTAAAAGGAAAAGAAAAAATAGAAAGGAGTGTAGTAAGCAAAAGGAGGGATAGTAGTATGGATGTAAAACGTGTGAAACAAATCTTATCTTCTTCAAGTAGAATTGACGTTACATATGAGGGCGTACCAGTATGGATTGAGAGCTGTGATGAGCAGAAGGGGAGTGCTCAAGTGTATGATGTATCTAATCCTGGTGAGAGCGTTCATGTGGACGTGACAGCTTTAGAGGAGAAATAATAAAAAAGACGCTTCTAATTTTAGAAGCGTCTTTTTGTTATTCCATCATACTTGCAACTTTTTTAGAGCATAGAAGAAGTACAAATCCTAAGACGATAACGATAATCCCGATACTTGCAAATACTTCAAGGTATCCTAATGATTGTGTAAAGGAAGCAAGTTTACCAGCTAACCAGTTAGCCATACCTGAACCAGCTAACCATACACCCATTAATAATGATGCTAATTTAACAGGTGCAATTGCACTTACCATAGATAATCCGATTGGTGATAAGAATAGTTCTCCAATTGTATGGAACATATAAGTGATAACGATGAATAATAAGTTTGCTTTAACAGTTATATCAGCTTCACTACTTCCGGTTTTTAGAACCGCTAATGTTAAAACCAGGTAACCTATACCTAGTAAAATCATACCAAATGCCATTTTTGTTGGTATTTTTAAATCGCCACGCTTTGATTTAGAAAGTTTTAACCATAGCATAGATACGAATGGTGCAAGGAGTACGATGAACGCTGGATTAACGGATTGGAACCAAGATGTTGGCACTTCCCATCCGAAAATTGTACGATCAACAAATTTATCTGTATAAAGTGTTAAAGAACTACCAGCTTGTTCAAAGCCTGCCCAGAAGAATACTACGAAACAAGTTAAAATTACAATTGCCCAAGTGCGATTTTTTTCTTGTTTTGTTAAAGGTTTCTTTTCAATTGTAGGTTGATTTTTTGATTTTTTACCGACAACTGTTGTTCCAGCTTTACCAAGGTAGCGAGGAGCTAATAAGTTGAAAACAATTTGCCCAACAATCATACCGATACAAGCTGCTAAGAATCCGTATTTATATCCCATAACCATAACGCCATCAACGCTTGTTTTAAAGAAGTCTTCTGCTAAAAATCCACAAATAAGTGGAGCAAAGAAAGCACCTACGTTAATACCCATATAGAAGATAGTAAATGCACTGTCACGACGTGAATCATTTTCATCATACAATTCACCTAACAGTGTAGAAATATTTGGTTTAAAGAATCCATTACCAATAACTAATAATATTAATCCAAGGAAAAGTCCTGTTTTTGTGTTCATTGAGAATAGTACAAAGTTACCGATTGCCATAATAATTCCGCCGAGAGTAATGGCATGACGTCTTGTAATGTAATGATCAGTTAGCCATCCGCCAAGAATTGGCATGAAATATACTGCTGCTGTAAAATAACCGTATAATTGCACTGCAAATGCCTTATCAAATCCTAACCCGCCACTAACCGCAGCAGTTGTTAAATAAAGAACTAAAAGGCCACGCATTCCATAATAACTAAATCTTTCCCACATTTCTGTTAAGAACAACAAGTACAACCCTGGTGGATGTTTTTTTGGTGATTGTTGCTCTCCAGCTTTGTCTAATTTTAAAGCTGCATCCATTTTTGTTTCCCCCTAATCCTGTATAACGGATATTTATGTAATCATTTTAATTTACAAAATATTTAGAAGTCAATAGAATTATATGGAAATAGAAAGAAAATTTCTAAAAAAGTTCTATTTTTCTTCGACCGTTACTGTATTTTGCCCTGAAAACGAGATGATAAGCGTTTTCAAATGTAATAATTGAATTCTAAAAGAAAATAAAATAGTGATTAATCAGAAAATTTAGATTAAAATATTTATTCTGATATAAAGAAAATATATTCTATTTACTTTCTCAATATAACATATTGGGAATAAAAATACAAAACGAAATAATGTGACATTTAAGTGAATTGAAAAATAACCAGCTCCACAGAAGGGAGCTGGTTAAGGAAATATTATTTAACAAAGCGTTTTTCGATGTCATCTAATAGTAGGTTAGCGGCCATTACGCCACCAGCTGTATTCCAAATAACGTCATCAACTTTGTATGCTTTACCATTTTTTACTGCATTTAAATTTTTAAATAGAGGATCGTTTATATACTCTTTTTCTAGTTCAGATCCTTTTTTCTCATTTCCTTTATCGAATGTGAAGTAGAATAATACGTCACCATCCATAGCAGAAATACGCTCTTTAGATACGTTACGCTCTGCAAAATCATCTTTATTTTGATCTCCAGGACGTTTAAATCCAAGTTCTTTTAAAATAACACCAGAGAATGTATCGCCATGATAAATACGAACATCACCAGGCATGAAACGAACCATAGAGATTTCTTGGTTTACTTTATCGCCAAGTTTGCCTTTTAAATCTTTTATACGTGATTCGTAATCAGCTACAACTTTTTGACCTTCTTTTTCTTTATTTAATGCTTTTGCATAAAATTTGAAGTTATCTTTCCATTCACCACGTAATGTTTCTGAGAACACAGTAGGTGCAATTGCTTTTAGTTGTTCGTACACTTTTTCGTGGCGCATTTTATTACCGATAATTAAGTCTGGTTTTAAAGAAGCAATTGTTTCAACGTTAACTTGTCCTTCATCACCAACAACTTTTACATCTTTCATTTTATCCTTAATATGTGGATACCATGGGTCACCAGTCCAAGACTTTACAGCACCAACTGGTTTCACACCTAATTCAAGTAAAGCTTCAGTTCCTTCATTTGTTAAGATAACTACACGTTTTGGATTAGCAGGAACTTCTGTTTTACCCATTGCATGTTCTACAGTAACCACTTCTTTTTTATTATCTTCTTTTGTAGATTCTTCTTTGTTATTTGATTTTCCACAAGCGCTTAAAAGCATTGAAAATGCTAGTAAAAATACAAATACTGTAAACGATTTCTTCCGCATGAAATTCATTATGTACCCCCTACATGTTGAGAATATTTTTCAATAGCAAGCATGATATTAAGCCTTTATCTTTTGATTGTCAATACATATGGGTGAAAATAATTCTCATTTCCGTTGACAATGAGAATTAAGTTGAAATACACTAACAACGTATCATTATACATTGAAGGGGAAACGCTGCATGTTATTAAAAACAAATCGAGCAAAATGGATTGGATTATTTGTTGGAATCATTGCAGTCGTTATTTGTATTTGGGGAAGTATTATTTTTGGATATACAAATACGAGTTGGAAACTAGCATTGGATGCTTTTTTCCATTTTAACGGTTCCAATGAACATATTATTATTCAAAATGTACGTCTGCCTAGGGCGTTAATTGCAGCTAGTGTTGGTGCTAGTTTAGCCATTGCTGGTTGTCTTATGCAAACTTTAACTAAGAATCCACTTGCTTCTCCAGATTTTATTGGATTAAATTCAGGTGCTGCGTTCTTCATAGTTGTAGCAATTGTAATCTTTTCAGTAACATCATTATCAGCTTTCACATGGATTGCCTTTTTAGGAGCGGCGGTTGCAGCTGTACTTGTATTTGCTTCTAGTTCTTTAGGAAAAGAAGGAACTACTCCTCTTAAGTTAACGTTAGCAGGGGTCGCAATTAGTGCGTTATTTTCATCATTAACACAAGGATTACTTGTGTTAAATGAAAAAGCACTTGAAGAGGTATTATTTTGGCTTGCTGGATCTGTGCAAGGGAGAAAGTTAGAAATTTTACAATCTGTATTCCCATATTTATTAATAGGATGGATTGCATCTCTTATGATGGCAGGGAAAGTAAATACATTGATGATGGGAGAAGACGTCGCGAAAGGACTTGGACAACGAACAATTTTAATGAAATCATTCGTGTTACTTATTATTGTACTGTTGTCTGGTGGTTCGGTTGCGGTTGCTGGCCCAATTGGATTTATTGGAATTATTACTCCGCATTTTGCGAGATTTCTTGTTGGAGTTGACCACAGATGGAGAGTGCCTTATAGCGGATTGTTAGGTGCAATACTACTAATATCGGCTGATATAGCAGCAAGATATGTCATTATGCCACAAGAAGTACCAGTAGGAGTTATGACAGCATTTATTGGAGCTCCATTCTTTATTTATATTGCACGTAAGAGAGGGCTTAGCAAATGAAGAAATATATTCCGTTTCGTATAGGAAAAGGTGAGCTCTCGTTTTTAATGTATAAACGAGCTTGTCTCGTCTTGTTAAGTTTACTAGTTGTTTTAATAGGATTATTCTTTGCGAGCGCAGGTATGGGAGACATGAAAATTGCTCCTTATGATGTATGGCAAGCGATCACTGGAAATGGCGATGCGATGTCTAACATGGTTGTAAATAAGTTTCGTATGCCGCGTATTTTAATTGCCATCCTCGTAGGAATTGCGCTTGCTGTAGCAGGATGTATTTTACAAGGTCTCGTTCGAAATCCACTTGCTTCTCCGGATATCATCGGGATTACGGGCGGGGCAAGTGTTGCAGTTGTATTGTTTTTAGCTATATTTAGTGATAAAAATAATGCGCTAACTGTAAGCATTCATTATATGCCGTTAGCAGCCTTTGTTGGGGCAACGATTGTGGCGCTTTTTGTATATTTATTTGCATGGAGAAATGACGGGTTATCGCCGATTAGTCTTGTTTTAATTGGTGTGGGGTTTTGGGCATTAACGAAAGCGGCAACGACTTTGTTTATGTTGTTAGCACCAATTTATCAAGCGAGTCAAGCGAATGTATGGATTACAGGTACTGTTTATGGTTCTTCATGGCAAAACGTTATGGTGCTTGCACCGTGGGTTCTCATTTTAACGGTAATATCATTTATAGCTGCTAGACATTTAAATGCGCAAGAGCTAGGGGATGATATTGCGGTAGGACTTGGTGTTCCTTTAACGAAGTCACGCGTATTCATGTTATTACTTAGTACGGCTTTAATTGGGGGAGCAGTTGCCTTCGCCGGAGGAATTGGATTTGTCGGTTTAATGGCACCTCATATTTCACGAAGGCTAGTTGGTTCTTTATACGGTGCATTACTCCCAGTTGCAGCTATTGTTGGTGCAATTCTAGTACTTGCTGCAGATTTAATTGGGCGTACAGTTTTCACACCACTTGAAATTCCAGCAGGGGTATTTACATCAGCAATTGGTGCACCTTATTTTATTTATTTACTTTATAAAAGTCGGAATTCATAAAGGGAGATGAATATGCAAAAAGCATTGGAGACGAAACGTTTGACGTTGTCTTATGGTGAAACAATTATTATCGATGAGTTGAATTTAGAAATTCCAAAAGGTGAAATTACAATCTTTATCGGTTCCAACGGTTGCGGGAAATCAACTTTATTACGTTCACTAGCTAGATTATTAAAGCCAACAACTGGTGACATTTTGTTAGATAATCAAGCTATTCAAAGTATGCAAACGAAGCAAATTGCTCGTCAAATGGCAATTTTACCGCAAGGACCGCAAGCACCTGAAGGGCTTACAGTATTGCAACTTGTAAAACAAGGACGCTATCCATATCAAACATGGCTGAAACAGTGGTCAGAAAAAGATGAGGAAATGGTACAGAAGGCACTTGCAGCAACAGGTATGACAGAATTTGCTGAGCGTGATGTGCATGCTCTTTCAGGTGGACAACGACAACGTGCTTGGATTGCAATGACGCTTGCACAAGATACAGATATTATTTTACTGGATGAGCCTACTACATATTTAGATATGACTCACCAAATTGAAGTGCTAGATTTATTATTCGAATTAAATGAAACAGAACAAAGAACAATTGTTATGGTATTACACGATTTAAATTTAGCATGTCGCTATGCAGATAACATTGTAGCCATTCAAGATAAACAAATATATGCACAAGGTAAACCTGAAGAAGTGGTAGATGAGAAACTAGTACGTGATGTATTCCGAATGGAGTGTCAAATTAGTACGGATCCGTTGTTTGGAACACCACTTTGTATACCTCACGGAAGAGGAAGACGTGTAGTTAAAGAAGTTGCTCAGGTAATGAGATAAAAAAACGATGAGTGATTCATCGTTTTTTTATTTGGTACAAGAAAATAAGAGGAAGAGAGGAATACGTAAGCGACGTTTATACTCTTCTTCATTTTGAAAATAGGTTGGATTTGGTGTAGCTTCTTTTAATGATGTAATGGTAAATCCGGCTTGCTGTAATAATGTGAAATAATCTTCCGTTGTACGATGATATTTAATAACTTCTTGGTCAATCCATGGTTCAACCCGTTTGCCTAGTTTAAAGTAATCATCGACGAGCCAACTCGTTCTTTTACCACTTGTTTGTAAGCTTTCAAACGAAGAAGTAATAACGGGATGTTGAACGCTAAAGGTAAAGGTGCCATTTGTTTTTAAAGTTTGAAACACATTTTGAAAAATGGTATCAAGATGTTCAATATAATGTAAGGCGAGTCTAGATGTTACTAAATCAAAAGTGGAAGAGGGGTAGGTATAATCTTTGAGGTTTAAAAAATGAACAGATCCATTTTTATTTTCTAGTTGTTTTTTAGCTTTTTCATACATAAGTTCAGAGCCTTCAATGCCGGTGTAAGAGTAGCATCCCTTTTCTAATAATTCCGCGCCAAACTTAGCATCACCACAGCCTAAATCGAGAATTTGTTTTCCTCGTACATGACCAATGAGCTGAAAGAATACTGGTTTTTCAATGGATTCATTTGGGCTATTTTCTCGGTATCTTCGTTTCATATATTGTTCGAAAAATGCTGTGTTATTGTATACATCAGATTCTGTAAATGCCATGTTTGAAACCTCCGGAAATATTTTTTTAATTCTATCAAATATGAAAAGTAAATAATAGATTTATTGTAATGAATCATATATAATCTAAAATTGTAAGCGGTTACTTTAAACTATTTTTCTATAATAAATTCTGAAAACGTGTTAAGCTAGTAGAGGGATTATTAGAACTATTAAGACAATAATCCGCTTACATGAACGATGGGAGGCTTCACGATGTCTAGTAAAACACTTGCGAAATTTTTAGAAGAAAATTTAGAGAATTTAAAATCAAAGGGGCTTTATAACGTAATTGATCCGCTTGAGAGTTCAAATGGACCGATCATTACAATTGGCGGAAAAGAATATATTAACTTATCTTCAAACAACTATCTTGGATTAGCAACAGATAGCCGTTTGCAAGAAGCAGCAATTGGTGCTATTCATAAGTACGGTGTTGGAGCAGGGGCTGTTCGTACAATTAACGGTACTTTAGATTTGCATATTAAGTTAGAAGAAACAATTGCAAAGTTTAAACATACAGAAGCAGCAATTGCTTATCAATCAGGATTTAACTGTAATATGGCAGCGATTTCAGCTGTTATGGATAAAAATGATGCAATTCTTTCAGACGAATTAAACCATGCTTCTATTATTGATGGTAGTCGTCTATCAAAAGCAAAAATTATTGTTTATAAACATTCGGATATGGAAGATTTACGCCAAAAAGCAATTGCGGCGAAAGAATCAGGTCTTTACAATAAATTAATGGTAATTACAGACGGTGTCTTTTCAATGGATGGAGATGTTGCAAAACTACCAGAAATTGTTGAGATTGCAGAAGAGTTAGATTTAATGACATACGTAGATGATGCACACGGTTCAGGTGTACTTGGAAAAGGTGCAGGAACTGTAAAGCACTTCGGTCTTTCTGATAAAGTTGATTTCCAAATTGGTACATTATCAAAAGCAATTGGGGTAATTGGTGGATATGTAGCAGGGAAACAAAATTTAATTGACTGGTTAAAAGTTCGTTCACGTCCATTCTTATTCTCTACAGCATTAACACCAGCTGATGCAGCAGCTTGCATGAGATCAATTGAAATCTTAATGGAAAGCACAGAGTTACACGATCGCTTATGGGAAAATGGTCGCTACTTAAAACAAGGATTAAAAGAACTTGGCTTTAACATTGGGGAAAGTGAAACGCCAATTACACCTTGTATCATTGGGGACGAAGTATTAACACAAGAATTTAGTAAACGTCTAAATGAAGAAGGTGTATACGCAAAATCTATCGTGTTCCCAACTGTAGCAAAAGGAACAGGGCGCGTTCGTAATATGCCTACAGCAGCTCATACGAAAGAAATGTTAGATGAAGCAATTCTTAAGTATGAAAAAGTAGGAAAAGAAATGGGCATCATTTAAGTAACGACATCTTTTGAATAGCTTGCAAATGAGGAGTGGGGAAAATGAAAAAAATTCTAGTAACCGGTTCTTTAGGGCAAATTGGTTCTGAACTAGTAATGAAACTTCGTGATGTATACGGCGCATCAAATGTTATTGCAACAGATATTCGTGAAACAGATAGTGAAGTAGTAACGTCTGGTCCATTTGAAACGTTAGATGTAACAGATGGACAAAAACTACATGATATCGCAAAGCGTAATGAAGTAGATACAATTATTCATTTAGCAGCTTTACTTTCAGCAACAGCAGAAAAAAATCCGTTATTTGCATGGAATTTAAATATGGGTGGACTTGTAAATGCTCTAGAAGCAGCTCGTGAATTAAACTGTAAGTTCTTCACGCCAAGTTCTATCGGTGCATTTGGTCCATCAACGCCAAAAGATAATACACCGCAAGATACAATTCAGCGTCCTACTACGATGTATGGGGTAAACAAAGTGGCAGGAGAATTACTGTGTGATTATTATCATCAAAAATTTGGCGTAGATACGCGCGGTGTCCGTTTCCCAGGTTTAATTTCTTACGTAGCGCCTCCAGGAGGCGGAACGACTGATTATGCAGTTGAAATTTATTATGAGGCGATTAAAAAAGGTGCATACACCTCATACATTGCTGAAGGAACATATATGGACATGATGTATATGCCTGATGCTTTACAAGCGATCATTTCATTAATGGAAGCTGATCCAAGTAAGCTAGTGCATAGAAATGCATTTAACATTACAGCAATGAGCTTCGAGCCAGAGCAAATTGCAGCGTCAATTCGTAAACACATTCCGACGTTTACAATGGATTATGCAGTAGATCCAGCTCGTCAAACAATTGCTGATAGCTGGCCGAACTCTATTGACGCAACAGCAGCAATGAAAGAGTGGGGCTTTAAAGCAGAATACGATTTAGACAAAATGACAACTGACATGCTGGCTAAGTTAAAAAAAAAGCTCACAGCTGAGTTAGTGATGAATTAATAGGAAGAGTCGATTCTTAGGAATCGGCTCTTCATTATTTTTGGGAGGAGAGAAGTCTTATGCAAAGAGTTGATGTCGTATACGCACTAATACATGACGAAGAAACAGATAAAATATTAATGGTACATAATGTAGAACAAAACGTTTGGTCATTGCCAGGTGGGGCTGTGGAAAAAGGTGAAATATTAGAGGAAGCACTAATAAGAGAAGTGAAAGAAGAGACAGGTTTAACCGCCTTGGCTGGGGGGCTTGTTGCGATCAATGAAAAATTATTTGAAGAATCAGGGAATCATGCACTATTTTTTACATTCCGAGCGAATGTAGTAAAAGGGGAACTTATTGCGGAAGATGAAGGTGAAATTTCTGCAATAGAGTGGGTAGATCGAACAATTGCGAATGAGCGTTTCCCATACTATGACGGAGGATTTGAATCTTTATTAGAAGTAGCCATTCCATACAAGTTTCAACCAGAAACAAAGTAATTGAATGAAAAAACAGGAGCCACAAGGCTCCTATTTTCTATTCAATCGTCTTCAGTAATAGTTTTTTCAGCAATGGTTTAATCTTCAATCGTAAATCTTCAGCATGATTTGCAACTAAGAAGTGATGGTTATAAATGTTTTTCATCAATTGATAAGTTGCTTCTTTCGCTTCGCCTTCTTCGATGAAGATACCGATTACTTCCATACCACTTTTACGCGCGAGTTTAACAGCTTCATGCGTATCTAAAATTCCGTCTTGTTGATAGTCTAGCGCAGAAGGCTCACCGTCTGTGAAGACTAGTAAGAATTTATGTTTCTCAGGTCTTTTGGCAAGTTTTTCAGAAACGATACGAATAATATATCCGTCGCGGTTATCTTCTTCTTCACGAAGTTGCATAATTTCTGGACCAACGTTTGGCAACGTTGAGTTTTTATAATTTACAACTTCATGGATAACGTTCGGCTTATCTTCAGGTTTAGCGCTAGAGGCATCTTCCCAAAATCCGCTAATAGCGTGCGGGATTTTTAAAGACTTTAAAGCTTCATGGAATAGTACAACACTCTTCTTCGTTTCTTCCATTTTGTTATACATAGAACCAGAACAGTCAACTAATAGTTGGAATGCAACATCGAGTTCTTGTGACTCTTGTCCTTTTTTATAAAACATACGCGGTTGTTTTTCGGTATAAATACGAAGGAATTTCTTACGAAGTCTTCCGTAATATTTATCACTATTCGCATTCGTTTTATTTTCAATTGTTTTTTCGATAATTTTCTTTAATTCTTTTACATCTTTATTGACGACTGATTTGATAGCTTGGTAATCTTTTTTCTCATCTGAGTTTGGTTTGCGAGCTTCTTTAAATGTATGAGAAGCACCTACATTATACTTACCGTATGCACCGTCGTGCTGGCTAGAAGCGTGTGAAGCCCTTGCTTCTTCTGTATCAGCGCCATCAAAGTTGGATTGTGTACTTTTTTGTGAAGTACCTTGTACAGAACCAAGTGCTTGGTCGCCATCTTCTGATTCACGGGCAGTATCACCCATCATATTAGTTTTTGTTCCGCTTTCTAATTCAAAGCGTAAAAAGTTCTCGTTTTCGTTATTTTTATTTTCACGATGCCATGTGGAGAAACTTTCATCCATTTTGTTTTTATTTTCATCGTCATCTATAAGCTGCGTATCATCATTTGCTAAATCTTCGACGCGACAGTTCTTTTCGTCTGCAAGGACAGATAAGTAAAGTGGAGCATGTCCGAAATAGTTGTTAAGCATATCGCTTTCAAGAAGCGCCTCTAAGCGATAGCGAATTTTCTCAACGATATACATAATATCTTCTGTATTACGTGCTTGGAATGTTTCATGTAAAATCGCTTCAATTTGCTCAAAATATTCATTATTAAACATTTCGTATTTATCGCTAGTTAATGAAAGATAGCATAGGCAAAATAGACGATCACCGTGATAATTACGAACACGGTTTATTTCATTTTGAGAGCCGAAATAATTGCGGTACATTTCTTTTCGACGTTTAAAAACATGCTTCGTGCCAGGACGTAAGTTCTTTACGATTTCCTCAACGCGTAAATCTTCTAATAGAACAAATAATTGTGTTAAAAACTTTTTTAGGGGCGATTCTTGCAATTCAATCGCATAAGAACGAATTAAAGTCATGTCCGAGTAATGTTTATTACCAAGTGCTTTTAAAAACACTTCGCTTTTTAATCCGATTACTGTATCTTCTTCTTTTCGATCATCCCAAAAGTGACTAATGACAACTTTCTTTTCAATTTCGTCGTAGTATGCTTTATAGCCATATTCAAGATAGGCATCGTCTTCTTTTAGAAGGGCATACATTAAGTTTTCCATTTGTAGAAACAGCGACGCATCAATTTTTTTGTCACTAAAAATTTGTCTCATAAATTATCCCTCAAAGAAATAACTTTCTGCTAATTCACGGACAGTCATTTGTTCTGTTTCATCATTAAGTTTTGCAATTATGCTTCGTTCAATCGCTCGCATAACAGGAATATATACACCTAAATCACATGCGTCGATAATACCACGAATACTTGCTGCTTCTTCACTTACACGTCCATCGCGAGCTAAAGGCATAAGGTCGCTTGCAAATGCAACAAACTTTTCAATTGTTGCAACATCATTTAATTTTGATTCTGCTAATAATAGTTCTTTTAATGTATCACCTTGAATGTAAGGAACTTCAATAATAACGAAACGGTTTTTTAACGCTTCATTTAGTTCACTTGTTCCAACGTAACCTTCGTTAATCGCAGCAATTACACGGTATTCGTCATCACCGTATACAACCTCTTGTGTAAATGGGTTTGTAATCATTTTACGGTAATCTAATGCGCCGTGAAGAAGTGGTAACGTTTCAGGTTTTGCCATATTGATTTCGTCAATATATAGGAAGTGACCGTTCTTCATTGCTTTCATAAGAGGACCGTTAACGAATGAAACTTCAGATGCACCATCTTTCGTTTGTAGTGTGTTGTATCCTAAAATACCCTCTACATCTAAGTCGACAGAGCAGTTAATGCTATGCATTGGTTTTTGGAATAAAGAAGAAAGAGTTTCCGCTAGTACTGTTTTACCACTACCAGTCGGTCCTTTTAATAGAATGTTCTTGCCAAGAAGAAGTGCTGTAATCGCATCTTCAATAATGCTATTATCAGACGCTTTATATATTTTCGTTCCGATTAAATGTGCATTTTCACCAGCTTCTTGTTTATTCTTTTCATGAATCGTAGAAAGCTGTTGTTTTAAATCAGCATGTATATGAAATTGTTCTAACATGTATTTCCCACCTAACATTATTTTCATAAAGTAATACATCTTATGATAACTTGTTTTAATATGGTATGCAAAGAAAAGGAAGGAGGATAAAGGGAAAAGAAAAAGCAATCAAGATGAAGTTGATTGCCTACAGTAAAGGAGAAATGAGCCTCATGAAAGACTCCAATATGCGTTTTTTTATACTTCTTTTTTGGAAAGAGTTCCATTTAATTTCAGTTGAATGTTTAAAATCTTCTTCAAAATCACGTTTAATGTCGTGAACTGTTTTTGATTCATAAAGCACGCTAATAATTTCGTAATTCAATTCAAAGCTACGTACATCCATGTTCGCTGTTCCAATAGTTGCAATTGTATCATCAACGAGTACAATTTTTGCATGCATAAAACCATCTTTATAACTGTAAATAGAAGCACCAGCTTTTAAAAGCGGAGTGAAATAGGATTGAGATGCTTGATCACTAATGATGCTATCACTTTTACCTGGATATAAAATCCGTACATCTATTCCGGCAATTGCACTTAAGCGTAATAATGTTAAAGTTTCTTGATCTGGAATAAAGTAGGGTGTAGCGATCCAAATGGATTTTTTTGCAGAGCCCATAACAGCTAATAATGTATTACGAATACTTTTATCATCGGAGCTTGGTCCGCTTGCTACGATTTGAACAGCACCTTCTGCATTTGAAATCTCTTTACCTGGGAAGTATTGTCTATTCATGAATTGATCCCAGGAATAAGTATTTAAACCACTAGAGGCATAGAGCCAGTCTTCTAGAAAGATTGCTTGTAATTTATATAATGCTTTTCCTTCTATTTTTAAATGACTATCACGCCAAACAGGAAATTTCTTGGAACGGCCAAGATATTCATCACCGACATTGAGTCCTCCGGTAAAACCAATTTCGCCATCTACAATAACAATTTTTCGATGGTTACGATAATTGACAGTTTCAAGTAACCAAGCTGAAAAAATAGGGTCAAATTCTACAATTTCAATCCCAGCTTCTTTCATAGGTTGCAAAAATCGTCGTCTTAACGTATTACTTCCAAGGCCATCATAAAGGAAGCGTACAATAACACCATCTTTTGCTTTTTGTATTAAAGCATCTCGAACTTTTGTACCAATTTCATCAGATTTATAAATGTAGTATTGAATATGTATATGATGTTTTGCTTGCTCTATAGCTCGCAAAATTTCTGAAAATGTTTGATCTCCGTTTGTTAAAAGTTTTGTAGTTGTTTTATCTGCAGCAGGACCGCCTCCAAATTTTTGTATGACTTCTGTTAAATGTATGGAACGTTCATTTAGTGGGACTGTGAGTAATAACTCTAGTCTTCTTCCTTCTAATATTTCACGGAATAATTTTCTTTGTTCTTCTGAACGATGGAGATGTTTTTTTCTTCTCCAGCGGCTGCGCCCGAAAATAGCGTATAATAGCACACCTATAATAGGAAGAAGTGCTAATACTAAAAACCATGCTAATGTACTTTGTGGAGATCTATTTTCTATAAAAATAACGAATGAAATTCCTACGATTGTGATGGACCATAGAGCACCGACAAATGTATATAACGAGATATACGATGTATTTAATAGGAACAGAACGATAGATACAATTGTAAATATTAATAGTAATTGAACGATAGGCTTCTTCATTTCTATATAATTCCCCTAATCTTTTTTCAATATAGACTTCTTAAATAGAAGATGTAATATGACATCTTTATTATAAGGTGTTTTGCTTTTTTTACAAAATATAGACATTTCACCTATACTTTCCGCATTTGTCCTACATACAGTGTACTATCCCATTTTTTATCCCACTCTTAACGCATATGAAAATGAAAAAATCGAAAAGGAGCGGAGAAACATGAATTATATAGAAAATAATGGATTGTATTATCGAAATCATCATGGAGGACACAATCATGGTGGGCACAATCATAACGGTGGACATCATCACCATGGAGGACACAATCACTATGATCACCATCATCATCACGGAGGCGGATGGGGCTGGGGTGGTGGTAGTTCATGGGGAGGCGGATTTTTCCCTGGAAGCTTTGCAGGAGGAGTGTTAGGCGGACTAACAGCTGGTGCATTAACAGGTGCAACAAGTGGAGGGTATTATCCGGCTCCATATCCAGTAGCTTATCCGTCGCCATATCCTGTAACGTATCCAATGCCATACCCAGGTTATCAGCAAATACCATATTCGTATTAAACTAAAAAAGAGGCTATCCTCTTTTTTAGTTTAATACGGTATTTATTTATAAAATACTTCCAAAATTAAGGTGAAAATATGTTAATATTTTGTTATTGTAATTCAAAAACATATACATTGATGTAGAGTTTTATATTATTATTCGTGAATAGTTATGTAGTATGTTCTAATTTCTATTTCGTTATTAAAAACAAAGAGATCAGATGTGAGTGGTATTAGTTGGAAACAAGGCTTGCATAGAGCCACTTAAAGGGATTGCAGTATAATAAGGTGCGAAATAATTAGGGAGATGAGAAGCTACTATTTATAATTAGAACGGTATAATATTGCTTTTTATTACAAATAATATTATGTTATTTTAATCGGTCTATTCAAAAAGATAATTTATGTAATGGGCTAGTATTAGAAAATGAAATATCTCTATTTCTATGAAGAGAAACAGGTTGTGTTTTAGTCAGATAGAAGCAAGGAGAGATGCGCATGCTAGAACAGAGAGGTCATGCATTATATGACTCTTCATTGCGAGATTTAAAGTTAGCATTAGATGAGTCTTCAATTGTTGCAATTACAGATCGAAAAGGTCTTATTACATATGTAAATGATAAATTTTGTGAAATCTCTAAATACAAAAGAGAAGAATTAATTGGAAAAGATCACCGTATTTTAAATTCAGGACATCATCCAAAAACCTTTTTTCAAGACTTATGGAAGCGTATTTTGAATGGGAAAGTATGGACAGGTGAGATTCGGAATCGAGCAAAAGATGGTACATATTATTGGGTCAAAACAACAATTGTTCCATTTTTAAATGAAAAAGGAGAGCCATACCAGTTTATCGCAATTCGAAATGATATTAGTAGTAGAAAAGAAGCGGAACATAGATTGCGGCTAAGTGAAAGTCGTTATAGGGAACTTGCCTATCATGATGCTTTAACGAGTTTGCCTAACCGTTTACAATTAATAACGACCGTTAACGAATTGATTGCAGATAAAAAAGAATTTGGTATGATTTACTTTGATTTGGACCGTTTTAAATTAGTAAATGATACATTAGGTCATATGATAGGGGATTTACTTTTAAGTGAAGTTGCTTCAAGGTTGCATTATGTACTAGGAGAGAAAGATGTTCTGGCTAGGCTAGGTGGCGACGAATTTGTGCTGTTAACAAAAAATCATAGACAAGATGATATGAGTCAGTTAGCGACATCTGTGTTGTCATGTTTTCAGGCACCATTTATGCTGGAAGGCCATGAAGTATACATTTCAGCTAGTCTAGGACTTTGTTCTTATCCACAAGACGGACAAGATGTGGAAACGTTATTGAAAAACTCTGACTTAGCTATGTATAGTGCAAAAGAACAGGGGAGAAACGCTGCGTGTTTCTTTACAGATGAGCTACGCGCGAAAATAAATCGTAGAATGAAAGTTGAGTTTGCTTTGCAAAAGGCAATTCGTGATGAAGAGTTAGATGTAGCATTGCAGCCTATTATTGATTTGAAAACGAAGAGATATTCTGGTATAGAAGCTCTAGTACGTTGTATGACAGAAGACGGACCTATTTCACCAAGCGAATTTATCCCTGTAGCTGAAGAGTCTGGACTAATTATAAAACTAGGAGACTGGGTATTAGAAAAATCATGTCGCTTGTTTAAAACATTGCCGAATTATCAAGAAGGACTAAAGTTATCTGTGAATTTATCTATACAACAATTAATGCAGAAACGTTTTATTTTATCAGTACGTAGCATTTTAAAGAGAACTGGTTTTCCTCCGAACCGTTTAATATTAGAAATAACGGAAAGTATTGCAGTCCGCCATTTTGATTATATTATTGCTACATTACAAGAATTAAGAAATATGGGTGTTTTAATTGCTTTGGATGATTTCGGAACTGGCTATTCTTCCTTATATTATTTAAAACAACTACCACTGGATATTGTAAAAATTGATCGTAATTTTATTCGTGAATTTCATTATGATCACGCACAACCAGAACGAACGATTGTAAAATCTGTTATTGAAATTGCTCATAGTTTAAATTTAGCAGTAGTTGCTGAAGGAGTAGAAACAGTAGAGCAAGAGAGTTTGTTACAATCAATGAGCTGTGATTATGTACAGGGATTTTATTATGCGAAACCTTTATCTGTAGGAGAGCTAAAAGAAAAGTTAATTACAGATTTTTAATAAAAAAGAGAAGCCAGCAGCTTCTCTTTATTTAATCCGTTTTTTGTGAGTCTTTCATTAGTACTGGATAAAGAATAAGACCTAATACGAACAATCCAATTCCTAAGAAGAACGTTTTTAAATCAGCAGTTCCCGTTTTGATAACCCAAATGGAGTATACCAACGCCAATGTAGTAATGATTCCATCTTTTACTCGAGATCCTGGCAGTATATCATACGTTTCTCCTGTAATAACTAATTTTAATTGGTACAAGGTAGAAACAAGGTATGGAATTAAATAGGCTAATGTTGCTACGACGATAGCGAAACTATACGCTTCTGAAACAGTACCAGAAATCGTTGAAAATAAGAAAATTTGCGTCATTACATTTGTAATCAATAATGATTTTGCAGGACTACCTTTTTTATTTGTTTTCCCGAAAAACTTAGGGAAAAGTCCATTTTTTGCTGCCTGGTAAGGTACCTCTGAACTAACAACAATCCAGCCAACTGTAGATCCAAATAAAGATATAAGAGCGAGTAAAGCCATTATATATGCACCTTTATTTCCAATTGCTAAATTTAATGCGTCTACTAATGGTTTTTGAGACTCTTTTAAAGCATCTTGCGGAAGAGCTCCCATTGTAAGTAAAGTAATTGACATGTAAATAAGAAGAGCGATAATTAATCCGAAAATCGTAGCTTTTTTTACATCGCGCTGTGATTTTGCACGATTAGAAAGCATAACTGCTGATTCAATACCGATAAATGCCCAGAGTGTTGCAATAGCAGCTGAATTGATTTGTCCACCTAATGAGATTGATTGTCCTGCTTCATTCATAAAGGTTTGACCGTCTCCGAAATTAGAGGCGTTGAAAATGAATAATGTAATTACAATAAACATTGTAAATCCAATAATTTTTGCAATGGTAGCAAGTAGATTCATGTTTCCAGCTCGATCAATATTTTGAGAAAGAATATATTGAATTCCCCACAGCATAAGGCTACATACGAGGAAAGTTAATCCTTTTCCGAGTTCCAGTGAAAATCCATTTATTGAAAAAAGAATTTGCTTACTTTGTAAAACTGGAAAGAATGTTGATAAATATCCAGCAAAGGAAATAATAACAGATGCTGTTGCAGCCCAGTTAGCAGCCCAATATCCCCATGCCATACTATATCCTGCAATTTTACCAGCTTTTTTTGAAGGAAACATCGCTTGAGCATAGCTTTGTGGTCCAGCTTTTAATTCTGGTTTCCGAATCGCTAAATTTCCAAATACAAGTGCAATCATAAATACGCCAAGGCCTGTAATACTCCATGCGAGTGTAGAACCCATTGGCCCTGATACTTGTGCTAAATTTGCTGGAAGCATAAATACGCCACCGCCAACCATATTCCCGATAACAAATGCTGTTAAAACCCATAATCCCCATTTTTTCGTTTCCATTTTTGTTAACTCCTTTGTAGTAAGTTTTGCTTAAACATCATTTTTTACTAGCTTTTTGACAATAAAAAAAGAGCCATGTAGATAAAAAAATACCTACATGGCTCTTTCGCCAAAGCGTAGGTACAACGGGAATAACCCTTGTACCTACGCGTAATTTTTCCGCTAGGTTTCAAGGGTTACGTATGATGATGATGATGTTTTTGTGCAAATGTAACTACAGTTGTTGTATAAGTAAGCATAGTTCTTTGCTCCCTTTCTCCTCTGATTTTGAAGTTAGTATACTACATGTTTTTTTGAATGAAAAGAAAAATATAAAAATTTTTATAAAAATACGTTTTAAAGATTAAATATTTACCTATATTTTTCTTGTACTGGAAAATAAGTGAGAGATTGGCAGAAGAGTGAAGCATGTTATAATACATATAGAATTAGAAGGTGACAAGGGGCTATTGTAGATGATGAGTAAGTATGAACAAATTTATACAGAAATCAGTAAATCTATTGATAATAAACAATTAAAAGAGGGATGCAAAATCCCATCAGAAACAGAATTAATGAAGCAGTATGAGGCAAGCCGAGGCACGGTAAGAAAAGCTGTAGATTTACTGCAAGAGCGTGGATATGTGCAAAAAATTCATGGGAAAGGTGTTTTTGTTTTAAAGCGAAAAAATATTGAATTTAATTTTGGCGGTATTGTAAGTTTCCAAGAAGAAAATGAACGTTTGGGACGTCATTGTATTACGGAAGTTGTGGAAATGGACAAAGAAAAAGCCACAAAAGAAATTGCGAAATTATTAAATGTAAAAGAAAAAACAGAGATTGACCATATTAAACGTGTACGAAATATTGATGGAGAAAAAGTAATTTTAGATATAAATCATTTTGTATCTGAGTTTATTCCAGGATTAACGAAAGAAATTGCAACTGCATCGATTTATAAATACATCGAGAAAGAGCTTGGGCTACATATTAGTTATTCGCAGAGGGTAATAGAAGTACAGCCATGTACAGAGGATGACAGAAAGTATTTAGATTTAAATGGAACAGACTATGTTGTCGTTGTGAAAAACTTTACACATTTGTATGATGGAAGTCAGTTTGAATATACAGAATCACGCCACCGTTTAGATATTTTTCACTTTTCGGATGTGGCACGCAGGAAGTAAAGAGGTGGAACAAAATATTGTTTCATCTCTTTTTTTTATAAAAAAAACACAAACTCGTATATACGAGTGTTGACTAACTTATATATACGAGTTAATATGTAATTGTAAACGGTATCAAAAAAAGAAAAGAGGGACGGGAATATGGGGAAAGACTATCGTAAAACAGCAGAGGAAGTGTTGCAGTATATTGGTGGGAAAGACAATATTGAACAAGCTGCACATTGTGTGACGAGGCTCCGTATCGCTTTAAAAGATGAAAGTAAAATAGATAATGATAAATTACAGTCTGTTTCATTAGTGAAAGGAGCGTTTCATAACGCTGGTATATTTCAAATTGTAATTGGTCCAGGGGATGTAGATCGTGTTTACGCTGAATTGATAACGCTTGCAGGTATGAAAGAATCGACTGTAGCGGACGTAAAAGACTCTGGAAATCAGAAGTTAAATCCAGCTCAAAAGTTTGTGAAAATATTTTCGGATGTATTTATGCCGATATTACCAGCGATCGTAACAGCTGGTTTACTAATGGGTATTAACAATCTATTAGGCGCAAAGGACTTATTTTTTGATGGGAAAAATTTATTAGATGTTTATCCGAACTTAGGCGGGCTTTGGGATTTAATTAATATGATGGCCAATACAGCATTCGTATTCTTACCAGCACTTGTCGGTTGGTCAGCAACGAAGCGTTTTGGTGGTAGTCCAATACTAGGGATTGTTATGGGATTAATGCTTGTACACCCGGCCTTATTAAACGCTTGGGACTATGGAAAAGCAGCGACTGGTTTAGAGGGTCAAAAGATTGAGTACTTCAATATTTTAGGACTATTCCAAATTGAGAAGGTAGGATATCAAGGACAAATTTTACCTGTTTTAGTAGCAGCATTTGTATTAAGTAAAGTGGAAATTTTCTTAAAGAAACATGTACCAAATGCAATTCAATTATTAGTTGTACCAATTACAACAATCGTTGTGACAGGTGTGTTAGCACTAGGAATTATCGGTCCGGTTACACGTCATATTGGAGATTTATTAACAGTAGGATTAGTAGGTGTATATGAAACAGTACCAGTAGTTGGAGCAGTATTATTTGGAGCGTTATATGCACCGCTTGTAATTACAGGTATGCATCATATGTTTATTGCAATTGATTTACAATTGATTGCACAACATGGCGGGACATTTATTTGGCCGATGATCGCTCTTTCTAACATTGCGCAAGGTAGTGCGGCACTTGCGATGTTCTGGATTTCTAAAAATCAAAATGATAAAAGTATGGCATCAACATCAGCCATTTCAGCATACTTCGGTATTACAGAACCAGCGATGTTTGGGGTGAATTTACGAAATAAGTTCCCGTTCTATGCAGCGATTATAGGATCTGCTGTGGCAGCGATATTCATTACATTAAATGGTGTATTAGCGCCTGCTATCGGAATTGGCGGATTGCCAGCATTTATTTCTATCATTCCGAAATCGATTCCAATGTTTATTGTAGGAATGATTATTGCAGTTGTAATCCCGTTTACTTTAACATGGTTATTTGCAAAAAGAGTCAAACAGAAGTAGGAGGAAGTTAAACATGAAGGATTGGCATAAAAGTGTAGTCTATCAAATTTATCCGAAGAGCTTTAATAGTTATTACAATAGAGAAACCGGGGATATAAAAGGTGTTACAGAGAAACTAGATTATTTAAAAGAACTCGGAGTGGATTATATATGGTTAACACCGATATACCAATCACCACAAAATGATAATGGATATGATGTAAGTGATTACTACAGCATTGATCCATCTTACGGAACGATGGAAGAGTTTGAAGAGCTTTTAGCAGAAGCGAAAGTACGTAACATTGAGATTATGCTTGATATTGTTGTAAATCATAGTTCGACTGAACATAAGTGGTTTAAAGAAGCGAAAGAAGATAAAAATAGTCCATATCGTAATTACTATATTTGGCGTGATGAAAAAAATAATTGGCAGTCTAAGTTTGGTGGATCTGCTTGGAAATATGATGAGAAGACGGAGCAATATTATTTACATTTATTTGATGAAACACAAGCTGATTTAAATTGGGAAAATGAAAAACTTCGTGAAGAAGTATATGATATGATGCGTTTTTGGCTGGATAAAGGAGTAACAGGATTCCGACTAGATGTCATTAACTTAATTTCAAAAGACCAATGTTTCTTAAACGATGAAGGTAGTACTGCGACAAGTGATGGACGCAAGTATTATACAGATGGTCCGCGTGTTCATGAATATTTACAAGAGATGAACCGAAATGTTTTTGCAGGAAAAGATGTCATTACAGTTGGAGAAATGTCATCTACGACAATTGATAATTGTATTAAATATTCTAATCCTGAGCGTAATGAATTAAGCATGACGTTTAGTTTCCATCATTTAAAAGTAGATTATCCGAATGGTGATAAGTGGACGAAAGCAGAGTTTGATTTTATTAAATTAAAAGAGATTATGTCTAACTGGCAAATTGAAATGCAAAAGGGCGGAGGATGGAATGCGTTATTTTGGTGTAATCATGATCAGCCTCGCATCGTGTCACGCTTTGGTGATGATGGAAAGTACCGAAACGAATCTGCAAAAATGTTAGCGACAGCCATGCACATGCTGCAAGGAACGCCTTATATTTATCAAGGGGAAGAAATCGGTATGACGAATCCTAAATTTGAGTCCATCGAGCAATATCGTGATGTGGAATCGTTAAATATATACGATATAAAGCTAAAAGAAGGGTTATCAAAAGAAGAGATTATAGGGATTTTAAAGCAAAAATCTCGTGACAACTCCCGTACTCCAATGCAGTGGAATGAAGAGATGAACAGTGGCTTTACAACAAGTACACCTTGGATTTCAGTGGCTGAAAACTTTAAAGAAATAAACGTAGAGAAGGCATTAGAAGATAAAGAGTCCGTATTTTATCATTATAAAAAGTTAATAGAACTTAGAAAAACGTATGATGTAATTACAGAAGGAGAATATGCTATTTTGGATAAAAATGACCCTAAAATTTGGGCATATACTCGTACTACAGAAAGTGAAGTACTACTTGTTATAAATAACTTCTATGGAGAAGAAATAACGTACTCTGTACCAGCGCACGTTCAATTAGATGGAATGAAACAAGAAGTACTACTGTCGAATTATAAAGATGCTAGCAAGGATATTGCAAAACTTAACTTAAGACCATATGAATCAATTGTGTATCGATATACGAAATAAAAAGGTTGTATGCCCATGCGGCATACAACCTTTTATTTTAGGACACCACTGTACAAAATGTTTACCTCTACCTCAGGTTTGAATTTTACTTTTGCATAATCTTTATTCCAATTTTTCTTCTTCCATAAGTCAGGGTGATAGGCGATAAGGTGTCTGCCGATACCGAAAGCATCACAGTTTGCTTTTTGTAACTTTTTCGTTATCTTTTTAGCTTCTTTCGTAAGTTGTGTAGACAATTCTTTATTTAGTTTTTTTCTTTCATCCATTTTGTAAAGATTATCTCTCGGAGCTTCAAGCGCTATAACTTTTAGTTGGAGCTTAATGTGAGCATAAACATTTCCTTTTTTATCTGTTGTTATTTTTAAGTCGCGTTTTAACTTTCGATTGCTAATTTCCATTGTTAAATAATCAGATGTTTTCTCTGATTCATCGCTAGTAAGCTTTTGGGTTATACGGGCACTTGTTCCCATTTTTCCAGTTAATAATACGAATAAAACAGATTGTTTCAAAGGTAAATGCCCAGTTAATTTATCATTATTAAATAAAGCTAGACCGTTTGTAATCACTTCTTTTCCTTTTATTTTTATAGAAGGGAGGGTAAAGTCTTTACCGGGATCTAACATTTTTGTAGAAGCTGTTTCTAAAGTTTCTTTTGGAAACACACTCATATCTTCTAAACTTTTCACTTTTTTCTTTAGAAAATCTCCAATTAGTAAATTTCCTACTTTCTTTTTTTCTAGTATCTCGGATGTTTCACCATCTACTGCAATAAGTTTTACTAAAGCAGTTGGGTTTGTTGGGTCCCGAAAGCTGACATCTAAATAAGGTAATATACCTTTTTTTAGAATTTTGGTTCCTAGTAATTGAACACCATATTTAAAATAACGAATATTCCCAGTCACATTTTTTTTTAGGGCATCGCTTGTATCCCTTATGTTATGCCCCGTTGCTGAATGTATTTCATTTTCGAATGAAGATTGCTCTCCGCTTGAACTTTTTACGAGCTCGATTGTTTGCTGGAGTTTATTCTCTTCCGTAATATCAGATCCAATACTATAAGCTAACCTTGCTTCCCTTAATGGTTCTTGATCCCAACAGCCAGAAAGGACGGAACTAGCACATAATATAGAAAGTAATTTAACTTTTCTTGTGAACATACTGTTCTCCTTTCTTATTTCGTATCACAGAATAAAGTAGAAATAAAAGAGGGAGGACAACAATAAAAATATACGTGAACTTATCAGTGAAAGTTGAGATTACTTTTAATTCTTCAGGTGTATCTATAAATAAGGCTACACTAAAAGCAATAATACCAATGATTGGAACAGCTTTTTTATGATTAGCAAGATTGAATATATGTCCCACTCCGATTGAAGCAGCGCAATAATAACTAGCGATAGAAGCTGCAACTGTTATCATCCATATGGGAATGAATAGTAAATCCGTCCGGTCTATAATCCCAATATGTAAGGAACGTAATAAGTAAGCAACTGGTTCTGGAATAAGCTCAATTTGTTTTGGACTAAATACGATAAAGCAAATCCAAACAGTAAAAGTATAAAAAAGTGTTACAAATCCATTAGCGATAGAAATGGCCTTCAGTTTTGCGACAGAACTCCCGTTTACTTTTGGGAAAGCGATAAGAATGATTTCAAAACCATACATAGCTGTAATTGTTTCTTTGGATGCTTGAATAATATTCCACCATCCAGCTTCTGTAATTGGAAAAATATAAGAAAAGTCAGCCCGTGAGAGCCCAAGTCCAATTAAAAGTGCCATTGGGAAAATAAGAATAGAAGCCATGACATAAAATCGTACAATTACTTTAAATGTATTATAGGCTACATAGCAACAAGCTATTGTAAATAGGATGAGAATGGCAGACCAAGGAGTGGCTTGTAATATCCAAACTTTAATGACATTACAAGCATTCAACATAACCGTCATACCAATAAGCGTAAAATAAAAAACATAAGCAAAACCTAATAGTTTTCCAAACTTATTACCAAATAGCATACAAACACTTTCATACATATCTGCATCAGGAAATCGTTTTAAAAAAAGCCACATAAGTAAAATAATAAGCTGAATTGCAAGCCCGGCGATGAGAGCAGAAATCCATCCGCCACCTTTTGCTATCGGGTGAAGACGGTTAGGTAGAGAAAGGATACCAACTCCGATTTGGCATTGAATAACGAAAAAGGTAAATTGAACGAGCGAAATTTTACTTTGCGTGTTTGTCACCGTCCTCATCCTCTCTCGTTACATGTTGTCGTTGCATTTTTTTCGGTTTTGGATCATGTGGTCGTTCCCAAAACGACCAAATTGGAAGTCTTACAAAAGAATCTTTCATATCTTTTATCCGCATCGGGGCAACAGGAGAAAGATATGGCGTATGAAATGAATGTAATTGACATAAATGAACGAAAGTTATAATGAGACCGAATGATATTCCGACGTATCCGAATATAGCAGCAAGAATCATTAATGGAAAACGAAGAATTCGAACTGCTGAACTCATATCGTTTGATGGAACGAGAAAAGATGAGATTGCAGTTAAAGCTACAACGATAATCATTGTGTAAGAAACGAGTCCGGCTTTTACAATCGCATCACCAATTACTAAACCACCTACAATACCGATTGTTTGTCCAACTCGGCTTGGTAAGCGAATACCAGCTTCCCGTAATAATTCAAAGATTAATTCCATTAAGAGAGCTTCAAAAATAGGAGGAAGTGGTACTTTCTCTAATGAAGCTTTAATTGTATACACAAGTTCGAGCGGCAATACATCAGGATGGAAGGCTACGGTTGCGATATATATAGCTGGTAAGAGAAAGGCAATCAAGAAGCTTACTAGGCGAATCATTCGGACGAAAGAACCAACAATCCAGCGGTTATTATAGTCATCTGGTGATTGGTAAAAAGCAAATAATGTAACAGGAACGATAAGAGCTGTTGGATCTCCATCAGATAAAATAGCAACTCGTCCTTCCATTAAATTTGCTGCGACTCTATCTGGACGCTCTGTATTTAATTGCTGCGGAAATGGTGAGAAAGACGTATCCTCTATAAATTCTTGTATATATCCTGGAGGCATAAGTGCATCTGTCTTAATCGTTTCTAACCTTCTTTTTACTTCTGTAACTAAATCGTCATTCGCTATGTTTTGCATATAAGCAATTGCCACTTTCGTATGCATTTCTTCACCAAGTGTGAAATATTTAATGACGACATGTGGACTTTTTATGAGTTTGCGAATGGAAGCTAAATTGGTTGCTAAGTCTTCTACAAAACCAGTATGCGGTCCACGGACAATTCCTTCATTATCAGGTTCTGCTATATCTCTCTTTAAGGATAGAGCTGTTTCGAAAATACAAAAACTGTCGACGTGTTCATGAAAATATAAGGATTTACCTTGTAATAAAAGCTGCACACCATAATTTAAATTCGTTTCTTTTTTCATATTTAATGTAGAAAAAGCTTTATCTATAGCTAAGTCTGACCGTGTCAATAAAGGCTCAAGAGCTAACTGATGAATTAGATTTGGATCTGCTAAAGATTCGATATATAAGATTATTCCTTTTCCGTTTTGAAAAGGGAGATCTAATTTTTTTATATCATCAGAATGAGAAAGTTTATTTTCAATGTAACTAATGTTCTCCGGAAGTGATGGAAACATATGCTTTTGTTTTTTACTCTCTTGTTGTTCTTTTTTCTCTGTCATAATTTCCACCTCTTTTAAAGTGCAATTGTTTCTGTTAATTTTTGTCGTTTGTGAGAAATTTATGCTTGAATTATTTTTTAAAAAGAGGGTTGAAGGTTACGTTACATTGTCTTTTGTGCATTATTCAATTTCATAGCAGTACTTCTAACATTTGTGTCGAATTAAGAAGATATATAGGAGGGATATATATGGAAATAGCTGTAGAACGTGTTTTTACGAAAGAGATTTTAAAAAGAGCAGCGAATTTGTTTCATGTAACAGTAGAAGAAAAGCCACTTGGAGATTTTGAGAATTATATTTTTAAGGCGAAGGGTGATAATGATGAAGATTATGTATTACGTTTAACACATTCTTCTCATCGTTCTAAACAAGAGGTAGAGGCTGAACTAGATTTTTTACGATATGTTGCGGAGAATGGGGCAAAGGTAGCAGGACCTCTTTATTCAACGTCTCGAAATCTCGTAGAAGAAATCGTAGCAGAGGATGGGACTTTCTTTTTCGCTTCTTTATTTATATATGCAAAAGGTGAGCAAGTAAAAGGAGCAGAATCGCCTTATTGGGGAGATGCTTATTTTGAAGCGTGGGGAAAAGCGATTGGGCAACTGCATCGCCTTACAATGGATTATCCTAAAACAGACTACCGTGATACGTGGGAAGAAGACGAAAGTGGAATTGTTAATGAATTAGAAGATGGTCAAGTGAAAGAGATTGCAGCGGTATTAATGGATGAAATTAAGGCTCTTCCAGTTGAAAGAGAAACGTTCGGTCTTATGCACGGTGATATTCATCAAGGTAATTTTCATTATGATGGTAAAGAGCTAACAATCTTTGATTTTGATGATGCTGCTTATAATTACTTTATACATGATTTAGCGATGGTTTTATACTACTCTGTTCTATTTACACCGTGGACAGCAGAAGAGAAGACAGATTTTGCTCGTAAACAGTTACAAGTGTTACGAAAAGGATATGAGTATGAGCACAGGCTGGCGGATAGTTGGTATGAATCGTTACCACTATTTTTACGTTTACGTGATATAGGTTTATATGGAACGCTTCAAAAGAAGTTTAAAGGGAAAGATATGCCTGATAACTTCTTGAAATTATCAGAAGAGCTATACGAAAGAATTATTAAAAGAGAAGCAATTGTGAATATATAATACATTTAGTTCAAAACAAAGTATATAAAACAAATATATACTTTGTTTTTTTATACAAAAATATGTTTACTTTATTAAAATAATATTGTCCTAGATTCGGTATACACTTATAATTTTATATATATTCTGAATATTCTTTATAAAAGAGGAGGGGGAATGTTGGAAGCTTTCGTAAATTGGTTAAATAATATTGTTTGGAGTCCAGCACTTGTTTATTTATGTTTAGGAGTAGGTTTATATTTTTCTATTCGAACGAAGTTTTTACAAGTAAGACATGTAGGAGAAATGGTGAAGCTGACATTTCAAGGAGAAAAATCAGAAGCTGGTGTTTCTTCATTCCAAGCGTTAGCACTTTCGTTATCAGGACGTGTTGGAACAGGAAATATCGCTGGGGTAGCAACAGCCGTTGCATTCGGTGGACCAGGAGCTGTATTTTGGATGTGGGCAGTAGCCTTTTTAGGAGCAGGATCAGCTTATGTAGAATCAACACTCGCGCAAATATATAAGACGAAACATCAAGGACAGTTTCGTGGTGGACCTGCTTATTACATTGAAAAAGGTTTAGGTGTGAAATGGTATGCTTTAGTATTCGTTGCAGCGACAATTCTTGCAACGGGGCTTTTACTACCAGGTGTGCAAGCAAATAGTATTGCTGTAAGTTTAGAAACTGCTTTTGGTATTAATACTACCGCATCAGGGGCTATATTAGTTGTCGTATTAGCTCTTATCATTTTCGGTGGAGTAAAGCGAATTGTTAACGTAGCGCAAGTTGTCGTACCGTTTATGGCAATAGGCTATATTTTAGTAGCTTGCGTCATTGTTGCTATGAATATTGAAAAATTGCCAGAAGCATTTATGTTAATTATAAGAAGTGCATTTGCATTAGAAGCTGCTTTCGGTGGTATTATCGGTTTAGCAATCTCTTGGGGGGTAAAACGTGGTATTTATTCCAATGAAGCAGGACAAGGGACTGGACCACACGCAGCAGCTGCAGCCGAAGTATCACATCCAGCTAAGCAAGGTTTAGTACAAGCATTTTCCGTTTACATTGATACATTATTTGTTTGTTCAGCAACAGCATTTATGATGATTATTACAGGCATGTATAACGTATTTGATGCAAGCGGAAAAAACTTTATCGTTAATAAACTAAACGGCGCTCAGCCAGGACCAGGATATACACAGGCGGCGGTAGAATCTGTTTTCCCTGGATTTGGAAATGGCTTCGTTGCAATCTCGTTATTATTCTTCGCGTTTACAACAATTATGGCGTATTACTACATTGCAGAAACGAATATTGCGTACTTAAACCGCGATAAAGACCGTCCTTGGATGTCTATGGTACTAAAGTTTGTATTTTTAGGAGCTGTATTCTATGGATGTATAAAAACAGCAGCAACGGCTTGGGCTTTAGGCGACATTGGGGTAGGAATTATGGCATGGGTAAATATCATTGCGATTTTATTGTTACAAAAACCTGCATTAGTCGCATTAAAGGATTATGAAAAACAGAAAAAAGAAGGAAAAGATCCAGTATTCGATCCAGGGCCATTAGGAATTAAAAATGCTGATTTTTGGGAGCATGAATACGGGAAAGATAAGAAAGAAGAAGTATCTTAATCGAATAAAAATGAAGAAGCAAAGGGGAAACCCTTTGCTTTTTTTTATGGACAAATTGAAGCTAAAAGTTATTTTTGGGACTATTGTTGAATATAAAAAGAATGTACATGCATTGTTAGGGGAAGGGGGAGTATGTTGATAGAATTTCGTAATGTAAATAAATATTATGGTAACTTTCAAGTTTTGAAAAATATTAATGTGCAAGTGAAAAAAGGCGAAGTGGTAGTAGTTGTCGGGCCTTCAGGATCAGGAAAAAGTACATTGCTTCGATGTATAAATCAATTAGAGGCAATTACAGATGGAGAATTAATTGTACAAAATACAGAGGTACACAATAAAAAAACGGACATGAATGAATTGCGGCGAAATATTGGCATGGTCTTTCAACATTTTTATTTATACCCACATAAAACAGTTCTGCAAAATATTACATTGGCACCGATTAAAGTAAATAAAGTTTCCAAAGAAGAAGCAGAGAAAACAGCGATGTTTTATTTAGAGAAAGTAGGAATCCCGGAGAAGGCTAACGTATATCCGCATCAATTATCCGGAGGACAACAGCAACGGGTGGCAATTGCTAGAGGACTTGCAATGCAGCCGGAAATTATGCTATTCGATGAGCCTACGTCTGCTCTTGATCCAGAGATGATTGGAGAGGTACTTGATGTTATGAAAGCACTGGCTAAAGAAGGGATGACAATGGTCGTTGTCACGCATGAAATGGGATTTGCTAGAGAGGTAGCAGATAGGATCTTATTTATGGATGATGGTCAAATTATTGAAGATACAACACCGGCGAACTTTTTTGCAAACCCTGAACAAGAAAGAGCTCGTTTATTTTTAAGTCGGGTGCTAAATCATTAGAGGAGGAATTTCATGCTTAAAATGAAAAAGTTATTTACTTTAATCGTATTTTCATGTTTATTCGTGCTTGTTGTTGCTGGATGCGGAAGTAAGAAAGATGAGGCAAAGGAAACAAATACGAAGCAAGGCGGGGCTGTTGAGCAAATTAAGAAACGAGGGAAATTAGTAGTTGGGGTGAAGAATGATACGAATTTATTTGGATTAAAAAATCCTTCAACAGGGCAGGTAGAAGGATTCGATGTTGATGTCGCGAAGGCACTGGCGAAAAAGATTCTTGGAGATGAAAAGAAGCTAGAGCTGAAAGAAGTAACGTCTAAAACACGTATTCCAATGCTGAAAAATGGTGATATTGATGCAATTATTGCAACAATGACAATTACGGAAGAACGCAAAAAAGAAGTGGATTTTTCAGATGTATATTTTAAAGCAGGACAATCGTTACTTGTGAAAAAAGGAAGCAATATTAAGAGCGTCGATGATATAAAACAAGGCGTTAAAGTATTAGCTGTAAAAGGATCAACATCTACAAATAACATTCGTCAAAAGTCACCAGAAGCGACTGTATTAGAGTTTGAAAATTATAGTGAGGCATTTACAGCGTTAAAGGCAGGTAAAGGTGATGTGTTAACGACAGATAATGCGATCCTTTACGGAATGGCAAAACAAGATTCTAATTATGAAGTAGTAGGAAAAATTTTCACAGATGAACCGTATGGAATTGCAGTGCAAAAAGGGGCAGATGATTTAACGAAAGAGATTAATACTTTAATTAAAGACATGAAAGCAAGTGGGGAGTATGACAAATTATATGAGAAGTGGATTGGACAAAAACCAGAAAAGTAGATAGTAAAAGTGAGAGGATGAGAGTACTCATCCTCTTCTTGTAAAGAAAGAGGGGAGAATATGTGCCTGATTTTTCTATATTAACGAATAACATTGATATGTATTTAGAAGGGTTTAAATATACAGTTATGTCTAGTGTAATTGCATTGATAGGTAGTTTTATTTTAGGAGTAATTTTGGCAGTAATGCGTATTGCACCTATTCGCATTTTAAATTGGATAGGATCAGCTTTTGTGGAGTTTGTAAGAAATATTCCACTTGTATTAATTGCATTTATATTCTATTTTGCTTTACCTGTAATAGGAATTACTTTAAATGGTTTTGTAGCAGGAACAGTTACGCTTACGGTATATACGGCAGCTTTTATTGCAGAAGTAATTCGCGCTGGTATTTTATCAGTTGCGAAAGGGCAGCTGGAAGCTGCTCGCTCTTCAGGGCTAACGTATGTGCAGGCGATGTATTATGTTGTCTTACCCCAAGCAATGAAAATTGTAATTCCTCCTTTAGGAAACCAGTTTCTCAATTTAGTTAAAAACTCTTCAATACTTGGAATTATTGCTGGTGCTGATTTAATGTATCAAGGAGATTTAATTTCAACGAAGACGTTTGTTACGTTTGATGTTTATATATTTGTCGGGATGTTTTATTTAATATTAACAATTCCGCTCAGTATGCTAGTGCGTTATTTAGAAAAACGCTTAGCAAAGGAGGCGGTGTAAATGGATTTTAAGGGAGCAATTACAGGGGATCATATTCTATTTTTATTAAAAGGATTACTTATAACGTTAGAGGTAGCGCTCGTAGCAATTGTACTTAGCTTTATTATCGGTAGTGTAATAGGAATATTGCGCTACACGAAAATACCTGTCGTCTCACAAATATTAGGAATTATCGTTGAAGTGATTCGAAACTTACCACTACTGTTAATTATATTTTTCACGTATTTTGCACTTCCAGAAGCAGGCTTGAAATTAGAAATTATAACAGCTACAATTGTTGCTTTAACAATATTTGAAGCAGCAATGATATCTGAAATTGTTAGAAGTGGCCTATTATCTATTGAAAAAGGACAGATTGAGGCCGCAAGATCTTCAGGATTAACGTATGTTCAAGCACTTTGGCATATTATTTTACCGCAAGCATTAAGAAGAATGGTCCCGCCGCTTGTTAGTCAGTTTATTTCATTGCTGAAAGATACATCACTAGCAGTCGTTATATCACTGCCAGAGCTTATGCATAATGCTCAAATTATTAGCGGACAAAATGTGAATTATACGATTCCAACGTTTATAGTAGTAGCTTGTATGTATTTTATCGTAAATTATAGTTTATCAATTTTATCGAGAAGGTTAGAACTCCGTTGACTCTTACAATATATGTAAGGGTTTTTTCCTTGTTTCTCCTTATTTTCCTCTAAATAGAATCTAAATCTTGCAATAATTCGATTTTTTATATTATTTTATCAGAAAAGTTTTAATTTTATATAGAAAATGTAATCGCTTTCGTGTATATTTTTATTATCAGAAAATTTTAACAAGATATAGGGGTATTGGTAGGGGGAGGATTTAGATGCAGCAACCAACGAATGAGAAATTACATCGTACGATGAAGAGTAGACATTTATTTATGATCGCACTAGGTGGTGTAATCGGAACTGGTTTTTTCTTAGGTTCAGGTTACACCATTAATCAGGCTGGACCAGGGGGAGCCATCCTTTCATATTTAGTAGGCGGATTTATTATGTATTTAACAATGCTTTGTCTTGGAGAGTTAACGGTAGCAATGCCAGTTTCAGGTTCTTTCCAAAAGTATGCGACGAAGTTTATTGGACCAGGAACAGGCTTTATGATTGGCTGGCTATATTGGCTTGGCTGGGCAGTAACAGTAGGATTAGAATTAACGTCAATCGGTTTAATGATGAAAAGATGGTTTCCGAATGTTGATGTTTGGGTATGGTGCCTTGTATTCGGCGTTATTTTATATGCTTCAAACGCAATTTCGGCGAAAAGTTATGCTGAATTAGAATTTTGGTTCTCTAGTATTAAAGTAATTACAATTCTTGCATTTGTTGTTCTTGGTGGTAGTGCATTATTAGGGTTTATATCATATGACGGAAAAGAAGCAGCACCTCTTTTCTCTAACTTTGTAAGCGATGGTGGATTATTCCCGAATGGACTAGCTGCCGTATTACTTACAATGATTACAGTTAACTTCTCGTTCCAGGGAACAGAGTTAATCGGGATTGCAGCGGGAGAAAGTGAAAATCCAGAAAAAACAATTCCACGTGCGATTCGTAATACGGTATGGCGCATTATGTTATTCTTCATTTTAACAATGACGATTTTAGTAGGATTAATTTCTTGGAAAGAAGCAGGCGTAATTGAAAGTCCATTCGTAGTCGTATTTGATAAAATTGGTATTCCATACGCAGCTGATATTATGAACTTTGTTATTATTACTGCGTTATTATCTGTAGCGAACTCTGGATTATATGCAGCGACGCGTATACTATGGTCACTTGCAAATGAGGGAATGGCACCAACTTCCTTCCAGAAAGTAAATAAGCGTGGTATTCCAATTACAGCGCTAGTCGTAACGATTGCGGTAGCTGGATTATCTCTATTCACAAGTTTCCTTGCAGAAGATACAGTATACATGTATTTATTATCGATAGCTGGTTTATCGGCTGTTTCAAGTTGGATCATTATTGCTCTATCGCAACTTCGCTTTAGAAGTCAGTATATAAAAGGCGGAGGAAAGTTAGAGGACTTAAAGTATAGAACACCACTATACCCAATTGTCCCGATTTTAGCCTTAATTACAAATAGCATTGTTGTTATTAGTTTAGCGTTTATTCCTGAACAAAGAATGGCGTTATACTGTGGTATTCCATTTATCATTTTCTGCTATATATATTATTATATTAGTAAGAAACGGCTGAAACCGATGAAAGTGGAGATGGAAAAAACAAATGAAACTAACAATCAAACACGATGATATAGAAGCAGATTTATCGTATGGTCAATTAGCGATTGGAAAAGAAAACGGGTATTCACCGTTACAATTACTCATTTCTTCTATCGCAGGATGTAGTGCAATTGTCTTTCGAACAATTTTAGAAAAGAAACGTATTCCATATGATACGTTTACAATCGAAACTGAAATTGGTAGAAGTGAAGCTTTATCGAAGCCAGTTGAAAGTGTTCATTTGCACTATAAAATTAAAGCGCAAAACATTACAGAAGAGCAGCTGGACAAGGCGCTGCAACTTGCAGTGAAAAATTGTACGATTGTTCAATCTGTAAAAGATAGTATAAAGGTTACGGAAACGATTGAATTAATAAAGTGAAACTGTAATCAGTGGGAGTGTTTATCCCCCACTGATTACTAGTTGAACCAATCGGGCTTTTACGGGCAGTTGATCTCCTATTTCACTTCTTTGCTTTACAGCAGAATTTTGAGATAGGGATCTTACTGCCCGTTAATGCGGGATAAAATGAAACATAAAAACGTGAGAATACGGCTCTCACGTTTTTATGTTTTTAACAGAGGGGGAAGTATTATGGACTGTTTAGGCTGTAAATTAGCAAGCGAAGAGGAAAACATATATAAAGTATATGAAGATGAGTATGTAACATGTTTTTTAGATCATGAACCCTTCTATTCAGGACATACTTTAATTGTGCCAAAGCAGCATGTTGTAGAAGTAGACGAATTAGATGATGTTATAGCGAAATCAATTATGGATGCTTCTAAGCTGATTGCAAAAGCGATTAAATCATTATATAAACCAGATGGAATTACAGTTTGTCAAAATGGTGGAATCTTTAATGAGTTAACGCATTACCATATGCATGTCGTACCGAGATATAAAGAGCGCTCGTTTGCTGAGTTTTATACGGTGCAAACGGGAGAAAAGAAGAATCATAATTTGGAAGAAATAAAGACGTTGTTAAAAGAAGAGATAGAGAAAATACTGCACACTAAAAAGGCGTAAGAGAATTTCTCTTACGCCTTTTTAGTCTTCATACATACTTAAAACTTCTTTCGCACGCATACGTAAACCATCTATCAATTCTGTCGGTTCTAAAACTTTTGCATCTTTTCCGAGTCTATAAAATAAAGAGGTAATAAAATTGATTTCTCCTTTATCAATTGTTGAATTTATATATCCTGTCCCATCCTCGTTTATTATAACGAATTCCTCAAGATAAGGGACGCTTTTACATTGGCGTACGCCTTCTGTTGTCAGTAAAACATGTAACTGAGTAGGGATGTGTACTACGTTAGAGTTAGAGGCAAACCACTCTTCTAAATTCATGAATGTATCCTCATTTTCTTCCGTTGATAATATGGAAAGAATACGATCGATGCGATACAGTAATACTTTTTTTCTACTGAAGTCATAGGACGGTAAATACCATAGCCCGTCATGAGCATATACACCGATAGGATGAACGTGTTTTGTTTTTAACCCCGATTTAGATTCGTATTGAAAGTGTAAATTTTTATTTTCAATAGCCGCGGTTAACACTTCGTTTAAAAGAGGTGTATCAATTGTGCGCTTAGGATTCCAAAAAGCGATGTAAGAACGTATTTTATCAACTTTCGTTTTTGCATCATGTTGTAGGGAGCTATACAGTTTATGTGTAACGGAATTGATTTCTGTGTTAAAAGGTAAGTCGCGATAGTAACTTAAAGATTGAAAAGCAAAAAAGATAGAGACTGCTTCTTCTTCCGTAAATAAAATAGGCGGAATTACTCTATTCGTTAATACTTTATAGCCGCCGTTACGACCTTGTTCTGCGTAAATGGGCAACCCCATATCACTTAAATCTAAAATGTATCTATGGACAGTACGAACGGAGATATTAAATTCATCAGCTATTTCTTGCGCTGTAAATGTCTTTTTGGCAGAAGCAAATATAAGAATATCTAATAAGCGTTTAGCTTTTGACAAATGTATCACCTTTTTTCTTTTTAACATGACATAAATTGTCATGTTTTATTGTTAGTATATTGTTTACATCATATGTTATCAAGATGAGATGCAAGGAGGAAAAGATATGTCACGTGAAATAGTTTTATTTATTGCGGCGAGCTTAGATGGATATATTGCGAAAGAAAATGATGATTTAGAGTGGTTAATGGAAACAGAAGGAGAGGGAGATAACGGTTATACAGAAATGTATGAAACAATTGATACAATAATTATGGGAAAGAAAACGTACGACTATGTAGTAGAGCATACGGAAACATTCCCGTACTTAGATAAATCATGTTATGTTTTTTCTCGTTCAGAAAAAGGTTCAGACGGAAACGTAGAGTTTGTAAATGAAGATGTAGTGGAGTTTACAAAAAGGTTAAAAGCAAAAGAAGGATCTAAAATATGGATGGTTGGTGGAGGAGAGCTACTGAGAGAATTCTTTAAGAATAATCTAATTGATGAATATGTTGTTACGATTACACCGCATATATTAGGTTCTGGAGTTCCGTTATTTCAAGACAAGAACCCAGAAATTAATTTAACTTTGACGGATACGAAACGTTTTGGGCAATTTGTAAATTTATATTATAAAGTAAAATGATAAAGTGAAACTTTAATCAGTGGGGGTTTTGTTCATCTCCCACTGATTATTAGTTGAACCAATCGGGCTTTTACGGGCAGTTGATCCCCCACCTAACTTCTTTGCTTCCGCTGAATTTTGATGTAGGGGTCTTACTGCCCGTTAATGCGGGATAAAGAAACACGACTACTGATGGTAGTCGTGTTTCTTTACAGATGGTAATGAAATGATAAAACAAGATCCATGATCAACTTCACTCGTGACAGTAATCGTCCCGCCGTGTAGCTCTACAATTTCTTTCACGATAGATAGTCCTAAACCAGTTCCACCTGTAGCTCGTGATCTTGCTTTATCGACACGGTAAAAGCGGTCAAAAATGTGAGGGAGGTCTTCAGGTGGAATACCTTCGCCTTCATCTTCAATTGCAATGGAAATATGTTTATGTTCTTCTGTAACAGAAATGTTTATATGAGAATGCTCTTTTGAATGTCTATAAGCGTTATTTAAAATATTCACCACAACTTGTTCGAATCGTTGTTCATCTAAGTTTACTAGCAGTGTAGGAGGACAAGAGAAAGAAACTTTACTGTACCTTTCTTTATACATGGCGTTTACTTTTTCACATATACGCGTAAGGAAGGTGTGTAAATGCACTTCCTTTACTTGAATAGAAAAGTTATGTTGTTCCATTTGTGCAAGTGAAAATAAATCTTGAACTAAGTTTGTAATGTAATCAGACTCATCTTTTATAATTGATAAATATCGCAAACGTTGTTCAGAAGGGGTGCTTTCTTTTAAAGCAATGTCAGCATAACCTCTTACGTATGTTAACGGTGTTCGTAATTCGTGAGCAACACTTGCTAGAAATTCACTTCGCTCTGTTTTCATATAATGCAAATCATTTGCGAGCGTTTGAATAGATGATGCCAGTTCACCAATTTCATCATTACGAGTAGTCGTTAACGAAACGGACAAATCGCCTTTACTCATTTTTTCAGTTGCATGTTTCATGTGTAACAATGGTTTTGTTAATAAACGTGATAATAGGAAAATTGTGATGACTGTGAGTAGAAATGTGATGGCACCAGCAATAATGAATTGTTTCGTTAATCCATTAACTAACTTTTCAATTGATTCTGTTCCAAGAAACATGTACACATAGCCTTCATGTTTTCCATCTACTACAATGGGGCTAACTGTACATATATAATTAGATGTTTTCCAATGATTTTCTATAATCGCTCCATTATGGTCTGTTCGAGTTTGCATTTTACTAATATGATCGTTTATAGTCGTGTTTATTTCGTTAGATTTAGCTAGTATTTCTTTATTTGCATTTGTAATAACGACAGTTGTTTCAGCTTCAGATTCCATTAATGCTACGTGAGAGATGGTTTGCTCATCGTAATATTTTTCAAGTACATCTCGATGACTATTTCCTCGCTTTAATAAAGCTGTCATTTCTTCATTTACTCTAGTGTTTACAAGACTATAATAGAGCAAAATAAAGAGAACACTTTCAATTAAAAGTGTAACAATTAAAAAATAAAATCCGAATTGAATTGAAATTCGTTTCATCGTTTTGCCCCTTACTGTTCAGTATCAATCCATCGATAACCTATTCCATACACGGTTTTTAAATGATGATCAATAGGAAAATTTGCTTTTCGCAATTTATCACGTAAATTACGAATATGTGAATCGACTGTGCGATCTTCTGTATTTGTGTTTAATCCCCAAATTCGTTCGATGAGCTGATCACGGTTTAATACGTAGTTCACATGGCGTAAAAATAATCCGAGTAAAGAAAATTCAATTGGTGTGAGAAGGAGTTCTTCATTATGGACAGAAACGAAGTGTTTTGTTTCATCCCATACAATACCGTGATATTGGATTTGTTTATGTTCATTTGTACGTCTTAAAACGGCTTCAATTCTTGCGAAAAGTTCTTCTTCATGGAAAGGTTTCGTTACGTAATCATCGGCTCCAATTTTTAATCCTTGAACGACATCTACTGTTTGATCACGAGCTGTAACCATAATAATAGGAATGTTACTAAAAGATCGGATTTTTTTGCACGTTTCCCATCCGTCCATCTTTGGCATCATAATATCGAGTAAAACAAATTTAAAGTTTCGATTTTCTATATGTAAAATAGCTTCTTCTCCTGAAGTCGCACATACGCAGTTATATCCAATTGGTGTAAGATAAAGCGTTAATAATTCAAGCATTCTCGGTTCATCGTCTACGAGCAGTATATCAATCATAGAGAGCCCTCCATATTTATAATCGTTACTTAAAGTGTAATGCAAAATCATGAAGAAATGGTGCAGATTATGATGTGTCTGCATAATTTCTTCAGAATTGCTTGTTATTGTGGAGTTGAAATTACATTTTAGGTAATCATATTGGCTCAAAAATGATTAATACGGAGGCGGTATAGTGAAAAAAATGACCCGAATTTTTGGGATAACAATAATTACAGCAGTTGGTCTTGCTGCATGCGGACAAACGAATACAGACCATAAAAACCATGAATCTACAAAAGAGAAGAAAACAGAACAAAAGGAAATGAAAATGAATCAGGAGGTAACGGCGCCAAAAGAAATGAACCAAGGTGCATCTAATGATTTATTAACGACAAGTTTAAAAAATGTAACGAGATTAAACACAAATGATCCTTCGCAAATGGCAGTATTAACTTCGCAAACGATATGGCCAGCAACTCATAAGGAGAACCAGCCAGGTGCTGTTATTTTAGTACCAGCAAGCGAGTGGCAATTAGGTATTGCGAGTGCAGATCTTATTCATCATCCGAATAACGGGCCGATTTTATTTATAGAAAAAGAAAAGATACCGGAAATGACGTTAAAAGAAATAAAACGATTAAATCCAATCGGAACGAAAGATGGAACACAAATTATGGTGATGGGAGATGTAGGTACTAGCGCGCTTGAACAATTAAAAGGTTATAAAGTAAAACAAATAAAAGAAACGGACCCAGCTATATTTGCGAAGGATGTTGATAAGGAGTATGCCGATATAACAGGAAGCTACCCAAATAGTGTTATTATCGGTTCGTCTGCAGAAGAAGGACGTTTATATACAACCCCCGCTGTAAATTGGATTTCTCATATGCCGGAACCACTACTCTATACAGAAAAGAATAAAGTGCCAGAAGCGACAATAGAGGCACTAAAAATGAGAAAAGATAAAGCAAATATATATGTATTAGGGCCAGAAAAAATTGTTTCAAAAGAAGTAGAAAAAGAGCTAAGCAAATACGGGAAAGTAACGCGTATTAGTGGAGAGACCCCTACAGAAAACTCGATTGCGTTCGCTAAATTTAAAGATGAAAAAACAAAATTTGGCTGGGGATTCACAAAAGGTGGTCACGGTTTATCATTTGTTTCAAATAAAACACCAGATTTAGCAGTTGCTGGGGCACCTTTTTCACATATGGGTAAACATGCACCTGTTGTATTATTAGAAGAAGGTAAAGCTTCACAACCAGTGTATGACTTTCTTGCAAGCATTCAGCCGAAGTTCAAAGATGATCCAACAATTGGACCATATAATCACGGTTTCTTATTAGGAAGTACGAGTGATATTTCATTTGAAACACAAGGAATACTAGATGAGAGGTTAGAAATTGCTCAGGAAAGTGGTCAAGGACACGGTGGACATTAATGAAATGAGCAAAGACGCTACTGATATAGCGTCTTTTTTTATTTTCCTCGACAAAATATGACAAAAAAGTTGTAACTGTTTCTGTTATGATAGTTTCGGAAATCTTACATTTTACATAATCGGAGGAAAAGAAATGTATAAAAAATTGGGTACTATTGCTTTAACAGGTGCACTTGCTTTTAGTTTAGCTGCTTGTGGTGAAACTGAAGTTAAAGAAGTGAGTAAAAACGATGCTCCTAAACAGGCTGAAAAGAAAGATAAAAAGGAAAAAGCTGAAAGCAAGATTTATAAAATTGGAGATACGGTAGAAGTTAATGGCCTACAACTTACTTTCAGTTCAGCTAAATTCGTTGAGCCTAACGAATACGTAAAAGCTGAAAAAGGGAAAGTACTAGAAATCGCTTTTAATGCTAAAAATAATGGCAAAAAAGATATATATTTTGGAACTTCTGAATTAAAAATTGCTGATACTAACGGCAACCAATTCAAAGAGTACTTTGGTGGGGAAAATACGTTTATAAACGAAAATATTGCGCCAGGTAACCAAATTACAAACAAAATGTTATTTGATGTACCAGAAGGCGATAAGTTTGTTGGTACATTTAAACCTACATTTACATTTGACGAGAAATCAGTGAAATTTGAATTTGAAGTTGCTAAATAAGGAGAGATTAAAATGAAAAGAACAGCTGAATTTGTATTAGGTCTTATTGGAGGTATTTTTGGTATTATTTGTGCATTTGTTGCTTTATTGATCGGCGGTATGGGAGCTGCTTTTGAAGCTGATGGAGCGAATACTGTTATTGGTTTAGGTTGGGGAGCTGTGGCTCTATCAATCTTAGGAATTGTTGGATCTGTTATGGTAAGAAGTAAAGCGAAGGTTGGCGGTATTATGATGACTGTGGCTGCTATCGGTGGATTTATTTGTATTTCTATAATTTACTTATTACCAGGTGTATTACTATTAATCGGTGGGTTAATGGGTATATTCCGTAAGAATAAAGCAACTGTATCTGCATAAAATGAGCACTCGAAAGAGTGCTCTTACTATTTTCATTAAATTAGCATAAACTCCTCTAATCCTAAACGATCCAAACTAAACCTGATATATGAAGTGTAAATATCTATAGAACTTTAAATGAATTCCCTTGGTAGCTAATATCTTGATCCTTGGATTATTCAATTAAATGAACTGAATTACATGTGCATTTTTCATCCATCCAAACAAAGTTCTCTTCATTTGACATACTGTAGAATCCGAAATCATTGTACGTTAAATCAACAATAGGTGATAGTATATTTAAAGTTTCCTAAAAAAGAAGCTACGAAGGTAACATCTTTTTCTTTAGGAAACTTTTACATAGCAAAAAATCTTCTACTCGTTATATAATATCCTTCGTGCAGTCGGCTAGATTTTCTTATGGAGAAAATCAAATTATAAAGGAGTAGAGGAGTGGTATTTTGTTTCAAACGATAAAAAATGACTGGTTTTCTAATGTGAGAGGGGACGTGTTATCAGGAATTGTCGTTGCTTTAGCGTTAATCCCTGAAGCGATAGCCTTCTCTGTTATTGCAGGCGTGGATCCGACAGTTGGACTATACGCAGCCTTTTGTATTGCAGTTACCATTTCATTTGTTGGCGGAAGAACTGGAATGATTTCAGCTGCAACAGGTGCAATGGCATTATTAATGGTAACGCTTGTTAAAGATCATGGTTTGCAATATTTATTTGCTACAACAATATTAACAGGTATTGTCCAAATTATTTTTGGCGTGTTCAAACTGAGCTCATTTATGAAGTTTGTTCCGAAATCTGTTATGAGTGGTTTTTTAAATTCACTTGGAATTTTAGTTTTTACAGCGCAATTGCCACATTTTAAAAATGCAAATTGGCAAATGTATGCACTCGTTGTATTAGGACTTGCAATTATATATTTATTTCCACGTATTACAACGGTTGTACCTTCTACGCTTATTTCAATTATTATTGTGACGAGTATTGCACTTATGAGCGGATTACAGTTGAAAACAGTAGGAGATATGGGAAGCCTGCCGAAAGAATTACCGTTCTTTAGTATTCCTGACGTGCCTTTTACACTTGAGACATTAGGGATTATTTTACCGTATGCAGTTATGCTTGCAATTATCGGTTTACTAGAATCATTATTAACAGCTTCAGTTTTAGATGATATGACGCATACGGAAAGTAATAAGCATAAAGAGGCACGCGGACAAGGGATCGCAAACATTGTTGCTGGTTTCTTCGGAGGAATGGCAGGTTGTGCAATGATCGGTCAATCTGTTATTAATATTAAATCAGGTGGACGAGGTCGCCTATCAACATTTGTAGCGGGCGGATTTTTAATCGTATTACTATTCGTTTTAGGAGATTATGTCGTTCATATTCCGATGGCAGCTTTAGTTGCAGTTATGATTATGGTTTCAATCGGAACGTTTGATTGGAACTCTGTAACAACAATTCATAAAGTACCAAAAGGAAACTCATTTGTTATGATCGTAACAGTTGTGATTGTCCTAATTACACATAATTTAGCATTAGGTGTAATTATCGGAACAGTAATTAGTGCAGTTTTATTTGCATTCAATATGGCAAAGATTCACGTGAAACATTTATATATTGAAAATAAGAAAATATACGAAATTCACGGTCAACTTTTCTTTGCATCTACAGCCGATTTCATAACTAATTTTTCATTTAATGAAGATGTAAAAGAAATTGAAATGAATTTTACTCATGCGCACGTATGGGATGATTCAGCAGTGGCATCAATTGATAAAGTTATCATGAAGTATGAACAAAGTGGTGTGAAAGTAAGTATAACAGGATTAAATGAACGTAGCTCAAAACTTGTTGCAAATTTAGCTACTTATAATAAAAGAATTGCTAGTTAAAAGCCTCCTTTTTAGGGGGCTTTATTATATAATACGAGTAGGATAACGAAAAGGGGATTCAGCATATGTACAAACAAATTATATTAGCATGTGACGGTTCTGAACATGCACTTCGAGCAGCGGAACATGCAACATATATTGCAAAATGTAGCGAAGAAACAAATGTTGAAGTTGTGTACGTAGTAGATAATAGAACGGCAAAATCAGATATTATACAAGGTCAAACAGATTTAGAAACAATATCAGCTAGTCGAAAAGATAAATTAAAAGAGATTGAAGGTTTATTAAAGAAAGAGAACATTTCTTATACAATTACGATATTACATGGTGATCCTGGAGATACAATTGTTCAATATGTAAATACAGGAGATATAGATCTTGTCATTGCTGGAAGTAGAGGGCTCAATACACTGCAAGAAATGGTGCTGGGAAGTGTAAGTCATAAAATAGCAAAGCGTGTGAAATGTCCAGTGATGATTGTAAAATGAAATAGAATGTAACGAAGATCTTAGTATAACTGAGGTCTTTTTTTATGTATAAATGACTCTTATTTGTGGAAATACTAGATATATAAGTTGAAAAGATGTTAACTTACAAATTTGTAAGTTAGTTGTTAGAGAAATCGATGTTATGAAATTTTTCCCATTGGTAAAATAAAAGTATCAAAAGGGAGATAGGGAGGATGGAAGCAATGAAATCATTTCAAAATTTGTCATATAGCCAAGGTGTCAGTCTTATTTGTTTAGGGGGATTTGCTGCATCTGTTACGTTAGCTGTTTTAATAAAGGTGTTTCATCAAATCTTTTAATCTTATAGTAGGGAAGGAATTGGTTGTTATCATTAGTAGGAACAGCAATGAAAATAAAAAATAGCTCTTAGCATGTATGTAAATGCTAAGAGCTATTTTTATGGTTGTTATATATTATTTAAGCTTGTTTTGATTTTACTGACCCTGTATTTAAAGTAAGAGCAAGGAAGAACATTGCAAGTACGCAAGATGCAAGTAATAAGATGAATCCGCCATCCCATCCGAATGCATCTACGATAAAGCCCATAGCTGCACTAGCGAAAGCTGCTCCGCCTAAGTAACCGAAGAATCCAGTTAAGCCTGCTGCAGTTCCAGCAGCTTTCTTTGGTGCTAAATCTAGAGCGTGTAGACCAATTAACATAACCGGTCCGTAAATTAAAAATCCAATTGCGACAAGTGCGATACTATCAACCATTGGATTACCAGGAGGGTTTAACCAGTAAACAAGAACTGCTATAAATACACCAACCATAAATAAAATACCAGCAGGTGCACGACGTCCTTTAAATAGTTTATCACTCATCCATCCGCAAAGAAGTGTACCTGGAATACCAGCCCATTCATATAGAGCGTAAGCAGTACGTGAGCTACTATGAGTAAAGCTTTTTTCTTCTACTAAATAAGTAGGAGCCCAGTCTACAACGCCGTAACGTACGAAATATACGAAAACGTTCGCAATAGCGATGTACCATAAAAACTTATTGTTTAATACGTATTTAAATAAAATTTCCTTTACTGAAAGCTCGCGTTCGCGATCTTTTACTTTTTCATCTGGTGGATATTCCCCAGTATGTTCTTCAATAGAAGGTAGTCCGCAAGATTGAGGCGTATCTTTCATCGTAATTAATACATAAATACCAACTAAAATTGAAAGAATACCTGGGAAGTAAAAAATACTTTTCCAGTCATCTGCGAAGAAGTATAAGCCTAATGTTACAAGGGAAGGCATAAGCGCTCCGCCAACATTATGAGCGACGTTCCAAATGGACATTTTTGTACCACGTTCGCTAATAGAGAACCAGTGAACCATCGTACGACCACAAGGAGGCCATCCCATACCTTGTACCCATCCATTTAAAAACTGAAGTACAAACATAAGTATAATGCTCGTTGTAATGAAAGAAAATGAGCCGAAAATAATATTAATGATACCTGATAAAAATAGCCCAGCTGCTAAAAAGTAGCGAGGATTACAACGATCGGATACGATACCCATAAGAAATTTACTTAATCCGTAAGCAATAGAAACTGCTGAAAGGATAACCCCAAGTTCCCCTTTACTAAAGCCTTGCTCGATTAAGTATGGCATTGCTAGTGAAAAGTTTTTTCGAACAAAGTAGTAACCTGCATAACCGATGAAGATACCTAAGAATACTTGTAAACGTAATTTACGGTATTCGCTATCAACGCGATCAGCTGGTAAGCGTTCCGCGTGGGGCGCAGGTTTAAATAATTGTGTGAAAAACATAAAATGAAAATCCTCCCCTAATTAATTCGAAGCGTTTTAAGACAGAGAACATAAAAAGGCCATGAAATATAAAAAAGTTTCCTTTTTTATGATTCATAGCCGTGTACTCCGTTTCTCCGTGACTGTCAATATTAACTTCGTCGAAAATTATACAACTTTGTGACAAAAATGTAAACGTTTTTATGAATAAAAGTATTGACGGATTTTATTCGTGGGATTAATATTTAAATACATTAAATATTTTATTGTTTAAATAAGAGGTGGATAACATGCCAAATGATATGACGCATATCGATAAAATTCAAGCTCTTGCCTTTTCGATTGGAAAGAAAATGCAAACGGAGTTATTAGAACAAATGCAAGCGACAGGACTTACACCACCGCAGTTTTATATTTTAAAGATTCTAGATCATTATGGGGCTTCAAGAGCGACAACATTAGCGAAAAAGATGTATGTGAAGCCTAGCGCGATTACAGTGATGATTGATCGTCTAATCGATCAAGAACTTGTAGAACGCTATCACGACAAAGATGACCGTCGCGTTGTCATCATCGAGTTAACGAAAAAGGGGAAAGCTAGAGTAGAAGAGGCAATGACAGCTCGTAACGAGCATATTGCAAAATACTTTTCACATTTAGAGTTGCAAGAAAGAGAAGATTTATTACGTCTCTTTGAGAAGTTAGAAACCATTATTTGCGGGACACAAGAGAAAAAAGAGAATAACTAAGAGGAATTGAGGAGATTACATGGAGCAACAAGAAAATCAAAATAGAAAGTTGTTGTTAATCGGTTTAATTATCGCGATGCTATTTGCTGCATTAGATGGAACAATTGTCGGTACAGCAATGCCACGTATCGTCGGTGACCTAGGTGGATTAAGCTTAATGACATGGTTAACAACAGCTTATATGTTAACATCAACGACAGTTGTACCAATTGCAGGTAAATTAGCTGATTTACTTGGTCGTCGTAACGTATATATAACAGGGCTAGTTATTTTCATGATTGGTTCGGCGTTATGTGGTATGGCAAATGGTATGACAGAATTAATTATTTTCCGTGGTATTCAAGGTCTTGGTGGCGGTATTATGATGCCAATGGCTATGATTATTATTGGAGATATGTTCACGGGAAAAGAACGTGCGAAATGGCAAGGTATTTTTGGGGCGTTATACGGCCTTGCTTCTGTAATTGGACCACAAGTTGGTGGTTGGATTGTAGATGCAGTGAACTGGAGATGGGTATTCTACATTAACTTACCGGTTGGTATTTTAGCAACAATCTTTATTGCAATGGGATTAAAATCACATAAACAAACAGGACCAATTAAAATTGATATCGCTGGAATCTTTACGATGATTCTCGGTGTTGTAAGTTTATTACTTGCGCTAACGTTTGGCGGAAAAGATTATGCATGGGATTCTTGGCAAATTATCGGTTTATTTGCACTAGCTGTAATTGGTATCGTTAGCTTTGTTATCGTTGAAACGAAAGCTGAAGAGCCAATTTTACCAATGCACTTCTTTAAAAATCGCACATTTACAATACTGAATGCGATTGGATTCTTTATGAGTATTGGAATGTTCGGTGCGATTATGTTCGTACCATTCTTCATGCAAGGGATTGTAGGAGTAAGTGCTGCTGAATCAGGAACAATTATGACTCCAATGATGATTACAATGATTGTGATGAGTATTATCGGTGGGCAACTTGTATTAAAAGTTGGTGTAAAACCACAAATTATCGCAGGTATGCTTATTATGGCCGGTGGTTTCTGGTTATTAACAACGATGGATATGCACACAACGAAGCTTACAGCTACTTCTTATATGATGGTTATCGGTTTAGGAATGGGTCTTGTAATGCCTACATTAACATTAGCGTTACAAGAAAGCTTCCCGAAAAAAGACCTTGGTGTCGTAACGTCATCAAGTCAATTCTTCCGACAAATCGGTGGTACATTTGGTATTACAATTTTAGGGTCAATTATGAATAACACTTCAGGTACGACATTAACAAAAAATTTAGTACCTGTATTAGATACATTCCCGAAAGAAGCGGGACAAATGGTAACGAAATTTAAAGATATGATTCACACAGATCCACAAGGTTTATATTCAATGCTATTTAGCCCAGAGGCATTAAAACAAATGCCAGAAGCGTTCGCTAACAGCATTGTACCTATTTTGAAAAACTCTTTAGTAGACTCGCTTCATACTGTATTCTTAACAGGATTAGTATTTATCGTAGTAGGTGCCATCTTTACGATTTTCTTACAAAAAATTAAATTATCAGATCGTAAAAAAGATGCTAAAGAGCCTGTTGTAGAAGAAAAAGAAAAAACTGTATCATACTCGTAATGAAGAAGCATCGCCTTATGGCGGTGCTTTTTTGAGTATAACCTTAAAAGCTTTTTAGTGAGAAATGATTGACGTATTTTTAGAAATACGTTATATTATTTTCTGTAAACGGTTACATGAAATGAGGAGAAAAGAGAATGAGTACGATCAAAGACGTTGCGAAATTAGCGGGAGTATCTGTTGCGACCGTTTCCAGAGTTCTAAATAAAAATGGATATGTTCACGAAGATACATTAAAAAAGGTAGAACGTGCAATTGAGATGTTAGATTATAAGCCTAGTACAGTAGCGCGTTCACTGTATAATAAAAAGTCTCGTTTAATTGGCTTAGTTGTTCCAAATATCGTGAATCCATTCTTTCCGGAAGTTGCACGTGCCGTAGAAGATGTAGCACATAAACAAGGTTACACAGTTGTCCTTTGTAACTCTGATGAAAGTTTAGAAAAAGAGAAACAATATATTGATGTACTTAGACAAAATAATGTAGATGGATTTATTGTAGCAACGAATCCACAAAATAGTGTTAATTACATGAATTTATCTGTTCCAGTTGTTGCGATTGACCGTATGTTTAATGAGCGTATTCCTACTGTATATGCAGATAACTATGCAGGAAGTCAGGCTGCGACAAAGTTGTTACTAGATAAAGGATGTAAACATATTGCACATATTCGCGGTCCACGTGATGTGAGTACTGCAAATGAACGTTTTGAAGGTTTTGTAGACGTTATTACGCAAAATAATCTTTCGTATATGATTGCAGAGAGTACGTTTGATCCAGCAAATAGTGAGCGTGTAGCGATGGAATTATTAGAAGAATACCCGCATATTGATGGTATTGTCGCTGGGAATGATTTAATTGCGATCGGTATTGTAAAGGCGGCACTTCAAAAGGGGATTGCCATTCCAGATGATTTACAAATTATCGGATTTGATGGCATTTCTTTAACGGAAATGATGTATCCATCTATTACGACAGTTGCACAACCGATATATGAAATGGGGAAAATTGCAACAGAGTTGTTGTTAGAGCAAATGGAAGGAAATACATTAGAAGAGAAACATTATCGTTTGCCGATTGAAATTATAGAACGAAATACAACGAAGTAAGGAGATGAAACAGATGCCAAATATTGCAGTAGTAGGAAGCATTTCAATGGACTTAGTGGCTGTTTCAAAAAAACGCCCGAAAGCAGGAGAAACAGTAATTGGTGAAGCGTTTCATACAATCCCAGGAGGGAAAGGGGCAAACCAAGCAGTTGCTGCAGCTAGGTTAGGAGCAAATGTAGCAATGGTTGGAGCGGTAGGAAATGATGATTATGGAACAGTAGTTAGAAAAAATCTAGAGAACGAACGCATTTTTATCGATTATGTGGTACCGGTTACAGATGGAACGACAGGAATTGCTCATATCGTTTTAGCAGAAGAAGATAACAGTATTGTTGTCGTACAAGGGGCAAATGCTCTTGTAAATAAGTCAGTTGTAGATCGCTCCAAAGACCTTCTTGTAAAAGCGGATATGGTTGTTCTTCAACTAGAAATTCCACTTGAAACAGTAAAATATGTATTGGCTATTTGTGAGGAACATAATATTCCTGTTATGTTAAATCCAGCGCCAGCACAAGTTTTATCAGAAGACATTTTAGAAAAGGCAACTTATATTACGCCAAATGAACATGAGTGCCGCATCGTATTAGATGATTTTACATCACCAATTGAAGATTTATTGGCGAAGTATCCCAATAAATTATTGATGACAGAAGGTTCTAACGGTGTTCGTTTCCATAATGGCACGGAGATTGTACATGTTCCTAGCATTGCTGTTGATGTAGTGGATACAACTGGAGCTGGTGATACATTTAATGGTGCGTTAGCAGTTGCACTTTCTGAAGGAGAGACACTTCAAAAAGCAATTCGTTTCGCGAATATTGCCGGTGGTCTTTCTGTAACGAAACTTGGAGCACAGGGCGGTATGCCAACGAGAGATCGAGTACGTGAAGTGCAGGTGATTGTTGGATGAAAAAGCATGGTGTATTAAATAGTGAAATCGCGGCAGTCCTTGCTTCACTTGGGCATACAGATACGGTTGTAATTGCTGATTGCGGGTTACCGATTCCGGATGGAGTAAAACGAATTGATTTAGCTGTTGAGATTGGAAAACCGAGTTTTTTAGAAGTGTTACAAGTTGTAGCTGATGATATGGCAATCGAAAAAGTGACGTTAGCAGAAGAAGTCATTATAAATAATGCGGCAGTAAATAAAGAGATCGAGCAGAAATTAACAGAGCCAGCATTTGAGTATGTATCTCATGAGCAATTTAAAGAGCATACAAAGAAAGCGAAGGCGATTATTCGTACAGGCGAGGCTACGCCTTATGCAAATGTAATTTTACATGCAGGCGTGATTTTTTAATAAAGGGAAGTGATGGGAATGCATATTGAAATGAAAAACATTTCAAAGGCGTTCAATGGAAATCCTGTTCTGAAGAATGCACAGTTTATGATTGAAACAGGAGAAGTCCATGCATTGATGGGGGAAAATGGAGCGGGTAAATCAACGCTCATGAAGATTTTAACAGGTGTATACAAAAAAGATGGTGGGACAATCACAATTGATGGGCAAGAGCGCACCTTTAAAAATGCGAAAGAAGCTGAAGAGTACGGCATCGCATTTATACATCAAGAACTAAACATATTGCCGAATTTAACAGTAGCTGAAAATATGTTTCTCGGTAAAGAGTTAATGTATGGGAAAACAGGTATTTTACGCACTCGACAAATGAACGCGATTGCGCAGCAGCAACTAGCGGAGTTAGGGTTGCATGTAAGAGGCGCTATGTTAGCAGAGGAATTATCGGTTGGACAACAGCAAATTATCGAAATTGCGAAAGCATTAATGACAAACGCGAGCGTTATTATTATGGATGAACCTACTGCGGCACTGACGGATCGTGAAATCGAAACGCTCTTTACAGTAATCAATAAGTTGCGTAAAGAAGGTGTTTCATTCGTGTACATTTCGCATCGTATGGAAGAGATTTTCTCAATATGTGATGCTATTACGATTTTGCGTGATGGAGAATACGTGGGAAAGAGATTAATTCCAGAAACATCATTTGATGAAGTAGTGAGTATGATGGTGGGGCGCAGCATTGGTGAACGTTACCCAGAGCGAAATAGTCAAATTGGTGATGTCATTTTTGAAATGCGTAACGGAACGAAGAAAGGGAAATTTGAAAATGTTTCGTTTCAAGTGAGGAAAGGTGAAATCCTTGGTGTAGCTGGTTTGATGGGGGCTGGTCGCACTGATATTATGAAAGCGATATTTGGTTATGAACCTTTAGACTCTGGACAAATTTTTATAAATGGACAAGAAGTAAAGATTGATAGTCCAATAGATGCAATTAGACAAAGAATTGCTTTCATTACAGAAGATAGAAAGTCTGAAGGATTAGTGTTAGATTTTTCAATTCGAGAAAATTTAGCTTTACCGAATTTAGAAAGTCTTTCAAAGGGAAGTGTTCTAAGCAACGAGCTAGAACAACAGTTTACAGAGGATATGATGAAGCTTCTTAATGTGAAAGCATCTAGCGGAGAGCAGGCAGTGAAATCTCTTTCTGGTGGAAATCAGCAAAAGATTGTAATCGCAAAATGGCTAGGCATTCATCCGCAATTACTCATTTTAGATGAGCCAACAAGGGGTGTTGATGTTGGAGCGAAAAAAGAAATTTACTCTATTATGAATAAGCTTACAGAGCAAGGCGATGCCGTTATTATGGTATCATCTGAGCTTCCGGAAGTTTTAGGGATGAGTGATCGAGTTCTTGTTATTCATGAAGGAAAAGTCGGCGGAATTTTAGGGAAAGATGAGGCATCACAAGAGTCTATTATGGCACTAGCTACAGGGGGAGAGTAAGGATGGCTAAGAAGGGGAATGTATTACAACAACTTGGTTCTTTAATCGGTTTAGTATTAATTATCGTCGTAATTACAGCTTTAAATCCAGCGTTTATTGAAATTCCAAATTTATTTAATATACTGCGTCAAGTATCGATTAATGCGCTTATTGCATTCGGAATGACCTTCGTAATTTTAACAGGGGGTATTGACTTATCGGTAGGTTCTATTTTAGCATTATCAAGTGCACTTGTTGCTGGAATGATGGCAAGTGGCATGGATCCGTTCCTTGCAATGGCAGTTGGACTATTAGCAGGTCTTGTAATGGGAATTGTAAACGGTATCATCATTGCGAAAGGAAAAGTAGCTCCATTTATTGCAACTTTAGCAACAATGACTATTTTTCGTGGGTTGACGCTTGTTTATATGGACGGACGTCCGATCACTGGTCTTGGTGATCATTTAATGTTCCAAATGTTTGGCCGCGGTTATTTTCTTGGTATTCCGGTACCAGCTGTTACAATGATGATCGCTTTCGCAGTACTGTACTTCATTTTGAAGAAAACGACATTTGGCCGTCGTACATTTGCAATTGGTGGAAATGAAGAAGCAGCAGCACTATCAGGTATTAATGTTACGAGAATTAAAGTAATGATTTACGGTCTTTCCGGAATTTTGGCAGCGCTTGCAGGTATTGTCTTAACATCACGATTAGATTCTGCACAGCCGACTGCAGGTACTTCTTACGAATTAGATGCAATTGCAGCAGTTGTATTAGGTGGAACAAGTCTTTCTGGGGGAAGAGGATGGATTGTTGGTACATTCATCGGTGTACTTATTATTGGTGTACTAAATAACGGTTTAAATTTATTAGGTGTATCTTCTTTCTTCCAACAAGTTGTAAAAGGACTTGTAATCTTACTAGCTGTATTAATTGATCGCAGAAAAGAAGCGTAATGGAGGGACAGTTCATGAAGAAATGGTTACTTATACTCGTTGCATGTATTATGGTCGTTACTGCTGGTTGTTCAATGGAACCACCAGAATGGGCAAAGGATTCTAGCGATAAAGGTCGAAATAAAACTATTAAAGTTGGATTCTCTGTTTCAACTTTAAATAATCCCTTCTTTGTAACTTTGAAAAAGGGGGCAGAAAAGAAAGCGAAAGATAGTGGCATCGAATTGATTGCTGTTGATGCGCAAAATGATGCAGCAAAGCAAACGAACGATGTTGAAGATTTAATTCAAAAGGGTGTCGATGTAGTTGTTATTAATCCGACCGATTCAGATGCTGTTGCTTCAGCAGTAAGTGCAGCAAACGCAGCAAATGTTCCTGTTATTACAGTAGACCGCGTTGCGAATTCAGGTAAGGTTGTTTCTCACATTGCCTCTAATAATATCGAAGGTGGTCAAATGGCTAGTGATTACATTCGTGAATTAGTCGGCGAAGGAGCAAACGTTGCTGAGTTAGAAGGAATCCCTGGATCCTCTGCCGCTCGTGAACGTGGGAAAGGATTCCATAACGTAGCCGATAAGTCTTTAAAAGTAGTTGCCAAACAAGCGGCTGATTTTGATAGAGCGAAAGGATTATCTGTTATGGAAAACATTTTGCAAGCAAATAGCGATATTAAAGCCGTGTTTGCTCATAACGACGAGATGGCATTAGGTGCACTTGAAGCGTTGAAGTCTGCTGGAAAAACAGATGTAGTAGTTGTTGGATTTGATGCAACAGAAGATGCTGTGAAAGCGGTTAACGATGGGCGTATGGCTGCAACAGTCGCTCAAAAACCGGAATTAATCGGAGAGAAGGCGATGCAAACAGCAAAAGAGATAACACAAGGTAAAAAAGTGGACAAATCTATTCCGATTGAATTAGAGCTTATTAAGAAAAAAAAATAAATATAAAATGAAAATTAGGAAGGAAGAATAACAAATGAAATTCTTTATTGATACAGCAAACATTAACGAAATTAAAGAGGCAAATGCATTAGGCGTATTAGCTGGAGTAACGACAAATCCATCACTTGTAGCAAAAGAAGGCGTAGATTTTCACGAGCGCATTCGTGAAATTTGCAACGTTGTAGAAGGTCCTGTAAGTGCAGAAGTAATTAGCTTAGAAGCTGATAAAATGATTGAAGAAGGAAAAGAATTAGCGAAAATTGCTCCAAACGTTGTTGTAAAAGTTCCAATGACAACAGAAGGTTTAAAAGCAGTAAAAGCATTCTCTGACTTAGGAATTCGTACAAACGTTACATTAGTATTCTCAGCAGTTCAAGCGTTACTTGCAGCTCGTGCTGGTGCAACATACGTTTCACCATTCTTAGGTCGCTTAGACGATATCGGTCATAACGGTATGGACTTAATTCGTCAAATCGCAGAAATCTTTGCGATTCATGGCATCGAAACAGAAATCATTGCAGCATCTGTACGTCACAGTGTTCACGTAACTGACGCAGCATTAAACGGTGCACATATTGCAACAATCCCAGCAAACGTAATTGCTTCATTAGTGAAGCACCCATTAACAGATCAAGGAATTGAGAAATTCTTAGCTGATTGGGAAAAAACACAAGAGAAATAATAGAAAAGCAAGAATCCTAGTTTAATTGACTAGGATTCTTTTTTATTTAAAAGAATTTTCATGCAATTTTGCATATTGTCTTTTAAATTTGTTATATAAGATATTTAATATATATCACATAACTCTTTATTTTTCATATTTCGATATAAAGTGAAACTTTAATCAGTGGGGACTTTGTTCATCCCCACACTGATTATTAATTGAACCAAGGGATAAAAAGATAGAGGGTCTGACCAGAAAACTGGAGGGCATGATTCTATAACAGAAAGCTTAACGTTTATAGAATTATGCCTTTTTATATAGGGAGGGTAGTAAACGGGGATTTCGACAAAAATGTACTTATTTATCTGAATTTTAAGTTTTATAAAAGGAGAGAAATGGAATGAGAAGAAAAGCGCCATTTAAAGTGTTATCGTCATTAGCAATTGCGGCAATTATCGGATGCACATCTGTAATGAGTGCTCCATTAACATACGCAGAAACGCCAGCAAAAGAGAAAGATAATGTATCTACAACACCAATTGATTACAATTTAATTCAAGAAGATCGTTTAGCGGAAGCACTGAAAGAAAGAGGAACAATTAATCCAGCATCTTCTAAAGAAGAGACGAAAAAAGCTGTCGAGCAATATATTGAAAAGAAACAAGGAGATCAGGCGAATAAAGAAATTCTTCCAGATGCTCACTCACAAGAAACGTCTGATTTCACAAAAAAAGTAAAAGAGAAAAAGATGGAAGAAAAGGAAAATGTAAAAAAGGCTGAAAAAAATGTTAGCCTTGAGCAAAAGCCAGAACCAAATAAAAAGCAATTGAATGGGCAAGTTCCAACTTCAAAAGCAAAGCAAGCTCCATATAAGGGATCTGTTCGATCGGATAAAGTATTAGTGTTACTCGTTGAATTTAGTGATTATAAACATAATAATATTGATCAAACACCAGGTTATATGTATTCGAAAGACTTTAGTAGAGAACATTATCAAAAGATGTTGTTCGGTAATGAGCCGTATACTTTATTTGATGGTTCAAAAGTAAAAACGTTTAAACAATACTATGAAGAGCAGTCTGGTGGTAGTTATACGACAGATGGATATGTAACGGAGTGGCTAACTGTTCCAGGAAAAGCATCTGATTATGGAGCTGATGGTAGCAGTGGTCACGATAATAAAGGTCCAAAGGGTGCACGTGATTTAGTGAAAGAAGCTTTGCATGCAGCTGCTGAGAAAGGACTAGATTTATCCCAGTTTGATCAATTTGATAGATATGATACAAACGGGGACGGGAATCAAAATGAACCTGACGGTGTAATTGATCATTTAATGGTAATCCATGCTGGTGTTGGTCAAGAAGCTGGTGGCGGTAAATTAGGTGATGATGCGATCTGGTCACATCGTTCAAAATTAGCAGTAGATCCAGTAGCGATTGAAGGTACGAAATCAAAGGTAGATTACTTTGGTGGTAAAGTAGCAGCACATGATTACACAATTGAACCAGAAGATGGAGCTGTAGGTGTGTTTGCACATGAATTTGGACATGATCTTGGATTACCAGATGAATATGACACGAAATATACTGGAAATGGTTCACCAGTCGAAGCTTGGTCATTAATGAGTGGAGGTAGTTGGACAGGGAAAATCGCAGGAACAGAGCCGACTAGTTTTTCACCACAAAATAAAGATTTCTTACAAAAGAATATGGGTGGCAACTGGGCAAAAATATTAGAAGTAGATTACGATAAAATTAAGAGTGGTGTGGGAGTTCCTACCTATATTGATCAAAGTGTTACGAAATCAAATCGTCCAGGCGTTGTACGTGTTAACTTACCAGGTAAAAGTGTTGAAACGATTAAACCGGAGTTTGGAAAGCATGCATATTATAGTACAAGAGGCGATGATATGCATACAACGTTAGAGACACCATTCTTTGATTTAACGAAAGGAACAAATGCAAAATTCGATTATAAAGCAAATTATGAGTTAGAAGCAGAGTGCGATTTCGTCGAAGTACATGCAGTAACAGAAGATGGAACGAAAACATTAATTGATAGACTTGGGGAAAAAGTAGTCCAAGGAGATAAAGATACAACAGATGGGAAATGGATTGATAAATCATATGATTTAAGTCAATTTAAAGGCAAAAAAGTGAAACTACAATTCGACTATATTACAGATCCGGCTGTAACATATAAAGGTTTTGCGATGGACAATGTAAATGTAACTGTTGATGGACAAGTTGTATTTTCTGATGATGTAGAAGGACAGTCTAAAATGAATTTAAATGGTTTTGTTGTTTCTGATGGGACAGAGAAGAAAGCTCATTATTACTACTTAGAGTGGAGAAACTATGCGGGATCAGATAATGGTTTAAAAGCAGGAAAAGGTCCAGTGTATAATACAGGCCTTGTCGTTTGGTATGCAGATGATAGTTTCAAAGATAACTGGGTTGGGATGCATCCAGGTGAAGGATTCCTGGGTGTTGTAGATTCTCATCCAGAAGCGCTAGTTGGTAATTTAAACGGAAAACCAGCATACGGTAATACGGGCATGCAAATTGCAGATGCTGCATTTTCATTTGATAAAACACCAGCATGGAGTGTAAATTCATTAACACGTGGTCAGTTTAACTATTCTGGATTACAAGGTGTTACAACTTTTGATGATTCAAAAGTATATAGTAACAAGCAAATTGCAGACGCAGGAAGAAAAGTTCCAAACCTTGGACTTAAATTCCAAGTTGTTGGACAGGCAGAAGATAAATCGGCAGGCGCTGTTTGGATTAAACGTTAATAACATAAAAGCACATTCTTCATATGAAGAGTGTGCTTTTTGATTTGTACAGTAAGTTATTATTTTAGTTTATCCCGCATTAACGGTCAGTAAGATCCCCACCTCAAAATTCAGTGGAAGTAAAGAAGTTAGTTGGGAGATCAACTGCCCGTAAAAGCCCGATTGGTTCAACTAATAATCAGTGGGGAGGAACCAAACCCCCACTGATTAAAGTTTCACTTTATGTAATACAAGTGTTTATTCATGTGTACTGTATCAAATTATGTGGGGAAAGGAAATATTTCCGAGGAAATTGTCGAAGTATCGTCAGTATTTATAAACTTTCTGTTTAAAAGAAGAGATGTATTATTGCCTCTACGGCTCAATTTATTTACATTGTTATTTGGTTATACACAAAAGTAATATATTGGGCAAAAAGAGTTCTATTCGATAGGGCTCTTTGGTTTTGTATTTGATATACAAATATTAACCTCAATTGTTTGGAAATGTATCTTCTTGTTTAGCGTCATTTGGACTTTAACTACAGTTTTTGTTTTTCGTTTATATGAAGAAGGAGATGAGCGGTTACCTTTTATATTTAAATTAATTGGCATTATTCCAACGCTTCCATTATATTACGAGTTATATCAATATGCATTAAAAAAAAGACAACGATGGATTATCCCATCATTGTCTTTTTTACTTTGCTTCTTACATAAATCATCCCAGCAAATGTTAATAAAAATGCTGTCCCGATAATGAAGCTGACGCTAGGTGATGCTCCGATTGCGCCGACTGTAAAGGAGCCAGCAACAACTCCTAATGAGAAGAAGGCATAAAATAATCCGAATGCCTTTCCGCGATTATCGTCTGTAGTATTTTCAACGAGTAAAGCGTTAATAGATGGAAAGAGGATTGCGAATCCAATTCCATAAATCATCATTACGATAAAGAGCATACCTTTTGTAGCAAATAATCCGAGTAAAGATAATGCGAATGCCATAACTGCAATTCCGATTAGCATTAGTTTCGAACGATTAAATCGATCATAAATACGATTTGTTGGAAGTAAGAAGAAGAGGATAGCAGTTATACCAAATACACTTAACATCATGCCTGTTGTGGATGCTTTAAGCGCTAATGCCTCAACTTTTACTGGTAACATGTAAGTGACAATTCCTTGTGAAAACATTAATGTGAAAGCACCAATATATGCTTGTAATAACGGTTCTGATTTTAAAAGTTCAACCATATCTTCTTTGTTCATCATTTGTGTTCTTGATGTATCTTTTCTTGATACGTTATTTGGTAAGAAGAATAGAGATACGATCGTACCAAGAGCCATTAAAATAGAAATAGTAATGAAGACCCATTCTACGCCAGCTGTTGCTTTCATAATACCGCTGAAAGCAGGTCCTACGATTGCGGCTGTTCCAACAGCAGCACCAGATAGAGCCATTGCTTTTCCTTGTCTTTTTGCATTTGTTTGTTTTGATAAAAATGTAAAGGCAGCAGGAATTAAAAAGCCATCACTAAATCCATGCATAAAGCGCACAACTAATAGTTGTTCACCACTTTGAACAACGGTGTATAACAAGACTATGAAACTCGTAATTCCCATGCTTATATAAAGGATTTTTTTTGCACCAAATTTATCGACAGCGGCTCCAGCAATAATATTACCGATCATATTAGCGAATGAGTACATACCGACAACTAGCCCGATAATAAGAGGAGTTCCTCCAAGGCTTTGAGCGAAAGTACTCATAATAGGTAATTGTGAAAATGTATCTAAAAATGCCACGATAACGATAAAGTAAATAAAATATTTCAAGCGATATTCACCTCTCCTATGCTATTATGGCACAATGCTAATTTCACCTGCAATGAAATTGAATTAACAGATGTGGAAAAAAGTACAAAGTGACAAAATATTGAACGTTATTTGTAAAAAATTAGTGGGAATGTGATTGTTTTTTTGAAATATATGGATAGAAGTATTATAATAGAATTGTAAACTTCACCAGGTTAAGTATATACATAGAGAGGGATGTATAAAATGAAAGCACTACTTTGGCATAATCAACGTGATGTACGAGTAGAAGAAGTACCAGAACCAACAGTAAAACCAGGAACAGTGAAAATCAAAGTTAAATGGTGTGGTATTTGTGGGACAGACTTGCATGAATATTTAGCAGGGCCTATTTTTATTCCAACAGAAGAACATCCATTAACACATGTGAAAGCACCTGTTATTTTAGGTCATGAGTTTAGTGGTGAGGTAATAGAGATTGGTGAAGGAGTTACATCTCATAAAGTGGGAGACCGCGTTGTTGTAGAGCCAATTTATTCTTGTGGTAAATGTGAAGCTTGTAAACATGGACATTACAATGTTTGTGAACAACTTGTTTTCCACGGTCTTGGCGGAGAAGGCGGCGGTTTCTCTGAATATACAGTAGTACCAGAAGATATGGTTCATCACATTCCAGATGAAATGACGTATGAACAAGGTGCGCTTGTAGAACCAGCAGCAGTAGCAGTTCATGCAGTACGTCAAAGTAAATTAAAAGAAGGGGAAGCTGTAGCGGTATTTGGTTGCGGTCCAATTGGACTTCTTGTTATCCAAGCAGCTAAAGCAGCAGGAGCAACTCCTGTTATTGCAGTTGAACTTTCTAAAGAACGTCAAGAGTTAGCGAAATTAGCAGGTGCGGATTATGTATTAAATCCAGCAACTCAAGATGTGTTAGCTGAAATTCGTAACTTAACAAATGGTTTAGGGGTAAATGTTAGCTTTGAAGTAACAGGTGTTGAAGTTGTACTACGTCAAGCGATTGAAAGTACAAGCTTTGAAGGACAAACTGTAATTGTTAGTGTATGGGAAAAAGACGCAACAATTACTCCAAATAATTTAGTATTAAAAGAAAAAGAAGTTATTGGTATTTTAGGATACCGTCACATCTTCCCAGCCGTTATTAAATTAATTAGCTCTGGTCAAATTCAAGCAGAGAAATTAATTACGAAAAAAATTACAGTCGATCAAGTTGTTGAAGAAGGATTTGAAGCACTGGTAAAAGATAAAACACAAGTGAAAATTCTTGTTTCACCTAAATAAGATAGAATCGAATAAAGTAGCCCTTTTCTAGAAATAGAAGAGGGCTACTTTTTTTCTATACTGAAAGGTGATAGACTTTCCTTTGACTCAATGTATTTTTGTTTGGAAGGGAGAATCTAATGCTTTCATTTTTGTTAACTTTAAAGCGAATGTTAAGAGCCTGTTTACGAGCGTGGAAAGATAAAGAATTTCAAGTATTATTTGTATTAACAATTCTGACTTTAATATCGGGTACGATTTTTTATAGTACAGTTGAAGGATTACATCCTATTGACGCTTTATATTTTAGTGTGGTCACGTTGACGACTGTCGGTGATGGGAATTTTAGTCCGCAAACTGATTTCGGAAAGATATTTACAATCTTATACATATTTATTGGGATTGGACTAGTGTTTGGATTTATTCATAAGTTAGCAGTTAATGTACAATTGCCAAGTATATTATCGAATAGAAAAAAAGAGTAAAGCATTCAGATGCTTTACTTTTTTTTACATTAGTTTAGACAAGCCTTAATAATAGTTTATTAAAATGAAAGTGTATTCATTCATTATATTCACTGTGTATAAAGTTATAATGATATGAACATTTGCATATTTTAATTTAGTGATAGAAATTTCGTGAAAGGTGGGATATTCTAGTCATAGGTTAACCGGACGACATCATAGGATCCTAACAAAATGTTTACAATAATTCAATTATAAAATGGAGGATTTTATATGAAAAAGAAAGTACTTGCTTTAGCAGCAGCTATTACATTAGTTGCTCCATTACAAAGTGTTGCATTTGCTCATGAAAATGATGGGGCACAGAGATTTGGAGTTATTCCGCGCTGGTCTGCTGAAGATAAACATAAAGAAGGCGTGAATTCTCATTTATGGATTGTAAACCGTGCAATTGATATTATGTCTCGTAATACAACACTTGTAAAACAAGATCGAGTTGCACTATTAAATGAATGGCGTACGGAGTTAGAGAACGGTATTTATGCTGCTGACTATGAAAATCCTTATTATGATAATAGCACATTTGCTTCACATTTCTATGACCCTGACAATGGGAAAACTTATATTCCGTATGCAAAGCAAGCAAAGGAAACAGGAGCTAAATATTTTAAATTAGCTGGTGAGTCTTATAAAAATAAAGATATGAAACAAGTGTTCTTCTATTTAGGATTATCTCTTCATTATTTAGGGGATGTAAACCAACCGATGCATGCGGCAAACTTTACGAATCTATCGTATCCACAAGGATTCCATTCTAAATATGAAAACTTTGTAGATACGATAAAAGATAATTATAAAGTAACGGATGGAAATGGATATTGGAACTGGAAAGGTACGAATCCAGAAGATTGGATTCATGGAGCAGCAGTAGTTGCGAAACAAGATTACGCTGGCATTGTAAATGATAATACGAAAGATTGGTTCGTGAGAGCTGCTGTATCACAAGAATATGCAGATAAATGGCGCGCTGAAGTTACACCAATGACAGGTAAGCGTTTAATGGATGCACAACGTGTTACTGCTGGATATATTCAGCTTTGGTTTGATACGTACGGAAATCGTTAAGTATTTAAAAAAGGTCAAATCTCAGAATAGAGTATTTGGCCTTTTTATCACTATACAATACATGGGGGTATGAAACGTGAAATGTAAATTGCTAAAAGGTGTACTTAGCTTAGGTGTTGGTTTAGGAGCTTTATATAGCGGAACGTCAGCTCAAGCAGAAGTGTCTACAAATCAAAATGATACATTAAAAGTGATGACGCATAATGTATATATGCTATCAACAAACTTATATCCGAACTGGGGACAAACTGAGCGTGCTGATTTAATCGGGGCGGCAGATTATATAAAGAATCAAGATGTAGTTATATTAAATGAAGTGTTTGATAATAGCGCTTCAGATCGTTTATTAGGGAATTTGAAGAAAGAATATCCAAATCAAACAGCAGTATTAGGTCGTAGTAGTGGAAGTGAATGGGATAAAACGTTAGGAAACTATTCATCTTCAACTCCTGAAGATGGTGGCGTTGCGATTGTGAGCAAATGGCCAATCGCTGAAAAGATTCAATATGTATTTGCAAAAGGATGCGGGCCAGATAATTTATCGAATAAAGGATTTGTATACACGAAAATTAAGAAAAATGATCGCTTCGTTCACGTGATTGGTACACATTTGCAAGCGGAAGATAGTATGTGCGGAAAAACTTCACCTGCATCTGTACGTACAGACCAATTAAAAGAAATTCAAGACTTTATTAAAAATAAAAATATACCAAATAATGAGTATGTGTTAATTGGCGGTGATATGAACGTAAATAAAATTAATGCAGAGAACAAGAATGATTCAGAGTATGCATCTATGTTTAAAACATTGAACGCTTCTGTACCATCTTATACTGGACATACAGCGACTTGGGACGCAACGACAAACAGTATTGCAAAATATAATTTCCCTGATAGTCCTGCTGAGTATTTAGATTATATTATTGCAAGTAAAGACCATGCGAACCCATCATATATAGAGAATAAGGTGTTACAGCCGAAATCTCCACAATGGACTGTTACATCGTGGTTCCAAAAATATACGTATAATGATTACTCTGATCATTATCCAGTAGAGGCGACTATTTCTATGAAGTAGTTTCAAAAAGTTTCTTCGTAAAGAAGAAACTTTTTTTATTTGCAAACAGGAAAATCACACTTTCTTTCCAATATGTATAAGACATATTGAGAAGAGGAGAGAAAAATGTGGATCGAGGAATTTTTAAAGAAGTTCCATTACCGTGTGCATTTTTGGATGAAATGGCTTTAGATAGAAATATTCAATCGATTATAGAGTTAAGTGGAAATAAGAAGATTCGTATAGCGAGTAAATCGTTACGCTCTGTTCCGATTATGCAAAAGATTTTAGCTGCAAATGATCGATTTCAAGGTATTATGTGCTTTTCACCTAGAGAGATTTTATTTTTAATAGAACAAGGATTTAATGATTTATTGCTTGGATATCCTGCTTACGATGAAAGAGCTCTGTATGAAATTAGTTTGTTAACAAAGAAAGGTTTCATTATAACTTGTATGGTGGATTGTGAAGAGCATATTGTGTATTTAGAAAGCATTGCTGAGAAATCTAAAGGATGTTTTCGTGTTTGTTTGGATATTGATATGAGTAGTCGTTTCTTTCAATTTCATTTTGGTGTACAAAGGTCCCCAGTAAAAAATGTGCAGGATGCGTTGAAAGTAGTAGAAAAGGTGAGAAGGTCATCATATTTAATGTTAGATGGTGTAATGGGTTATGAAGCTCAAATTGCTGGGGTGGGAGATCATATACCGAATCAATGGTTGAAAAGTAAAATAATTTCATATTTAAAGCAGAAATCAGTGCTAGAAGTGAAAGAAAGAAGAGAACATATTGTAAAAGCAATACAAAACCTTGGTATTGAGCTAAGGTTTGTAAATGGAGGCGGAACAGGAAGTATAAAAACAACCGAGAAAGATAATTCAGTTTCAGAGATTACAATAGGTTCTGCTTTTTATTCTCCGAAGCTGTTTGATTATTATAAAGAGGTGAAATTTTATCCAGCGGTCGGATTTGCCTTACCAGTTGTGCGTAAACCAGCCCCGTTTATTTACACTTGCCTAGGTGGTGGATATATTGCTTCAGGAGCAGTTGGAAAAGATAAAGAGCCTGAAGTTTGGAGACCGAAGGGTGCAAAACTATTAGCTTTAGAAGGTGCTGGCGAGGTACAAACGCCAATTTTTTATAAAGGTGAGGAACGAGTGGATATAGGAGAGTCCATTTTGTTTCGCCATAGTAAAGCTGGTGAGTTATGTGAGCGTTTTCCCTTTTTGTATCGTGTTAAAAAAGGAGAGATTGTTGGGGAGTATTCAACATATCGGGGGGATGGCCAATGCTTTCTATAAAGGGACAAAAGTGGAGAAATTGGACAGGGAATGTAGAAGGAACGCCGCATTATACGATGTATCCAGAAAGTATACAAGATGTAGTAGAAGTTGTGGGACTTGCGCGAAAAAAGGGGAAGAAAATTCGTGTTGTCGGTTCAGGACATTCGTTTACACCCCTTGTGCAAACGGAAGAAGTTTTAGTTTCTTTAGATGAATTGAAGGGTATTGTGAATATTGATGCAGAGAAGATGGTTGCTGAAGTATGGGCAGGAACAAAGTTATATGATTTAGGGAAGTTACTTGAGGAAAAAGGGTATGCGCAAGAAAATTTAGGGGATATTGATTCGCAATCTATTGCAGGAGCGATTAGTACGGGGACTCATGGAACGGGTATTACCTTTGGGAGCTTATCAACACAAGTTATAGAGATTACGGCAGTTCTATCTAATGGTGAGAGTATAGTTTGTTCGGAAGCTGAGAACGTAGAATATTGGAGAGCGTTTCAGTTGTCACTTGGAATGTTAGGTATCATTGTAAAGATAAAATTGAAGGTTATTCCAGCGTATTCACTCGTTTATGAAAGTGAAAAACAGTCATTATCCACTGTAATGAACAAACTAGAAGAATATAAGAAGCATCGTCATTTTGAATTTTTCGTTTTTCCTTATTCTGATGAAGTACAAGTAAAACTTACGAACGAAACAACGAATCAAGGCAGTGATTTGAAATGGCATAAACTAAAGGTGGAGTTACTTGAAAATAGGATGTTCTCTTTACTATCTAAAGGGTGTAAATGGTTTCCTTCTATAAGTAAAGGAGTGAGTCGATTATCAGCTAAAGCTGTACCAAACACAAAAATAATTGGCCCGAGCTATGAAGTATTTGCTACATCACGTACGGTACCATTTTATGAAATGGAGTATAGCATTCCTTCAAAGTATATGAGGACGGTTGTAGAAGAAATCTCAAATCTTATTGAAAAGAAAAAGTATAAGGTGCACTTTCCGATCGAATGCCGCTATGTAAAAGGGGATGATATATGGCTTAGTCCAGCCTATGGAAGAGATTCAGCGTATATCGCTGTTCATATGTATAAAGGTATGAAATATGCTGCTTACTTTGGCGAAGTGGAAAAAATTTTTCTGAAGTATGAAGGGCGTCCGCATTGGGGGAAAATGCATACATTATCATATGAGCAATTACAAGATATATATCCAGAGTTTCATTCGTTTTTACAGGTGAGGAAATCTCTAGATGAACTTGGAATGTTTTTTAATCCTTATGCAGAAAAGTTATTTATCCCGCTATTTGCCGGGCAGTAAGACCCCCACTGATTAAAGTTTCATATTATGTATATAAAAAAGCTGACAAATAATTATTTGTCAGCTTTTTTTAGTGTAATTGCATTTCTTGTATGACTAATATGTTCATAAAATAGTAGTTTATCACGGCTAAATACATGCAGTAAAATATGAATAATGAATAGGCCGTTAATGATAAATAGGAATAACAATGTAACGAGTAATACTAAAGGCTCTGTGTGATTTAAAATAGAGCTACTAGAAAGAATATAATTGATTCCGCCTAGCGCAAAATAAAATATACCGTAGCGAATAAATAGTTCTTTTAATGTAATACGATTTGATTTTCCTTTCACGTGAATGCGAAGCAATGCTTTCCCAATTGTTTTTCCATTCGTAAAGTATGGAATAATAATAAAGTAAATAAGGATTGAACACGTAATGAAAATGAGTTCATACATATTGGTGTAAGATTGCATATTAGAAACGAAGAAAGAATTTCCTTTGTTTTTAACGACAGGTACGACGATAGATAAGAAAATCCAATCAATTTGCATTGCGATAAGGCGACGAATGAATCCGACTGGTTTCGTTTCCAAATTAATATGACTATCTAACTCGTTTGTCTTCGGAAGGAAGTACGTAAATATTGGTGCAATGATAAAACCAATTACGCCACCTAATGTATTTAAAAACAAATCATCGATATCAAATAATCGGTATGCACAATTGTATATACCGTATAATCCAGTCACTTGTGTTAGCTCAAAAAATAGTGAAAGGAAAAAGGAAATGCAAATTGTTTGTAAGAAACTACGTCGGAAATAATAACGTAAGTAAATGCCGAATGGAACAGTTAATAGAACATTAAAGGCAACTTGTAAAAACGCAGACTCTTTTAATAAGTAGAAATAAGTAGTTGGTTTCGTTAAAACTGCCGATGTATGACTACTAATCTCTTGTATGAAATAAAATGGTGAGAGTTGCATGTGTTGTGTATTAGCCGGTTGTAGGCTACAAGTATCAAACGTTTGTGGCAACGGCAAAATAACAAGAAAATAGGCATTTAATAAGTAAAGTAATAATGAGTATAAAATAAATGAGCGCCATTTATTTAAATAACCGTATTTTCGATAATTAAATATTAAAAAAGGAATTAAAAGAAACATTGCTAAAAAGGGAAATAAAATAAATGCTGTTTTCACTGGAAATAAATATGCAGTCAAAGTAAAACTCCTTTCAATAAAAATTCGTTTATCATTATAGCGCTAAAAATATTTAAATACAAAGTTAAAATCTTTCGAAATAGAAATAATTACTAATTTTATAGGAATTAAGTTATAATAAATTTAATATGAGGATATTATGATTATATAAGTTGAGAGAGGGTACAAGAGATGCGATATGAACTTTTTTCTGTAAGTGGGGATCATATTACGACTTTTGAAAGTGCATGGCGTTTTCAGGAGGGAGAACAGATTTTTGTTCATGATGATCAAACAAAACGAAACTTTATTATTATTCGGCTGACGCATGATGTATTTCAACAAAATAAACATGTTATTCGTTTGTATTGTCAAGAGAAGAAAGTGTATGCATAAGAGAAGCCCTCTTACAGTATGAAAAATAAGAGGGTCCTTACCTCGTTATTTGTGAACAGCCCAATTGATGAGGGCTGATTAAAGTTTCGCTTTATCATTTTATCCCTCGTAAGGAATAAAAAGAGAAGGGTTAATGCACATAGGTAGCATTTGATTTGGAAGAAAGGATATAGCCTTGTATTTTTTGCTTCAAAGTTTCATTGCCTTCTTTTTGAGAAAGCCATGTATGGTAATCTTGTTGTGTTTTCCATAACATACGAATCATATATTCTGCCTTATCATTTGTACGATGAACATGTGAAAACTCTATGTTAATACAACCGTTCGTTCCAGGGGAAGGATAATATTGTTTAAGCCCATAAAATAGCTCATTTTCATATCCGTACTTAATGTGAATGAGTTTAGTAACTATAAACATATAAACACCTCTTTTACGATAATAGTAGGAAAGATAGAATTACTGTAATAGTGAACTTAAATAATATTATACTATTCAGAAAATTCAAAGTAAATGATAGGTTTTAACTTAATAAAGGTATAAAAAAGCGAGTCATTCTATTACACTAGATGACTCGCTTTCAATTTGTAAGTTTTACTTTATAAGAAAATAAGAGTAAGTACACCTACGATAATACAATAGAAAGAGAAATATTTTAAATTTCCTTTTGCCATAATGTTCATAAACCATTTTAGTGAAATATACGTCATGATAAATGTTGCGATGAATGCAACGACATATGGTACGAATAATGTGTCTAGATTTGGATCATTTGCAATGTCTGTAATGCTTAACAACAAGCCACCTAAGCTATAGTAAGAATGAGAAGCGAAGAGCTGTTTCTTGCTTCATACCAAGTAACATTGCTGCTACGATTGTGGCACCAGATCGGCTTATTCCGGGAATCAGTGCGCAAGCTTGTGCTAATCCGACGATGATTGCATCTTTCATAGAAAGGTCGCCATCATTTTTACGACCGCGTAAATTTCTAATAATCCAAAGGCCGACAGCAGTAATAAGAAGGGAAATCCCAACCATCTTCACACCTTTTAAGTACTGATCGATGTAATCTTTAAATAAAACACCAATAACACCTGCTGGAATGGTTGCAATAACAAGATAAATAATAAAGAAGAAATCTGATTTTGCGTCTTCTGCTCTTGTAAATATATAAGAGAGACCATTCTTCGTTAGACGAATTAAATCATTTCTATAAATAAGTAATACAGCTAATAATGAAGCTGAATTAACAAGTAGTTCGAAGCTAAACCCTTCTATTTTTAGTCCTAGCAAATGTTGTGCTAAAACGAGATGACCACTTGAAGAAATCGGAATTGGTTCTGTTAGTCCTTGGAACAGACCGAGAATTAAATATTTTAAAACGTAGTAAAATTGTTCCATAATAACCTCCTTGTTTATTAGTTGAAAGAAACAACTTTTCCATTATAACAAAGATATGGATGAATATTGAAAAGAAATAAATATTCAAAATAAAATAAAAATCCCTTATAGCAGTATAAGGGATTTTTATTTTTAATTAAGAAGTTACTGTTTCTTGAAGACTTTTAGACAATTGAACATCGACTTTTTCAGCATCATGAATATGATTCATAATAGTAGTATTTAATTTTTGGAACATTTGTTGTGTGTTAGCGAATTCTCGTAATATGTCATCATTACAAGACTTTTGGTTTTCGATAGCCTTAATAACATTTGTAGCACCATTTTGTAACGTTTGAATCATAACTAAAATATTTTCAATTCTAGCATTTGTATCGGCGCTCAATTCTACACCTTCATCGACTAAATGTAAATTATCTTTTGTGTTATCATATGCTTTTTCAATTTCTTCTTGAATTTTTTTCGTTAAGTTGCCGATGTTTTTTGTACTTTCTGCTGTACTTTCCGCTAGTTTTCTTACCTCATTGGCAACGACAGCGAATCCTTTACCGTGCTCCCCAGCACGTGCGGCTTCAATACTCGCATTTAATGCAAGTAAATTTGTTTGTGCTGCAATGTTTTGAATGACTTCTACAATTTGCTCGATTTCCTTTGAGCGTTCGCTTAGATGATTCATACTATTAGACGTGCGTTGAGATTGTTCACCTAATTTATTAATTACAATAAGTAAACGGTGAACGGATTCTTTTCCTTCATTAGAGCAGTCAATAATTTCTGCAATAGACTGAATTAAGCTTTGTTCCTTTTGTAACATTTCATTATTTAACTCATTGGAATGTGTCGTACGTGTTGGAACATTTTCGAAACATGAACTTAATTGTTGAACTAAATTTTGAAGTGTATTGTGTTGGTTATTTACAAGTTGATGCTCTTGGACAACGCTTTGTACACGATCGTGGATAGTAGAAATAGTCTCTTGCTTTTCAATATCCTTTTGTTTTAATTCTAATTCTAATTCTTGTATACGCTCTTCTAATTGAGCAATTGTATGTTGGAGTGATTTTTTTTGAGTAAACATGTATTTATTTCAACCGCCTTCGAAAGTTATATTTTCTCTATATTTGGATTTTAGCATCTTTTGTATTTTTTAAATATAGGAATTGTTAAATATTTAAGAATCTATTACATTTTATTCATAATTCTCTTTTTTTCGTCACGAAAAATAAACTGTATTTAATCGTTTTGTAAACAAACTGTAAAATAAATCATGTATAACTGTATAAGAAGGGAGTCGGATTATGAACTATTTTAAGCGAATCAGCTGTCTAGTATTAGCAGGAATTATCGGTCTTTCTAGTACAGTCGCTGTTAAAGCAGAGTCAAACGACGAGAAACTTAACAACATGCAACAGCAATTGCAACAAAACGATGCAGAAATGCAAAAGAAAGAGCAAGAAAAGCAAGCTGTTAGTAAAGAAATTAAAGGTATCGAAAACGAACTACATAATTTAAATAATACAATTGCAAAAAATAAAGAGGATCAAGCTGCTATTCAACGTAAAATTGATGAAACACATAAGCAGATTGAACAAAAAAAGGAAGAAATTATCGTTTTAGAGGATAAAGTCCTTGCTCGTAAAGATATTATGAGAAAACGTATGGTTTCTGTTCAAAACAGTTCAAATACAAGTTTAGTAGTAGAAGTTGTAGTAGAGTCAAAAAACTTTGCAGACTTCTTACAACGTATGAACGCAGTTTCTACTATTCTAGAAGCTGATAAAGAAATTTTACGTCTACAAGAACAAGATCTTCGTCAAATTGAAGAGGACAAGAAAACAATTGACGAAAAAGAAGCATCTTTAGTAGTAGATAAACAAAAATTAGCAAAAGCACAAGCTGAACTGCAAGATAACTTGAAAAAACGTCAAGATAACTTGCAAACAGTTCAAGCTAAATATAATGAAGTGGCAAGCCAACTTAATTTAGCAGCGGAAGAGAAAGCTAAAATTGAATCAAATATGAAGGCAGTACAAGAAACAATTGCTCGTGAACAAGAAGCAGCAAGAATTGCGGCAGAAGAGCGTGCAAAAGCAGAAGCGGCTGCAAAAGCAGAGCAAGAAGCTTTAGCGAAAGCGCAAGCAGAAATTGCTGAAAAGCAAAAGCAAGAAAAAGCTAGTAAACCGGTTGAACCAGTAGCTAATAATAATTCGAAGGTAGAACCTGCACAACCTGAACCATCTTCTAAGCCAACTGCTGGTGGGAAAGAAATTTATGTAGAAGCTACAGCTTATACAGCTGATCCAGGTGAAAATGGTTATGCGCCAGGTCAACAAGTATTTTCTGCATGGGGACCAGGTGGTAAAGGTTATAATCTAACTGCAAACCCAGGAATGAAATTAATTGCTGTAGATCCAAGTGTTATTCCATTAGGTAAGACTGTAAATGTTGAAGGTTATGGAGTAGCAATTGCAGCCGATACTGGTGGAGCTATTAAGGGGCATAGAATTGATGTTTTAATGCCAGATAAAGGTTCATCAAGTAGCTGGGGCAGAAGAACAGTTAAAGTTAAAATTTTAAACTAACAAGTAATCCAACTTTACAATACGTAAAGTTGGATTTTTTTATAATAATAATGTTAAGTTGAGTTTACATTTTGTTAAGGATAGCATACAATAATGGTGAGAGGTGGTAAATTTGACCATTTTAAATAGAGTAAAAGAATTAAGAGCTCGTTTTAACTTTACGCAAAGTGTATTAGCAGAAAAGGTTGGAGTAACGAGACAAACAATTGCTGCAATTGAAAAAGGGGATTACGTTCCTTCGTTGTTATTAGCACTTACAATTTGTGATGTGTTTCAGTTAAAGATGGAAGATGTGTTTGTTTTAAATAAGGAGGGGGAAGAGGATGAATAGAATTGTTTTTTCTTATATCATAAACGTGCTTTATACTGCTTTAGCATGCTGGACATTTGTTGAATTTTATAGTGTCATTACAGAGTTAGCAGATATAATTAAAAACGAGAAATTCCCATTTGAAGTATGGTTTAATGGAGTACCATTCATTTTATTATTTATTGGAGCAATTATAGTTACAATTTTTTATAGAATTCAAAAGAAAAAATATAAGAATTTATCTTTTTGGATGTATCCATTATTATTTCCGCTAGAAGATGAACGTGAAAAAGCGATTACGGATAAAGCTTGTCGAACAACATTTGTATCGTTATGGTTTGTGTTACCTTGTGCAGTTGGATTTTTAACTTTTTCGCCTATTATTAATGAATATCTTCCTGGATACCCATTATATATTCTATTTTCTATTTTCTTTATTCAAATGACAGTATTTCACGTATCACTATACAGAAATAAATTAGCTTAAAAAGAAACCTTCTTGCACTGGCAAGAAGGTTTCTTTTTAAGCTAATACTTGTACATATAGCGATATTATTTTATCATTTTATATAGAGTAAGATTTTGTAAGGGAAAGGAACTGTGTATGAATAAGCAAAGAATTTATAGTATAGTAGCAATTCTGCTATTTGTTGTAGGTGGCGTATTAATTGGAAAGCCATTTTATGATGGATATCAGGCTGAAAAGAAACAGACTGAAAATGTGCAGGCTGTTCAAAAGATGGATTATGAAAAGCATGAGACGGAATTTGTAGATGCTTCCAAAATTAATCAACCAGACTTGGCGGAAGTAGCGAATGCATCATTAGATAAGAAACAAGTAATTGGTCGTATTTCGATTCCAAGTGTTTCAGTAGAACTGCCTGTTTTAAAAGCTTCTACTGAAAAAAACTTATTATCAGGTGCAGCGACAGTAAAAGAGAATCAAGTTATGGGAAAAGGAAATTACGCATTAGCAGGACATAATATGTCTAAAAAAGGTGTTTTATTTAGTGATATAGCTTCTTTGAAAAAAGGCGATAAAATTTATTTGTATGACAATGAAAATGAATATGAGTATACGGTTACTGGTGTATCTGAAGTAACTCCTGATAAGTGGGAAGTTGTAGAGGATCATGGGAAAGATGAGATAACGCTTATTACATGTGTATCTGTAAAGGATAATTCTAAGCGTTATGTTGTTGCTGGTGATTTAGTAGGAACGAAGGCGAAGAAGTAAAAAAGAAGGTGAACTCTTTAAAGAGTTCACCTTCTTTTTTTACTAATGTTGAGAAATAATAGAATATTTTGGTTTGTATTCAAATATTATTCTATTTATGTATAATAAAGTTAGGATTCTATATTTTGGGAGGAACAAGAGTGAGACAACAGGTGAAGAAACTTCTTTTAACAACGAGTATAGCGTTATTGGTAGCTCCAATTTCAGCTTATGCACATCCAGGGCGTACAGATGCTAATGGCGGACATACGTGTCGTACAAATTGTGAGAAATGGGGATTACAGTACGGGGAATATCATTATCACAATAAACCAGCTTCTAGTAGTGGCGCAACGAGCCCAGCTCCTAGCCAGAATAATAATAGTGCTGTAGAAGCTGAGAGACAAGCAGAAGCACAGCGCAATACTGAGGCGGAAAAACAACGTGCTGCAGAAGCGCAACGCAACGCTGAGGCGGAAAAACAACGTAATGCAGAAGCACAGCGTAAAGCTGAAGAAGAGAGACAACGTGTAGCCGAGGAACAAAGAAAAGCTGAAGAGGCACGTAAGCAAGAGGAAGCGCAGCGCCAAGCTGATATGGAAAAAGGTCAACTTGAAGGTCAAAAGAATGGAGAAACTGATTTTAAAGCAGGAAAAAATGATGCAGAAGTGCATGTAGCTGGAAAATCTGATGCATATAAACAAGCGTTTAAAGCGACTTATGCAGCCGTATGGTCTTTAGAAGAGCAGAAGAAAACGCATTTTGAAAAAGGAAAAGAACAAGGTTTAGCACAAGAGACGATGGACGATAGTCAAGTTGCTCCAGAGTTTAAGGTAAACTTTGCAGACGGATTCAAAGTAGGGAATAAAGAAAGAACAGAAAAAATTGAAAAAGAGCAAGCTGAGTTAGGGGAAAAGACAGGGAAAGAACTAGCTGAAAAGAATCCTGGAAATAGAGAGAAAGAAGTATACGTGAAGGCATATGAAACAGCGTATGAAAAAGGCTATAAGTCTACAAAAAAGGCAGTAGAAAAGGCTGGCTATAAGTATGCATTTGAAAACTATGATTTAAAAGTTCCTGCTAAGTATGAAAGAAATGAATTGTTAAAGAAATGGTTTACTGAAGGATTTAAATCGAATAAAAAAGCAGCGGAAATTCGAGAAGAAGGGTATAAAAAGGGAGACAGCTGGTTCTCATTCTTCTATAAGAGTTTCGTACCAAGTGAATATAAAGAACATAAAGTGCTGTACGAACAAGCAATTGAAAAAGGTAAAACAGCATAAAAAAAGATGAGGAGAAATTCCTCATCTTTTTTAATCCATCCATTTCACTAATTTCTTAGAAATTAATAATAAAACACAACCTAGTACAATTGCCACAGCACCAATAACTGTGAATACTTCAGCGTATCCAAGTGAAGTTGTGAAGCTTGCAAGTTGTCCGCCTAAAATGTTGGCGATACCTGAACTTGCTAGCCATACACCCATTAGTAAAGATGCTAATTTTACCGGAGCAAGCGCACTAACCATTGATAGTCCGACAGGTGATAAGAATAGCTCACCTAACGTATGGAAAAGATACGTAAAGACGATAAACAGTAAGTTTGCTTTTTCTGTAATGTTATGTTCATCACTACCTGTTTTTAATGTAGCGATAACGAGAATGATATAACCGATACCGAGCAAGATCATACCAAGTCCCATTTTAGTTGGGATTTTTAAATCACCCTGCTTGCGAGTTGCAAGTTTTGCCCATAATGCAGAAATGACTGGAGCAAGCAAAATAATAAATAATGGATTGACCGATTGGAACCAAGATGTTGGAACTTCCCATCCGAACACAGAGCGGTCTACAAATTTGTTTGTATATAATGTTAATGAGCTACCAGCTTGTTCAAAGCCAGCCCAGAAGAAGACAACGAAGCATGTTAAAATGACGATAACTGCGGTACGTTGTTTTTCTTTTTTTGTTAATGGTGTATCTCCTACTGATGGTTGTCCAGCAGCTGTTTGTAAATCGCGAGTTGGTTTTTTACCGATATTACCAAGGAAGCGATTTGATAGTGTTGTAAATAAAATTTGTCCAATAATCATTCCGATTGAAGCGGCTAAGAAACCGTAACGGAATCCGTAATGTACAACGCCATCAACTGTTGTTTTGAATAAATTTTCTGATAAAAATCCGCAAACGAGTGGAGCTAAAAATGACCCGACGTTAATACCCATATAGAAAATGGTAAATGCACTATCACGTTTTGGATCGTTCTCTTCGTATAATTCTCCAACCAGTGTAGAGATGTTCGGTTTGAAGAATCCGTTACCGATAATAATAAGCGCTAATCCGAGGTATAGGCCTAATTGGTTTTGCAAGGCAAATAGTGTAAGGTTACCGATTGCCATTGTTATACCACCAATTGTGATTGCTTTTCGTCTACCTAGAAAACGGTCTGTTAAGTATCCACCAATCATTGGTGTGAAATAACAGGCTCCAGTATAAAATCCGTAAATAGAGAGTGCCCATGCGGGACTAAACCCAAGACCACCGCTTACTAAAGCTGTCGTTAAATATAATGTTAATAATCCTCGTAATCCATAGTAACTAAATCTTTCCCACATTTCTGTAAAGAAGAGTAAGTATAAACCTGGAGGATGTTTCTTTTTTCTTTGTTGTTCTCTTTCTAGTTGTATCGCTGATTCCATGTTATTTTCCTCCTGACACAAACAAAAACAAAGTTAATAATTTTGTACATTTAATATTTTACCTTATTAACTATTATAAGTCAATAAAGGTTGATTTTTCAGAAGAAATTGGAAAAGAGGAATAGCTATAGAATGGGTGTTTCTTTTGTGATAGACTATGGACTATGTTTTCTTTGCAAGGAAGCGGGTTATTGTACTTTTTTATATGTGAAATTGATTTCATAAAAGATGAGATTAAAGAAGGAGAAAGAAATGAAATTGTTACAGAAAAAAGAAATTTTACTTATTAGCCTTATGTTATTCTCTATGTTCTTTGGAGCAGGGAATCTGATATTTCCACCTTTCCTTGGGTATGAAGCAGGAGAACATGTTTGGATTTCATTAGTAGGGTTTATTATATCAGCAACAGGTCTTCCTATATTAGGTGTTATCTCTATTGCAAAAGCAGGAAGTTTTCAAACGTTAGCGGGTAGGGTTCATTCTTCATTTGCAATTATTTTTCCATGTATCGTGTATGTATTTATTGGACCTGGGCTTGGTATACCACGTGCGGGAAGTTTAGCCTTTGAAATGGGGCCAGGTCAGTTATTCCCTGAAGCAGGAAACGGATTATTATTGTTTTACACAGTTATTTTCTTTAGTATTGTTTACTGGTTAAGTTTATCACCATCTAAACTAATGGGGTTGTTTGGAAAAGTCTTGACGCCATTATTATTATGTATGATTGCACTCATTTTTATAAAGAGTATGTTTACAACAGTAGGAGATATGAAAGAACCAATAGGGAACTATGGCCAAGCTCCTATGTTTCAAGGGTTTTTAGATGGATATTTAACAATGGATGCGTTAGCTGCTTTAATCTTTGGAATTGTTATTGCAAATGCATTACGTGCAAAGGGTATTGAAGATGATAAAGGTTTAGCGAAATATATGAGTATTGCTGGAATTGGGGCAGGACTATTATTATCGATTATTTATGTCATCCTTGGATATGTGGGGGCAATTAGTGGCTCATTAGGAACATTTGATAACGGTGCGAAAGTGTTAGCACAAGTTATGATTACATTATTTGGACAGGGCGGAGTCGTTTTATTAGGTCTTATTTTTACTATCGCGTGTTTATGTGTTTCAATTGGACTTGTTACGTCTTGTAGTCAATTTTTTGCGAGTGCATTTCCGAAAGTATCTTATAAATTGTGGGCATTTATAGTAAGCGTTGTTAGTATGATTTTAGCTAATTTAGGGTTAACGCAAATTTTAAAAGTATCAGTACCAATTCTTGGATTTATTTATCCAATTGCGTTAACGCTTATTATTCTAGGGTTATTCCATCAGTATATTGGAAAGTATGCATACGTATATGCAGTAACTGTTTTGGTTGTAGCGTTATTTAGTGCAATTGACATTTTAAATAAAAATGTAATGATGAATCAGTGGACGTCAGCATTAAAATACATCCCGTTTTATACAGAAGGTGTTGGCTGGATTGTTCCAGCTATTGTAGGCATGTGTCTTGGTTTTATCGTTAGCATTTTTCTAAATAAGAATAAATGAGTAAAAAGGTGTTTTCCTATTTTGGGAAGACACCTTTCTTTTTTTGGAAAAATACTATTGAAAATGAATAGACTAAGAGTATGATAAAGATAATTGGTAATATATAGGTTCAATGAGAGTTACGAATAAGGGGGGAGCGTATGAAGAAGGATTTGGATAAGAAAATAGAAGCACTCGAAACGGCAATTGAAACAATTCAAGAAGCACTTGCTGAATTAAAGGTGAAGCAAAGGGAAATCGAAGTAGAAAACGCTCAGCAACATGTTAGTAAGGACAAGAAGGAATATATTGAAACGGTAATGGAGGAAAAGCCAAAAGAAGAAATAGTTACGATAAAAGAGCCTGTGCAAGAACGTGAGGTAAAACAAGTAGATATATCGGCTTTTAAACCAGAGCCATTTAATATTATTAAGTTTTGTCAGACGTGGTTACCGCGTGTATTTGTCGGTATTATGTTGCTTGGAGTGATCTGGTTATTTAAAGCAGGGGTAGATGCTGGTTTATTAACACCAGCGATACGAATTGTGTTTGGTATCGCATTATCTATCGGGTTGTATTATATAGGAGATATTCAAATTAAAAGAGAGCGGCAAGCGTTAGGATTAGTATTAGCTGGAGGAAGTATTACCGGGATTGTTCTAACGACGTTTGCAGCACATTATTTATATGGATTTATTCCGGCAAGTGTCGCGTTTCTCTGTAATATTGCATGGGTTATTTTAGGTATTTATTTAGCGAAAAGATATCAATCGGAATATCTCACTATTTTCGTAGCGGTCGGTGCGTTCTTCGTACCATTCTTGTTAAATAGTACGACTCCTAATCCTTATATTTTCTTTGGATATGAGACAGTATTAACACTTAGTTTATTATGGTATGCGTTGAAAAATCGTTATAAATACTTATATATGATTTCTTACGCTGTTGCTGCCATTGTCCTTTTCGTTTTCTTTGCTGTTATGTCAATGTTAGTAGAGAACTTGCAAATACAGTTAACGATTGTATATGGTTTGATTCATTTACTATTATTTTGGCATATGTTTACGGAGAGAAGTTTTATACTAGAACCACGTTTGGCGATATTTAGTGCGAATGCAGTGTTCTTTATACTAGCTATTTCAAAAATACCTGATTTTACAACATGGGGATTGATTATTAGTGCATTCGTACATGCCGCTATGTTCGTATGTGAATATAGGAAAAATAGACATTCTACATTTACAAATCTCTTATTTGGTTTCGCAATGGGAGCATTTAGTTTAGCAATTTTATATGAGTATAGTTTAGTGAATGCAGCGATTGTACTATTGTTACAAGGTTTCCTCGGCATGGTCACTTCTATTAAAGTAAAACAACAGATAAAATTGTATGTTAGTGCGACGGTTTACGCAATTGGAATGATACAGACTATTTTTAGCTCGTTTGATCAATTTATTTCGGCAGGCTTTGTTGCTCATCTTATTTTAATAGGAACGTTCTATTATTGCATGAGAGAAGCGAAAGAAGTATTAGCGAGCTTCGGCAAATATATGTATTCTATAGTGCTCTATTGGTTTATGATAATTGTATTTATTACAATTACGAGAATCGGTGAAGTTTTATCTACAGATGGAAGCGTAATTAGTGTATCAGTATCGTTATTATGGATGGTATATGCATTATTTGCGGTTTGGTTTGGAAGAAATAGAAATATGAATGAAATATTATATGCTGGTTTAGTCGTTTTAGTCGTAACGGTAGGGAAGTTATTTTTACTTGACTTACCGGAGGTATCGATGATGATTAGGGCAGTGTTATTCCTAATCGTCGGTAGTATAGGTATCGTTATTTCAAGAATGTTTTTCTCGAAGGAAGAGAAGTGAGAAGAAGGCAATCCATGTATGGATTGCCTTTTTTATTATTTCTTATTAATCGTTACAGTTTCATTATATTTCGTTGTTGTATTTTGGCGTAGACGAAGCGTTGCTTGTCCAGTTGTATTTGAATCAATCTGTACATTTACAACTTTCTCAGCAGAGCCTAAGCTGTTTGTTGTGAAAGAAAATGCACTACTATATCCGAAAGTAGATGGCCAAGTGCCGTTTGCATTTTGTACTTTAGCCACTTGTGTTCCACCAGTAGTGAAGATACCTAAAGAATAGTTGTTATACGTTGTATTAGGTAGTAAGTTATTTACTTGAATCTTCATTTGGAAAATTTCATTGTTTGGTAGAATGCTAGGGTGTGTAACGACGTAGTCGCTTGTTGTTACCGCACCGTTATAACCGTATGAACCTGGTTTAAAAGTATTTGTATTAAACCATTGATAACCTGCATTTGGTGCACTCCAAGGTTCAGGTTGTGGTTCTGTTGATAAGCTTGGCTGTTCAAATGTTTGTAGAGCTGTAGGTGAATCAAGTTGTAAACCATTTACTTGATCTAAACTTGTAAATGTCTCTTTATTTGATAACCAATTTACGATGTTTTCTAATAAAATCGCATCGTTTTCTTCTTTATAACCATCGTAAGTTTTCTTTGTTTGGCCAGAATCTTCACGAACGTATTTTGGCGTAGCATCTTCAACAGGAGAAGAGTCACCAATAAAGGCAGCTTTTCCAAGTCCTACTTTTGCGATAGCAGCATATGGGCCTTCTGCAATACCACCGCCATTATAAACGCCACTATCAACAGCGTTATTCCATTTTGATGGATTTTCTGGAAGGTAAACAAGTCCTTTTGCTAGTTTTGGGTTTGTAATTGCTAGAGTAGAACCAGCATGCATTGCTACAGACGAAACACCTTTTGTAATTCCGAAAGATTGTTCAGGCGATACAATTGTTTTCGCTGAAACATCACCAAGTGCATTGTAGCGGAAGCGAATACCGAAGTTGTCAGAGAGCCAATCAGAGCTTTCTACTCCTTGCATAGCTTGTGAATTTGCTTCTTCATTAGACATTCCTTTTGCTGGATTATCCCAAGCACCGCGTCTATATCCATTAAATACTTCAGAAGAGTCCCAGCGATTTTTATTACGATCTGCATTGTAATGATCAGCAATAAAGAAGATACTACCACCATTTTTTACATATTGTAACATAGCGTCCTGCTCAGATTTTTTGTAAGGAATATTAGCTTCTGGAACGATAAATACATTGTAATCTTTTAAGTCTTCGTACGTAATAGGTGTTGATTTACGAAGTTCCTTTACGTGATATCCGTTTTTTGCAATGCCGTTTCCGAAGTCAGAAAAGCCGCCGTCAATAACCCAGTCAGCTGTCCCAGCAGTTTGACCGTGTGTATTATCGAATAATACTTTCTTCCCATTGTTTTGATTTACAACTTTTGCAGCAATTTCAGGAGCTGGGTCTACAGAGCTTTCGGCATAAGTAGACGGTATGAACGAGGTCCCTATACTTAGTGTAATTGCTGTTGCTAAAGAAAATGTAATCCATTTTTTATTCTTCATAGAAGAATCCCCCTAATAATAAATATATGTGCTTTAATAATGTAATTTATTTTTCTGTAAAAATAAAGACGGAAAACATAAAAATATTAAAAAATTGTAAAAATACCGTGAATTTTGTTGAGAAATATTTATATAGATATAAAAACATCCCTTCCAAGTAATAAGGAAGGGATGTTTTGCTTAACTAATTTTTGAGTTAGGTGTTTCATCAATCTTATGAAACCCTTTCATGTAATATACGATTGCTAAGCCGATAAGCCAAATTGGGCCGACAATCAATGCAATTCGTGTATCTTCTGAATACGCCATTATACCTAATACTAATACAAGGAAAACGAGTGAGAAATATGAGCTTAATGGGTATAAAGGCATTTTATACGATAACTTTTGTTTATTTTGAGTAGGCAAGCTTTTACGGAATTTAATTTGAGCGACTAATATAATTCCCCAAGTCCAAATTGCACCGAAAGTTGAAATGCTAGTAAGCCATGTAAATACCTTTGCAGGTACGAGATAGTTTAATATAACACCAATTAGTAAAACGATAGCAGTTGCTACAATTCCTTGGCTTGGAATGCCATTTTTATTTAAACGACCAAATCTTTCAGGAGCTTTTTTCTGTTGAGCTAATGTATATAGCATACGGCCTGTACTAAATAAACCACCGTTACAAGAAGAAAGAGCTGCTGTTAATACGACAAAGTTAATAATACCTGCTGCTTTTGCGATACCAATTTGTTGGAATGTTAATACGAATGGACTGCCTTTCTCACCAAGTTCGTTCCATGGATAAATTGCCATCATAACGAATAATGCCCCAACGTAAAAGAGTAGAATTCTCCAAAATACGTTATCGATTGCCTTTGCGAGTGTTTTCTTCGGATTTTGAGCCTCACCAGCTGTAACACCGATTAATTCAACGCCTAAATAAGCGAATAGTACCATCTGCATGGAGAGTAGTAACCCAGAAAATCCATTTGGGAACCAGCCACCATGTGACCAAAGATTTGAAATACCAGTAGCGATACCACCGTTTCCGAATCCGAATAAAATAATACCAGCTCCGACTACTATCATACAGATAATTGTGACAATTTTAATGAGAGCAAACCAAAACTCAAGTTCTCCAAATACTTTTACCGATAAGAAGTTAAAAGCGCTCATTAATAATAGAGCAAGTAATGCCCAAGTCCAGCGCGGGATATCAGGGAACCAGTACTGCATGTAAATGCCAGCTGCTGTAATTTCAGCCATACAAGTAACAACCCATAAGAACCAGTAATTCCAACCAGTAATATAACCAGCGAGTGGTCCAATATAATCATATGCATATTTACTAAAAGAACCAGCAACAGGTTGTTCAATTGCCATTTCCCCAAGCGCTCGCATAATGAAAAAAATAACGAGACCGGCAATCATATAGCCTAGCAAAATAGAAGGACCTGCTAGTTTAATGGCGGAAGCGGATCCTAAAAATAGCCCAACGCCAATAGCTGAGCCCAGTGACATTAAAGTAATATGTCGTTCTTTTAAACCACGATTTAAAGTTCCAGATTTGTTTGTGTGCTGCATAAGAAGAATCCCCCTTGTAGAGTGAACGATATTTGAATGCGTTTACTAAATATTTAACTATTTCAAATTATAAAACATTTCTATCTGTTATGCTACAAAAATAATCATAATGAACTGTACTACATCTGTACTTGTCAGACTTAAACTTAAAATTCGAACTATTAGGGAATATATTGACTCTTCTTTTTATTGATTGTTAAGATTAAGTATTATATTTTCTCACATACTAGTAAGAAAAAGAATGTGTGATAATAATTCAGGTGTAGGAAGGGTACATAAGCATGTTTCAATTACAAAAATATAACACTTCTGTGAAGCAAGAGTTTTTAGCTGGCATCACAACTTTTTTTACATTTGCGTATATTCTTGTCATCAATCCAAAAATATTATCTGATGCAGGTGTACCATTTGATCAAGCGTTTACAGCAACAATTATTGCAACCGTTGTTGGAACAGTAGGTATGGCGATTTTCGCGAATTACCCGATTGTTATTGCTCCAGCTATGGGAATGAATGCATATTTTGCTTATTCTGTTGTACAGAAGGCAGAAGGGATTACATATGTAGTTGCCTTTTCAGCTGTATTTGTAACGGGGATTATTTTTCTTTTATTATCTTTTACTTCGTTTAGGCAAAAGTTAATTTTAGCAATTCCTGATAGTTTAAAGCATGCAATTGCAGGTGGAATTGGACTATTTATTGCTTTTATTGGATTGCGCCTTTCTGGAATTATCGTGGATCATCCGTCTAATTTAGTTACGATTGGTGATTTTCATTCTCCAGCTGTTATTTTAACTTTAATTGGTTTAATATTAGCGGCGGTATTAATGACATTGCGTGTGAGCGGTGCATTATTTATTAGTATGATTGTGACAGGAATTATTGCCTTCTTTACAGGGCAATTGAAGTTTGCTGATAAAATTGTGGCGATGCCTCATTTACCAGAGGGTATCATCGTTTCAAACCCAATCAATGCCTTTTCAGATGTAATTGAATACGGATTATACGGCGTTGTATTTTCATTTTTACTTGTACTTTTATTCGATACAACAGGTGCATTACTTGGTTTAATTAAACAAGCAGGTTTAATTACAGACAATACAGAGAAGCGTTTTGGTAAAGCGTTTATTGCAGATGCAATTGGCGGGACTACAGGTTCTATCTTTGGAACCAGCCCAACAGCAGCGACGATTGAATCGTCAGCAGGTATTGCTGCAGGTGGTAAAACTGGGTTAACAGGGATTGTAGTTGTTGGTCTAACAATTATAACGGCATTTTTTAGTCCTGTTATTGATTCTTTATCAAGTGTAGCCGCTATTACAGCTCCTTCATTAATTATAGTAGGTAGTTTAATGGCACAAAGCATTCGAGATATTAATTGGAATGAATTTGAAGATGCGTTACCAGCATTTTTAATTTTTATAGGTATTCCGTTAACATCTAGTATTGCAAATGGAATCGCAATTGGATTTTTAGTATATCCAGTCTTGAAAATTGTGAAGGGTAAAGGGATGGAAGTACATCCATTACTATACTTATTTACAATTTTATTTGGATGTCATTTATTCTTATAATATAGGAGAGGGGGCTTCTTATGAGGGGCTCCTTTTTTGTGTATAATAAAGTGAAACTTAAATTAGTAATGTAAAATATAAATTACTTATTGGAATATATATTATAATAAGGGTGGAGGAGAAAGAAACAGTAAACAAAAACATAGACAAAAGTAGGCATATATAGTGAAAAGTAATTATGAAACAATATAAACCGAAAGAATTTTCAGAAATGCTTAATGTCTCTGTTAAGACATTGCAAAGGTGGGACAATCAAGGTGTTTTACCTGCTTACCGAAACCCAAAAGGAAGAAGATATTATACAGAAGAACAGTATAAGAAATATATGGGTATTCAAGAAGAACTTGTTCAGGATTTAATATCTATCATTCATGTATTTAGCTGTAGAATATATGGGTTGAGAAAATACGAAAAGAAAATGTCGGAGGATGAAGACTTATGAAAAGAGCATATTTAATAGAAATCAAACCGACAACTGAACAAATTAGTAAAATCCGTCAAACTATTGGGGTGTGTCGATATGTATATAACCTGTATATCTCTAAAAATAAAGAGGTATATGAGTCGGAGGGGAAATTTCTTAGTGGTTATGACTTTTCCAAATGGTTAAACAACATTCATACAAAAGAGTGTGACCAGTGGATTAAAGAAGTGTCGAGCAAAGCGGTAAAACAAGCGATTATGAATGGAGATAAAGCTTTTAAGCGGTTTTTTAAAGGTTTATCTAAGTTTCCACGATATAAAAAAAAGAAGAAGCAAGATGTGAAGTGCTACTTTCCGAAAAACAACAAAACAGATTGGACAGTAGAAAGACATAGAGTAAAAGTCCCTACAATTGGTTGGATAAGGTTAAAAGAGTATGGATATATTTCAAAAAATACAACTGTAAAAAGTGGTACAGTATATCAAAGAGCAGGAAGATACTATGTGTCTATACTCTGTGAAGTGAAAGAGGTAAAACCAAATGCAACTCTCAATACAGTAGGTCTAGGAATTGATTTGGGAATTAAAGACTTCGCTGTACGTAGCGATGGAAAAACTCACAAAAATATAAATAAAACAGTACAAGTAAAAAAGATAGAAAAACGGTTAAAACGTGAACAACGCTCTTTATCACGCAAATTTGAAAATATAAGAAAGAGAGGTGAACAACCTGTTACTAATAAAAGAGCGAATATAAACAAAAATATTCTTAGGGTGCAAAAACTACATGCTAGGCTAGCAAATATTCGATTAGCGTATGTAAAGTCTATTGTAAATGATGTGGTGAAAACCAAGCCAACGTTTATTGTAGTAGAAGATTTGAATGTGAAAGGTATGATGAAGAACAAACATCTATCTAAAGCTGTAGCGCAACAATGTTTTTATGCTTTTAAAACATGGTTATTAACGAAATGTAGGGAATATGGAATTGAACTACGGCAAGTGGACAGATTCTATCCATCTTCTAAAATGTGTTCATGTTGCGGTCAAAAAAAGTCGGATTTAAAGCTGTCTGACCGAGTATATACATGTGAATGTGGCAATGTAATAGATAGAGATTTAAATGCGTCAATCAACCTTTTACAAGCAAAAAAATATACAATACTAACGTAAATAGATTGTATATATGTACGGTGGGCTACATCGGAATTTACGCCTGTGAAGTGTCACAGCAAACTGTAGTAGCAAGTGATTAGCGAGGCAGGGCACGTAGAAGCAGGAATACTCTAAGAATATACATTTGTCTATATTTTTAGTAGCAGGAACATGAATGGCTGTAAGTAAAATAAAAGTCGCGCGTGTTCAGTTAGATTTAACACAGCAACAATTAGCAGAAAAAGTAGGCGTTACAAGGCAAACGATTAGTTTAATTGAGAAGGGGAAATACAATCCATCTTTAGATTTATGTTTAAAAATTTGTTATGCAGTAGATAAAACGTTGAATGATTTGTTTTGGGAGGAAAAGGAGTGGTAGGATGAAAATCGTGAAAGATGAACGTTTAATGATTGAAGGGTTAAAACATATTAGATTAGCTTTCATCTTACAAAATATCGTCATACTAGCTATCGTCTTTTACCGCTATGTCTTGCAAGGGGCAGGATATGAAAGTGTTTCGGATTTATTAATGGTATTTATGGGCGGGATAATAATTATTAACTTTTTAAATCTGAAAAATTCAGTGGAAGTGTATGAGCATACGGGCGGAGTGTCGCGTCGTTATTTTATGAAGCTATTATTCATTCCGGTGGGTATTATTATTGGGATTTTAGCTATTTGTATCGTTGTAACACCAGATATTTCGATAAAGGAAATTAGTATGACAGGACTTATTATGTTTGCTTGTTTTTTAGTTCCAAGTTTGTTTATATACATATATATGAAAAAAATAAAAAGAGAAGATTGAAATATAAGAAAGGCTTTCCTGTATTGAGGAAAGCTTTTCTTATATCTTTTTATACAAAACTTTATGAAGGCCAATTGGTTCAATTTCAAAAATTTCACCATGCTCCTGAAAGCCTAATCGTTTGTAATAGTCAGTTACAGTAATTCGGCCATTACACCATAACATATTTGCTTGACGCTCTTGTAAGATTTGTTCTGCATTCTGAATTAAGGAGCTTCCAGCGTGGTTGTTTCGAAACTCAGGTAATGTGGCCATTCCTCGTAGACGATAATGAATCCCGGCTGGTAGGTCAGGATATATTTCTTTTGAGAAGGAAGCGATACTAATTAGTTCATCGTTTATAAATGCGCCTAAGTGGAAGGTGTCTGTTTCATAATCGGAAGGATATTTACAATCTGCTAATGTTTGATTGGGGCGTAAAATTTTTTGACGTAATACGTAAGTTTCAGATCCCTCAATATTTTTCACGGTAATCATATTAACATCCTTTCTTATAACGCTTTTTCTGTTAATTGTATAAAGAAATAGGCAGGTGCGGCGAGAAGTCCGAGTATGCTAGCAGTTCCGAGAAGGAGTGAAAGTAGGAGGCAAGAATATTTTATTCCATTCGATTTTTTCCATCCGTAACTACAAATCTCAATACTAACACCGATGAGAATAATGGCAACGAGTATTTCGGCTAATAATAAGAGAGCTAAAGTTATAATAGACATAATGTAATCCATCCCCATAATATGTGATAGTAACATTTTACCATATGAAATGGAAAAAATGCCCCTCAATTATGTGAGGGGCATTTTTTTATTCTAATATGTTTTTTAGTGTATCGATATGTTCTTTTGAGCCTGTTACAAGTAATGTATCACCGTGTTGTAGTCTTGTATCCCCATGTGGGATTAATGCTTTATTTCCACGATAAATTTGAATGACTAGTACATCACCTAAAAACGGAAGGCGACGAAGTGCAACGCCGTTATATTTATTGCTCCGTAGTTCAACTTCACGGACTGTTTCGTTTGCTGTTGTAATTAAGCGGACGAGACTAGGTTTATCAATAAGCGCACGTAATAAAATACGTGTAGAGTTAATTGTTGAGAATACAGCGATATGTTCTTGCGTTGCTTTTTCTTGTAGAAGTGGATCTTCTACACTTGCAATAACATGTTCAACACCTAGCTCTTTTGCATGTTCTGCCAATAATAAGTTTTGTTCATCATCACTTGTTGCAACAACGACGCGATCTGCATCAAATGCTGTTTGTTCAGTTAATGATGCGATTGTGATGTCATCCAATTTCACGATAGGGAAGTCGTGCGATTTCGCTTCTTCATCATTTATTTTGTTTTGACGCATCATATATAGCGTTACGTCATAATCTTCTCGTTTTAAATCTAGTGATAACGGAAGGGTAATTCTGCTCGCGCCAATAATAGCTACTTTTGGTTTTGGTGTTTCTACTTTTGGGAACATTTTTTTAAACAATATAGGTGCAAAAATACAAGTAATAACTGCGCTTAAAATAAGAGAGGCAGATAAACTTGGACTGATGATCTCCAGTTTTTCACCAATTTGTGCAGCCGCAATAACTAAAGAAAGTGTCGATGTTAATAAAATTGCACTTCCAAGTACGATATTACGTGGATACCATTTTCTTAAGACGAGTGATGGTAAGAGTTTTGAAATAAAGAGTCCTACAATTAAGATTGGGATCATTAGCATGCTAGAAGGTTCTTTGAAAATAGACCACACCTCTAGATTTACACCAACCATTACGAAGAAAATAGGGATGAAGAAACCATAGCCGATAGAATCAAGTTTTTCCACCATATCTTCATTTGGTGATAATAAAGATACAAGTACACCTGCTAAGAAGGCGCCTAAAATATTTTCTGCTCCAACAGATTCCGATAACCCAACTAAGATTAAAATGAGTGCAAAAACAGCTCGTGTATCAATTTGTACACTACCAGCTTTTAAACTATCTAAGTATGGAATGTTTTTAAAACGTTTTGCAACGAAGTAAATAACAATACCAGCGCCGAATAGAAGAAGAAGAAGCCACATGCTTTGGCCGCTTTCGGAATTTAATCCGACGAATACAGCGAGTAAAATCATTGTAACTAAATCCGCAATAACAGCGACTAATAAAATGATTTGCCCAATTGCTGTTTTTCCTAAGTTATTCTCTTTTAATGTTGGTACAACAACACCTAAAGAAATAGTTGAAATAATTAAAGTCATGAACATTGCATTATCTACGAATCCTAGCCATACGAATAGTAATGATAGGGCATAAGATAAGATGAAAATAAATAAGAAGATAATGCTTGCTGCCTGAAATGTATTTGGTTCGTTTGTCGTATTTTTTTTCCCTTTTTGTTTAAAGATAGAAAAATCAATTTCTAAACCGCTTAAGAACATGAGGAAGATAAATCCTAATGTTGATAAAACTTGAAGCCATATATCTGGCTCAATAATATTAAACCCACTTTTACCTACAAAGATTCCTGCAATAATTTCTGCAACGACCACAGGAAGTGCTTTTAATTTAAAGCGTTGTAACAAAAGGGGAACGAAAAACGCGATTGCAACGACAACCATAAGTGATAGAACAGAAGTATGATGTTCCATTGCGTTCTCTCCCTTCAAATAAATATAGTACCTATTTAGCCATATAATAGGTAGAAAAGCAACGCATATGGATTCGATTTCATAAAGAAAGACTTTTCTTAACATTTGTCATAATAAGTATATTTTTCATGATTATGCTGTTAATTCCGTAATGTGGATGTAATAGAGGGGATAAAAAAAGACTGCTGAGGAATCTCAGCAGTCTTTTTCATGTACATTACATTGAGAAGAAGATCCATACAGTTAAACCAACCGTTGCAGTTGCAACGAAGAAACTGTATATCATTGTAAGAATTTGAACTCTTCCTTCTCCTTCTTTTAAATGCATGAACATAATTAATTGTAACAATGCTTGCGCAACAGCCATTATGATAATAGTTGTTAAGACTGTTGAAAGTGGCAATGTTGTGTAAAGTGCCACGTATAACGCTAGAAACGTTAATGCAAGCGATAAAATAAATCCGAAAACGTGTGACCAAGGGAATCCGCTATGGGCATGCCCGTTTACTTGATTGTTGTTTTGAGCCATTTACGCCACCATCCCGTTCAAGTAAACTAGTGTGTAAATAAAGACCCAAACAAGATCAAGGAAATGCCAGTATAAGCTGATAATGAATACTTTACGAGCTGTAACTGGTGTTAAACCTCGTTTTAAAATTTGGATAATAACACAAGTTGCCCAAATGATACCGCCTGTTACGTGAGCTCCGTGCGTTCCAAGAAGAACGAAGAATCCAGATAAGAAAGCACTTGTTTGAATTGTTGCGCCTTCACCAATGTACATAATGAACTCTTCGATCTCGAAGAATAGGAAACCTGCACCTAAAAGTAATGTAAGGACGAACCATCCAAGCATCGCTTTTTGGTTATGCTTACGCATTTCATGAATTACGATACCACATGTGAAACTACTTGTTAAAAGTAGTAATGTTTGAATTAAAAGCGTTTTAAGTTCAAACAATTGCGCTGGTGTTGGGCCATCTGCCGTACGACCAGCAAGGACTAGATAAGAGGCGAAAAGTGTTGCGAACAGCATAATTTCAGCCCCAAGAAAAATCCAGAATCCTAGGATATTCAATCTGCTTTGTTCGGATTGATATTCCAAAGGTAAGCTTTTATCTAAAGCCGCCATGTCATTTCACCTCTCATGCTATATGTTCTGTTTTTTTAATTTCATCAACACTGATATAGTAGCCTTCATCATAATCGAATGAACGATAGATTAAGCAAGCTAAAATACCAATACCACCGATTGCTGCAAGCCAGAACCAGCTAAATACTAATGCGAAACCTGCAAGACCGAAGAATCCAGACGCAATAATAGGCACACCAGAGTTACTTGGCATGTGAATTGGTTTAATATCTTCTGCTGCTGGTGTAACTGTTTCTCCGCGCTTTTTCATGTACCAGAAAGCATCAGCTTCTTTAATTTCAGGAAGCTTCGCAAAGTTGTAATGTTGTACAGGAGAGTGAGTTGCCCATTCAAGTGTACGACCATCCCATGGATCTCCAGTTGTGTCACGTTCACCGTGACGTGCACTCCAAATTACGTTGTAGCAAAGAAGTAGGAAGCCGATACCCATCATTACCGCACCAACAGATGCGATTTGGTTTAGCCATCCCCATCCAAGACTTTCAGAGTAAGTGTACATACGACGAGTCATACCGTCTAAACCTAAGAAGTACATTGGGAAGAAACAGATGTTGAATCCGCTCATAAAGATCCAGAATGTCCATTTACCTAGGCGTTCATTTAACATATGACCAGTCATTTTTGGATACCAGAATGTGAATCCAGCAAGCATAGCGAATACTGTACCTGCGATTAATACGTAGTGGAAGTGAGCGATTAGGAAGTAGCTGTTATGGTATTGATAATCAGCTGCTGCCATTCCAAGCATAACCCCTGTAACCCCACCGACTACGAAGTTTGGAATAAATGCCAATGACCAAAGCATTGGAACTGTAAAACGAATACGTCCTTTATACAGTGTAAACAACCAGTTAAAGATCTTAACCCCGGTTGGAATCGAAATCGCCATTGTCGAAATCGAGAAGAATGAGTTAACCGCTGGACCTGCACCCATCGTGAAGAAGTGGTGAAGCCATACGACGAAACTTAGTAAAGAAATTGCAACCATTGAGTATACCATCGCACTGTAACCGAATAGACGTTTACGTGAGAATGTACTAATGATTTCAGAGAAAATACCGAATGCCGGTAAAATAACGATATATACTTCAGGGTGACCCCATACCCAGAACAGGTTGGCCCATAACATCGGCATACCGCCGCTCGCCATCGTAAAGAAGTGAGCATCGAATAGACGGTCAAATGTCATTAATGCAAGAGCAACTGTTAATACTGGGAAAGCGAAAATAATGATAATTGTTGTAATTAAGATTGACCAAGTAAACATTGGCATTCTCATTAAAGTCATACCAGGTGTACGCATTTTTAAGATAGTAACAAGGAAGTTAATACCGGTCATTAGCGTACCGAGACCTGAAATCTGTAATGCAATTGCGTAGTAGTTATTTCCTACGCCTGAAGTAAACTCTGTACCTGCCATTGGGAAGTAAGAAGTCCACCCAGCGTCTGGAGAACCACCGATTACGAAAGCGATGTTGAATAACATTGCTCCGACAAAGAATAACCAGAAACTTAAAGCATTTAAGAACGGATATGCAACGTCACGAGCACCAATTTGTAATGGTACTACAAGGTTCATTAATCCCATAACGAATGGCATTGCCATGAAAAGAATCATTACTGTACCATGCGTTGTAAAGATTCCGTTATAGTGTTCAGCGTTTAAATAAGTTGTTTCTGGGAATGTTAACTGTGCACGGATCATTAAACCATCCATACCACCACGGAATAACATGATAACCGCAGAAATAATATACATAGCTCCGATTTTTTTATGGTCAACAGTTGTTAACCATTCGTCCCAAAGCCATTTCCATTTTTTATACTTTGTTAGTACGAAAATGATTGCTAATGTCACAAGAACGATAGAAGCGTCTGCACCGTAAATAATCGGATCACCTGTGACAAAGAATTCATCAAGCTTCACTGTGTTCACTCCAATCTGTTGGAATAATAGCTATTATTTTTTGTTTTTGTAGTAGTTGTAATCACAATATTCAAGTGATTTTGGATCTACATAACTTAAGTGGTGACTAGAGAATGTCATACGACCAACTACACCAGGTTTAACAATTTCGTTGTACTTAGCTTCTGTTAGTTTAGGAGCAGTTTCTTGTACTTCTTTAACCCACTTGTCATATTTCTCTTTAGTTTTTGCTTCAACTTCGAACTCCATGTGAGTGAATCCTTCACCAGAGAAGTTCGCACTACGACCTAGGTAAGAACCTGGCTTATCAGCTTGTAAATAAAGATCCATAATCATGCCATCCATTGTGTACTTCATACCACCAAGTTCTGGTACCCAGAAAGCATTCATTGGGCCGACAGAAGTCAGTTTGAATTGAATTGGTACACCAGCTGGGATGTTTAAATAGTTAACGGTTTCAATTTTTTCCTCTGGGTAACTGAATAACCATTTCCAGTTTGCAGATGTAACATAAATTTCAACTGGTTTAATATGTTTGGACTCTTTCGGAACCTCTTCCGAAGCATAAGTTGCTTTTACTGTTGGAATCGATAATGCGATAACGATAATAACAGGAACAAGCGTCCAAATAATTTCTAGTAATGTGTTACCGTGTTGTTCAGGTGGCTCATAGTCCATATTCTCTGGTTTTTCACGATAACGAATCAAGATGACTGTAAACAGAATGAATACAATTGCGATAATTAATGACATAAGCAAGAATGACCAAACAATTAAATCATACTGTGCTTTTGCAACAGGTCCTTGCGGATTTAATACTGCGAGTTTTTTATCACAGCCACCGAGGAACAGAAGTAATGATAACGGAAGAAGTGAAGCCAACTTCCAAAACGCTTTCTTTAGTTGCACGATTGAAAATCTCCTTTCTCCTTGGATTGAAACTATGCCAATAAAACAATATAAACCTATTAATTTATAGAAGGCAATAGTTTTTGATATATTGTTAAAAAATAGACACAAATGCACACTTTTTAAGGTGAATATCATTTGTAACTTGATTACATTGTAAACTATTTTCCAGAGAAAAACGTGATTGTGAAAATTTTAAGATAAATAAAGTTATACCAGGATATCCAAGAAATAGAAAAAAGCTATCTTATGATAAGAAAGATAGCTGAATATTTTGTATATTTAGTTTATTTCTTGTGTGACAGTTCGTGGCTGTTCAAGTGTGACAATTTTTTTATATTTAACTTGGTATAAAATGTAACAAATAATCATAAATGGAATGCCGCAATAAAGAGCAATTCTTTGATCTGGAATGAAAGCCAAACTAACAAATGTAATGAAATTGAGCGAGAACGCTACGATTGGAACGAGTGGATAGAGCGGTGTACGATATTTTAAATCATTTATGTCGCCACCATTTTTCACGAAATTTCTACGGAAGAAAAACTGTGAAGCGGCGATTGACATCCAAACTACAACGGCAGCCATTGCTGCAATAGATGTTAAAACTAGAAAGACAGTATCTGCCGCAAATACACTTGTTAGTAAGGATAGGCTAGCGAAAATTAGGCTGAAAATTAATGCATTTAGCGGTACACCTTTTTTAGTTAATTTCGTAAATGCTGGACTTGCCATTCCTTGTTTTGCCATCGCCCACAGCATACGAGAATTTGCGTAGAGACCAGAGTTAGCAACGGATAATACAGCTGTAATAATAACAAAGTTCATAATGTCTGCTGCATATGGGACACCGGCTACATCAAATACAAGTACAAAGGGACTTTCGACTAGATTAGCCTCTTGCCATGGGAGTAAACCTACAACAACTGATATCGCTAAGACGAAGAAGAAGAGAGTTCGCCAAATTGTGTTTTTAATTGCTTTTGGAATTGTTTTTTCAGGATTTTCACTTTCGCCTGAAGCGATTCCGATTAATTCTGTTCCTTGGAAGGAGTAATTTACTGTAATCATCGTAAGAAGAACAGCTAATGCACCATTTGGAAATAGCCCGCCATTTTCAGTGAAATTATGAAGCATTGGAGCTGGCTTTCCATTAAAGTCTAGTAGACCGAACATAACAGCGCCGCCAAGTACGATGAAAATAACAATTGTTGCGACTTTTACACTTGCGAACCAAAACTCTGCTTCTGCATATGCTTTTGCTGATAAAGCGTTTACGAGGAAGAGTGCTGCTGCAAATGTAACGCACCAAATCCAGGAAGAAACGTCTGGAAACCAGCGTTTCATTAAAATACTTACAGTTGTTAACTCTACGCCAACTGTAACAGCCCAATTTAACCAATACATCCAACCGACAACAAATCCAAAACCAGGTGAAATGAATTTGCTTGCATAACTTTGGAATGAACCTGCTTCTGGCATAGCGACGGATAATTCACCAAGACATAACATCGTTAAATACATAACAAATCCACCGACTAAAAATGCAAGAATAGCACCACCAGGTCCGGCATTATGGACAATTTGACCAGATCCCATAAATAACCCGGTTCCGATAACACCGCCGAGTGCAATCATAAATAGGTGTCTACTTTTCATTGTTCGTTTTAAATCTGTTTGTTCAATTTGTTGATTCATATGCCCCTCACCCCGTATTTTCTTGAATGTGTGAACTTCGTTTTATTCTGAGTTTTTAATCATTAGTGGGGGATGCAACACACACTCGGTTTATTTGCTATGAAATGAATGGAGTATGTAAAAAAACGAACTATGACTAAATACTCTAAGAATGTTTGTTAACATGGTGATATCTTCACTATGTTAACAATTTTGATTTTAGCAAAATATTCTGTAAATGTATATTTATTTTTCTTTTTATTAAAAATAATTAGAATTTTTATAATTAATTCTATGATCGATAATTCACATGATCTTTCTAGCAAACTAGTAAGAAGAAGGGTACAATGATAAGAGGTGTATCTGTAAAATAATAATTAATGGAGTTTTGTTTATAATGAAAAAGTTAAAATATCTTTTTGTTTTTGGGATTATACTTGCTGCTGCATTTTTTATAGGAAAAGATAAAATCATGCAAAAGGCGCAAGTTCTACGCTTAGAGTTTCTATCTGAAATGAAAGAAGCAGCTATGATTGAAGATGTTCCGTTTATTAAACAATTACCAGAATTACCTAGAGGGTGTGAAGTGACAAGTTTAGCTATGTTGCTGCAATATAAAGGTGTACAAGTAGATAAGATGCAACTTGCTAGCGAAATTCATCGTGTTCCATTTGAACAAAATGGTTTGCGTGGAAATCCTTACGAGGGATTTGTGGGAAATATTTATACAAAGGCAGAGCCTGGGTATGGTGTATACAATAAACCAATCTTTGATTTAGCAGAAAAATATGTTCCTGAAAAAGTAATTAATTTAACAGGTAGAGACATGCAAGATATATATAAAGTAATTAGTTCTGGCTCTCCGGTATGGGTCATTATTAATACGACGTTTAAGCCGCTAGCTGAAAGTAGTTTTGAAACATGGAATACGAGTTCAGGCGAAGTGAAAATTACATATTATGAGCATAGTGCAGTAGTAATTGGATATGATCAAAACTTTGTATATGTAAATGATCCTCTTAAAAATAATCCACGTTTGGCTGTTCCGCGAGCAGAATTTGAGAAAGCTTGGGAGCAAATGGGAAAACAAGCAATTACTATTTTATAATAATGAAAAAGTCATCTTTGGGATGGCTTTTTCTTTTTGGTTTATTAACACTGAAAATTCAGAAGATTCTTTTAAAAATTAACAATTCACGTTATAATAACATTTAACTTGGTGAAGAAGGGGAGAAGAGAAATGGATGTTGCAAAGGAACTTGTTTTGTCAAAAAATCAGTTAGTTGAGTGGAGAAGGCATTTTCATAAGTATCCAGAGTTATCTTTTCAAGAAGAGAAAACATCGCAGTTTGTGTTCGATATACTTCGGAAATTCCCATATTTAGAAGTGTCACGGCCGACTAAATATAGTGTGATGGCAAAGTTAGTAGGTAAACATCCGGGCAAAACAGTTGCGATTCGAGCCGATATGGATGCTCTTCCTATTCATGAAGAAAATGAGTTTGATTTTATTTCTACATATAAAGGTGTAATGCATGCATGTGGTCATGATGGACATATAGCGATATTACTTGGGGTTGTACATAAGTTGGTAGAAGAAAGAGAGAAGATTCAAGGGGAGATTCGTTTTCTATTCCAACATGCTGAAGAGAATTTTCCTGGTGGTGCAGAGGAGATGGTTGCTGCAGGTGTAATGGAAGGTGTGGATTATATTATTGGTGCTCACCTTTGGGCGTCGTTAGAGGTTGGGAAAATAGGTGTTATTTATGGTCCTGCAATGGCTGCACCGGATGTTTTTAAAATTAAGATAGAGGGAAAAGGTGGACATGCTGGAATCCCTCATGAAACGGTGGATAGTATTGCAATCGGAACACAAGTCGTTTCGCAACTTCAGCAAATTGTATCTCGCCTCACGAATCCATTAGATTCTCTCGTAATATCTGTTACGCAATTTCATGCTGGGACAACTCATAATGTAATACCAGAGCAAGCCGAGATTGAAGGGACAGTAAGAAGTTTAAGACATGAATTACGAGGTGAAACAGAGAAGAAGATTGAGCGGATTGTGAAGCATATTACGGAATCTTACGGAGCGAAATATACATTTTCATATGAATATGGATATCGACCAGTTGTAAATGATTATGAAGCTACAGAGCTTATTGAACAAACGGCATTACAACTTTATGGAAGGGATAGGGTTGTTCGTTTACAGCCGACGATGGCTGGAGAAGATTTTTCAGCGTTTTTACAAAAGGCACCGGGGACATTCTTTTTTATCGGAGCGGGAAATAAAGAGAAAGGTATTATATATCCTCACCATCACCCTCGTTTTACGATTGACGAAGATGCATTACCGATTGGAGTGGAAGTCTTTGTATCAGCCATTATGAACTTTATAAGTAAAGGAGAATGAGATGAAGAAAATACACATTCTAGCGCTTATCCCAGTTCTTTGTTTAGTAGTTGGGCCAATATTTGCGAATTCAGTTACTCCTTACGTATTAGGGATGCCATTTTTATTATTTTGGGTATTATTATCAGTGTTTATTACATCTTTTTGTATGTGGCTTGTGTACGTGTTTGATCCTGCTAATAAGGAGGATGTAAAATGACTGCATTACTTATCATTATTTTATTTTTGTTTCTCGCACTATTTTTAGGGATTCGGGCACAACATGGAAAAGATATGAATTTAGAACAATGGTCAGTTGGAGGAAGAGGATTTGGCACTATTTTTGTTTTTCTCCTTATGGCAGGTGAAATTTATACGACGTTTACATTTTTAGGGGGAAGCGGCTGGGCGTATAGTAAAGGAGCACCTACCTTTTATATTTTGGGATATGGTGCTTTAGCTTATCTTTTATCGTATTTTTTATTGCCACCCATTTGGAAGTATGCGAAAGAGCATAACCTTGTTTCACAGTCGGATTTTTTTGCGAAGAAATATAGAAGTAAAGCGCTTGGACTTATTGTTTCGATTGTTGGTGTTGTTTCCATCATCCCATATCTTGTTTTACAGTTAAAAGGACTGGGAATTATCGTTTCAGAAGCTTCTTACGGAAGGGTGTCACCTGTTGTTGCAGTATGGATCGGTGCTATTGTTATAACTATATATGTAATGGTTTCAGGTATACATGGTTCGGCTTGGACGGCTGCTTTGAAGGATATTATGATACTGTTTATCGTTATGTTTTTAGGTATATATTTGCCGTATCATTATTATGGAGGATTTCAGCCGATGTTTGAGGCTGTAGAGGCAGCGAAACCGGGATTTTTATCTTTACCTGAAGAAGGAATGAGTATTTCTTGGTTTGTTTCTACTATTATATTAACGGCCCTCGGTTTTTATATGTGGCCTCATACATTTGCTTCTGCTTTTTCTGCAAAAAATGAAAAAGTATTTCGTAAAAATGCAGCAATTATGCCATTGTATTCTTTAGTTTTACTTTTCGTATTTTTTGCAGGATTTGCTGCTATATTGCAAGTTCCTGGGTTAAAGGGAGCGGATGTAGATCTTTCGTTATTCCGTCTTGCTTTACAAACTTTTGATCCTTGGTTTATTGGAATTATTGGTAGTGCGGGAGTATTAACGGCATTGGTTCCAGGGTCTATGCTTGTTATGGCGGCTTCTACACTGTTAGCAAAAAATATTTACCGAACGATAGTCCCGTCTGCTTCAGATAGACAAGTTGCTAAGATGGCAAAATTATTTGTGCCTGTAGTAACGCTCGTGGCAGTTTTATTTACATTTAAGGGAGGAGAAACAATAGGAGCACTTCTATTAATGGGATACAGTATCGTTACGCAACTTTTCCCTGCACTTGTATGTAGCTTGTTTCCACGTCAAATTATTACGAAGCAAGGGGCGATTGCAGGAATGGGAGTTGGGCTATTAGTGGTCGCATATATTACCTTATCTGGTTCAACTATAGCCACGATGTTTCCGAGTTTCCCGCAGTATATAAAAGATTTGAATGTAGGTATAGTCGCATTGTTAATTAATATAATTGTGATGTTTGTAGTTAGTGGATTTACAAAAGGTGTATTTATAAAGAAAAACACTATAATAGTAGAAAAGTAATTCGTTTATCCTGCATTAACGGGCAGTAAGACCCCCACCTCAAAATTCAGCGGAAGCAAAGAAGTTAGGTGGGGATTAAACTGTCCGTAAAAGCCCGATTGGTGAGGGTTGATTAAAGTTTTACTTTATTAGAGCTATCTTTGAAAAGAGATAGCTCTTTTTTTGTATATATTTCCTTCTATTAGCGGAATCTAACTAAAAACTTGTTGAAAAGGAAGCTAGGTGGGGAAATTGTTAGAGCTTGAAGGTAACTTATTTGAAGTTATGAAAGAAATTAGGGATGAGTTAGGTTCACCTAATGATTTAACAATTAGAGAAGTTGCTCTTGCTGGGAGTTTTACACGTTGTGCGGTTGTGTTTTTATGTGGATTGACAGATAAGGATAATGTTTATAAATATGTCATTCGCACACTGCAATACGAAGAAATTATAAATGAGGAAGCTGTTGTTCAAACGTTATTGGATCGTTTTATTTCTATCGCAGAAGTGGGTGTAAAGACGAAGTTTCCAGATATTATGAATGCGATATTAGCGGGAGATACAGTTATATTAATTGATAATATTCAAACCGCTATCGTTATTAATAGTAGGGCCTGGGAGAAGCGAAGTTTAGAACCACCAGTGACAGAAGATTTAATACGCGGGCCGAGAGTTGGATTAAATGAAGATATTAATGTGAATAAAATGTTAATCCGACGCAGTTTACGCGATCCAAAGTTGAGGTTCCAATCTTATATTATGGGGAAGCGATCGCAGAAAGAAGTAACCCTAGTATATATAGAGGATATTATTAATCCTCACATTGTAAAAGAGTTAGATCGCCGTCTTCAATCAATAGTGACAGATGTCGTTTTGGAAACAGGTACGATTGAACAATTAATTCAGGATAATAATTTATCCCCATTTCCACAGTTTTTGAATACAGAGAGGCCTGATAATATTATAGCCTCATTAGCGAAAGGGAAGGCGGCCATTTTAGTAGACGGATCCCCGTTTGCTCTTATTGCACCACTTGTGTTTGTTGATATTTTTCAATCTGTAGAAGATCATTACGAGCGCTGGGTGATTGGAACGTTATTAAGATTTTTACGTATGGGTTCAGGTATAATTGCGGTTTTGTTACCAGCTATGTATGTAGCACTTGTATCTTATCATCAAGGACTTATTCCTTCTAAACTGGCTTATTCAATTGCAGGTGCGAGGGAAGGTGTTCCATTTCCAGCATATATTGAAACGTTAATGATGGCCTTGACTATGGAATTAATACGAGAAGCTGGAATCCGATTGCCGAAACCGATGGGACAAACGATAGGGATTGTAGGAGGTCTTGTAATTGGAGAAGCTGCGGTAAATGCAGGGATTGTAAATCCGTTTTTAGTTATTATTATTGCAGTTACTGCGATTGCTACGTTTTCGCTTCCTGTATATAGTATTACGATTACGTTCCGAATTTTACTTTTCGTCTTTGTATTAGCTGCAACGGCTTTTGGGTTGTATGGGATCATTCTAGCTCTGATCGCACTTGCTATTCATATTACAAATTTAACAAGTGTTGGTATACCGTATACAACTCCAATTGCTCCTGCATTTTATAAAGATTGGAAAGAAGAATTTATTCGCATGCCAAAATCGATGTTGAAAGATAGACCAGAGTACTTACAAACAAAAGATTCTACAATACGTCCAAAGGAGCGAAAATAAGTGAAACCATTTGAGTATGGCGATGAAGAGATTGGATCTCGTGAAATTGGGTTTGCGGTATCATCGACCATTATTGGTATAGGGGCATTGTCTATGCCAAGAGATATCGCTAACCAAACTTTATTTTCGGACGGTTGGATTATCTTGCTTTTGGGTGGATTGATCTGCGCAGTTTTAGGCTGGTTTGTGACGAGAGTGGCTATCTTATTTCCAAAACAAAATTTTGTTCAATATACGAGTGCGCATTTGACGAAGCCTGTTGCATACACAATTAGTAGTATTTTAGTATTAACGTTTGCTGCTTTGACAGCATATGAATCGCGAATGATTTCAGTTATTTCTCAAACGTATTTATTTAGTGATACACCAATACAACTATTGTCTTTCTTCTTCTTATTAGTTGTTATTTATGGAATAGCAGGATCAAGAGCAGCCTTATTAAGGTTAAATGTTTTATTCTTACCTATTGTTTTAATTGCGATAGTACTTCTTTCTTTATTGAATATAAATTTAATGGAAATAAATAATTTACTACCAGCTTTTCAAACGAAAGTAAGTCAATATGCTGTTGGAGTTAAAAATTCTATTTTTACGTTTATTGGATTTGAAGTAGCGTTATTTTATGCGGTTTTGCTGAATGATAAGACAGTGAAAAAAGCGCCAATGGCAGTCGCGAAAGCGGTGATGGTAAACGTGCTGTCATACATTTTAATTTATGTAACTTGTATTAGTGTTTTTACTTATATGACAACACGTGGATTGACATATCCAACAATTGAATTAGGGAAAGAAATTGAAATTGGTGGAGGATTTTTAGAAAGGTTTGATGCGATTTTTTTTACGACTTGGATTATTACTATTTATAACACTACAGCAATGTATTATGACGTCGCATCTTTATTGTTTTGTGCTATGTTTCCGAAAGTGAAGAAACAAATTTTTATTTTCGTAAGTGCCCCTATTATTTTTATGGTGAATATGATACCTAGTAGTTTGAATACTTTATCAAGTTATGGGACTTATTTAGCTTGGATAGATATGGGGTTTGTTTTGTTAGCTCCTTTGCTCGTTTTGATTGTATATAAAATAAAAAGAAGGAATGGTGGAAATGAAACACCTTCTTAAAATTATAATGGTTATGGCTTTAACTGGATTTATGAGTGGGTGTTCTGAGTTAGAAGAGATAGAAGAAAGAGGATTTGTAGTAGGAGCGGCTTACGATATTGTGAAGGAGAAGAAAGCGAATCCAATTATGAAAGGGACCTATCAGATGGTACTCCCCAGTAAATTGTCTCAACAGGGTGGACAAGGGGGTGGGGATAGCGAAAATTATATTAATGTTAGTGCAAAAGCAGATAGTGTATTTGAACAAATAAGAATAATCGCCAAAAAAATTAGTCGTACATTATTTTTCCCTCATATACAGGTGATTATTTTCTCTGAAGAATTACTTTCACATCCATACATTTTACAAAATACGTTAGATGTATATATTCGCGATCATGAGATGAGAAGAAATATTCGTTTGTTCGTTTCTAATAAAAATGCCGAAGCTATTTTAAAACAAAGTGCCAAGCCTGAAAATTTACCGGCGCAGTATATTGATATGTTAGCTGAACACCCTCCGAAAAATGCCCAAATGATTGAGGCTGCAAGAATTGGTGAGGTGCAGGAAAAGATGATCTCTAACCGAAGTTTTGTATTACCTATTCTGGAACTAACAAAACAAGGAGTACAAATGAACGGTGCAGCATTGTTTCGTGGAAAGGATAATAAGTGTGTAGGCAATTTGAGTGGGGAAGAAACAGTAGGGATGAATTATATAATAGGTAAAAAAATTGGAGGTTTTTTTACCATCCGTAAAAAGAATCAACTTATTACATATGAAATTCATAAGTTACGTCGAAAAATTAAAGTATCCACAACGAATGCTACAAAACCGAAATTTAATATTCATTTATTTCTGGAAGGTACAATAGCTGAGTTGCACTTTAGTGATCATAAAAAGGTTTTGAATGAAAAGAGTTTAGAGAAGGATATATCGGAAGAAATGGAGGAGCGTATTCAAAAATCGATTAAGCTTGTTCAAAAAAAATATAAGGTAGATGTATTAGAGTTAGGGGAAGTGTATAAGCGACATAATTATAAAGAATGGACAAAAATAAGTAAGAATTGGGATCAAGGCGAAAATTACTTTAGTAATGCTGAAATTACTGTTCATGTTCATCCAACAATTGAACATTCAGGTTCAGCTTTACCGAAAAGAGTGAAATAAGGTGATGAAAGTTGTTTACTGGATTAGGAATTAGTTGCACGATATTAATGGCAGTTCTTCCAGGAACTATATATTTTATTCATAAAAAACTCACAACGTATGGAGCACAGCCGTGGAATACTGATGTGCAAAAAAAGAAACCTGAATAATTTCAGGTTTCTTTCGTGCAAAGCATATGTGAAGGGGGATACCTTCTATGTATGCTTTGCTTTATACAAGCCCTAACCAATGTACCAATTGTGTAGAGAGGAATGTAACAACAATGGCGATAACGGTAGGGATTGCAAACGATAAGAATGTCCATTTTGCACTTTTTGTTTCTTTGTATATGTTAACTAGTGTTGTTCCGCACGGGAAATGAAGAAGTGAGAACAACATTGTGTTTAACGCTGTTAACCAAGTCCAACCATTTTCTAGGAATAGATTTTTAATTTGATTAAAATCATCTATTTCAGTTAAGGCCCCAGTTGATAAGTAAGACATTAATAAAATTGGGATTACAATTTCATTAGCGGGTAGTCCAAGAATGAATGCAGCTAGAATAAAGCCGTCAAGTCCTAACATTTTAGCAAATGGATCTAGGAAGTTTACAAAATACATAAGTAAGCTTGTGTCACCAATAAAAATGTTAGCAAGTAACCAAGTTAATGCAGCCGCAGGGGCAGCAACAACTATAGCTCGTTTTAAAACATAGATTGATTTATCGAGTGTTGCGCGAACAATTGTATTCCAAACTTTTGGCTTGCGGTACGGAGGTAACTCAAGTGTGTAGTGAGTTGGAACCCCTTTTAAGGCTGTTTTTGATAGTACCCAAGAAACAGTTAATGTCATAATAACACCAATTACAACCATTCCGACTACAACGCCAGCAGTAACCAATGTTTGCATACTGCCTGTATAACCAGCAGCCATAAATAGTGAAGCCATTAAAATTAACATAGGCCAGCGACCGTTACAAGGAACGAAGTTGTTCGTTAAAATTGCTAGCATACGTTCACGTGGTGATTCAATGATACGTGTTGACATAATGGCTGCTGCATTACAACCAAATCCCATTGCCATTGTTAAAGATTGTTTCCCGTGTGCGCCGGATCGTTTGAATAAGCGGTCCATATTAAACGCGACACGTGGTAAGTATCCGTAGTTTTCTAATAGCGCGAACATAGGGAAAAAGATTGCCATAGGTGGTAACATAACGCTAATAACAGCACCGATACCACGGAACAAACCAAGTATTAAAATGCCATGTAACCATTCAGGTGCATGCGCAGCTTGGAACCAAGATGTTAAATATCCTTCGGCCCATCCGAAGAATTCGGCAATCATATCAGATGGTACGTTAGCGCCTGCAATTGTAAGATAAAAAATAATAGATAAAATACCGAGCATAATTGGGAATCCCCAGATTGGAGATGTGAAAATTTTATCTAGTTTTTCGGAACGATATAATTTATCAGTATTTGTATATTGGACGGATTCTTTACATATGCTTGCAGATGTTCGGTAAATATCTCCGACTATATCATCTCGTATATCTTCTTTTGAAAGTGTTTGTGCATGTTGAATAATATAGTCTAATGGAAGAGCTTTACTGGCTGAGTGAGATTCCATTAATTACGACCTCCCTTACAAGTGGTTCATTATGGTGTTTTTGAAGTGTAGTTAAGAAATTTTTATCTCCATCTAATATACGTAACGCAATCCAACGTGCTGGATACGTATCACCGAACACTTTATAAATTTGTGGTTCTAATTCCTGAATCATATTTTCGATTTTTTCGCTGTAAGTAATTTTAATTGGTGCTGGAATTAGTTTTTTATTTGCTACTTTTGCAATAACATTTAGCAAATGACCAATACCTACTCGGTTACGTGCTGAAATTTTAACGACAGGCACACCAAGTGATTTTGCTAATTTCTTTTCATCAATAAGGATGCCTTTTTTCTGGGCTTCATCAATTAAGTTAATGCAAATGACTACATTATTTGTCATCTCCATCACCTGGAGTGCTAAATTTAAATTTCTTTCCATAGCAGTTGCGTCTATAACAACTACAGTTACTTCTGGTTTTTCAAATATAATATAATCCCTCGCTACTTCTTCGTCTGCGGAATTTGAGTATAGTGAGTAAGTTCCCGGTAAATCTATTAATGTATAATTACTTCCGTTATGTTCATATTCTCCTTCAGCTTTTAAAACAGTTTTTCCCGTCCAGTTTCCAGTATGTTGTTTTAAGCCTGTTAAAGTATTAAATAATGTACTTTTCCCTGTATTCGGGTTACCAGCTAAAGCGATACGATGTTTGCTCATCTGAAATCATCTCCTATTAATACCCCGAAAATAAGGGAGCTTTCTTCTTTGCGCAGTGCAATAGTTGTGTTGCTCACTTGATAAGCGACCGGATCTCCAAGTGGACTGCGTTGCAATACTTTAATCGTCGCCCCCGGGATAAATCCCAAATCTAATAAGCGTCGTTTCATAGTTCCTTCTAATTGTATCTTCTCAATTTGTACAAACTCTCCTATTTTAAATTCGGAAAGTGGTTTTATATTAGCCGATACCATAAAAGTTACCTCATCTCTATATTTTTAGTTTGAGTTTAAAAAGTTTCCTAAGGTAAACTTTTTGTTAGTAATATAGTAGACTACATTGGATTATGTTGTCAATTAGTACTTTAAAAATATTCATTTATTTTTAGAATTGTTCCAATTTATTTAGTTGTACTAAAAAATATTACTGAAATTATTTTTAATGTGCATAAATTAGGTGTGTAAAAATTACAAAATACAGCGGAATTGTAAATGTAACTTTAACGAAAAGGGAAAAAGAGAGAAAAACATTTACATTGAATTTACATTGTTAAGAATATATTTACATTGCAGCGTAGTTAGTGTGGTTTTTGTTGGGTTATTTAACTATAAATGTTGGGATTTCTAGCTTTTAAAGATTATTATCGTCATTTACTTAAAATTAAAAATTGCTTAACACTCACATAATATTGTTGTCCTACAATGAATTTGTGTTCGAAAGAAAATGAATTCGAAAAGTGATAATCCAAATGGGGGTACAAGACATGGTTATGAAAAAAGGTATTAAATTTTCTTTAGCAGCTTTAGTGGTAGCAGGAGCATTAGTTGGTTGTGGGAAAGCAGAAGATACAACTAGTAAAGACACTGCTAAAGGAAGCGATAATACAAAACAAGAATTATCAGGTACGATTGCAGCGGCTGGTTCTACAGCTCTTCTACCTCTTGCGGAGGAAGCTGGAAAGAAATTCATGGAGAAAAATTCAAAAGTTTCTATTCAAGTTCAAGGTGGCGGTAGTGGAACTGGGATTAACCAAGTAGCATCTGGTGCAGTACAAATTGGTAATTCAGATGTTCCATCCGGAGATAAAATAAAAGATGCTGAAAAGGCGAAAGAATTAGTAGATAACAAGGTAGCGGGTATTGCATTCGCTCTTGTCGTAAATAAAGATGTAAAAGTTGATAACTTAACAATGCAACAAGTACAAGATATCTTCACTGGAAAAGTAACAAATTGGAAAGAAGTTGGCGGAAAAGATGAAAAAATCAATGTGATTAATCGTCCAGCTTCATCTGGTACACGTGCTACATTTGAAAAAACGATTATGAAAGACGCGAAAATTAATGATGGAACTGGTACAACACAAGATTCTAACGGTGCAGTAGAGCAAGCGATTAACTCTACTCCTGGTTCGGTGAGCTATTTAGCAATGTCTTACATGGTGGGCGAGAAAAAAGGCGCACTACAAACAGTGAAAATTGATGGTGCTGAACCGAAAGTTGAAAACATCGCGTCTGGTAAATATCCATTCTGGTCTTACGAATATATGGTAACAAAAGGTGAAGCGAAGGAAGCGACGAAAGCTTACATCGATTATGTAAAAGGTAAAGATTTTGAAAAGCAAGTAGAAGATATGGGCTACATTCCAATGTCTAAATTAAATAAGTAATAAAATTTTATGGGGCTGGCTGCAAGGCCAGTCCTGTTCATTTCAATCTGTGAAGTGGGGTCTGTCCTGTGATGAAGGGGAAAAAACAAATTAATTACGTGAAAAGTGAATATATAGGAAGATCACTTGTTACGTTTTGTGGTATTTTTATAGTTTTAATTACATTAGCTATTATTGCGTTTATTTGTGGGAAAGGTATTCAATCTTTTACACAAAGTGGTATCTCATTTACTGAGATGTTAACATCGACAAAATGGAATCCAAATGCTGATCAAGGATCCTTCGGGGCTTTAATTTTCATTGTAGGTTCAACGGTGGTTTCGTTAGGTGCGGTTATTATTAGTGCACCAATTGCTATAGCTCTTGCTATATTCATGAATTTAATTTCGCCAAAGTTTGGAAATAAAGTATTGAAGCCTGTTCTAGAATTGTTAGTTGGTATTCCTTCGGTTGTATACGGATTATTAGGGGTTACGATTTTAGTACCGCTATTACGTGATTCGTTTGGGGGAGTAGGCTTTAGTTTAATTGCAGGTATTGTTGTATTAAGTATTATGATTTTACCTACTATTGCTAGTATCGCTTCTGATGCAATACGTTCTGTTCCATTTGATTATTTAGAAGCTTCTTATGGTCTAGGATCAACGAAATGGCAAGCGATTAGCCGAGTGATTGTTCCTGCTGCGAAAAAAGGGATTTTAACAGGTGTTGTTTTAGGCTTAGCGCGTGCTTTCGGTGAAGCGTTAGCGGTTCAAATGGTAATCGGGAATACGATTAAATTACCAGAAGGAATATATAGTCCGACAGCGACGTTAACTGGTATTTTAACAATGGACATGACGAATACATTGAACGGAACTGCTTGGAACAATGCGCTATGGACTTTAGCGATGATTTTACTTGTTATTTCATTCCTGTTTATTTTAGTAATTCGAGCGATTGGGCAAAGAGGTGAGCGATAATAATGAATGCAAGAACGGTAAATAAAGTTTGGACAGGTATCTTTTATGCGGTTGCGGCTTTAGTTGTAGCTTTGCTAGTGTTCTTAGTATTTGAGATTTTACAAAAGGGATGGGGATTTTGGGATCCTAATTTCTTGTTTGGAGAACCAAGCAATACAAGAGCTGGTGGTGGGATTGGTCCGCAGTTATTCAATTCATTCTACATGCTTGTTATAACGCTTATTATATCTATTCCTCTTGGATTAGGTGCTGGAATATATTTAGCAGAGTACGCAAAACAAGGACGTTTTTTAAATTTTGTTCGTCTATGTATAGAGACGATGGCGTCTTTACCTTCTATTGTTGTTGGTTTGTTTGGTTTGTTAGTGTTCGTTACAATGACAGGTTGGGGATACACAGTAATGGGTGGTGCTCTTGCTTTAACTATTTTAAATTTACCAGGTTTAACGCGTGTTTGTGAAAATGCGATTTCAGAAGTTCCTCAGAATGTAAAAGAGGCAAGTCTTGGATTAGGTGCAACGAAGTGGCAAACAATCGCTCGTATTATTATCCCATCGTCATTACCACAAATTATTACAGGGATTATTTTAGCGGCGGGTCGTATATTTGGGGAAGCGGCAGCATTAATTTACACAGCGGGTTTAACATCCCCGATTTTAAATTCAGCAGCGGATTTCTCAAGTCCTGCGCATCCTTTAAATCCGTTTAGACCAGCTGAAACATTAGCGGTTCACATTTGGAAATTAAATTCTGAAGGAGTTATTCCAGATGCGAAGTTGATTGCGACAAAATCTGCAGCTGTATTAATTATTATGGTATTACTATTCAATGTTATTTCACGCTTGATAGCATCTATATTACACAAGCGCTTTACAGGAACGAAAAGAAAAAGTAAAACAACGAAAAAGGTAAAAGCGGCATAAATTATAAAGAAGAACTCTCTATTTATAAGTAGGGGGTTCTTTTGTATTTTAATATAGAAGGAATGGATGTAATGATTGTTGAATTTGTGATTAATTATAAAGAAGAACAGATGTAATTTAGATTGTGGATTCTAGTAAACCTATAGAGCAATATGTGGAAAAAATGATGGATTATATGACTAAATAGAGAGAAGGCGTTATCTTCATTTGTGAAGATAACGCCTTTTGTTTTTAAATATCAGGTGTTTCTGTAGAAGTGCTTATTTTCCTACGGGAGCGTCTTTTTCTCCCGATTTTATCTAATAGTTCATACATAACTGGAACGACTACTAATGTAAGAGCAGTTGAGACTGCCAAACCGCCGATGACAACGACGGCTAAACTTTTTGATACCATACTTCCTGCTTGGGATTGGCCAAATAGGAGTGGGAGCATAGCAACGATTGTTGTAATAGCTGTCATAATAATTGGGCGTAGTCTAGTAGAACCTGCTTCAAGTAAGGCTTCTCTAGTTTCCATTCCATGTTCACGATTTTGTTGGACTCTTTCTATTAATACAATAGCGTTTGTAACAACAATCCCAATTAACATTAATGCGCCGATCAAGGAATTTACATCAACAGGTGTTCGTGAAATGATTAATCCTAAAATACCACCGACAGCAGCTAATGGTAAGGAGAATAGGATTGCAAAAGGAGCACGTGCTTGCCCGAAGGTGATAACCATAATTAAATATACAATCCCGATTGCAATCCCCATAATTTTGAATAAATCTGTAAAATTCTCTTGCATAGATTCAGTAGCTCCTGCGATATTTACTTTTGCACCACCAGGTAAATCTAAGTCAGTCATCGCTTTATTTACTGCTGTGTTTACTTTACTCAAATCTTCATTTGAAGCTTCGGCTGTAATTTGGATTGTTTCTTTTCCGTCTTTATGGAAAATTTCTGTTTGTGTTTGTTTTTCTGAAATAGTTGCGATGTCTTTTAAAGGTATTGGTCCATTAATAGGTGATAGTATGTTTGTATTTAAAATATCTTCTTGTTTATTAATGTTTTCTTTTTTGTGTTCTATCATAATAGTAGCTTTTTCATTATTAATTGTAATTTCGCCAATAGGTGATTTCTTCATAAGGAATGCCACTTGTTGCGCAGATATTTCTGGTGTTAAACCTAGTTGTTCAGCCTTTGTTTGATCAATATGAATTTGCCATTCTTTCTTAGAATCTTCTAAATTTGTTTTTACTTTAGAAAGATCATCCATGCTTTTTAGTTTTGTTTCAACGATAGTAGCCGCCTCTTTTAAATCCGCTTCGTTAGTAGCTGTTACGTTAAATTGTAAGTTATTGCCGCCGCCAGAGCTTGAATAACTTGTTTTTATATAATCAAGTTCAGCAGGCTCAAAAGTTTTATGTTCCTTTTTTAACTCTTTAATATATTGATCAATATCAGAACCTTTTTTAAAGACTACGAATATACTAGCGAGGTTATTTTTAGTTGTTTGCCCCCATTGTGCATCTTCTGCGCTAGATCCCATTCGTAAAATAACGTCTGTTATATCTGAATTAGAAAGTAATTTCTTTTCAAAATCAAATGCTTTTTGTTTTTGAGATTCAGCATTATAATCGGCTGGAAATGTCATGTTAATAGATAACATTGTGTCGTCTTCAGATTTTATGTTTGCTTTCGGTAGTAATATATAAGCTGCAATTGATCCTACAAATAATAAAAATGCAGTAAGTAGAATAATGAATTTATGAGAAAGAGCCCACTTTAATGTAGCGACATATCGTGATGAAGAACTTGGCTTTCGATGCTTTGTTTTTTTGAGTAGTAAAAAAGCCATAAGTGGAACAACTGTTAGTGCAACGATTAAGGATGATAATATAGAATATACAACTGCTAATACCATAGGTAACATTAATTTTCCGATTGCTCCTGATACGAGGCCGATAGGTAAAAAAACAGCGACCGTTGTTAAAGTAGAAGAAGTAATTGCGACTGCGACTTCTTTCGTTGCATCGAGAATGATATCTTTAGAGAAAGAATCTTTTTGTAAACGGCGGAAAATATTCTCGATGACAACGATACTATCATCGACGAGACGTCCAACCGCAACAGCTAAACCACCGAGGGTTGAAATGTTAAGCGTAATGTTAGATTGATGTAGTAAAAAGAGTGTTAATAAAATGGATAATGGAATACTGACAACAGCGATGAGTGTTGTTCGGAAGTTACGTAAAAAGATTAAGATAATTAGAGTTGCAGCGATTGCTCCAAGTATTACTTCTTTTCCCATGCTAGTAACAGCATTTTCAACTTGTTCATGGGTTGAAGCCAAAAGTTTAATGGAAAATTGATCTTTATATTCCTTATCTATCTCTTTAACTTTTTTATCAATCTCTTTTCCAATGGCAACTGCATTTTTACTCGGTTCTTTCATGATGATTAATCCTGTGCCTTCTTCTCCGTTTATATGTGAGATTGTATCGTAGTGTTGTTTGATTTCAATTTGAGCAATGTCTTGCAATTTCACTTGGGGTGCCACAGTGATGTTTTTAATGTCATTTACATTTTTTATGTCCCCAATGACGCGGAGGTTGTATTCTTCCTGATTAACAGTAATTGCCCCAGCTGGAGTAGAAGTTTCTTTTCCTTGTAAAACAGTTAGTACCTGCTGTGATGTTACGTTTTTGTTTTTTAATTGGTTCGGATCAAGTACGATAGATAATTCAGAGGTGGATTTTCCGAAAAACATAACGTTGGCAACACCATCAATGTTTTCGAGTTGTGGTACGATTTCTTTTTCAATTTGTTTTTCATCTGCTTTTGAAAAACCGTTTTGTTTCTGGATAGTAATTTGAGCGAGTGGAATCATAGAAGTGTTTAATTGACTAACTACGGGCTTGGTTACATCTTTAGGTAATTTAATTGTA